>NZ_JADYWX010000010.1:0-40690 GCF_015864565.1 Psychrobacter sp. SWN149
CTGCTTCATTGGTTAAGGTGATGGTGTCACCTGCGGTACCAGTGCCGGTCACATTAAACCCAGCACCTGCTTCAACCGCATTCACAATGTCATCACCTGTGACTGCATTGATGACGGGCGCATCAGCATCAGCATCAGCATCGGCATCGGCATCGGCATCAGCGTCGGCATCAGCGTCGGCATCAGCGTCGGCATCTGCATCGGCATCTGCATCAGCATCAGCGTCGGCATCAGCGTCTGCATCGGCATCAGCATCAGCATCGGCATCAGCATCAGCATCAGCGTCGGCATCAGCATCAGCGTCGGCATCAGCATCAGCGTCGGCATCAGCATCAGCATCAGCGTCGGCATCAGCATCAGCATCAGCATCAGCATCAGCGTCGGCATCAGCGTCGGCATCAGCGTCGGCATCAGCATCAGCATCAGCGTCGGCATCAGCGTCGGCATCAGCATCAGCGTCGGCATCGGCATCGGCATCAGCGTCGGCATCAGCGTCGGCGTCGGCGTCGGCATCAGCATCAGCATCAGCGTCGGCATCAGCGTCGGCGTCGGCGTCGGCATCAGCATCAGCATCAGCATCAGCATCAGCATCAGCGTCTGCATCAGCGTCTGCATCAGCGTCTGCATCAGCGTCTGCATCAGCGTCGGCATCAGCGTCTGCATCAGCGTCAGCATCAGCATCAGCATCAGCGTCGGCATCAGCGTCGGCGTCGGCATCAGCATCAGCATCAGCATCAGCATCAGCATCGGCGTCGGCATCAGCGTCGGCATCAGCGTCGGCATCTGCATCTGCATCGGCGTCTGCATCGGCGTCTGCATCAGCATCAGCATCAGCATCGGCGTCTGCATCAGCATCAGCATCAGCATCAGCATCAGCATCAGCATCGGCGTCGGCATCGGCATCGGCATCGGCATCGGCGTCTGCATCGGCATCGGCATCGGCATCGGCGTCTGCATCGGCATCAGCATCAGCGTCGGCATCAGCGTCGGCATCAGCGTCGGCATCAGCGTCGGCGTCATCTATGTCCGGTGCCATCATGCTAATTGGATTGCTTTCATTACCCGCAGTATCAACGACAATAGCCGTAATCGTTTCACCATCTATCAATGGGTTACTGCTCGTATCGATACTATAATTACCATCACCATCGATTACAGCGGTATAATCGGGTTCACCATCACCGTCAGTGTCTACTTCGATCGTAGCACCAGGCTCTCCAGTCCCTGTAATCTCCGTTCCATTTTCATTAATTTCGAGAGTCGGTGTGGCAGGCACCATCGTATCTACACTGATATCTATAGTCGTAGGGTCGCTGACATTACTAGCAGGATCTGTTGCAGTTATGGTTAACTGCTCTGCCCCTTCACCCATCACGTCCACATCATCTTGATCAACCGGAATACTCCACGTACCATCTGCACCGACGGTAGCAGTCCCAATAACGTTGCCATTACCATCTATTAAAGTAATCGTATCACCAGTAACACCTGTACCCGTGACATCAAAACCATTTGTTGCTTCGCTGCCATTGATGATGTTATCTCCTGTGATAGGATCGACAGTTGGTGCATCGGGAGCGGTATTATCGTTATCGTTATCGTTATTGTTGTTACTACCACCGCCAGAGAGTGCAGCACCTGCAATACCTATACCCGCTAAACCTAATAGCCAAGGCATAGCATTAGAGCCATCTGCAGCGCCTATCCACCAAGGAGATGCTTGTGAATCTCCACCAAGTGTCTGCCCTTCAATATCACCGGGTTGCAACTCAGTCACCGCATCTACTGCTTCGCCAGTGTTTGGCACATAATAGGAGTAGCTACCATCTTCCGTGATACCTATCAATGCACTATCAATACCGTCATAAAACCCTTCAATAATCAGGTCAGAGTCGATACTTTCATTTTCAAATGAAATATGAAGATCTTTACCCATACGTTTAGTGACAATATTTTTTGGTGCTTGCCCAGCGTCCAGATCAAAAAGCTCATAATTGGTTTTATCGACAGCTTGAATAACTTTAGCAGCACCACTTTGCGTAGCAATTTGATACTCAGCAACTGTCTCAACTTGACTATTAACTTTAACCATTATATTTTTCATAATATCTTCCTTGATTAGTTAATTAATCTTGCATGAGTGTCATTGAAGCCGTTCGATAGACGACAGCTGATTTGACAAATTGAATGAGGTAAGAACAGATTTCTACTAATTAATATTTTTTGAATAAAAACGAGATTTATTTTAGGCAAACATGCTATTGAGCATGTTTTTATGAGAGAAAGAAATTGATGGTTTTTGGAACAAAAAGCAGCATGGCTACTTATCTTTTTCGGCATTGTTTTGAATGAGTCGATCATACTGGAATTAAGCAAATCCATATTTGCCTGCGTCGCTTCACAACCTACTAAATTGGCTATTTTAGCCGATAATAGTACAGCCCTGCTGTTCATAGTACGGTACTCCCTGTACACATGATATAAAGTTACAAATGCATGCTCTGGTTTACTAGAAATCTAAATCAAAAATAAACAGACATACATTACAAAGATAACAATTCGCTTATCATTTTCATTACCCTATCTTCATAATAGCTATATTTGTTTATCGTTCAATATAATTAGTTTTATATATATGTAAATTATATTCATGATAATAAATATAATTTACATATTAAATTTATTGGATATTGGGCATTATATTTGAATTTTTCAGCTAGTAATCAAGCCATGAAATATGCCACATTCCCTTAGAAGTAACCGCTTAATCTCTTGTAATAGTTGGTAAAGTTATTTGTTATAAGATAGATGCTATCTACTCATCCCAATAAATTAGGCATTTCAAATAAACAGCTACAGAGCCTCACTATTTAATAATACTTAACTGCGTTTAATTTTTATTAAATTTAAAATATATCAAAAATTGAATATATTATAAAAAATTAACAAAAAATCTCTTTACCTACATTTTATTAGAAAAAATTGGAAAAATTAGATGATTTTCTGCATTATTTTTGGCTCGAAAAGCTGATTTTTGATACCTATTTAGTGACATGTACTTAAATTAATCATTCTAGGTAAGCGATTATCAATCGACAAAATTACACTTACTGTTTGAATGAAAAAACGGTGCTATGCATACAAATAATGTGACCACACTTCTTCATCACTGAGTATCAATAGATATCGAGGCAGTTTAAGAGATGGGTGATTGAGTTTTTAATTAAGCGGAGATACTTCAAAAGAGGAAGTGAAAATAGATTTTTTCTCAACCATAGGCTGAGCCTACAAAAAATAGCCAACGACTGAAAAGTAATTGATATAACTGACTTACTTCAAAGTCGAGTCTGTGCTGCTGACACAAGTATTTGCAGATTATCTCTATAGCAGCAAAGTACATAAGAAAAATCTGTACGAGTAGCACATTAATAAAGGAGGCAATCTGAATTGATTGTCTGAATGAACTAAAAATAGCGAATGCATAAAACATATTGAACCTATCCGCTATGTGGTCGGTTCAATATAATTGGAATATAAGGAAGTCTAGTGAAAGTAGGACAAATAGTAGACTAAGCGAGACAGACACCGTATCTAATTTATGGAGGATTAACTATAGCCCGATCACTTGATCGAGATGCCCTGTCTTGAGATACAGCGTAGCGCCTTCTAGGCCTGCTTTGATCTGCGGATGCTCATCGGTAGGCAGACGTATCCACCCACCACGCGAATACACTTGCCCACCATCTATGAGTGTACCTGCCAGCACCAAAAGCTCCGCCCCGCCACTGACAGGTTCATTGAATAGCTGCTCGTCTGCATTGATACGTTGTAAGCTCACTTGCTCATTATCATCTAAAAACAAAGGGCAAACCTCACGGGTACCATGTTGCTGCCAATGAGCGCTATCTTGGGTATCAATCGCCACATAGTCATATTCATCCGGCGACATTTGACGCAGCTTCACGAAAATAACCGCACCCTCATCACTATAAGGCGTGTGACCTGAAGTCGGTGGATTACGCAAGTACCAGCCTGCTGGGTAATGCTTATCATCTGCAGAAAAAGTCCCTGACAACACCAAAATCTCTTCACCACCCGGATGTAAATGATGCGGGAAGTAAGAGTTTGGCGCATATCGTACCAGACTGGTAGCGCGGGCTTTCTCTTCTCCTATTCGATCAAGCATGATGCGCTCGACACCATTTTGAGGGGATTTTACCCACTGATGGAATTCAGGTGCTAGAGACGCGCGTTGTGAAAAATCTGCATTGAGACGCATAAAGTATTCCAAAGATATTAGAGCGCGTTCTTAATTAAAAAATCAGAACACGCCCTAGAAATGGTGTTCATTCAGTTTTTATCGTACTAAGATTACAGGAGACAAGGTACTCGCGATGATTTCTGTGGTGGTGCTACCCAGAAACAATTGCTGCCATTTAGAATGACCATACGCCCCTACTATCATAATATCGATATCATACTCCAGTTGAAATGTTAACAGTCCATCAACGGCATCAGCAGCAGATATATGATGCGCTTCGACAATGAATCCTGCATCTTCTAATTGCGCCGCTGCCGCACTCATGCTTTGCTTGGCGGCATCATTATGGTTACCTACCATGACAATATAACCTTTCAAGCCTTTTAACAATGGGCTTTTGCCTACCATCCATGCAGCCTTAATAGAGGTTTTGCTACCATCAAAGGCAATCATATAAGAGCTTGGCTCTTCAAATTTCTCTGAACAAATCAATATAGGGATATCTGAGCCGCGGGCAACAGTTTCGATTTGACTACCTATATTGATCCGACTGTTCTTATGATCCTCTCCGCGGCGTCCCATCACAATGGCACGATTTTCTTCTTTAAAATGCTCGATACTGGGCAGCAATTTGCCGTGACGTTGATAGACACGGACACCCACCTCTGCAAAGCTGCTCTGAACATGGCTTTTGGCATCTTGTACCAATGCATTGCTATAGCTGTTGACCACTTTTGCGCGTTGCTCATCTAATTGGGACAGCTCCTCTAATAAAAACTGGCGACTGTTTACCCCTATCGCTCCTGATAAGTCTCGTCTGCTCGATGCCGGTATGTCGCTGACGTGTAATATCCCAACAGGCAAATTGAGCTTACTGGCATACCAAGCGGCATAGTCACAAACGGATTCAGTCACTGCCGAGCCATCAATACAGGCCAAAATGTGCTGTGATGTTGTCATAATCTGTCCTTAGATTGAGTTATTTAATCCTATACAGCTGGTCATACTTAACCAAGCTACGCCTTTTATTGGGGAGACATCTATAGAAAATATATTTCTTCATTCGATGATAACCAATTTGGGCGGCTTCATCCAGTGATGTATACGCTTTTGCCATCATCAGAAATGTGCTAGTCCTATCATTACTTATGGTTTGCAAGAGTATTATATTGATCCGCCTATAAACTCTGGTCATTGTCTAACCACAAGCGCTGGTAAAGTTTGCTACAATATGTTTTTTAGCATTTGTGATTTAACTATCGTTATTTAGGTGATTGGATTATGGCAAAAAACGCCCTACAAGCTCAATTATTAAAGGCTGGATTGGTTGATAGCAAAAAAGCCAATAAAATCAGCAAGCAAACTCAACATGCCAAACGTACGGGCGATTCAGAAAGCTTAGAGACGAAAAAAGCACTGGCAGAGGCACAAGCAAAAAAACTGGAGAAAGATCAAAAGCTCAATCAAGAAAAACAGCAGGCACTAGAAGAAAAAGCCCTAAAAGCCAATATTATCCAAATGATTAAGCAGCATCAAATTACGGATACACAAGGCGAGGTCAGCTATCAGTTCGTCGATGAGTCTAAAGTTAAAAAGATTGCCATTACCCAAAAGCTATATGATCAAATCGTGGCAGGTCATGTGGTGATTGCGCGGTTAGAGGACAGCTATGCCCTGCTCCCTCGTCCATTGGCAGATCGTATCGATTCAAAAATGACAGGCTTTATGGTGGTGTCCAATGACACTGCTGAGGAAGCATTGGCAGAAGACGATCCTTATGCCGCTTATGTGATTCCAGATGACTTGATGTGGTAACTGCCTGCTTCTTGTGGTTTTAGCAGTCATAATCATCAGCATATTACCCACTATCTAATCAAAACCCCACATAGAGTGCCTACTCTATGTGGGGTTTTTTATCATTGGTCTCGTTATCTACGATCATATTTTGTATCAGCATATCCCATCAAACGTACCTAAAGTCAGCCTCTTTTAAGCCAGTATTGCTGGTTTGGTCGAAAAAGGTAACTCAATCCTCTAATTGCCCTAATTTGAATATATCAACTTGAACAGCCATTCAATAACCACTACAATGCGTTTTTAGCACTTCTGGTGGTAATACTTTGTTTATTTTTGAGTAATCACTCAATATTGTTCGTATTTTTACCTGTGTTTATTATCTATTAGTCCAGTGCCATAGTGCCCGTTTTATTTGCTTAGCTTGTTTCAATTCATTTTCAGTTTTTCTCAACAAGAGATTATTTATGCCAAAACACCTACCACTTTCCCTATTATTGCTTCGCCTTGGTATCTTCATTGTGTTCTTTTTTTGGACGCTCGACAAATTTATCAACCCTGAGCACACCGCAAATGTGTTTGCTAAATTTTATGCACTAGAAGGCTTAGGCACCAGTATTGTTTACGCCATTGGTAGCTTACAAATCATTCTTATCTTCTCGTTCGTAATTGGTTTATTCAAGAAATGGACATACGGCATCATTCTATTGCTACACGCGGCCTCTACTTTTGCATCCTTTGGTCTCTACCTCACGCCTTTTGACAACTTACTTTTTTTTGCCGCTTGGCCGATGTTGGCAGCTTGTATAGCGCTTTTCTTAATGAGAGATTATGACACCTTGACCTTGGGTAAAAACAATCTCCCAGTATAAACGTCGATAGCAGTGCTTATTGATCCAGTAGTATAAATATAAGACAACAAGACACAATATATATACTATTAAGACTACCGACTTAAACTTTTTATCGTGGTTAGGCGATTCAGACGATTCGATTTGATCGCCACCATTACTTAAACAGGGTTACTCAGGGATGAGTGTTCTACTGTTTGAGCAATAACTACGATTTTAGCCTTCGTTCCCTTATTTGGCCGGATTTTTCATGATTAAAAGAATATTTTTAATACTATTAATATTGATATTAGCGGCAAGTTTTTTTTACTTTGACCTAAATCAATTATTGACGCTTGACGGCTTAAAAGGGTCGATGGCACAGTTTAATGACTATAAAGCGCAGTCGCCGCTGCTGATCATCGGTGGGTTCTTTTTGCTGTATGTCGTGGTCACTGCCCTTTCCTTACCAGGTGCTGCGATTTTGACGCTAGCCGCTGGTGCATTATTTGGCTTGGTACAAGGTTTGCTCGTTGCGTCATTTGCATCGAGCATTGGCGCGACACTGGCGTTTTTGACCTCACGTTACCTGCTGCGTGACACCATCAAGCAGCGCTTTCCTGAGCGATTGGCAGCTATTGATGCAGGTGTTGAAAAAGAGGGTGGCTTTTACTTATTCACCTTGCGCTTAGTACCCATATTTCCGTTCTTTTTGATTAACTTACTCATGGGTGTGACGGCTATCAAGTCATGGACTTACTACTGGGTCAGTCAAATCGGTATGTTGGCTGGGACATTTGTCTTTGTCAATGCAGGGACACAGCTGGCACAGATAGACAGCTTATCGGGTATTTTATCTTTCAACTTAATTGTCTCGTTTGCGTTATTAGGTTTCTTCCCATTAATAGCAAAAGGAGTGTTGAACATGTTTAAAAAACGCCGTGTTTATAAAGGCCATACTAAACCTAAGAAGTTCGATCGCAATATGATTGTGATTGGTGCAGGCGCTGGCGGATTGGTCACAAGCTACATTGCCGCAGCAGTCAAAGCAAAAGTCACACTGATTGAGGCAGGTGAAATGGGCGGTGATTGTCTAAATTATGGCTGTGTACCTAGTAAAGCCATCATTAAGAGCGCAAAAATCGCTGATCAGATTCGCCATGGTGAAAACTACGGGTTAGAGAATACCGTACCGCAGTTTTCGTTCAAAAAAGTGATGGCACGCGTACAGCAAGTAGTGGCTGATATCGCACCGCACGATAGCGTCGAGCGTTATACCAATCTGGGCGTCAATGTGGTCAAAGGCTATGCCAAATTAGTTGACCCGTGGACAGTAGAAATCAAACTGAACGACGGCGGCATGCAAACCCTAACAGCGCGTACCATCGTTATTGCCACGGGCGCTCGCCCATTTGTACCGCCTCTGCCAGGTATAGAAGAAACAGGCTACGTAACCAGTGACACGTTATGGACTAGGTTTGCCGAGCTAGAAGAAGCCCCGAAAAAGCTTGTCGTACTGGGCGGTGGGCCAATCGGTAGCGAGCTTGCGCAAAGCTTTGCTCGCTTAGGCTCTAACGTGACGCAAATTGAGATGAGCGATCGCATTATGGGTAAAGAAGACCTTGAAGTGTCTACCTTTGCTCATCAGTCGCTCACTGATAGCGGTGTCAATATTTTGACCTCACATCAAGCGATGCGCTGCGAGATGCGTGATGACAAAAAATACATTATCGTCAAACACAATGAAACAGAAATCGATATCGAGTATGATGAGCTACTTTGTGCCGTTGGTCGTAGCGCACGCCTTGAAGGTTATGGTTTAGAGGCGCTAGGTATCGAAACCAATCGTACGATCGTAACCAACGAATACTTAGAGACGTTATATCCCAATATTTTTGCCGCAGGCGATATCGTCGGTCCTTACCAGTTTACCCATGTCGCCGCCCATCAGGGTTGGTACGCCGCAGTGAATGGTTTATTTGGCAATTTGAAGAAGTTTAAAGTAGATTATCGTGTCATTCCTTGGGTTACGTTTATTGACCCAGAAGTCGCTCGTGTCGGTATCAATGAGCAAGAAGCCATTGATAAAGGTATCGATTACGAGATTACTCGTTTTGAATTTGAAGAGCTAGATCGAGCTATCACAGATGGCGCCGCTAAAGGCTTTATCAAAGTCATTACGCCAAAAGGTAAAGACAAAATATTGGGTGTGACGGTGGTGTCTGAGCATGCAGGCGACCTAATCGCTGAGTTTGTATTAGCAATGAAACATGGTCTGGGTCTCAACAAAATATTGGGCACCATTCATAGCTACCCTACTTGGGCTGAAGGCAACAAATACGCTGCTGGTGAGTGGAAACGTGCTCACGCTCCTGAGACCGTCTTAAACTGGCTGGAGAAATACCATACTTGGCGTCGCGGTTAGTTAATGGCAGTTTGCTGGTAAGCATCGTTAAATGATGCGACTGGTAGGAAAGCTCTAAAAAAAGCCGAACAAAGCTGGTTTAGATTTCGTAGTATCTGTTTGGTTTGATATGACAGGCTATGAGATCTTTACCGGCTTTACTAACATTTAAATCATAACGGAAACTTGAATGCACGTTATTACCGCTTTACCGATGCTCAAACGTCTTACGCGCTACAGCACCTACGCTATGGTGATGAGCATTTGTATTGGTATATCAGCAAGCACAGCATCGCCAACTAATGCCAATATTAACCAATACTTGTCACCTTGGCAGCAGATAGAAGCCCAAGGTAGTAATCAAGACGTTTATTTCTATGCATGGGGCGGTGATCCACAGATTAATGCTTATCTACAGTGGGTTGGCGATCAAGTCGATGATAAATACAACATCAACTTAGTGCATGTTAAATTGAGCGACACCAGTGAAGCAGTCAGTCGTGTACTCGCAGAAAAATCCGCTCATAATGACAATCAAGGCAGTGTGGATCTCATCTGGATCAATGGCGCAAACTTTGCCACCATGAGTGAGAACTCATTGTTACTCAAACAATGGGCAAATAAGCTACCCAATTTTGCGTTGACTGATCCGGACAATAATCCAACCGTAAATTTCGATTTTGGTGTGCCAACCGATGGTATGGAAGCACCCTGGGGACAAGCCTCTCTGACGTTTTATTACGACAGCTTATCAACCAGTAAACCCCCAACGACTCTAAATGAGTTGACCGCTTGGACAGCAAAAAACCCTGGCCGCTTTAGCTATCCAAAACCGCCGGATTTTTTGGGTATGAGTTTCTTAAAATACGCCTTAGTCATGCTACATGAGCAACAAGATGCCAGTACAGGTAAGAATACTAGCGCTCAATTAGGTCTACCGGCTACTGAAGGAAATACCGCGCTCGTATTAGATCCGCTGTGGGCGTTTTTGGATGACTTTCATCCAACCTTATGGCGCAGTGGCGAGCAGTTTGTACAGACAGGTGCGCAGATGCGCCGTCTGGTCGATGATACGGAGCTGAGTCTCGCCTTTACCTTTTCGGCACCAGAGGTTCCTGCGGCCGTACAGCGTTATGACTTACCAAAAAGCATTCGCAGCTATGCCATGAGTGATGGCAGCTTAAGCAATACTCATTTTGTCGCCATTCCTTATAACGCTAGCCATCCTCAGGCCGCGCAATTGGTAGCCAACTTTTTGATGAGTCCGGACGCACAAGCAAAAAAACAAACCCCTTCGGTGTGGGGCGATAAAACTGTACTGGTCCAATCTACGCTTAGCCCTGCACAACAAGCATTATTCAAAACCAAACAACCCCATCCAAGCGCCCTGCCCTTTGACAGTGTTAAAAGCACGGTAAGCGAGCCGCATCCAAGCTGGGTAGAGGCCATCCAGCAAGGCTGGCAAGCACGTTATGGGGTGAGTCCATGAGCCACGGTTTCGATAAAATAACAAAAAAAGGTGATAGCCCTAGACCTATTACGCTCGAGAAAAAAGACCTGTTTACGCGCATCGTGTCTTTTAGTCCTAAACTCTTAATTCTCATATTAATACTGCCGGTACTCTGTGGCCTCATCTGTGTACTATTACCTGCTCTGAGCTGGGTGCCTGCTCTAGAGAAAACGACTCTGAATCTGCAAGGGTTTATAGACCTGTGGCAAACGCCTGGCATCACGCAAATGGCTGCATTAAGTCTCGCTACGGGACTCATCAGCACCCTACTTGCCTTTGTCATTGCGCTGATGATATTGGCCGCGTTTTTTAACAGTGTTTGGTTGCAGCGTATTGAGCATTTATTAAGCCCTATCTTGGTCATTCCTCATGCAGCTGCCGCCATTGCCGTTGGGTTTTTGATTGCGCCGTCAGGTATGTTTTCAAGGCTCACCTCTCCTTGGCTAACTGGTTGGGAGATGGCACCCGATGGTATGTTTCCGCATGATCCATACGGCATTAGCATCATCTTGGGGTTAACTTTAAAAGAGCTACCTTTTCTGTTATTAATGGCCTTAGGCGCGCTGGCTCAACCTGAGCTTGGTAAAAAATTGCGTCAGCAATATACCGTTGCGCTCAACCTTGGTTACTACCCGATTACTGCTTTTTTTAAGGCGGTCTTGCCTCTGTTATATCCTTTTCTACGTTTGCCGATTTTGGCAGTGCTTGCCTATGCCAGTGCGAGTGTCGAGATGCCGTTGATATTAGGTCCTAACACACCGCCAACGCTTGCTGTCTCTATCATACAATGGTTCAACGATGTCGATCTTACATTGCGTATCAAAGCATCAGCAGGGGCATTATTACAACTTGTACTGACAGCAGGTTTAGTCGGCTTTTGGCTGGGCGGCGAAAAAGCTATCAAAGCCATGTTTAGTGTTTCGTCAATCAATGGCAAGCGTCATTATGCAGACGCTATCTGGCAAAAAATCACCGCTATTCTTACCGTCGGCGTGATTGGTTTTATGATATTGTCGCTCGCTGGGCTCGTACTATGGGCATTTGCAGGATTTTGGCGATTTCCGGCGATGCTACCAGAGCAGTTCGTGCTATTACATTTTCAAAGTGCCTTTACCCAAATGAGCACACCACTGGTCAATACACTTACCATTGGTGCCGTCAGTACCGCCTTTGCTGTTTTTCTGACTTTGTTATGCTTGGAAGCTGAGCAACTGAGTGCTAAGCCGCTGTCACACTTCACCAGCTTTATTATTTACTTACCGCTCTTGGTGCCAAGTATTGCGTTTCTATTTGGCTTAGTCTGGTTACAGCAGTTGGCCAATCATCAATCAGCATTTTTTAACGTGGCATTTGCGCATCTTTTATTCGTGCTGCCGTACGTGTTTTTATCGCTGGCAAGTAGCTATCGACGCTTAGACTCACGTTTTGCTCATGTGGCCGCCAGCCTTGGCGCTGCACCCATTAAAGTGTTTTTTCAGATAAAACTGCCGCAGTTATTTGCCCCTATTTTGATTGCTATAGCACTCGGTCTAGCGATCAGCTTTGGTCAGTACTTGCCAACTCTATTGGCGGGTGGCGGACGTATTGCCACTATCACGACGGAAGCAGTGACACTGGCGAATGGCGCCAGTAGGCGCACCAGTGCTGTCTATGCCATTATGCAAATGGCGCTACCGCTCATCGGTTTTATATTGGCTTGGATGCTACCCAAATACTTTTTTAGAAGTGGCACTCGATAGCACGCTCATCATAAACGAAAGCAAACGTTATCAAACATTAAAATAATCAGTCTTAAAAAACGCAACCAAAGGGTTCCTGATGCCATCATCTTTACAGATAAAAGACTTACAACTGTTTCGTCAAAACGAGCAGTTATTGAGTATCAATGAAGACATCGCTGGTGGCGATATCCTAACTGTGATGGGGCCTTCTGGTAGTGGTAAGTCCAGCTTACTAAACTGGCTAACAGGCACTTTGGCTAGCGATTTTACCGCGTCTGGCACTGTCTGGTTGAATGATGAAAACGTGACTCACCTGCCAGCACATTTGCGCCGTATTGGTGTGCTGTATCAAGATGCACTGCTGTTTTCGCACCTATCAGTCGCGGGCAACATTGCTTTTGCCATGCCAAAAGGAAATAAAAAGCAGCGAGTTGAAAAAATAGCGCAGGCGTTGGCTCAAGTGGGATTAGAAGGGATGGGAGATCGTCACCCTGATAACCTATCAGGCGGTCAACAAGCGCGTGTCGCTCTACTACGAACGCTACTGAGTGAGCCCAAAGCGATACTACTTGATGAGCCCTTTAGCAAGCTCGATACTCAGCTGAGAATGGATACGCGGCAATTGGTGTTTGAGCAAATTCGTACTCATAAGTTGCCTGCTATCATGGTCACGCACGATCAAAGCGATGCCGAAGCAGCAAACGGTAAGGTTGTTCAGGTAGGACGATAGTTTCAAATATCAGAGCCGAATATTAACGCTAAATACCCAACCAAAGTATCAAAATAAGCAAAATATAAAAGGCAGCTCGCATGTTAGATAAGTTTATCACGCCCGTTATCAAGCCGCTGCTAACCCCCATAGTAGCGACATTGCATAAGCTCGGCATTACCGCTGATCAGCTGACGGTAGTGGGATTTTTGATTGGGATGCTGGCCCTGCCACTACTGGCATTTGAGCTATGGTATGGCGCATTGGCCGCGATTATTCTCAATCGTGTTTTTGATGGGCTAGATGGTGCGATGGCACGCTATGCACAGCAAAGCTCAAGTGCAGGCGGTTACTTAGATATTACCCTCGATTTTCTGTTTTATGCCGCCGTACCGCTTGGATTTATCTTGGCCAATCCTGCCCAAAACGCTATTGCAGGTGCATTACTACTGGCGGCATTTATCGGTACAGGTTCGAGCTTTTTGGCCTTTGCCATCGCTGCAGAAAAGTTTGCACTAGACAAACCTCAGTTTAAGTATAAAAGCTTTTATTACCTCAATGGTCTCACTGAAGGCACCGAAACCATTGTGTTATTCATCGCCTTCTGCATTTGGCCACAGCATTTTGTATGGCTTGCCAGTATTTTTGCCGCAGCTTGCGCTATTACAATTTTTACCCGTATACATGGTGGTTATCATACTCTCAAGCAGTTAGAAACGGCGCAGCGGTAGTATGCTATGACAAGGGATTACTGACTGAATTTAAGTTAATAGTCCTCAAGATAAAAGATTCAGTTCAAAAACTGCATTCAAAAATCGCTAAGTTAACTACATATAAACAGGCTACACCTGAGCAAAATCATCTACTCGCATGGCCTCTATCGATAATGCCATATCCTCAGCGAGCTCATGTACCGCTGAGCTATCAACATTACGCTGTGCAAAAGCACGCAGACCCATGACTTCCGCTTGTAGTCTTCGTCCGAGCCTCACGGCATCTAGCTGATTATCTAGCTCGCCCATCTCTTGAGCAGCTCTAAAGCATTCTATAAAGCGTGTCTCCATACCGGCCAGCAGCATCTCAACCTTATCCAATGCCGTTTGTTCACGAGTACCGAGCTCTAATAAGCTTTTAACCAACATACAAGCTCGGCTCGGTAACGCTTTATCAAGGATTCCGCCAAGCTGTCTGATATAAGCTGCTAGACCTAGCAATGGCGTTGAGTGATGGCTTAATACGCGTTCAAGCTCAGTCAATCCTAGACGCGCATAGTATTCTAGGGCCTCTTGAAACAAGCCGTCTTTACTTCCAAAAGCGGCATAAATGCTGCCTGGACGCATATCAAGCGCTTGCTCGATATCCTTTAATGAGGTCGCATGAAAACCTTTTTGCCAAAAAAGCTGTAGCGCGCGCTCCAAGGCATCCTGACGATTGTAAAGTGCGGTGCGTGACATAATATGCCCCATTTAAAAAGCCGTGACATCATATAAAAATGATCACGGCTAGAAAACTTGAATGATTGCTCAATTTTATCCTGAATGAGCATAACAGTAAAGTTAATATAACAAACGCACTGGTAGACAAGCGTAACGCTAACTACCAACAACCCTGTTGATAGGTAGGTGCAATTTTTTATGACAGCTCTTTATAACGGCTAGCGAGAAACGTGGAAATCCGGCTAATGAGTTAATAATACATGTTTGCTTTTCTGATAAGCAGACAAACCATCTGTGCCTAGCTCACGGCCGATACCGCTGTGTTTGAACCCGCCCCATCCAGCCTCTGGCAATACAATCTGTTGCTCATTGATCCAAATATGACCCGCTTGAATTTGTAATGCCATTTCTAGCGCAGCCGTTTCATCCGCACTGACGATGGTCGCGGCCAAGGCATACTTACTGTCGTTCGCGAGTCGAATCGCTTCTACCTTATCTGTAAAGGTTGTACTGACTAATACGGGCCCAAACACTTCCTCCATCCATAACTGACTGGTCGTTGGCACATTGGTATAAATCGTTGGACGGGCAAAATACCCTGTTCCTTCAACTATCTGGCCACCCGTTAAACAATCCAACTTTTCAGCTGTCGCAATATCAAAATACTTTTTAACTTGGGTCAATTGCTGCGCGCTAACCAATGGGCCCATTTGCGTACCAGCATTAAATCCATCACCAATTTGCAGGCTTGCTGTTTTTACTTTTAATGCATCAAACAGCTGTGTAGCGATATCTTGATGTACAACCAAACGCGAAGTGGCTGAGCATATCTGACCTGCATTGGTAAATATACCACCAATGATTAAATCACAAGCATGGTCAATATCAGCATCTGCACATACCACGATAGCAGACTTACCGCCCAACTCTAGGCTAATGTCTTTGACACTTTTCGCGGCTTGGCTCATGACCTTTTCACCGACCACGTTACTCCCCGTAAAAGAGACTTTATCAATGAATGGGTGACTGGTCATGGCGGCACCTACTTCAGCCGCGCCCGGTAAAATATTGACCACCCCTTTTGGCAAGCCTATCTCAGATAAGATATTACCTAACATGAGCTCTGGCAGTAGTGTCACCTCAGACGGTTTTAATAGCACGGTACAACCTGCTGCTAACGCAGGCGCCAGCTTCCAAGAAGTCGTCACCATCGGGAAATTCCAAGGCGTAATCAGCGCGCAGATACCAACAGGCGCATATGTCTTTAACAATCGTATGCCTGACTCAAGTGTGGACACTTCAGACCATGTGGCCTGCTCCGTGATGAGGTTGGCATAATAACGATAGCAAGCGATAGCATCACCGACGTCTATCTTTGCTTCCTCAATTGGCTTGCCGTTATTTAGCACAGACAATCCAACCAAGGTATCAAATCGCTGCTCCATCCTATCTGCAATCTTATTGAGATACCCTGCGCGTTCGCTTACCGTGGTTTGAGACCAGCTAACAGCAGCCTCAGAAGCAGCGCTAACTGCCATCTCTACATGAGCACTGGTACACAGACGCGTCGTTGCAATCACCTCGCCTGAGTTTGGATCATACAACGCCTGATCGTTTGCGTTATCAGAGCCTATGTTATTAGAAGACATGACAACAGAATCAGTTGCCAGTGCTTCAATCGTAATCCAGTTGCCATTGATATAAGCAGCGTTTAATACAACTTCGTTTTGAGCCGTTTGTATGGCACTTTCTCGGGTCAAGCTTTCAGGGTTCAGCTTATCTATCATGGTCAATCACCTTTATTCTCGAATCAAATGGTCTTGATATGCTGCGCTATGAATCATGTCTCTTTTATTGATATGACAGTTGCTCTGCATAGCGCGCGTAAAATACTGAGTCAAACAATCGGTTTGCCTACCTACAGAAAAACTGATTATTTTTATGCGAGATGCTCCATTGATGCTGAACGCAACACTAATAGAGCAGATGCGCGACGGATGTGATAACTACCAAGCTGATCAGTGTACGAAGTACGAAGATGAAGAACAGCTCTAGCACATTCAGTTTGATATTAGATTTCAAAATCAGCGCACCCACCTCAGACATATAGATAATCTGAGTGATTGAGGCCGCACCAACGATGAATCGTGTCATCTCACTCTCAATGCTTTTTCCGACCAATGCTGGCAGATACATATCCGCAAAGCCCATAATCATGGCAGGAGCTGCTTTTGCCGCCTCTGGAATCTGCAACCATTCAAGTACTGGTACTAATGGCGTGGCCAACCAGTTAAAGACAGGCGTGTACTCAGCCAAACCAAGACCGATAGTACCAATCGCAAAAATAACAGGGATGAGGCCAAAATAGATATCAAATAGATTGTGTAGGCTGCGTTTGAATACCTGACCTAAGCTTGGCATAGAATGCGCGCGTGTTACCGCACGGTTGACTGCCCACTGATACGTAGTGTATTCAGCAGGAATACCTTCATCCAGCATGCTTTTGCCAGAGTGATAGGTATCAGGCTTGAGCGATAATGGCGGGATACGCGGCATGATAATCGCAGCGATAAAGCCCGTCAGCGCAATGGTCAGATAAAAATAGACGAAGTTATTGTCCACGCCGATGGTTTTGGCCACCACATAGGTAAAGGCGATAGAAGTTACGGAAAAAGTGGTCGCGATAATGGCGGCTTCACGCTGACTATAGAAGCTTTTATCATACTCTTGCATGGTGACCAGCAAACCGATAGAGGCCGCACCAAACCAAGAAGACATCGCATCAACGGCAGAACGACCCGGCAACTTAAATAGCTTGATAAACACTTTACTGGCTAAAGTACCCAAAAACTCCATCAAGCCAAAATCAGTCAAAAATGGCAGCGATAAAATGGCAAAGAAAAACAACGGAATCAAAATAGGAATCAAATCTTCGAAAATGACGCCGCCGGTATTACGGTTAATAATAAACTCGGGGCCAACTTGCAGGTAAATCATCCAAACAAACAGCGTACCCAAAAATCGCGTGGTCAACCAAAACCAATCAACATCGAACAACTTTTTAACCAGTGAGTCTGCAGGCAAATTGGGTTTGAGCACTTTGACTGCCAGTGCTCCAATAAAGGAGATCGACACGATTGCCATGGTGATATAGACCACAAAACCGCCCAACGCAGCTTGTAACGCATCGGTCAGTACACCCAATAAAATGGTGACCTTACCATCCCATTGAAAGGGAATGATAAATAGCGCAATACCCAATGCTGAAAATAACAAAAACTTCCACATTGCTGCACGCCACTGTCCTGCTTTTGGCGTTTCTGGATCGACCGTATTATTCCCTAAAATCGGCTGCTGCGACTTATCCATATAACTCGTCATTTAACTTCTCCTTAATGGGCGATGATTGCCAGTTTTTCCATTTCTCTGTCTGACCAATACCTGGGTTAAGCGAATTGGTTGGATCCAGTTTTTTATAAAAATAATGTAGTGCCGTTTTTGCAGGGTATACGTGCCCCACATTGTGTTCAGCGGGGTACTCAATATGACGCTTATCATAAAATGCCAGCAGGTCTTCCTTGAACTGCTTGGCATCCGTTTTGGGATTTAAAAAATAGTCTTGGTGCATGACATGGCAGAAAAAATGCCCCAGATAAAAGGTTTTACTGACTTGTTCTTTTAAGTGATGAGGTAAAGTCTCATCCCAATCTGTCGCGTTTCTTGGTAAGGCAATATCAGTCGCTAACAGCTCACCAAACTCTGTGTGGTTGAGATTATGGTAGCGAAACATAGCGGCGGTGGCGGCACTGCGAAACACCAATAATGCTTGGGCCTCTGTTTCAGTACACAGATGCAATGCGCCTTTATACTGCCGTATGTGGTTTTGCAAAAAAGCTTTAGCTGCGGCAATATGGTCTTTTTTATCTTTGTTTTTATTATTGCTATCGTTATGGCCGGTATCTGTATCAACGCCATCTGCTACTTTTATGATTAAATGATAACGGTATGAGAGCGCTTGCGTGCTCAAAGGCGCAGGTAATGATGGCGGCATAAACCTCGATGCCATTTGCAATATTCGATCGGGCAATGTCTTGGGCAAGCGCCATTTATTCAAGTAATAGCCAATTCTGGCTTGTAGACGGTACAGCGCGCTTATCTGACTGGCAGGTAATCTCCGCATACTCAAGCAAGTGTCACGGCCATAACGCAGGGTGATGTCGTTATAGTCTCTGTGCATATACTCAGCAAACACCGGTAGGTTTAGCTCGCTTTTTAACCACTGCTGACGCAGCGAAGTCAAGGTATCTCCATCATTGGTCGAGATATAAAAAGTTTGCTCTCGCTTGGGTTTGGCAAAGGTCGCCACTCTCACTGCAAACACGATGACCTTGCCAGCCGACCCTGATGCCTCATACAAGCCATTGGGATCATTGTTAAATCTGGCGGGCGTGTCGGCATCACAGTCACGTACTTTGTGCTGATAATGATGATTGCTACAAGTATTACTTTGGCCAATATGGTGAGTGTCGTCAGTATTGCTATCACTACTAGCAGGTATTGAGGCTTTATCAAATGTGCCATTTTGCAGAGTCTCAAGCATCTCCTCCGGCTGCGTCCCCAACTCAATGCCTAGATGGTTGATCAACTCAAAATGACCTGAGCTGTTACGTCTCGCAAATAGCGCCATCTCAGTATAAGCAGGGCCACGCTGCACCAACATGCCGCCTGAGCTGTTGCAGATACCGCCAATCACCGAGGCGCCAACACAACTAGAGCCCAATACCGAATGCGGCTCACGGCCTAATGGTGCAAGGGTAGACTCTAATTGCTGTAGCGTCGCGGCGGGTAATGCAATGAGCTCTGTCGCGTCATTGAGCAGATGAATACCACTCAATAACTGCATCGAAATGATAACCAGCGGTCGGTCATACTCACCATATGGCGTAGAACCACCCGTCAATCCGGTGTTGGCCGCTTGAGCGATGATAATCACATCGGCCGCAGCACAGACATTGATGGCGCGCCATAGTGCCACAAGTGTGGGCGGTGTCACAACTGCTATAGTCGCATTTGTGATCGTATCTATCGCGCCTTGCACATACGCTTGCTGCTGGCTGGGACTGATCATCACATTGCTCACGCCAACCACAGCTGCCAAATCCGATAGTAAATTTGGTAGCTGATTGTGCTTGGCTGCTGAGACGCTTGTAATATGTGACCCATTTGACATGAGGGACGTTCTTCCTTGAATGACCAGCCGTGGAGTTGGGGATGTCTATACGCTTAACTAAAATAGATCATCGTCTTGCCCATCTCTTTTAGAAAATCATCTGCTTCATCAACTTCGTAGATAAAAGGCTGCTTGCCATTGATATCTGTTTTCAATGCGTCTAGAAGTTGCTGCTTAGCGGTGATTCTGCGATAACCTGCACCAAACCCTGCCGCTAATGGCTCAAAGTGAGGCGTCTTTATATTGACACCGATCAGTGGTAAACCGCCCTCTTCCATGTAACGACGAATCTCACCGTAGCCTTGGTTGTTCCATAATAAAACAATCAATGGGAGCTCAAGCTCAGCGGCGCAGATGAGCTCAGCAATGGTGAACTGAATACCGCCATCACCCATTAGACTGACGACAGGCAAGTTTGAACCAACCATCGCGCCGATAGCAGCAGGCAGACCATAGCCTAGCGTGCCAAAACCTGTCGATGAATTGAACCACTTACGCGTCGCCAAAGCTTCAAGGCCAAGGTTGCCGCTATAGACAGGCTGGGTTGAATCACCCACAAAGATGACATCCTCTACTTCATCACGAATCAGTTTAAGTAGAGCATTTTGACCCGCAAAGTCTGTCGTTACATCCTTCAAGATAGCGTGTTTTGCCTCGTCTACTCGTGACAGCGCCTGATGATCGAATGTCTGACCTTTTAAGCGACTACATAAACCACTAATCGCAATTTGGGCATCGGACAATACCGCAATGTCGGCGATAAACGGACGCTGCAGTTGCTGAGCATCGCAGTCGATACGCACCAATGTGCCATTTATCTTAAACCCACCGTTAAAGAACACATCATAGTCAGTCTCACCAAGCTCAGTACCAATCGCTAACACCCAGTCTGCTTCTGTAATTACAGCGCGGCCTGCGTCTAATGACTGATTACTACCCAAACTTAATGGATGACCAGGTGGTAATAGACCTTTGGCATTGATGGTCAAAAATGTTGGTGCATCTATCAGTTCTGCCAATCGTTGTGCATCGTGGTCGACATCGACACAGCCGCCACCATAGAGTATTACAGGGTTTTTCGCGGTTTTTAATGACTGTACGATTAGGTCTAATTGCGTAGGATTCGGCAGTGGTCTTGTGACCTGTGGTAGGCTCACTCTATTTGTATTGGCTTGGCTATTTGCTACAGCATTTAACTTAGGCGGCTTAGCAACATGACTAGCATCAGCGGTGATGACATCAATTGGCAATTGAATATATACGGGCCCCGGACGTGCACCATTAAATAAAGCAAAGGCTTCTGCGATGACTTTGGGTAATGACTCAGGCTGCCAGATGGTTTTGCTAGTGAGTGCCACTTTACTTACCATGCCTTGCTGATCGTGCAGCTCATGCAAATGCCCTTCACCACTACCCGTGTCTTTGACTTTATTGACGCTAGAGATGACCAGCATCGGTATCGAATCAGCCAATGCTTGCGCCATCGCCGTCATAATATTGGTCATGCCAGGGCCTGTGATGATAAAGCACACACCGATTTTTCCAGAAGCACGGTAGTAGCCATCTGCCATAAACCCAGCGCCTTGCTCGTGACGCGGCGTCACGTGACGAATATTGGTACTGGGCAGGCCGCGATACAGCTCGACCGTATGCACCCCTGGGATACCAAACACCGTCTCTACCCCATAATATTCTAGCCACTGTACCAGCAGCTCGCCACAGGTTAGAGAAGGGCTGTCAGAAAAATTAACAGGCGATGAGTCAGGTGTTTGCATTAATTGGGTCATGGGTCAATCATCCTAAAAAATTTCACTGAATATTCAGATAATTATTAATTCTTCAAATCAAAACAACCTTTGTATTTTTTCTTTCATACCGATTACTAGTTACTAATTACTGGCTACAAAGGTTGCTAATTATAGAGGTAATAAATGATGGCTATTAATAGACTGCTTTAACCTTATCGTCATAGCGTACGCCTGGCAGAATACATAGCATCTCAAACAGTAGATTCGCAGCCAGTACAGAGGTGTTGCCAAATGGGTCATAAGGTGGCGATACTTCGACCAAGTCTCCGCCAACCACATCAAGACCGCGCATACCGCGAATGATTTCGATACCTTGAGTAGATGTTAGACCACCAATCTCAGCAGTACCCGTACCTGGTGCAAACGCAGGGTCAATACCATCGATATCAAAGCTCAAGTAGACAGGGCCATCGCCCAGCTTTTCGCGAACTTCTGCCATGAGCGGCGCCAATGACTTATACCAGCACTCCTCAGCAGGTACCACGCGAAAGCCTTGCTCAGTTGACCAATCAAACTCTTCTGCGCTATAGCCTGTACCGCGCAGACCAATTTGTACCACACGATTACCGTCGATGAGGTTTTCTTCGACCGCGCGGCGGAACGGTGTACCATGAGCGATTTTTTCGCCAAACATATCATCATTGATATCAGCATGAGCATCGATATGTACCATACCGACAGGGCCATGTTTTTTGGCAAGGGCACGTAGAATAGGCAATGCGATAGTATGGTCGCCGCCCAGTGTTAAAGGAATCGCGCCATGTTTGACGATTTTATCGGTATAGAATTTTTCGATGATATCAACGCTTTTTAGCAGGTTGAAGGTATTGATAGGCACATCGCCGATGTCAGCAACTTGCAATGACTCAAAGGGCGCAGCACGTGTGGCCACGTTGTAAGGGCGAATCATTCTTGACTCATCACGAATCTGTCTTGGGCCTAGTCTTGCGCCACTACGGTTCGATGCACCAATATCTAAAGGTACGCCAACAAACGCCACGTCTAACCCTTCGGCATCTGCTTGTGTTGGCAGACGCATCATAGTGGCGAAACCGCCAAATCTTGGCATCTCATTACCGCTGAGTGGTTGATTGAAGCTCATACATTACTTCCTTGTTCTATTTGGTTTAAGTACACAATTTGCTACATGCCATTGACAATACATAAATATAAGCGCATGAACCATGGTAAAATTCAGAAGTAAACTTCTGGTTTTTCGTAGTAAAACAGACTTATACGTTATTAGCAGAAGTTTATTGAACAGAGTATTTATTGGAGGATGGTTCTTGATATTAGATGAGTTGATAAAAATAGACGTAAAAACGCTGCGTAGCTTTATGGCTATTGTAGACTGTCAAGGGGTGACAGCCGCGCAGACACGCCTAAATGTCACACCTTCAGTAATCAGCGGTCATTTAACGCATTTAGAAGATCGGCTGGGCATGACATTATGTCATCGTGGTCGCGCAGGGTTTAAGCTGACAGAAGATGGCGCAGCGGTTTATGAGGCTTGCGTCGCTTTTACTGAGTCAGTCGCCAATTTCCAACATCAGCTGCATTATATTCAGCAACTAGACTCCGTTCATGGCGGCCATATCAGACTGTGCCTAACCGATCAAATGCCCAACTTTTTTTATGACGTGCTTAGACAACGGCTTGCTAACAGCTACCGTAATAACCCATTGATACACTTTTCTATCGACGTGCAAAGCCCTGAAAGCATGTTAGAGAAACTGCTCAGTAATGAAAGCGATATTGGCGTTGGTTATTTTGGCAGCTTTCCACCGCTGCTGACGTTTAAGCCCGCCTTTGTAGAAAGACAGGTCGTGTGCTGCGGACGCGAGCATCGGTTGTTTTATAATGCAGAAGGTTTGACATTAGAGGACTTAGAACAAAACCATCCTTGGATAAAAAGAGGCTATATCACTGATGTCAGCATTCATCATGTGCGCCCCAAAACCTTGAGTGCCACCACATATCATATGGAGGCAACCGCACAGTTGATTCTAGCCGGTCACCATGTTGGCTATCTACCTCGTGATCTGGCAGCCCGTTATGAGAAAATGGGACTAATGAAGGTTTTACTGCGAGAGGAAGCCAGTTATGCTGTCGAGCACCACTGGGCATACCGAGAAAACCAGCACAAACACATCGCTGATTTTTTGAATAAAATGATGAATCTGCTATAGGGCGTGTTTGTACACGCCCTAAAACTACTGATATTACGATGTAACTGCTACAGGCTCTTGGTATTTTAGACCAATGTTTCTGAGCTTACCTTTGTCATCTACTTCTTTGATGACCAGCGACCATTCATTACTTATCACGACTGTATCGCCTGAGACGGGCGCTGTACCCAAATGTGATGTCACATATTCAGCGACCGTCTGCTCCCACATATTTTTCGCGAGGTCCTCATCTGTCGTCTTTAAGGTTTTTACCAGTGTTTCAGATGTCATGGCTTCCGTAAAAAATGGCAAATCCCCAAGCTTGACATTGGGTGATAGCAACCAATCGCCATAAAAGTCATCAATAGCCTTACGATCTAGGGTAGTGTCATTAAAAATCTTGGCAATTTTGCTGGCATGATTGCCTCTCATCGCATACCAAACACTATCGCCAAATTTCAGCTTGGTATTCTCATCTACGACCACGATCTGCTGCCCACGCACCAATGCAAAGACACTGATCTCATTAGAGCTGATGCTCTTAGAAATGCCTTTTGGGTGTCGACCAATTGCAAATGCGCCAGATTTTGCCTCAAACTCGTATAACGTGATACTTGCCTTATCTGATACCCATACTTCATGCTCTTCTTTGGGATCTTTATTGGTTGGAATGCGTACTCTAAATAAAGTTGCCATCGTCGGGATGGTCGTACCTTGCAAAATTAGCGATAGCACTACGACGCCAAAGGCAATATCAAACAACATAAAGGCGTTATCTATCCCCGCCATGACGGGCAAGATAGCAAGCGTAATGGGCACGGCACCGCGCAGTCCGACCCAAGAGATAAACCCAATCTCTCTGTCTTTAAACTTAAAGGGTTTGACGCTCGTGTAGACGGCGATGGGGCGAGCGACAAAAATCATAAAGGCGGCGATCGCTACCGAATAATGCCAAACATTTAGCACATTTGATGGTGTGACCAGTAATCCCAATACAACAAACAGTACCGCTTGTGATAGCCAAGCAAAGCTGTCCATCACTCGCATGACATGCTCAGTCGAGCGCACTTTATGGTTACCGATTAAGACACCAGTAAGATATACCGCCAAAAACCCACTACCGCCAATTAGGTTGGTCGCGGCAAAAACAGCCAATCCTGCAGAGAGGATTAGGATCGCATACATGCCTTCTGCCAAATGAATTTTTGGTAGTAGCCGAGATAAAAAATACCCAAACAGTAGGCCCATTCCTAGCCCAAAGCTCAACTGCTGCACCAGCAAAACGAGGAAGCCAAATACTGTCTGACCATCAGGATCAACATTTAAGGCGATGAGACCTGTGACCAATAAAATAGCCAAAGGATCATTGGCACCAGACTCTAGCTCAAGCGTGGCTTGGACGCGGTCATTGAGCTTGACGCCGCCATTTCGCAGCAGTGAAAAGACGGCAGCCGCATCGGTTGAGCCGACAATGGCGGCCATCAGTAGACCAAAGCGCCAGTCGACATCGAGCAACCAAGTAACGAACACCCCAAGCACCATCACCGTGACCAATACACCCCATGTGGCTAAGGTAATCGCGGGCTTGAGTCCGACTCTAAATGACTTGAATGAGGTGCGTAACCCACCATCTAACAGGATACAGGCAAGGGCTGCCTGTCCGACAAAATTGGCCAGCGCATATTGCGAGAACTCAATACCCAAGATACCCTGCTCACCTGCCAGCATGCCCACTATCAAAAACAGCAATAGCAAAGGTACACCCAAACGTGCTGATAAGGTGCTTGCCATAATACTGGCAAAAATTAATATCGCGCCTACCAAGTAGAGGATATTTAAGGTATCCATTTTTTAAACCCTATTTTGTCGTTGTCGTGATTGTATTTGTGGTTATATTTATGATGAGTGAGATATTACTTGATTCAAAAAAAACTTACGTTGTCGCACTGTCAGTAGATATCACACCAGATAAGCGCCTATCAGCGATGGTCAATCGACCACTGCCAAGCGTAACACCTACTATCAAATTTTATAAAAGATATTTTAGCCAAATCATATCAGTTTATAGATGAAAGCTGTCTGTACTACCTCATGTAAGCGTCAATTTTTATTCAATGATAATTGTCATCTGTATCAGCCAAATTAAGCCTAAATACTTAAGCCTGAGTACTCAAGCTTGAATGTATTGCCATGTCAGTACTAAGATAGCCGCGGCTATCATCCAAGCGACGACGCCCAATAGCAAAGCCTTATATAAGCTCATATAGCCAATACTGAAAAACACCACAAAGGTATAAATCAAATGCGGTATGACACCTAACATACTAAAGATCAGTGCTACTCTTAAATCAGCAGGGCTACGCTCAGTGCCGACGATGAAGTGGCTGATTAACGTAAATGTGGGAAATAGTGGCGCAAGTGCAGCCAAATAAAAAAATCGGGTTTGGGCGAATAATTGAATCGCCAGTACCATCAATGCGCCGATAAGCATTTTTAACCAAATCACGTCGGGTCCATCTCCTATTGAATATAAAGGCTGAACGTAGCCCAATCCGCCATGATACTAAAGTCTGTAGACAGACGTAAGTACGATATTGGTTTAATTCATTCATATAGTAAAGATACCAAAAAAACCCCACCTAGCCGTGTGCTAGATGGGGTGATTTGATTCTATTGTCTGTGTTATTTGCGCATTGCTTAATCGGCTTTTGGCTTTAGTGCCGCGCTGATGTCGGCAAGCAGTGGCGGAATATCATGCTTATCGGCAATGACCTCTATCATAATGAGCTTATCGGTGGTGGCGGCGGCCGTATCAAACGCCGCTTTGAGTTCTCCTGCAGTTTCGACTTTCAGCATGAGACTATTTTCTTTGGTGGCACCGAATGCTTGCGGCATGAGCTGCCAGTCACATTTAGGAATATCGTTGTAGTATTGGTTTTCACCATGAATCGCACGCTCTACCGTATAGCCATCGTTATTGATTAGGACGATGACTGGGTTGATACGCTCTTGAATCATGACCGCTATCTCTTGAATGGTCAATAAGGCTGAGCCATCACCAATCAATAAAACACTGCGCTTGTTTGGCGAGGCAATAGCAGCGCCTAGGCTGGCTGGCAAGGTATAGCCAATTGATCCCCACATCGGCTGACCATATGACGTCACCCCTTCTGGTAGACGCACATCACTGATACCAAAATAGGCCGTTCCTTGTTCAGAAAACACCAAGTTATTGTGGTCTAAGCGATCAGCAATAATATGCCACAGATCATCTTGGCGGATGGGTTCATCGTCTTTGCCATTTTGCTTGTGAGGATTGACTGGCTCACAGAACGTTTTCGGTACGATGTTAATCCCCGAGGTCATCACCTCATGTAACGCTTGCAACGCATCTTTGAGTGCAATCGGTGCAAAATTCTGACCGCTGATGGAAGCACGCTCATAATGCAAATCTACCACCACATCTTCATTGATATCTTGGCTAAACCCTGCGGTGGTGGTGTCCGTATATTGCACCCCTATTTTGATGAGGCATTCGCAGTTTTCTACCGCGTCTTTGACCACAGGACGTGAAGCAACCCCTGCATAAGTCCCTGCCCAGCGCTCGCTGTTTTCATCGAGTAATGTCTTACCCCAAGACAGCGTGGTATAAGGAATATCGGTATCAGCAATGAGTGCTTTGAGCTGATTTTGCAGCCCTAAACGATGCACCATCAAATCTGCCATCAGCGTCGTGGTCTTATTGGGTAAAAACGCTATTAACGCTTTTTTAAAATCTGCCAGTGCCGCTTGACTGGTAATATCTTCTTGGCTATCAATCAGCTTAGTTGTTGGTGGATAAATTGGCATTTTTGCCACATCAGGCGATAGCAATAAGTAACCAGGGCGGTGTTTTTTAAGAATCAGACGAATGACACGATCAATCTCTGAGGCGGCGTTTTCTGGTGTAAGCTGCGCCCGTGCCACGGTCACTGGCTCAACCATCTTAATAAAATGATTGAAAACCCCATCACCAAGCGAATGATGAATACGGCGTTTTGAGTCTTGCACTGCCGTACTTGGCGCGCCCACGATATGAAGTACTGGTGCGTACTCTGCAAAAGAGCCTGCCGTCGCATTAATCGCAGACAACTCCCCAACACCGAAGGTCGTCACCATCGCAGCAAACCCACGCTCACGAGCATAGCCATCAGCTGCATAACCTGCATTTAGCTCATTGGTATTACCCACCCAGCGTAGCTTATCAGAGGCTAGCACATTATCTAGAAAAGTTAAGTTGAAATCACCAGGTACGCCAAATATCTCAGAAGCACCTGCTTCTGCGACACGATCAAACAAATAATCGGCGATGGTATAGTGTTGACTCATTGTATATCCCTATGACTTATCTTTATAAGCATTAATAATTGTGAATGTGATTTAAGATTAAATTATGAAATGTATCCCAGCTTATTTATGCAATACAAAGCTTTTGGAATACATATCATAATAAACCGTTATAACATACATACACGGCCTTAGAAAACGCCTATTTTATTAACTTTGGTTTTTTTCGTTTTGGGTGTTGACACATCAAAAAAACTGCGTATAATACGCCATCATCAACTGACGATAGTTAATTGATAATTAGCGGGAATAGCTCAGTGGTAGAGCATAACCTTGCCAAGGTTGGGGTCGAGAGTTCGAATCTCTTTTCCCGCTCCAAATACTTAAAAAGCCTCACTTAACAGTGAGGCTTTTTTTTGTCTAATTTTCAGGGCTTGTAGAGAAATTCTCGAAATATCTTTTTGAATATAGTTAAGTCTAACTACTCAAACAAAAACCCCATTTTCATGGCGGTGCCCATGTGGTGCCCAAACTGTGCCCTGCTCTAAAACCTCACATACATAACTGACCACAACCTAGCTATTTTTGGTTCAGAAACCATCATGACACCTAACCTAGTAAATTTGGCACTATGACAATTTTTGAACCCAACCTCAATTCAACAAAAAAACGTGTTTTTTAGGGTTGAATCAATATGATAAGTGAAAACCAGTAATATTTAAACTTAAGTAATTATAAAAGAATTTGCTAGAGCCATACATAGTAGAGTTCTAGCAAGCTTTCATCACTCAATATTTTACTTAGGTGAAGTTATTAATATTGGGTTTTTGATAGCCTAGGGTAGAAAGATTAAGCATTTGACTTCCTCCCCTCCCTAAACGGAGGGGATTCCTACTGCTAGACGCTCAAGCCCAAGCGCGAGAATGTTCTTTGCCGCATTAATGTCGCGATCGTGAGTCACACCGCACTCACATGTCCATTCTCTTATTCGCAAATTTGCTCTACCTTTCGGACTGTTTTGGCGCGAGCCGCAACATGAACAAGTTTGGATGGTGTAGCTTTCATTCACTTCAAGATAATGGCAACCTGCATTCTTGCATTTATAGGTCAATTGCCTTTTGATTTCAAACCAACCTGCGTCATAGACTGACTTAGCTAGATTGGTTGAAGTAAATGATTTTGATTGAAGTTTTCCAACGACAATCGCCTTGTTGTCTCTGACAAGTTTGGACGTGAATTTATGGAGCATATCTTGACGAGTATTTTTGATTTTGGCGTGAATGGCTCGAACACGTTTTTTATTTCTAGCACGCTGAGCAATACCTAGTTTTGATGCGTATTTGTGGGTTTGCTTAACAGTGAGTTTGTCACCATTACTCGTTGTTGCTGAGTCTTTACAACCCAAATCGATACCTGTTTCGCTTGCACCACACTCAATTTTTGGATGCTCTTTAACGGTCACGCACGCATACCAAAGCCCACGGCTATCTTGCACAAGCTCACAAGTATTAATCGCATAGAGGGCTAAATTATAGCTATCCCACACATCAATGGTCAGCTTTTGACCTTTTGATAAGCTGAGTTGGATCGTAGACTTAAGAACCTTTTTACCCGCTTTTTTGACGCCTAAGTATTTAATGGCTGATTTCTTAAACGGAATCCACCCAAGTGATTTACGCTTGGCTTTCGGATTATTAGTGCGCCAATTTAGTTTGGCCTTTTTAAATTGCTTACGAGATTTAGCATGGGTTTCAGTGATTGCTTGCAAGGTTTGGCTGTGCAGGTTCAGCAGCTCGCCACTGCCTTTTACATAAGTTGCCATATCATAGGCCGAAAAGAAATGACCAGTACGCTGCAAGTGCTTAATACTCAAATCATTCACGTAATTCCACAAAAAGTTAACCGATGATGCCAATTTATTTAATTGGTCAGCGTGTTTATCTTTGATGCGTAACTTGAGTGTTTTCATAGGATGAATTATAATTAGTTATCTTATTATGTATTTGGTCTAATCTTGTGTCAAACACATTAAGACGTGGTAGACACGTTGTTTATAATATTCATATTCATTTGGTCTTTGTTACAAAATATAGGGGAAAAGTATTCACTAAAGAAATATTGAATGAACTGGATTTAATCTTAAGTCAGGTCTGTCAGGATTTTGATGCGGAGCTAGTAGAATTTAATGGTGAGCAAGATCATGTGCATCTTTTGGTGAATTACCCGCCCAAAGTCAGCGTTTCATCGCTAGTAAATAGCCTGAAAGGAGTATCCAGTAGGATGATCCGTAAAAACAATTACCCATCAATTGATCGGCAACTTTGGGGCAATGCGCTTTGGTCTCCAAGCTATTTTGCATCAAGCTGTGGCGGTGCTTCAATTGATATTATTAGAGAATACATCGAGCAACAGCAAGAAGTACCTAACCAATAATACCTTTCATCCACGCCCTAGAAGGACGTGGTTTTACGGTGCTTTTCGATAAATTATTTTGCAGCCAATAATATCTGTTGCCAAATCGCTACTTCATCATACATCACATATTCGCGGCGTAATCCCCAAGGTCCAAACTCAGCATGGCAGGCGCCCATGACATGTACCTCTGCACCAGTTGGTTGTCCAAAGTGTCCATAGCCTTCATGCTTGCCAGTTAATGACCATCTAATCGCTGCACGAGGTGACATTAACTTGTCTTCCCGACCGATCTGGTGGTGAATCTTAAACTCAGCATTCGGAAATGAGGAACGCAACCCTAGCCAAAAAGCATCAACATCACCATGTGATATACCTGAAACGCCACCTGGATACTCGCCTAAACAACAACGATCGTACTCATGTGGAATCAAAGCAAACTCTGCATTCATTAAGCGCGTTAAAATATCAGCATACGTCTCACCCCATTCATTGTCGTTACCACGGCCTAAATAGGGACCATCTTGATCAATATTTGGGGTAAAGGGTGGTTTGACAATACCATTTCTCTCTTGCATTTCAATCACTTCTTGCGCGCGTTCTTTAGGCGTTTGACCCATTTGTCGAGCAATGGCTCCTTGATCTCTTATCAACCATTCATCATCGATCTGATTGTTTTTTGCATGACAATCAGCAATGACTCGAAAACGAAGATTTTGACCTGTTTTGATATGTGTGGCCGTGGTGATGATACGGTGTGAAGACAGCATGCCAGTCTCTGGCGTACCGCTCCAAATGACATCTTCACCCAGCAAGGTACGATTAGGGAACTCTGCTAACACATTCATGGTCGCATTTATCACGCCTTGATTTCCGAAGTCTATACCTAGTGGCGTCCTAACCACAATATCTGGAGCATAATAGTCATGTAGAGTATGTAATCCACGGTTTTCCCAAATTTCATTAGTAATTTTTAATATATAGTCGGGAAAATCGTTAAATTTCTCATCGAATCCTTTCATAAATGTCTCTTTTTTAAAGTAAGTATTATTAGCTTGGTTTTATTTATCAAACTGACGGTAACGTGCTTTATTAAATTCGCGCATGCGAGCGAGGACATCTATGCCAACTTGTTTATAGGCATGTAAAATATCTACAAGCACCCAGTTCTCACGAATTAAGCCATCCTCACAACGCCAAAAGTCTAGGCTACGAATCGTAATCTGTTGCCCGGCAGGTGCAATACCAAGCCAGCCATCGTGAGAGACGGTCATCGACATGCCAGGCCAAGCAGTGAAAGCGACATAATCTCCTTCAGCAAAAAAATACCCGTTTTCTTCAATGGTTTGACGGTTTGGCAGAGCATTTAAAAATGGGATTTGATGCCAGTTGCGAAACCCTGCAATACCTCGGCAAGCACCAATACCAGAAGGTCCGTACCAAGTGCAACGAGGATGCCAATACTTTTCTAGATTCATGGCTGAGACACCGCCGGTCGAAAACTCGCCCAAACCGTTTAGCATATTGAGCACTAACTGCTCGCTACGCTGATTGTGTTCAACAGAGTAATCTTGTCCCACTAGGTTGCCATCAAGGGTAGCAGGTGCGGACAAGATACCTTCACGCCCAAGGCTTTTTACCATTGGCCATGCATCTGCTTGATGCATCACTTCCGGTATGTCCCAAAGCGCTTGCATCTCAACAATCTTGCCGTTTTCAAAACGGTAAAACTCATGAAAACGCATGGTAACCTGATGTCCTGTGGGAGGAATATCAAGCCAGCTTTCCATGAACGTACCTGTATAGTAGCCAGCACACCCTACCCAGTCAGTATTATTATTTTCATTGCTGGTCATACTGCTACCACTATTGCCAGCCATGACAATAAAGGTTCGGCGCTCTAGATCTGGAATGGCTTGTTGTAATGGCTCAAACGATTCAGTAAATAAAGCATCACGGTTCTGCAGAGTTTCTAATGGGTAAGCCAATTGAATGACAGCAGATTCAGTAAAGAGCTCATCGATTAGAGACTTTACTTTTTCACTATCATAATTGTATAGCGCTTGATTAAACCGCTCAATTTGATGCTTATTTTGCTGTTCTGCTGTCTTGTTATTCATGTGCTGTCCCTTGCTGTATTTTTTAGATTTGAATCGATTAAAAATCTTACAAGCTTTCAGTCAACTCATCACAACCACACCGACAATAGTAGATATGGTTATGGATTTGATTGGTCGTAACTTATACCTTAGGTCTTAGGTCTTAGGTTTTAGGTTTTAGGTTAAGACTTTATTCCATGATAGTAGGTGTGTGAGCCAAATCACCTGATTTGGTGTCAAACTTTTCCCAACCATGACCATTAAAAGGGTCAATACCTAGCTGCATCATAATAGAAGGAAAATCAACCATGACATAGTTATCTTCGATTTTGCCATCAGCTACTTTCCAAAAATCCATATAACGAATAATAACTTTTTTACCAGTAGGCTTTATACCCATGAATTCGCCACTGTGGATGGCTTCTTGACGACCAAATGCTGCACACCATTCACCTTGGGTTAGTCTTGCTTCATCAATACAAACTTTTTCAGAGAATGCTTGCTGAAACGGACGCTGCCAACCATTTTGAAACTCTGTTAAGCCTTCTTTATAACCACATCCTGCATTGCCCATCCAGCGAAAAGTTTCAGCAAAAAATCGACCCATATTGTCAATATCATGATCATTTAAGCCGTCAACCATGGCGTCAATCACCCCTATGGTTTCATCTGTTTTACTGAGATCATTGTCTTTGGTTAAGATGCCTTGCTCTGGACGTTTTGAGGTTGTCATAATATTTCTCTCTATTAAGTTAAAAGGTAAAGGTAAAGGTTTTTTTTAAGCATTGATGAGGACAAAAATTAAACTCTTGATTCTTCGAACGCTTGCCACGCTTTCTCAAAAGCTGCAAAGTCAAAGCCTTCTTGCTTTGCTGGTGTTAGGATAATTTTTTCGCTATTTAATAACTTATGAATAGCGGCTTCCAATCTATCGATTATATTTTTAGGTATGACGACGGCGCCATGACGGTCAGCATGTATTAAATCACCAACCTCAACCGTCATGCCCATGATATCGACCGTGGTATTCACCTCTTTAATATGAACAAACCCATGACTAGGACCGACAGAATGGGCAATCACTGGAAAGTCTTCTGCCATGTCACCCAAATCGCGCATCACGCCATTTGTTAGTGCCCCATTCATCCCAAATGCCTTATGTATCGTCGTGTTGATTTCGCCCCAGTATGCGCCAATGCAGTTTGGATAATCGACATCTTCAACCACTGCGACTGAGGGTATATCACCTTTGGCACCCTCTGACATGGCACGATAATAATCCATACGTCTGGCGCGGATCACCTCTTTTGGTTCTGTGGGTTCTGCCAATGCGCTAATCTTTGCGGTCACGGCATAACCGACAATAGGTCTTGAATCAGGGTCAGATGACAACATATTCCCGCGTGTAAAACTATTAAAGCCTCGTTTGCCTTGAGCCACTTCAATGGCATTACATACTGTTGGCGTATCAACAGATTGCAGCAGTTTAAGTAACGTATTATTCATAGATATCTCCTTTCATTTCCATATGATTTGAGCGACAAGCGAATTCTGCTTAACTAGGGTGTGTCATTATTTACGTAAACAACCAGCTTTCTAAGGCATTGTTGGTTTGCTCTGGCGCTTGCAATGTCGGTAGATGTCCTACACCTTTAATGATGTGTAAATCTGCATTCGGCATCAAAGACTTCATCAATGTATGCCGCTCAACAGGACAAAGTTGATCGTCTTCACCGCATAAAATCAAAGTAGGGACATTGGCAGTAAGTTTTTTTAACGTTTCTTGCTGGTCTTGTCTATCACGTAAAGCCATGCTTTGGTTAATATAAGCTGCTACACCAGATGACTGAGACATGGCGTTGCAAAGCTCAATTATTTTTAAGTTTTTCTGAGTTGATAGACTTTCTGTCGGTGAAAAATACTTAGGAATAGTATTCGATATCACCTCAGCCAATCCATTCTGTTGCACATTGGCCATTAATAACTGGCGATTTTTCTTAATTTCTTCTACTTCTGCTCTTGGATTTGTGTCAAGTAGCGCAAGCTTGGCAATGCGATTGGGCGCTTGACGTAACACCTCCATGGCAATAATACCGCCCATGGACAATCCTGCCAGCGCAAAGACTGGTGGTGCATTATCTAGAATGTCTTTTGCTAAATCCTGCATATTACTGTGAGTTGAAACCGGTACAGTATGAATCGGCACTCTATGCGAAAAAGCTGATATTTGAGGCTGGTACAGTCTTGCATCACACATCATGCCGGGGATAAGAACTAAAGGTATCATTTTTATATTCCTAAACAGTACGCCTCAAAATCCAAGGTAATAGCCTTAATTACACTACCGTTCACTTTGGATTTTCAGCTCTGTATCCAAGTCGCCCCTGCCGCTTCGGCAGTATTTTTTACTCTAAACAAGGCAGCCTCACCAGACATAGAAGGGTAAAGACGATGTGTCAGATTAGGCGGTACAGCCACTACATCCCCTGGTGCTATGCTCGTCTGAGACTCTTCACCAGTATCATCTAGCCATTTAAATGTCCAATGCCCTGTTTTAACCATTAGGATTTCGTGACAATCCGTCTGATAAGGCGCTTCACTGATTGAGCCGCGTGTCAAGAACTCCACCGAAAAACCCGGCTTGTCTTTGATCAAGGCATGTTCACCAATTACTTGGCAAGGCGCTTCTTTGGCCAGTGCCATCATGTCCCAATAACGGGCAACATAATGAGGGACGATTGCTGAGGTCGATACTTCTGGATACTGTTTAAGCGCTTCTTTTGTGAGTTGCACCATTGGCTCAATACCTTCAGGCAGGCTCTCGCCTTTTTTGCTGTCATACAGTCGACCATCATTGCCCAAAATCAGACCATGAGCCTTAGCCTCTTCAATAACTTGCGGCGCCCAGGTTACACCGCCACCCGCATCGTCACCACCCAATATCGACATAATCATGCCGTAGTCGTTGCCGATATTTTCAAAGCCACGAAACACACCCGTCGGAATATTAAAAATATCCCCTGCTTCGCAAATAACCTCTCCCGCTGTACCATGAAGGCCCCAAAAAAAGCGCCAACGACCGTTCAATACAAAAAATACTTCGGCCGTGGTGTGTAGATGTAAGCTGTTTTTACAATGTGGAGGTTGGCCTGCAGCACCAATGTTAAAGCCAGGGGTGTCTTGAATATGTACGTGCTGGTCTGGGCTTTCTGACACACCACCACCAATAATAGTGAAGTTCTCTTTATGATTTGACCCTGGCGTATGTGCATCAATAAAGGCAGTGCGGCAAGGCTGCAAATCTCCATAGCGCACGATACGTTTTTCCATCTCAAGTCTGCTGATACCTTCCATTACTTTATTCCTATTTTAATTTATCTTCTAAACAGCTTTTTTAATCAGAAGCATTTATGGTTTTTTTGCCGAGTTACGAACAATCAATGGGCCATCTATAGAAATACGCCTCGGTGGAGAATCAGGGTTTGCTATTTTCTCTAATAAAGTAGACACAACCTCATCTGCCATACGCTGAGCCGGTTGACTGACAGTTGTTAAGCTATAAGATTCCCAAGATGCTACCGCAACATCATCGTACCCAACGACGGATACATCTTCTGGCACTCTAAGCCCCAACTCATAACGTAAGGTATCCATGACAGCAAAAGCCATAAAATCATTAGCGACAAATACAGCATCTGGGCGGCTGGTTTCCGTTTTATTAGCAAACAACTCTATCGTGGCCTGCTTTGCCGTTTCACGATCATAATTACCGACCGCTTGAGCAAATAGCTTTTGACCAAACTCTTGCAACCCTAAAATAAAGCCCGCTTCACGGTCTCGCTGTGTAGAAGACCCTGTCCAACCTGAAATATGAGCGATTCTTTTATGGTTACCTTTGACAAAAAACTCTGCTACTTTACGACCACCGACAAAGTTGTCAGAGCTCACACCAGAGAGTCGATCATCATCTTGTAAACGATTAAGCATCACCACAGGAATATTCTCTGTATGACAACGGTCTGTCAAATCACTAGATAAACTCAGAGACGCTGTGATAATACCGTCCACTTGATAATCCAACAGCTCATCTACCACCTTAAGCGTAGAATCTTTGTCATTCATCGCCATAAAAATCAGTAAATGGTAACCATGTGACTGCAACGCATGAGAAAGCTTTTCGATCACATCTGCATAAAAGAGGTTTTCTAAGTGCGCCACCACCAAACCGATTAAACGACTTTGCCCAGTAATTAATGAGCGCGCGAGCATATTTGGGCGGTAGCCTAGTTCTTTAGCGGCTTTTTTTACCTTATCTTTAATTTTTTGCGACACACTTGCACCTGGGGTATAGACCCGAGATACCGCAGATTGACTGACTCCTGCTGCTTCAGCAACTTGATCTGCTGTAACACGTTGGGTTTTTATAACATTTGTGATATCAGAATTTTTATTTGTCATCTCATAACCTTTTTTAGCCCAGCTCTTAGCCATTGGTGTTGATAGGGTGTTCTGTTAATTATTATACCTAAGCTAATAAATCAAAAACACTTAGTATCAAAACCGCTGAGAACTCAATATCTAGCATTGGCTATTCTGCGGTCCATCCACCATCTATTAATAATGAAGTGCCTGTTATCATGGCGGCAGCATCTGATGCCAAAAACACCGTTGCTCCCATAATATCCTCGACTTCAGCCACTCTGCCTAAATGAATTTTACTCATAATCCATTGGCTTTTGTCAGCGTCAGCAAACGTTGCCGCACTCAAGGCTGTTCTTACAAATGTTGGGCAGATGGTATTAATGCGAATGCCATGCTTTCCCCACTCTATTGCCATGGCCTTGGTATAACCCTCAACAGCATGCTTAGTTGCACAGTACACGGCACGATCTGGCCCACCGACATGGCCCATTTGTGAAGAGACATTGATAAGACTGCCGGCTTTATTGGCATGAATGAGTTTCTTTGCCGCCGCTTGCATCAAAAAATAAGAGGCGCGCAGATTGATATCAGTCACATCATCAAAATCACTAGGTTCAGTCTCCAGTGCAGGCGTGTGTTTGGCCATACCTGCACTATTGACCACAATATCAAAAGCATCTGTATTAGAGAGGTTTTCAAATAAATGACGAACAGAGGCAACATCGGTCACATCTAGTTTTAAGGCGTTGGCCTTTAAACCTTTATCTGTCATTAGCGTCACCACAGCTTGTAACTTATCAGAGGAGCGCGCTGCTAATGTCACCTCTGCACCCGCTTCAGCCAATGCAACCGCACACCCTAACCCAATACCAGATGAGGCTCCAGTCACTAATGCACGCTTTCCTGTCAGATTAAATGAGGGTGTTGTTGGTAATTGCATAAGTCTTTATCTTCTCTAATTTAAATATTTGATATCAAATAGATATGATTGAACGATAATGCTGGCTTAGTCGGCAGCTGTGCCATAAGGTACTTCTTGATGACCATAACGGCGTACACGCACATTACATTGTTCAGCATGACCGACAAAGCCCTCTAACATGCACAAGCGCGACCCATAACTTCCAATCTTAGCAGCCGCCTCATCCGTGGTAATCTTTTGGTACGAATGCGTTTTTAAATATTTTCCTACCCATAATCCACCTGTATAACGACCTGCTTTTTTGGTGGGTAACGTGTGGTTGGTACCGATGACTTTATCACCATTAGAAACATTAGTACGAGGACCTAAAAATAACGCCCCATAACAAGTCATATGTTCTAAGAACCAATCATCTCGATCCGTCATTACTTGCACGTGTTCTGATGCATAGTCATTGGCAACTTCTAGCATTTCTTCATAGGTGTCACAAACAATGATTTCACCATAATCTTCCCAACTCACCGATGCTGTATCGGCCGTTGGCAATACTTTCAGTAGACGCTCGATTTCGCTCATGGTGTCTTCAGCCAGTTGCTGTGATGTCGTCAACAATACAGCAGGTGAGTTATAGCCGTGCTCTGCTTGACCTAGCAAATCTGTAGCACAAATCTCGCCATCAACCGTATCATCCGCAATGACCATTGTTTCAGTAGGTCCTGCAAATAAATCAATTCCTACACGACCAAATAACTGACGCTTTGCCTCAGCGACAAAAGCATTACCAGGGCCAACCAACATATGTACAGGTTCGATGGTTTCTGTACCTAATGCCATTGCTCCAACGGCTTGAATACCACCCAATACATAAATTTCATGTGCGCCGCCCAGGTGCATAGCAGCAATCACAGCAGGGTTCGGCTTGCCATCAAACGGTGGTGTACAAGCAACAATACGAGGTACACCAGCGACCGAAGCTGTAGCAACAGACATATGTGCTGATGCGACCATCGGAAACTTACCACCTGGGATATAGCAACCTGCCGACTGAACAGGAATATTTTTGTGACCCAAAATAACCCCAGGCATGGTTTCAATTTCAATGTCTTGCATCGAGTCGCGCTGAGCTTGGGCGAAATTACGTACCTGAGCTTGAGCAAATTTGATGTCTTCTAAATCACGAGGCGAAACTTGCGCAATTAGCTCGTCAATCTCTTGTTGGTTTAAGCGAAATGCTTGTGGAGAATAATTATCGAATTTCTCTGACAGCTCACGTATGGCAGTGTCACCACGCTTTTCGATATCTGCTAATGTATTCTCAACAACTTGACGCACCTTTGCATCATCTTGGCTACGTTGTGCTTCAGGCTTACCTTTTTTTAAATATGTAATCACATCCATGTCCTCGTTTATGTTTATTTAGTATGTTGTTTGGTAGATAAAAAAATTTGCTTTCTTACATCATGTTCTTAATGGTATGAAACCATTCACGCATCATATTTATAATGCATACGAATTTATCGTTAAATCCTTATGCTAACACTTACCTATATACGTTGAAAATTTTAATAACAACCTTTAAATAAAACGTATAAAGTAAAAATTGTTAATCTAAAAACCTACTGATTATGAATATATATTAGCGCGATATAACCAATAATACAACATTTTATTGAATTCGAATTCATTAATTTTCATACGTCTGTTAAAGGGCTTTAATGTGAGATATTTGATGCTTAACTTTACGAATATTTAACAGTCACGCCACTCTTTAACATAAAATATAAAAGTCGATAAGAACGAGCATCACATCATTCATTAGCATCATTCATGTTATAAAACGCAAAAAAAGCCACCTCAGTGACTTTCTTTATCTAAAAACTTATCTGCAAATAATAATGGTTAAAAACATAGCTTAGAGATTAATGACCGCCGCCATTGATAGTACGTACCATCTCTTCTACCATTTTCTTAGCATCGCCAAAGATCATCATCGTTTTGTCCATGTAGAACAAGCTGTTATCAAGACCTGCATAACCGGTACTCATTGAACGCTTGATGACCATGACCGTCTGGGCTTTGCTGACTTCTAAAATCGGCATACCAAAGATTGGAGAGGTCGGATCGTCTTTCGCAGAGGGGTTTACCACGTCGTTCGCACCGATGACCAACACCACATCTGTACTCGCGAAGTCTGAGTTAATCTCATCCATCTCTAAAATATCATCATAAGGTACATCGGCTTCAGCCAATAGGACGTTCATATGACCTGGCATACGACCCGCGACCGGATGAATCGCAAAACGCACATTCACACCTTCTTCTTTTAGCAGCTCGTACAACTCTTTGACCGCATTCTGTGCACGGCCCTGTGCCATACCATAACCTGGTACAATGACCACACTACTCGCATTGGCCATTAAGAAGCCCGCATCTTCTGCCGAACCTGCTTTGTAGTTCTTCGGTGCGCCATCATCGCCGCCCGCTGCTACAGCGCCTGTACCCATACCGCCAAACAAAACGTTAAGTAATGAGCGGTTCATGGCTTTACACATGATGTAAGACAAAATCGCACCGGATGAACCAACGAGCGAACCTGCAATAATCAGCATTGAGTTGCCAAGGGTGAAACCAATGCCTG
>NZ_JADYWX010000011.1:0-8327 GCF_015864565.1 Psychrobacter sp. SWN149
CCCCCCCCCCCTCGAGACGCCTAAAAATAAGCGTCTACAATAATATTTAGCAAAAGTCGGAACTATATCCCCTGCGTAGCAGCATAGGGCTTTAGTAAAATGTGAATTATTACTGCCAGTCAAGATTATCCTCAATTCTTCATAAAATTATAGATCAATTAAATGTTGAATAATAAAAAAGTGGTGGATAAGGGCAATACGCCATAACTGGCAATGAAAATCTTGGAGCACCTATTGGATAGTAGTGCCTACCTGAACCGCATCATCTAATCAGTCTCGTGAAGTACGACCATAATGTTCACAAGACATATGAAGCAGGTCTAAAACTCAATTCAACGTTTCGTTGATTTCTAAAAAAACTTAAATTATGAAAGGATTTACACATGAAAAAGCTAGAAATACTATCTCTGATTTTAGATATTTTTTCTACGATAGTAGAGATCATATTGCTGATAGGTATAACACCATTTTTATAGGAAAGTCCCTTGTATCAAATGATATAAGGGATATGTACAGCAAACAAAATCAGACTAGTAGTCAACGTGACTTAAGAGCTAAGCCCTAAAATAAATTCACCTAACCAAGAACATATGATACAATCATCATTGTAAAGATTTAGTCTTACATATTCTTTACTAAAAATAATAGAAGGTTAATAAAATGTCTACAAAGAATTTTAATATGCGTTTGGATACAGATACTAAAAAACAGTTAGATAATGTCCTAGCTAGCTACGGATTGACTACGCCTCAAGTTTTTAAGTTATTAGCAAACCAAATTGTTAAAACTCGAAAAGTGCCTTTGTCTTTTGACTGGGTTGAACCTAACATGGAAACTCAGAAGGCTATGCGTGAAGCTCTGAACAGAACAGATTTTACAGAAAGTTATACGCCTGACGAGCTTCTCAGAACACTAGAAGAGCCAAATGATGCGAAAGATAGTTACAGAGAACAAGTTTAAAAGAGATGCGAAAAAGTTAATTACCCATTTGATGACACCTGAATGGGCTGAAGCTATAAATTGCTTATGTAAAGATTTACCCTTACCTGAAAAGTATAGCGACCATGCTTTAGTAGGTGAGTGGAAGGATTTTAGAGACTGTCATATCAAACCTGATGTAGTGCTAATATACTTAAAAAGAGGCGATGATATCTTACAACTGGTAAGGCTAGGTAGTCATTCAGAACTGTTTGGTTAACACTTAGAAGTTATTGGCTCAAGAGTTGGCTAGGGTATGATTCTAGCCAACTCTTAGCAATGGATCTAGATAGCCATTGATGTGAAATGTATAAGAAAATTAACACGACGTTTAATGACGTATACCCTCTTTAAACGCTTGTTTACTCCTCAATAAAACGTCAAAATTAGAAGCATATTAAGAGTAGTGGTCAAGCCGCTACAAATATGTGATTTACGTTGAATAATATAGAGGAGAGAGTCAAATGAGTGGTAAGTTAGAAAGTAATGATACAACGCAAGAGACAACAATTTTCGGAGCAATTGGTATAGCAATTTTCCTCATATGTGCCGGTATTGTTTACTCAATCCCAAATACATTTCCTGAAGGAACTCTCTATATTCTTGCAGGTGTTATAATTATCTTAGTTAGTATTTTTAACGCTTTTAAAGGTATTGGGTGCGATTGGTCATACATAGCAATTGCCATAGTATCTATCCTATTCGGAGCTAATAAAGTACTTGATTTAGGAATAGGATTTTTACCAGGTGCACTTATCGTAGTAGGGATTGTTAGTTTGTTTTTAAACTTAAATAGACTTAGAGTTGGAAAAAAATAAATACCCCTATACCTATGTTTTAGTTAGGTTTTTATACTTATCATCACTTCTCATTATTCAAACTATCATACGCTTACTTTTCTTCAAAACAGAGTAGATTAAAAAGCACAAAAAATAAACCCCCCTAATACTTGACGTAATAGGGGGGTTTATCGTTTAATGTTCGTTAACGGTTACAGCGTGCTGGAACACACTGTAACGACCAAATAAGCATTCAAACTGCGTTATTTGACCAGCAATTAAGCCCATTAGGGCATATTTTAAGCCAAATCTAGGCTAGATTGCAATCAAATTACCTCTTTTAGCGACTATAAAACCCAGTTCTTACAAAACAAAACCGTGGTTTTACAATTTATTTGCTCGTTACCTTCCACTAATCAATGCCTTGTAACTGTTCCCTAGCAATGGGTGGCAGGCCTCAGTGACGACTGCATTGTATGGGTGACAGTAAGCTCTCGACAGGGGGTTCTAGACATATTGAGCAACGCAATGAGTGGTTATATCGTCTTTCGAAGCGGTACATTGGGTATGAAGCCCTTGCTAGCATTAGAAAGCGTATAGCGGTCAAGAGCGTGTCTAGGCGGTGCTATCAGCCGTAATCTTGACAGGATCAGCTTGATACAGTGATGATCTCCTGATGAGTGTCCCAAGTCGTGCCGAGGGCATGAGTAAGCACCGTCAAGGTAACAACACTAAAGGATTTGCAGTTTTTCAACTGTGAGTGCTTTAGGGTGAGTGTTCCCTGATTTCAGAACCCAGCCGAACCAAGAGCATGATAACAAGTGAGGCTTGGTCAGGTGTTATATAGCCCCTAGGCTATATAACATAAGAGATTGAAGAAAAATTTACTTTAAATGACTAATCAAAAATCAAAAAAAACATTCAATCAGCAGATTGAGTGTTGAGTTCGTTGATTAAAAAACTAATGTGAAAAGAAAATATTAGTCTGAAACCTTGAAAACAAAGGGCTACAGCTTAAAATGAACTTATTTTATTTGAACTAAAACAAATTATATTTCAAATAAAACAGCAAAAATATCTGTTTTTAGATAACCTTGGATTCCCGAAAAAAAAGGGCTGTAGCCAAAAAAATTCTAACTTGAAGGAATTATATTTTTCTAAAAACAACAAATTATATTTAAAAAACAACACGAAAAAAGTATGTTGTACTTGCTAGTGTTCACCTGATGACCAGCAGATTGCTGATAGAGTGAATTGATCTGTATCCGCATTTTTTATGTACGCCAAGCCTTTATTTTGAAGGTCTCTATGGTAATTGTTCATAGCATCTCCCCAAATGTCAGCATAGTGATTGGCCAGTTGGATCAACTCATTGCTGGTAAACGTTCCTCGATAGTCCACTTCACCAGCAGAGATATAAGATTCCATCCTATTGTCACGTTCGCTAATCCACTCTGGAATTTTTACCTTGTCGTTACTTTCATTGGTCGAAATAAAATAATCATAAGCCACGACTAAACCCCTTCTCGATGCTATTTCTTAATTCTGTGATAACGTCCTCTAAGCGGTCTAAATCTGTTTTGCGTGTGATGTTGCTATCAATCCATTTAAGCAGCTGCTCTGCTATCTGTGGATCATCTTTAGCGAGTGATAATATCATGCCACCAATGATGACCTTTTGGCCTGTCTCAAGTTTTCTCTGTTTTGTTTTTAGTCGGTTCAGCTCGTCTTGTTTACGGGCGATCTTTTGTTCTATTGTTGGCATAATCCTACCTAAAATATATCAATGGTTATGTTAGTATAACAGTGAATTGGAGTGCTTTCACTTATCTGTCTTTTTAGATAAGTGCGCACTTACGACTTGTAAAACCCTTACACTTCGTTTCATGGTTTCGACAAGTCCTAAGAGCGTCCTGCGGAGCAAAAGCCAAAATGACCAAATTTCAAAAAAAGGAATAAGAATAATGAGTCTATTTGAAGCATTAAGTTTTGAGAAGTACAAGGAGCTTGCAACCAGTGAACCGATCACGGTTGATCTAACCGCAGACCAACAAGCGGTCATATTAAAGACGCATGACTACGGTTTAAATGCCCTCACCGAGATTGAAGAGCGGCTGTTATTAGGCATTATGTTCACCCTAAAAAATGAGATACATCCCTAATGGCAATCTATCACGCCACCACCAAGCCGATCAGTCGTAGCAGTGGCAGAAGTGCCACGGCATCGGCTGCTTATCGTGCTGGTACTGAAATCAAGGACGAGCGAACAGGGCTTACCCATGATTATAGTAAGCGTGGGGGCGTTCTTCTTGCCACTGTTTTTGATAAAGACGATAACGAAATTGATAGAAGCGAATTGTGGAATTTAGCGGAACAAGCCGAGAAGCGAAAAGATGCTAGAACGGCTAGAGAGTGGATAGTTGCCATTCCTAGTGAATTGATGCCCGAGTACCCAGAACAATTAAGCGATGATGAAAGACGAAGTACTGAGCTACTGACTGATTACCAATTACGAAAAGAGTTTGCGGAGCATAACGCAAAAGATTTTTCAGGAACTCAAACCGCTTTAGATTTTGGAAAAATGCTATCTAAAAAATATGGCGTTGCGGTTGACGTAGCCATTCATGCTCCCGATGAGGAAGGCAGTAATAAAAATTATCATGCTCACATTATGACCACGACAAGAGAAGTCAGCTTGTCAGCTGATGGTCAAGTTGAGTTTGGCGACAAAGCGACCATCGAGCTATCAAATACTAAACGTAAGACGCTAGGGCTAGGCGCAACAAGCATTGAGATAAAAGAGCTTAGGGCAGAATGGGCGAAGATAGCCAACCAAGCCCTAGAGCGTAAGGGCTTTAATGAACGCATCGACCACCGCAGCTATGCCGAACGTGGCATAGAGCAGCTACCTACGCAAAAACTAGGGTGGAAAGCGTCAGCAATGGAGCGCAGAGGACTAGAAACAGACAGGGGCGACATTAACCGAGCTATCAACGCCGGTAATCTAAAAATAAAGGGTTTAGCGCTAGAAATTCGCATCGACACCAACAAGAAGGAAGAACAAAAAAAAGCCTTAGAGTTTCAGCAGGGCATGGACGCACTCAGAGCCAAGCAACAAGCAGCCAAGGCCTTACAAGCTACCAATACCCCACCGCCACCGCCAAAGCCGCAAATAGAGCCAAATACAGCCCAAGAGATAGACCGTAAGCGCCAACTGCTACAGGATTTTGACAAGGGGATAACTGGCAAGGCTGAAGAGATGCACAAGCATGAGCTGAAGGAGCTAAGGGAGAAAGCTAAGCCAATGCTGCAAGAAATTAATAAATTAAGGGATAATAAACCCCTGAATCCCTTTAAAACAAAAGCATGGCAGCAGGATTTGGATAAGAATTTAGAGCAATATAACAAGCTCAAAACAGCACATGACACCAAACAGGAAAAAGGAATTACCCCAGAGTATAAAGAAATAGCTAGATCGCTTTACTACAAAGCTTTCCCTGATAAATATAACCAGTTACGCGACATACAAAAAGACGTTAACTTATACGACCAACAGCAAGAACAGCAAGAGCTACAGCAACGGCAAGCCGAGTTAGCACAAAGACGGCAAGATAGAGAAGTGCAGCAAGCCGATAGGGGTAATGATAGGGATATTGATTACTAACATAGGGGATATGACCATGAGCGAGAAAAACGAGCCAAGCAAATTGACGCAGGACTGGATAGACCAATCAGCACTGAACGCCATTCAAATGAGCGAGGACGAGGACTTCAGACAACTAGTAGCGTTAAGAGCAACCAACTGGGGCAAGGGCATACAAAAGCGAGTGGAGCAGAAAATAAGACGCTCACAAGCGCCACACTTAGAAATCAAATAACTAAGAGAGGTACAAAATGTCTATTTCAAATTCTATCAAAAACTTCCAAGAATACGGTAACAACCCTAAAAACGGCTACATGGACGATGTTTTCTTAGACCTTGTTAAGCAGAGACAGCGATTAGGTGAACCACTGACCAAAGAACAAAAAGAGTTTTTAAAACAAAAAAGTGAGAAATAATCGATGAAAGAGAAATTTAAAGTATTTTATGAACCATCAGAACAAGATTTGTCTGAAGCTTGGTCTAATAGTGAGACGATATTTATATTTGATACAAATATTTTACTAAATTTATATCATTACTCTCAAGAAACTCAAGATGAGTTTTTTAAGATATTAAATCTAATTGAAGATAAGGTTTGGATTCCTTTCCATGTCGCTCTAGAGTACCAGCGGAGAAGATTGGATGTCATTAAAAACGAGAAATATCTATTTGATGACATCGAAAATAAGTTAAAAGATATTAAAACCTTGGCAAACAACAGCTTCTCTGGATTTAAGTTAAAAGTTAGAAACTCTGATTTATTCGAGATGGAAGAAGATTTTAAAAAAGAGGTTTGTTCATTAGCTGATAAATTCATAGCAGAAGTAAATAAAGCTGATAAGGCTCAACCTTCTGTGAGAACACACGATGAAATTAGAGCTAAGTTAGACGATTTATTAGAGGGAAAGATTGGAGAAGAGCCAGAGCAAACGTGGGTTACGGAAGTTGCCGTAGAAGGAGATACAAGGTATAAAAATGAAGTGCCGCCAGGCTACAAGGATGCAAGTAAAGGTAATGAAGATAGCAAAGCTGTTTTTATTTACAACGATATTGAATACCAAAGAAAGTTTGGAGATTTAATTATATGGAAACAGATCTTAGAACATCTTGAAAAACTAGATAGCATAAAAAACGTTATATTTATTACGGATGATATCAAAGAGGATTGGTGGGAAATAGTAAAATGTGATGGTAGTAAATTTATTGGTGCACGTACTGAACTCAAAAAAGAAATATATAAAAAAACTGGAATTAATATTTTTAAAATGTATAACTCAAAGGACTTCGTTGCTGCGGCAACGAGTTACTGTGGCATCCTTATAAACGATAAGGCTATTGAAGAAACTAAAGATGCATTTGATAGTTTAAATACATCCTCAAATGTTGTAGAGAAATATCAGTCAAATAATGATCTTGCAGCTAACTGGGAAGATATATTATCTGCTGTAGAGAAATATCAGGCAGATAATGATCTTGCAACTAAGTGGCAAGGTGCATTGTCCGCTGTAGAGAAGTATCAGGCAGATAATGATCTTGCAACTAAGTGGCAAGGTGCATTGTCTGCTGTAGAGAAATATCAGTCAAACAATAATCTTGCAGCTAACTGGCAAGGGGTTCTGGATATTATGGCAAAGTACAATAAAGACGCTAATAAGGCAGATATAATTAATAAAATAAGGAATAACATAAGTAACATAGATGATTTGGATGATGACCAACTATGACAGATTGACGGTTGAGCTAACGCCCTGCGGTTGTTGGATCACAAATTAGCCAGGACAGGCAAAAAAACTGCCTGATCTTGGCTAATTTGTGACCTAAAAACAAAATAAAAAAGGTGATCTATGAGATATGTATTAGCAACAACAGAAAGGGTTGTCAGATGGTATGTGTTCGACCCCAAAACGGTGAGCAGCACCACCTATTCATTGAGTGAAGTGCTAGATTTAAAAATAGTACCGTCAGCGGATAAAGCGACTGCTAAATTTTGGGCGCAAGAAATGGGGATAAAAACGTGGCGATACGTGAAATTGTAGAGATTATTAACCTAATTTTATAAGGAATAGATATGGTGACGAGTGCAAGTTTATTTGCTGTAGCGCTGATAGCGTTGGGGATTGTTTTGTCTCCCGGACCAAATATGATGTATCTGGTTTCAAGATCTATATCACAAGGACGGATTGCAGGAATGATATCTCTAGCAGGCGTTGGGGCAGGATTTTTATTCTATATGATTGCTTCAGCAATTGGCCTAGCTACGTTATTCAAAGCAGTTCCAATAATGTACGACATTATAAGAATTGCAGGCGCTATATATCTAGGTTACTTAGCTTGGAACATGGTTAAACCTAAGGGTAAATCGATATTTGTCGCTGAAGAGCTTAAACCTCATTCACCTCTAAATCTTTTCTCAATGGGATTCGTCACTAATTTACTGAACCCTAAAATTGCATTGATGTATGCAGCTCTCATTCCACAGTTCATTGATCCCTCCAATGGCTCTACTTTTAGTCAATTTGTACAATTAGGTATGGTGCAAATAGTGATAGCAATTACCGTTAATGGACTTATTGTACTTAGTGCTTCTTCAATCAAAAATACGATAGCTAAAAAACCCTCTGTAATGCTCATTCAAAGATGGGTATCAGGTACTGTACTTGGGCTATTCGCCATCAGCATGTTAAGACAGAAATCACCCACTGGCTAAAAGAGTAAATTGACCTTCAAAAGCCCTATTGTTCGCATAAAGGTAGATTATGGTAAATGGATTTAGGGGTGGAAAAGCACCGGCATACGTGCTCGAAAATAGCCATAAATCTCACCAAACTAAAAAGACCTTCAGAAATCCTGAAGGTCTTTTTTTGTCTGAAAAATATTAGCTCGGCTTAAAGCCGTACGTATAAGAAAGATTGGCTGCCCCCCCCCCC
>NZ_JADYWX010000012.1:0-6980 GCF_015864565.1 Psychrobacter sp. SWN149
CAGGCATTGGTTTCACCCTTGGCAACTCAATGCTGATTATTGCAGGTTCGCTCGTTGGTTCATCCGGTGCGATTTTGTCTTACATCATGTGTAAAGCCATGAACCGCTCATTACTTAACGTCTTATTTGGCGGTATGGGTACAGGCGCTGTAGCAGCGGGCGCTGATGATGGCGCACCGAAGAACTACAAAGCTGGTTCGGCAGAAGATGCGGGCTTCTTAATGGCCAATGCAAGCAGTGTTGTGATCGTACCGGGTTATGGTATGGCACAGGGCCGTGCACAGAATGCGGTAAAAGAATTGTACGAGCTGCTAAAAGAAGAAGGCGTGAATGTACGCTTTGCCATTCATCCAGTGGCGGGTCGTATGCCAGGACACATGAACGTACTATTGGCTGAAGCCGATGTACCTTACGATGATATTTTAGAGATGGATGAGATTAACTCGGACTTCGCGAGTACAGATGTGGTGTTGGTTATCGGTGCGAACGACGTGGTAAACCCTTCTGCAAAAGATGATCCAACCTCACCAATCTTTGGTATGCCGATTCTTGAAGTGACCAAAGCGCAAACGGTCATGGTCATCAAGCGTTCAATGAACACAGGTTATGCAGGGCTTGATAACAGTCTGTTCTATATGGACAAAACCATGATGATCTTTGGTGATGCCAAGAAAATGGTTGAAGAGATGGTTCGCAGTATCAATGGCGCAGGTCATTAATCTCTGACTTATACTTTTAAATATACGCTTTTCAATAAAAAAGTCACTGAGGTGGCTTTTTTTGCGTTAGAGTGTGCGGCATTTATGGCCGAGATGGCATTACCGAATATTATCGCCAATGATAAATATAATGAAATAAAATTAGAGAATTTTTTATGAATATGTTACTGCGTTTTTTTATTATGGTCAGTTTGCTCAAACAACAGCTCAAGCAGCAATCGACGAGTGAGACAATTAGTATAGAGTCATTGATGGCACCTACTGTTCGCCATTATCGAGTACTACCACACGACATGGGGTTTCGCGATCACTTACCAAACTATCGCTACTTGTCATTTATTGAACTAAATGTCACTCGCTGGGTAATGAAGCACTGCCATGAAAAAGGTATCAAACCTCTAAATTGGGTCATTGCCATGCAAGAGATGGTTTATCTAAAACAGATAAAGTTTTTGGATAAACTGACGCTGAGTAGTGTCGTGGCAGGGTGGGATCACAAATATGTGTATTTTGAGCATCACTTCTTTGTAAAAAACCAGCTTATGGGTGTTGGCATGACCAAGTTTGTTTTTACTGATAACAAAGGCATGCGTACGCCAGAAGTGCTGGATATGACGGGCGAGCGGTTAACGGATATCATTACTACTTGGAACGCACACCAAGTCGCCATTAAGTCAAACAAGTCAAACAAGTCAGCTTGAGAAATAGTATGGCAAAATAGCAGAGTAAAACAACTTGGCTATAATCCTTTGGTGAATTTTGGTAGGATAGCGCTTATCAAGGCGACGTTATCAAAACGAACGCATCGTCTTTTAAACGACTGGTTTTAACACTGCTAAAAAAAGGTACCGTTATGATTCCACAAAAACTAAAATGGACAGACAGCTTAGATATCGCTATTGAGCTTTATGAGAAATTCCCAGAGACTGATCCACAGTACATACGCTTTACCGACTTGCATCGCTGGGTGACTGAACTTGAAGGCTTTGACGATGATCCTCAGAAGTCAAATGAAGGCATCTTAGAGGCCATTCAGATGAATTGGATTGATGAAGCAGATTAATTGACTTTATTATTTTAGATATTGCATCAAAAAATTTATGAAATAAAAATCAAATCAAAAAACACAAAAGGCTGAATCATGACATTAGAAGTTAAAGAGCTATCAGAAGCGATAGCGTGCAATGGTATTAGCGTTCGTACTACCAATAACGCTGAGATCAGCGAAGATACGGCCAAACTGGGTCGTTTATGGCAAAAGTTTTACCAAAACCATGCCAGTGATCTGCCTAAAGGCGACGACATTTATGGTGTCTATCATAACTATGAGAGCGAGGATTTGGTCGGTGCTTTTGACGTGGTTGCCAGTTGGAAAGTAGTCAGTGAGCAAGAGCCATCAGACAGTGACAATATCGCTAAGGCTGCAAACCTAGTAACAGTAGATATTCCTGCAGGAAAGTATTTGGTATTCTCTGAGCAAGGTAGAATGCCATACACAGTGATGAATGCTTGGGAAAAGGCTTGGACTTATTTTAATGATCGCAGCTGTGAGCACACTCGAACTTTTGATGTCGATTTTGAGCATTATATTGATGGTAATCTAGAATATGGTCAAGTGGATGTCTATATTGGTATAGAATAAAACCAACATAAAATAGATTCGTTAAAGCGATAAAAAGCGCCAAGTCTGATAGCAGACTTGGCGCTTTTTTTAGTGATAATAAGAAGTTAATCTAAAAGTAAGTTCTCTAAAATACCTTCATAAATCTGTGCTAGTTTGCCCAAGTCATCGACTTCTACTTTTTCATCAACCTGATGGATAGTGGCATTACGCACACCTAGCTCAACCACTTGTGCACCCGTTGGCGCGATAAAGCGTCCATCAGACGTACCACCAGAAGTAGATAGGGTGGTATCAACATCAGTTACTGATTTAATCGCTTTTTGACAGGCAGAAACCAGCTTCCCTTCAGGGGTCAAAAACGGCTGACCAGACAATTTCCAATTGATAGCATAGTCTGCCTTACTATCTGCAAAGTGTTTGTCAAAGATAGCCTGCGTTTTTGCTTTTAGCTCATCTTCAGTGGTTTCGGTAGAAAAGCGAAAGTTAAAAACTGCCTCGAGCGTTTCAGGGATGACGTTGGTCGCGCCCGTGCCACTATTGATATTTGAGATTTGCAGTGATGTCGCAGGGAAGTAGTCATTGCCATTATCCCAAGTCGCTGAGGTCAATTCTGTCAAAGCTGACATCGCAGCATGGATAGGGTTACAGGCCAAATGTGGATAGGCCACATGACCTTGTTTACCAGTGACAGTAAGCTCTGCGCCTAGTGAGCCGCGACGACCATTTTTGATAATATCGCCCAGAGTATCAGTACTTGATGGTTCACCAACTAAGCAATAGGTGATCTTTTCTTGACGCGCTTCTAAGGTCTCGATGACTTTGACTGTGCCATTGATTGATGGGCCTTCCTCATCTGAGGTAATCAAAAAAGCAATCGAACCCTTGTGTTCAGGGTGATTGGCGACAAAACGTTCTGCTGCGACAGTAAAGGCGGCAATACCTGTTTTCATGTCAGAGGCACCGCGTGCCCATAGATACCCATCAGCAATGGTCGGGGTAAACGGTGGGTAAGTCCAGTTTTTTTCATCACCGGTTGGTACAACATCGGTATGACCCGCAAAACAAATCACAGGATCAGTCGTGCCGCGACGCGCCCATAAGTTTTTGACTTCAGCGTGTTCGCCTTTTGCCTGTCTATCACCATAATACATAAACTCACAGTCAAAGCCTGCTTGTTCCAATCGCTCCGATAGTGTGTCTTGGCAACCATCATCATCTGGCGTGACAGAAGGGCGCTCTAACAGGGCAATACTTAAGTCCAGTGTTTCTTGTTGATGAGTCGCTTGTTGAGAAACGCTTACTTGGTTATGAGAGTCAGACATGGATAAGCCTTTTGTATAATAAATTAAAATGGTAAATATAAATGAATAATAGAAGGTAAGTGCTAAATAACTACTTCAACAAAGGGTACAAGACCGTCACGGCGCATCCAAGTAGCGATAGAGTAGCGTTGACGATGTGCAATTTGCACTTGATGGCGTAAGTCACTGTCAAAAATGACCAGTCTATTGGCAACTGGCATGACCTCATGGTGGATACCATACTTATCGACAACTTCTAGCGCACCGCCGTCAGTTGTTTCCCAGTCATCATTGAGATAAAACACCGCCGAGATTACACGTTCATCACGCCCAGCAGGATTGTCGCTGTGCCATTGATAGCCAAAGCCAATCGGGTAGCAAGCATAATGCGCTTCACTATGACGAATACCTGCAAACAAACTACGATTGACTAGGGCGGCCAGCTCATTGATACTTTGCAGATAAAAAAAGCCTGCAAAGAAGTTTTCAGTGATCCAACGTATCTTGTCACCGCGAATATCACTGATGCGAACACCAGCGGTCAGCGCAGCATCACGATAGTCAATAAAGCCGCTTTCTGCTTGTAGTGCTAATAGTGCAGTACTATTAAACACATCATCAATGATGAGCCAACCGTTAATGACGAATGTATCAAGCTGTTGGTCCGTTAGCTTGTCTTCCCAGCTGACTGCAAAATCAGACATTTGCAGGACATGTTGAGTGAGCGTTTCTTGGCTATTGTTATAAACGTCTGGCAGCAGTAATGGGGGATTATCCTGACCTATCGGCTGATCGACGACCAACTCTGTCACATTAAGGTTGCTAATAATCTGCGTCATTTCATCTCATTATTATCAATCAGCTGTCAATAAATCATCATTGAATGCGTTTTTATTGAAAGCACTTACCAAAACCACATTATCTTTTACTCTGCCTATGCTACCATAGATGCAATTTTTCTTATTTAAACTTTTGAGATTATGAACTATAAACATGCCTACCACGCTGGTAACTTTGCTGATGTGGTCAAACACATTTTATTGATACAACTGCTTAATCAACTGGGGCAAAAAAACAAGCCTTTTTATGTGCTTGACGCTTACGGTGGACGCGGACTTTATTCACTAAGCAGTGAAGAAGCGCGCAAGACAGGTGAGGCCAAAGGTGGCATCCAAGCATTACTGAATGCTGATACTGAGAAAGCACCTGCTGCTGTCAAACAGTATATGGAAGGTATCAAGCAAGCTCGATTTACTTATGACAATAAAGTCTATCCTGGCTCTCCTTGGTGGATTGCTCATCATATTGAACAAAACCCAGATGCAGGGGTTCGCGGTGAAGCATTTGAAGCTAAAGCCAGCGAATACGATGCACTGAACTATCAGCTACACAAACTACCTATTGGTATCCATCACCGTGATGCCTTTGAAGGTATTACGGCGGTCATTCCACCAAAAGAAAAACGTGGCCTGATTTTTCTTGATCCTCCTTATGAGCAAGAGCACAAAGACTTTACCCGTCTTATCAACTTATTAGTAGATTCTTACAATAAATGGCCACAAGGCACCTATGCGCTTTGGTTCCCTATTAAGAATATCGAAGCCGTTGAATTGTTCTACAAAAAACTGAAGCGTACCGAAATGCGTCGTCAGTTGGTGTGTGAATTAAATATCTATCCAAATGATGTTGCTGTTGGCCTTAATGGAACAGGTCTGCTGGTTATCAATCCGCCATGGCAGTTTGATAATCACGCACGTGAGATCGTTCGTTTCTTGCAGCCTGCATTAAAAGTGGCTGATGCGCCAGACTTGACACCTGACAGCGCAACCAATGTGCGCTGGCTCGTTGGCGAATAATTAGCCCAATCAGCAGTAAGGTCAATAGAATAGGGTCAATGAATAGTAATGTCGGCCAATAAGGATATTAAGATGACCAATACACCACCATCCTCAGGTCAACCAAACCATGTGTCCTCAAAGGATACGGCTTTCAATGATGGATTGCTGCAAGACAGTGCGGCAACCCAGCCACCATTCATGGATGAGCATGAGTTTAATATTCGCCTAGCGGATAATGACAGCTACGATGGTTTGACCTTTGAGGTGATAGAGGCGGAAGTGGCCGAAGGTCAGCGTGTGGTCAGTCGCGGTGTGTATTTAGCACCTAACTTGATCACGACTTTGTCGTTACTGTCAGGCTTTTACTCGATTTTGGCCAGTACGCAAGGCGAGTTTTACAAAGCTTCTTTGGCCATCTTTTTATCGGCTATTCTCGATGGGGCAGATGGGCGCGTGGCACGAATGCTCAATGCTCAAAGCCCATTCGGTGAGCAATACGACTCTCTAGCAGATATGCTTGCCTTTGGCGTTGCGCCTGCTATTTTGATTTATAGCTTTGCTCTAGAACCATTGGGTCGTATTGGTCTTGGCTGTGCATTTGTATTTACTGCTTGTGGGGCTTTTCGCCTAGCGCGCTTTAATGTCCAAGTCGGTATTGTCGATAAGAAATACTTCGTTGGTCTAGCAAGTCCGTTGGCAGCTATACTGGTGACGTCTGCTGTGATGGTTGCTATCGATCATAACGAGTGGATTGGTCAGTACGATACAGCAGTCATGCTGTTGTTTGCTGCTTGGGTCGTTACTTGTGGCTTACTCATGGTCAGTAACGTCAAGTACTATAGCTTTAAAGAGTTTGATAAAAAGAAAGTGCCTTTTGTCGTGCTTATCATTGGTGTACTTGTCATGAGTATCGTGCTTTATGACATACCTGTTGGCATCTTGGCCATTGGTATTATCTATGCGCTCTCAGGTATCGTTACGACGGTTAAGACAAAAATTAACGGTTAAAACTACTTTTAGTAATCATTTAAAGGAGCTTACCGTCAGGTAAGCTCCTTTTTTATGTCTTATATATTTATGACGGACTCATGATGTATAAAGAGATGCAGTTTGTATAAATCAATACTATTATGTAAGAGCGATATCCTAAACAAGCACATATCAGCATCCAACTGAAGTAGAAATAGCGCAGCCATTTCACTAATTTACCTTAATCACCAAGTTTATTTGAATAAAGATGAATTACCTCTTGACTCTGACTTTAAACCGTCTATAATACGCCCTCATCAAGACGGACTGGCAGTAACTGATGTGTGATTACACATTAATAACCTAGTTAACCTGATGAAACTATTTATAAAACAGCTTGACAATCCCAATCATTATGATAAGATAGTCGGCTCGCTAGATAGCTTAACCCGTAAGGGATTGAGGCTAAACAGCAAGAGAATTACCCTATATATCAGTTACTGGACGACAGTGATTGAGCACTATTTAA
>NZ_JADYWX010000013.1:0-6432 GCF_015864565.1 Psychrobacter sp. SWN149
CCCCCCTATTACGTCAAGTATTAGGGGGGTTTATTTTTTATGTCAGTAATTCATTAAAGTTGAATAGAATAATTAAAACATTTATCCCAATAAAAAACTAAAGTCAAAAATCATGTAAAGATGTTGATAATAAAAGTCTTATGCTAGATTATTGCTGTTAAATAGCTTCTATTTTAGTAGATATGGAGAAATGTTTTGGATAGAGGAATAATAGCTGCGTCAAATGCAATTTATAAGGTTCCTCAAGGATTTATTATAGGGAAAGCGCCTTCTCTAGACCAGTTACGTTACTACTCCCTTTACTGGGATAAAGTAGTAATACCGAGATTTGATTTTATACCTGATGCATTACAGGTGCCTCAAGAAGATGGTTTTATCTCTGCAGGAATATTAGAACGTCCTGAAATTGAAACTTTACCTTTTGGCGAACCACGAAGAGAAGCATGGGTAAACATCATGCTTAGATCACAAAGCCAAATTACGAAAGATTTTATGCAAGAAAAAGGTACTGATTGGGTGATGCAACAAGAAGGGTTTACGTTAATCCTTCCTGAAGAATACAGTATAGAGTGCAACACTCTACGTGTAGATTTAGCAAACTGCTTGCCTGTTCCTATAGGAGACGTAAATGCTTATGACATTTTGGAATTTAAAGAATATAGACGGGATGAGTTTTTAGCACTTCATGAGCATTTAGATGCACTATATGAACAAGCATTATTATCACCTGATAAGAGCTTATCATCAAAAAAAGCTATTAGTGATTTTACTAAATCTATCGCTGACCTAGACAAAATCACACATGAACGCTTCAAGAGGTCTAGGAAGTTTGATTTATCAACTGAATTACGGATTTCTGGTGGACAGTTATTTGCAGGAGCTGCCGCAGGTTCACTTATAGGTTCAGCAATTGGTTTTGTTGAGTTGCCTATTGCAACAATAACTGGGGCTGTCCTTTCTACTATAAGACTTTCTGCTAAAGTAACGACTACTTTTGAACCTGCTAAAAACAATTTAAAATTAGCATACTTAACTAACGCCCGAAAAGAAAACTTATACTGAATACGGTAATCTAAAACCAATGAAAAGCCCCCAGCAGGGGGCTTTTCATTCGTTAATTCAGCCGGCTAAAATGGCCCTTAAATCATTTACCATAATCCACCTTTATCGGAACAATGGCATATTAATGGTTCGCCTATCAGCTGTTTTCAAAGTCTTTTATAGCGTCTAAACAAGGTTTTTTGCTGTCTTGATAATATTGTAAAAAGTCCTTAGATATTTGCGCATCTTCCTTAGATTTTTCAGTCATTACCTGAAGCCAATATGTAAAAGCTTGTCTTCTAGTAGCGTCACAGAGGCGACCTACTTTCTCATTTTCATCTCCAAATGGAGCTGTATCTTCCTCTAATAGCGCTTTCATACGACGACTTTTTTTGGCTGCCTCTGTTCTGTCTTCAACATTAAAACCTTTCACTGCTTCTACCTCTTGATCAACTTTATCCAAGATAGCCCTAGCTTTTATAGGGTCGATATCCTGTCTTTTCTCAACTGTAGAAGGCTTAACCATTTCTATTTGCTCATCGTCCGCTGTAGTAGGTAGTATTTCATTCTGCTTCTCAATAGGTTTATCCACCTCGGTTTTTTCAATAGTCTCTTTTTCCTTAACAACTTCTTGCTTAGTTTCCACTGCCGTTGACTCGCTAGTTGAGGCTTGATTTTCATTATCAGTTGGAACAAAAAACATTGAGATAACTGCTAAGACAGCTCCTGCTATTGTTATTTTCCCCTTACTCAGAGTAGGCTTTCTATCTAAAATTAAGCGTTTAATAGGGGGTAAAAATAAAACCCCTGCTACTAGCATTAATAAGCCAGCTATTAGGCTTCCTCCAAGAAACGCTCCTAATGCTCCGAATATAAAAACTACTCCAAAAAACCAAGCAATAACGGATAGCACTGTTGATCGTAATTTATTCATTATTAAAATCTCTCAGGTAAAGCAATTTGATAGAAATTTTTTCTTATGTCTGATCATTAATATGTCAGGCTTAACGCCCCATTTATTTGACCTTTATAGAGCTATTAGCTATTTAATATTTTCTCTTTTTGCGTTAAAAACTCAGCTTCTGTAAGAATACCTCGATCTTTGAGTGATGCTAGCTTTTCTAATTTTTCTATCATCAAATCCGCACTATCTGTGGCTGTGCTAGCTTGGTTTGAACTTTGTGATTGTCCTGTATTATTGGATTGCTGCGGAGAACCACCTGATATCTTTGAGCGTGCATACTCAGCAAAAATTCTTGTTCTTTTTTTATCAATTTGTTCAATATCAGCACGATTACCTGACGCAAATATAGTTATTTTCCCAAAAAGCATACCTGTTTCATACTGGATAGATGAAACATTAGTGAGAGGGAAATCTTCTACTTTTAGACTAAAGACGCCCTTATTAATAAATATCAATCTCTTGTTAGTACAAACCAAAATACCCACTCCACCATCGTAAAATCCTTTTACAATCGCTTCAGGCATTTCATTTTCCCATAAAATGCTTGGTAACTCGTTGACTTCCTTTCTTGCCGCAAAGGCTGACATACCATCCATTTGAGACAAAATAGGCTTAATTTCTTCCATACTTGGCATAATAAATATCCTTTCTAGTGCTCATTTATAAGTGGTTTAGCTTATTGAGCGCACACTATAGTTGATTATTGCTTTAATTTCTTTGAAGCCTATAACTATTCAGCTCCCTCTCGCAGTTCATGGTAGCTCTACTTTTTTAGCGGTCACGCTCTATATCTTTGCTCTGTTGCCGTTCTAATTCTACTTGCTGTATTTGCCTTGTTATCTCTGCCTTATCTGCTGGCACTAGATCTGCTTTACCGTCTTCGTTATAAATCGCTGTTACCTTGTCGCCCACGTTTGGCAACGTCTCAAAGCTGTCTAAGTCATGGTAAACCTTTCTGCCTGTTGGGGTTTTTTGCATAACGCCCAAGCGATTTACTGCGATTATCTCTCCTGTGTACTGTCGCCCTGCTTGTGCTTGTGTCGCCCCATACCTAAACGATGCATGGTAGTTCAGTGTCTCACTGGCTTGTTCATTCTTAGTATGGGCTTGGGGGGCTTTATACTCGATGTGGTTTTTGGCTTGCATAGTAAAATCACGATTTTTTATTGCGTTAAAATCTCTTTCCACCCCTTTGTACTCAGTGGCTAGCTCTTGCATCTGCTTCTCACGTTTGCCCTTACCAAACCATGAATTATTATCCTGCAATGCTTTATATCCGCCCTCAAGCCTTGTCATCTCAGCCTTGTATGGCTCTATAGTCTCTGCTCTAATTCTCTCCGCAGTCTGTACCACCATTTCATCGAAACTTTGCCCCACATATAACGCTTCCTTGACGGTCTGCCCTTCAATTATGGGAGCATTGGCAGCCTTAATTGGCTGTATTTGCGGTTTTGGGGCTTTTGGTATGGCATTGGTAGCTTGTGGGGCTTTCTGTGGCTCTTCGGGCTTCTGTGTGCGTTTCTGAACCTTCTCTTGCTTGGCTTTTTGTTCTTCCGCTTTTAACCTTATTTGACGGTTAATCTCAACTAAGGCTGTGGCTTCCAACACCCTAATAATGTCTAATTGGGCTTGATGGTCTTGCTCTTTGGCTTCTAGCAATGATTTGTAGGTGTCTTTAATTTCAGGCTTTTTAAGCTGGGTCATAGTGAAGTTGATTGGTTCTCGCTCAATACCTTGCTCTTTTAGCGACTTCATACTGATACGCTGATAACGTCCAGCCCTTTTTAGGTGGTCGTTACAAGTCTGCTCCCATCTATCACGCTGGGCTAGCAGATCCGCTTTTCGGTCTGCGGGTTTCATGCCTGTATTGGCTTTTTTTGCGCCACCACGTTCAGGATTCTTGCCGTTGTAGCGTTTAAAATACTGGTCAGGGTCACGCTCGATGCCGTCTCTTGTGCGCTCGCTAAACATGATATGAGCATGAGGCTGTTCTTTACCGTCCATTGCTGGGGGATTATGGATGGCGTACTGATAAGCGTGTTTATCGCCTATCTCCTGCGCTATCCAATCTTTGATAAGTTCGTGGCGCTGGTCGCTATCTAGCTCCCTCGGTAAAGCAATCACGTGTTCACGGTAGGTACTGCCGTTTTTGCGCTCGTGTTCATCTGCACTTTGCCAAAAATAATTGGGGTTATGATCTGCCCATGCTGGCATATTTCCATGCCCTGTATGCTCTAGTTTCTCTAAGCTATTATTGTCTTTTGCATACTTTCCTTCCCTAGCAATATACTGGGCGTGAGGGCTTGCCTTACCTTTTTTTCCTATGCCAACACTGAGCCTTGCGATTGCCATTTTTTTCTCTTTTGGTTTTTGGGGGTGTGGGGGTTTCCCCTGCTGGGGATTACAAAGGGGCTAGCCTCTTGTCACGCCGTTTCTCATTATAACCGATAGGGCGATAATGAGAAACGTCTAAGCGTGCCTTATCTCCTCGATAAGGTTAAAAAACCATCGCTAATTAAGAAAAGTCCACTCTACTATGCTAAGATAAAGTTATATCAAAACAACCAATATTAGACATTATATGGCTACCATCGACACAGCTTACCTTGATGATTTGATCAAAAGATTTCAGGGTTTTAAGTCACCAAATGACACCCAGCAACTAATCGTTATATTGGGCGAAAAAGACAATAGAAGTGATGCTGATAATCGGAAGTTGGCGGTGTTGATGAAGGCTGAACGTAAAGCCGACCAACTGGCAAAAGCTCGGGCTGATGCTAGACGCTTGGTTGACGCTGAAAAGGTAAAAGCTCGTAAAGCTGAAACAAGGCGCAAACTCATTTGGTTTAGTGCCATTGAGAAGATGACAGATACCAATGAGCAAGCTAACTACAGCTTACGTATGCTAATGAAAGAAGCATTTGATAATGGCTTTGTCTCAGATAGAGATAAGGATGCTGTTAGAGACGACATATGAATACGAAGCGGTTTACTAATCGGGCATTCAAATTCTGTAATGCTTGTCGATCAAAACAGCAGCTGGTCATTCAAGAACATGAAAATTTAAAACTGGGTGTTTACCGCTGCCCCAAGTGCAACGCTGATACGATTGATAGCTTTGTGCTTGTGGAGTATTACGAGGGCGGTTGTCGAATTAAGGCTAAGAAGATGAAAGCCTATGACCTGTTCAACTTGCGCTAATGATTACTTCTTGCTCTTATCGGGTGCGAATAGATCAGCCTGTCCATGCTTCTTAGCATAGTCTCTCATAAAGGCTCTGACAGCTTGTGATGCAGTCGTATCTTGATTGCTGCAAGCATGTTTAAACGCTTCTAGTAGGTTCTCTTCTACCTTAGCGGTAAACAGTTTGTCTTTTTTGTTGGACATAATACTATCTCTATATACTTGGTATATACGCAATATACACTAGGTATATAATATAATTTGTTGTTTTAAATATTAAATGTTGTTTTTGGCTAGATAAACAACCTTTTTAATATTGGTTTCTTTAAAATAAAATAAGTTGTTTAAGGCTACAGCCCTTGATTACCAAAGGTTTCAGACTATAAACAACCTTAATAATATTAGTTGTTTATCAGTAATATTAAATGTTTTAGTTGGCTGCTTTTTAAGCTGTAGCCCTTTATTTTTAAAGGTTCAGGCTTACTTATCTTTTCACATGAGTTTTTTTAATCAATGATCCCTACACTCAATCTGCTGATTGAGTGCTTTTTTTGCTTTTTATTATTATCTTAACTTAAATTTTTCTTCAGTCTCTTATGTTATATAGCCTAGGGGGCTATATAACACTTAGATTAGCCTAAGTAATTATTATGCTCTTGGTTCGGCTGGGTTCTGAAATCAGGGAACACTCACCCTAAAGGACTCACAGTTGAAAAACTGCAAATCCTTTAGTGTTGTTACCTTGACGGTGTTCACTCATGCCCTCGGCACGACTTGGGACACTCATCAGGAGGTCATCACTGTATCAAGCTGACCCTGTTAAGATTACGGCTGATAGCACCGCCTAGACACGCTCTTAACCGCTATATGCTTTCTAATGCTAGCAAGGGCATATACACCCAATGTACCGCTTCGAAAGACAATATAACCACTCATTGCGTTGCTCAATATGTCCAGAACCCCCTGTCGAGAGCTTACTGTCACCCATGCAATGCAGTCGTCACTGATGCCTGCCACCCATTGCTAGGAAACAGTTACAAGGTGTTGGCGAGAGAACGAACAAACAAGGACTCATATTACTACTTGGTACTAATTGGGTAATTTGATTGCAAAATAGCCTAGGTTTGGCTTAGAATATGCCCTAATGGGCTTAATTGCTGGTCAAATAACGCAGTGTGAATGCTTATTTGGTCGTTACAGTCGTCGCCAAACGTCTGTAACCATTAACGAACATTAAACGATAA
>NZ_JADYWX010000014.1:0-6133 GCF_015864565.1 Psychrobacter sp. SWN149
AAAAAAATAAGTATACCAACCTCATTATTCGTTGAACACTATGGTCATACATTCAAAGATATAACGACTTTAAAGCGCCAATTTGAATTTCTAAGCGGTTCAGAGAAATCTGTCTTAGCAGCCCTTCTTGGAGAATATGACGATAGAGGAAAACAAGGTTATATTTTGACGGACTTATTTTTTGAATGGTTTGAAAGTAAATTTGAAAATATTTTTACTATCGAGGGTCCAAGAGGTGCCGGTAAAGACATACAGTTGAGTAGTGTGTTTCCTGACTTTAAAGGTAACTTCCCTTGTGATTTTATTATAAGAGATGCTATAAGCGGAGAGGTTGTGGTTATTGGGTTTGCTCGTTACGATAGTACGCGAGGTGGCTCACAATCTGACGATAGAACAGGTGGAAACAATGATAAGGTCTTAAAAGGCGCTGCTTTTAAGACCAATTACTTGAAAAAATTTAAAATATTGTTTTTGTCTGATGGTCCTGGTCTAACGCATAGAGATACATGGGAAGAGTCATGTCTATTAGACGGCACATCAAACGATCATGTACGAGTATCTACTTTAAAACTAGCAGATGCTCGTATTACAGAAGAATGGATTAGAAGTTAATATGGGAAATACATCTTTTATTATATTTTTGATAATAAAGTAACTTCAGTTTTATGATTCTCTATGACATTTGAATCAACGATAAATTTAAAATCAACACTATTCAAGTTAGGTAAGAAAGACTGATCAGAGAATAAATCTTTCTGATCGGTTTTTTTATTATTAACATAATCACCCATTTTTTCTAAACCGTGTCTAAGCCTTTTCAGTGTTGCTTCTGCTGCTGCGAAAGACTGGTCTATACCTATCCACTCCCTCCCTAGTTCATTAGCAGCATGAATAGTAGTACCAGAGCCATTAAATGGATCTAAGACAAGATCGCCTTTGTTGCTAGACGCTAGCACTATCATTTTAAGCATATCTAGGTTTTTTTCTGTTGGATAGCCCGTTATCTTTATACTCTGATGATGCGCATCTCTGTACTGTTCCCAATAGTCCGTTAATGGTAACTGCTTATTATCTGATAAATATACTTTCCGTCTCGGGTTTCCAGTTTTTGACCAATGAATCAAACCTTGAGAATCTAAGTCATCCAGTTTCTTAGGTGTATATTGCCAATGTTTACCTTTGGGAGGCTCCATACCTTTCCATGTCTTACCTGTTTCACCATTTCTTACACCTGGCGCATGAACTGGTACTAATTTATAACGACCTAAATCATCTTTTTTAGTATATTCCTTATCTATCCACTCTTCTGAAGCTGGTAAGGAAGGTTGGTTCCATGTATAAGAATCAGTTTTAGAATAAAAAAGTATATAATCATTTAGATTAGGATACTGATTTTTAGTATAGTTTTTGGAACTACATTTCTTTCTGACTATCATATTTCTGAAGTTAGACTCTCCAAATACTTCATCCATCACAATCTTCAAATGAAAAAGCATTTGATGTCCTATATGAACGTATATAGAACCTTCATTGGAGAGCAACTCACGCATCAAAATCAGCCTTCTTCTCATGAACTCAATCCATGAGGCAGTACCCATAACATCCTTATATGCATGTTTAAGAGAGCGTGACTGAAAGTCCCTACCTGTACCATATGGTGGATCTAAATAAATTAGAGCTACCTTACCCTTTTTAATTTCTATGAGCTTTTTAAGCGCATAGAAATTATCAGCAAGTAGAAAGGCATTTGCTTCAATATCTTTTATAGGGGTAACATTACCTTCAATATCAATAGTTGAATACTGATGGTCTATTTCTCCTAAAATATCAGCTTTAGAGAGTTTGTTAGGATAGTTCAACTCAAACTTATCGCTGTTTGAAGGTAATGGGAAAGGCTCACTTTTTGCTGAATCAGCCAATAAAGCATCATCGCCTAATTTTTCACCTTTAACTATACCTGTAGCCATGGATATACCTATTAACCTTTTAATTTGTTAAACTGTAGCATGAAATAGTTTGTTGCGCAAGTTAAGTAACTTGCGCAATTATTAACAATCTTATATTGCTTTTAAATAACATTTTGGAGCCATTTATGACTCAATCTAAATTCAAAAGAGTTAATTTTAGTCTTACTGAACAGGTAAGCAAAGATATTGATAGCATCAGCTTTCTTCCTAAAGACTTTAAATGTAGTAGGAGTGATGTTGTGAAAGCGGCGATATTATCATTTAAAAACCTATCCGAAGAGGAAAAAATAACCGTTTTAAGAGAGGTATGTGATGATAGAGAAACTGAAAATACTATCCTGAAATAGCAATTAATCACTTTGCAGAATTTGTTAAGTAATAATTCATTTTAAAGTACGTTATTACTTAATATCTAGGACGGTTGGAAACCTAATTTTTCAAGATAAGGTATATAAAATATCTGCTTTTTTTCATCTAATAGCTCAGTCTCAATTCTTTCGGCGAACTGCTTGTAATCCTCGCCCTGCTTGGCGTAACTAGATAACTCACTCATTTGTGAAAGCTTAGATGCGAACGCACCACGTTGCTTGTCTGTCATTTTCATTGCAGTAAGCATATCAGGAGTATCACTATCTCTTTTTGACTCTATCGTCTTTTTAGACTTGGTTTTGACTTTAAAATTAAAAGTAAATCCAGTGATGATACGACCTTGCTTATGTTGATCATATTTGACAGTAATATCAGTATGCTCATTAACTTGTTGTACTGCAAAATCTAGCACGTATTTTTTGAAGTTACTCATTGTTTTGTATTGCACAGGCTCAACACCTAGTTGTTGCCTAAACTGCTGTAGATCAAACATGGGCGTTTTGCCTACTGAGCGCCATTGGATTAACAGCTCATACAGTCGGATAGCATAGGTGCTATTTAGGCTACTAATCTGCTCTATATCATAACTGGTGAATTGTTGCTCAAGTCGAGTAATTAGCGGTACAACATCATGAGTAAAGCGTAAATAGACAATACCAGTGTCTTTTTCATAGCCTATCTTATCTACCCAACGGCAGTGGAAACTCCTATCTTTGCCTGTTTTAGGGTTCTTGTCATGGTATGTCACATAACGATCAAACAAACCTTTAGAGGCATCTTTCATCACAGCATAAGCTGTTTCTTTATTAACATCAAAATGCTCAGCATAACTATGGGCGTGTATCTGTAGCAAGCTATCAGGGGCAATACCTTTGCCCGTCTCTCTTGCCTCCATAATAGCCAGTAGCATCAAACGCTGCTCTACTAGATCGAGCGTATAACTTGCTTGTATTAATGCGTTATCCTTAACGACTAATTCTGTCATATCCATAAGCCATATCCATAAGATTAAAACAGATGTTAACCTATTTAAAATAGGTTGTAAAACACTTTATCTTTACGTGCGATAAACCTATTCATATTGTGCGATAAACCTATTCATATTGTGCGATAAACCTATTCATATTGTGCGATAAACCTATTCATATGAAAGCTGAAGCCTATGTATTTAAAGGTCTGTAGAAGACGTAAAAGTATTTAAAAGCTATTAAAAACATTAAAAGCCTTTTTACTAATTTGAAATATTTTTTAATTAAGTTCATACCAACCTAAGATTACTTAGAATAAGTGATCTATAGAAATACCTTTACCTGCGTTTTCATCAAAGTCTCGTTTTTTCTTCTTAGCTACGTAGGGTTCAGATTTATCTTTACCTTCCTTGTAAAGCGTAACTTTACGATAATAATTTTCTTTCGTTGTCATATTGCTAGTATCTACATTGCTATCAGCTTCTTTATCGGTAGCCACTATTGGTATAGTTTGAAACTCTTTATTATCTTTATATTTACGGTAACTTTTGCTAACACCTTGCTCAGTGATAGTAATGCCAAAATCTTCTTTCAATAAATTAGCAATATCAGCAAAGGTGTAGTTAACGTGCCAATCGTTTCTTTTTTCAAAAATGAAACTTATTGCAGCTTTTGTTAGTTTTTGCGTTGCCATATCTACCTTCCCTATTGATGAATACTGTATATAATTTAATACAAGTAATTGAAACCATTTGAAACCATTTGAAACCATTTGAAACCATTTGAAACCAGCATAATAGTTTTTAGCTCCTATTTGAAAGCAATTGAAACCATTTGAAAGCTAAACCCACTATTTTGTTAATTAGTTGAAAGCAATTGAAACCATTTGAAAGCAAATCGTTATATTGAAGGAAAATGCCTAGAAAAAAGAGAGAAAGAGGTTTTTTTTATTGATTGCAGGATAGGCTACCGCCGTCAAAAATGGGGTATTTTTACATTGTAGTTGGTTGTTCGTTGGTTAGTAATTCTAGTTTCAGATCAGTTTAAGCATCAAGCTAACCTAAGTCTTGTATCTGCTGATACAAGACTTTTTTAAATTTTGTTAGAGGCTCAAATATTTATTATTCTTTTTCAGCCTACAAGCAGGTAAGGTCAAACTATGATACTAACCATTAGAAAGTCTAAATAATTGGGGATTAACATGGCTTTTAATTGCATAAAAAATGATAAACAAATCTATAGTTTTGTGTACAGCTTAAAAGATTGGATAGCACTAAAAGAAGATAAAACGTCCAGTTTCAATATGGCTTGCTGTGGCAATCGGGCAATACTAAAGACAAGCAAGCTAGGCACACAGTTTTTTGCTCACAAATCAAAACCTGAGACAAATGATTGCTCTACTGGCGGTGAGACGCCCGAACACATACACATTAAATATTTAGTCAGTAAAAAATTATTTGAATGTGGCTGGAGCGTTGAAGTCGAAAAAAGAGGTGTATCTAATAAAGGTGAGGAATGGATAGCCGATATATATGCTGAAAAGGGTAAAGCTAAGATAGCTATTGAGGTTCAGTGGAGTCGTCAAAGCTTTATCGAGACAAAGCGTAGGCAGCAAGTTTATAAAGACTCAGGCATCAGATGTGCATGGCTGCTTAGAAGTGGCTCAATTAAAGATAGGGATGCAATAGTCGGTGACTTTATGCACAGAACTAAAAGTGTGCCGGTATTTTCTATTTATAAAACTAAAAAAGAGTCTGACAGCACCTACCAAGTATATAACATCTGTAAAGTAGCTTTAGAGGAAGAATTAAGGCTCGATCCATTAGATCAAACTGAGTTGGAACTAGAGAGTTTTGTAGAAAATCTGGTCTCAGGCAATATACAGTTTCGTTCAAAGTACAGCCCAACGTCCCAATTATCGCTCGATATCGTCAGGCTCCAATGTTGGTCTTGTAAGAAACCAACCAATACAGTTATGAAAGTTAGGTTCAAAAATACGCTATATGATATTGATCATGAGTACAGTCATAACAGTCAAGATGTTGATGTATGTGATAAAGAAACAATAGAGCATATAAATTCCAATTTCTCTCAAAGCTATAATTTCCCACCTCTAAGAAGTCGATATAGTGACACAGTAGGCAGTAGTTATATTGCCAACTCATGTATTCACTGCGACGCTTTAATGGGTCGCCACTTCCTGAAATCTTGGGGTTCTTACTACTCAAATAAGATAGTTGAGACAAATAAAATTACCGTACCCAGAAATGGGAGAGTATTAATGGAGTTTGGAACAGTGAGCTTTTACAACAGAATGGTTGATTATGATATTGGCAGGTGGGTCTTAATCGACACCATAGAAAGGTGAAATAGCGTTAAATCAAGCTTAGTGATTGGTCACCTCTCAAGGAGTGATTACGCTATTATGGTAGATTTTTATTTACACAAGTTTACTTACGAAGAATCTTTTATATTTAATTATTGTGTATTTTCTCGTCTTTTAAAATAATCAACATTAGGAGAGGGATATAATCCCGTTCGCTTAGTATGAATAATAATTTATCTTTTCTGTGTAATGTACACAACCCTGAATCTATCATAACGGCAATAAACTCAAGTCCAATGTTTCCCGAGTTTTTGAAAAGAAGAAATGACAAGTATAACGATTCTATTGAATTGTTCAGATCCTTAGTCATGCAATCAAACTCATCAGCGGATCTACTTCACTATATAAGAGATAAGCGATTTAATGCTGAACAAAGAATGTCATTATTGAAAATATTTAGAAGAGCCGTCAGCCCCGTAATCGATACTGAGAAATCAAAAAAA
>NZ_JADYWX010000015.1:0-3948 GCF_015864565.1 Psychrobacter sp. SWN149
AATAAAAAGTAGATAAAAAATGCAGCAAAGCCCATTAGTAGATATGATTTTTTGGCATCTCCCATACTCTTTGCACCTAGAGTACGTTGCACCATCATTTGGTTACCACCGTATACGGTGATATGAAACAATGTCATTGCAACCACCCCTGCCCAAACGGTGGGAGCAACCGAAAAGTCTAAGCTCCAGTTCAATGGATTTAGCTTATCGTTTTCTCCCAGCATAGTGAGAGCTCCTGACATCGGTGATACTTCTCCAATTAATATGTAAAAGATAATTCCCGCACCAAGAAATAGAATAAATCCCTGCAAGACATCTGTCCAAATGACAGCATTCATACCACCCATGAGGGTATAGCCTACAACAATAGCTGACATAAGGATGATGGCTGTTTTTGGCTCTATACCTGTCGCAAAAGTAATAACGAAAGCGGTAGCCGTCAGGATGGAGGCGGTAGTGATCGTTTGGGTAACCAAAAACAGTGCACTTATGATGGCTCGAGATTTTTTACCAAACCGACGCTCTAAATAATCATAAATAGAAGCGACGCCACTGCTATAAAAGAAAGGTAGGAAAAATACGACGACAATGAAGATGACTATGGGATAGTTAATATGAATGGCAAGAGCTGCCATTCCATCTCCATAAGCCCAAGCAGGTCCACCTAAAAATGACAAGGCACTGATGTATGTAGCAATTACGGAAATACCAATGGCCCACCAAGGGGATGAGCGGTCACCGATATAGTAGTCTTCTGCAGTAGAAATTTTTCGACTCATAAACCAGCCGAGTAAAAGATTGGCTAATAAATAAACAATGACAATCACCCAGTTGAGGGTACCAAAACTTTCCATAATCAAGATCCTTTTGTTAATGACCCTCTCAAGTGCGTAAAGTAAAACTTTATGATCTTGATTAGGATTGCTGATACATCAATATCACTTGAGTATATTTAATATTGAATTCGAATGCAATAAATTTGTACAGTGTGTTTTGGCTTGCTCTTATTCTTAGAATAGAGTCAAAATGAACTTGTTTAAAATGAGAGGTATTGAAGAGGTAGTGAAAGTAGAATTGAAATATCATTAACAATGTTGGATTGCCCACGCTTGAATGGGTGGCACTTTGATCATAGCTCTCGTCTTGCAAAGCTAAATCGATAATCAATTTGTGTTTGGCGCATCTTAAGTTCAATAAAACCCGTTTGCATAGCACAATTGATTATGTGCCACCTTTTGGATTTGAAAAATACTATTATGATATTTTAACCCTGTCATACCTTGCTTTCTGAATCACCTAAACTCACCACAGATAAAGTCGGGACCGTTCACATCCGGGCTTATTTAGTATGTTTTTTCATAGAAAAAACATACTAAATGCTAAAAGACTTTTAATGACATAATTATATGTAGAAAAAATAGCATCAATCATGAATTAGGCAACATTTTACCTAGCTATAGTTAATATACCTGTCATCAATCAATAAAAAGTGCAATCGAATTCAAAATGTCTTAACATATAACTTACTTCAGCTATCTGAATTGGGCGCTTCTAATATTTTAGCTCCATCAATACGATGAAAGCCCTTAATCATTATAGAAACCTATACTCAATAACGTAGAACGAGATAAATCCATTCCTAAACTTTATTAATATAGTTCAGAGTATTAAGCATTAAATAAACCGAGCTATGGTATTTAGACAATAACTGTAAATTAACGGGACAACATATGATCCAACAAGCCAAAGATTTTATCTGGGAATACTGTGAAGCCTTTGATAATACTGATGTCAGCTCACTACCAGAGCTATTTAATCAATTCATGAGTGACGAATACCGTTGGAAGGGGGTATATCCATTTCGTGACCTTTCTGGACCTGATGCAGTGATTGAGCATTTTTGGCAACCACTCAAGCAGTCTGTCAAACATCTGCAAAGACGTATTGATATTTTTATTGGCGGTGACAATGAAATTGAAGACAATAGTAATGCTCAGGCAGTTTGGGTCATGAATATGGGGCATTTTACAGGGCTTTTTGATAAGCCGTGGCTTGATATTCCTCCCACTGGTAAGATGCTCAATATCCGCTATGCTGAGTTCCACCGAGTAGAGAATAATAAGATTACCGATACTGGGTTGTTTATAGACCTAATAGGTGTCATGCAGCAGGCTGGCGTTTATCCACTACCCCCATCAGCAGGACAGTATTTCGTTTATCCTGGTCCTCGCAATCATCAGGGGATTTTGCGAGGTGAAAGTGACCCATTGCAAACCAAAAAAACGCTCGATACGGTCAATAGAATGGTTGAAGACCTCAATCAGCTGAACCTAAGCGGCGCTATGGGCTGCCCTCCAGAAGTATTGGCACAAACCTGGCACCAAGATATGATTTGGTACGGACCTTGCGGTATTGGCGCAAGCTATACCATCGAACGCTATCAAAAACAGCATCAATTGCCCTTCCGTAATGGCTTGGGGGATAAAAAATACAATGGACATGTGTGCCGTTTCGCTGATGGCGAGTTGGCTTGCTTTTTTGGCTGGCCAAACTTAACCAATACACCAAAAGGTGGATTTTTAGGTATGCCGAGCAGTGTGCAGGCCGATATGCAAGTGGTAGATGTTTATTATCGCAAGGATGATAAGCTGTCTGAAAACTGGGTATTTATCGATATACCTTGGTGGCTAAAACAACAAGGGCTGGATGTGCTGGAACGTATGCGAGAAATGCAATTCTAATATTAATCCTGAATGAAAATTAAAAACATAAAAAAGCCACTAATGTGGCTTTTTTATGTTTTGTCATAACATCAAGACTATAAAAATATAGCTCCTGTACTCTACCTTGATATCATCACTATTAATCAATAGCTAACACTCTAGGGGCTTGCGGTTAATAGATCAAAGGCATATATAGTTTAATTAGTGACCTGCCCCATTGATACTATGAACCATCTCTTCGACCATTTTCTCAGCATCACCAAAGACCCTCATGGTTTTACCCATGTATAGTTGATTCAGTTTAAAGGAGAGACAAGGCAACCGAGTGCAAATGTATAGGTGATACTTCAAGCGAGGTTAACGTTGTCACTCTTGTATAGAGTATTGACTATAGAACAAACTGTTATCAAGCCCTGCTTAACCTGTACTCATTGAGCGCTTGATAACCATAATTATTTGCTCTTTAATGACTTCTAGAATCGGCATATTAAGATTGGTGAGGTCAAATCGTCTTTCGCTCGTGATATCCGCACTGATGACACCGATTCTCATACCGTCTCCTTACGCTTAGCGATTATATTCTCAGTTCCGTAACTCAATCCAGTTTCGATACTCAATGAGCGACAAGCTTTAGCCTAACGTATTAAAATAGGCTAAGAATAATATTATGAAGACAAATAATACAGGCAATAACCACACTACTTTATCGACCTTACCAGGGACAATGTACCAACCATCAACCTTCTCAGGTAAACCCTCAGCTGCGAATTTTAACTGTTGACCTTTGACCGTTTGTTCATGCCAAACTTCTTGTTTACCATCCAGTATTAAGCTTGCACTAATAGAAACAATAATGTTGATAGCGCCGCCAATGACGACAAACCAAGGCCATGCAATATTTGGTGGTGTCCAATCGGTAAACGGGATACCAACTGCAAATACATATATACCGATAAAACCAGCAGCCACACCAGTAATGAGACCTCGCTCTGTGGTGTGTTTTGAAAAGAAACCTAAGCTAAACATGGCTAGCTTTGCCCCAACAAAATATGAAGAGACTTCTGTAAGTGTCTCTAAGATAGACCCCTTACTGTCAATAAATGTGAATGCAATAGGAATAATAAATATTGCCCAAGTGATAGTAAAAATACGAGAGGCTGATAAGTAGTGCTTTTCGTCACCATCTTTTTTGATATACGGCTGATAAAAATCGAGTACGGATATC
>NZ_JADYWX010000016.1:0-2946 GCF_015864565.1 Psychrobacter sp. SWN149
TGATTGCACCAGAAGTGGATAGCTTAACCTTCGGGGAGGCGTTCACCACGGTGTGGTTGATGACTGGGGTGAAGTCGTAACAAGGTAGCCGTAGGGGAACCTGCGGCTGGATCACCTCCTTATAGATGGCATTCGGTCAGCAAGAATTCACAACAAGTTGTTCTTTAGTTTAAGCTTACGTTTATTAAGCGTAATTGGGTCTGTAGCTCAGCTGGTTAGAGCACCGTGTTGATAACGCGGGGGTCAGTGGTTCGAGTCCACTTAGACCCACCATTTTATAATGGGGCCATAGCTCAGTTGGTAGAGCGCCTGCCTTGCACGCAGGAGGTCAACGGTTCGACTCCGTTTGGCTCCACCACTACTATAAACGATGTAAGTAAGCTTTGAGTGCTAATAGTATTAAATAGAAACAAGTGATTCGCCTATATTGGCAAGATTACTTCTTTCTGTTTTATACAGAACCTGTAATTCGACGAGAATACAGGAACTATTTAAAAACATAGATATGAGTCTGGGTTAGGAGGAGCGTGTTCACGCGCACCTCTTAACCTTAATAACTCACCTCTTAACGACATCAGTTGTTATCCCAGGGGTGAGTTATTAAAAAAGTAATAAGAGAACTGAATCAAGCGTATAAACATAGGTGATATCGTTATCATAATTAGATTGTATGACACTTAGAAGTCGAGAGACTACTTGGGGTTGTATGGTCAAGTAATGAAGCGCACATGGTGGATGCCTTGGCAGTCAGAGGCGATGAAAGACNAATGGGGAAACCCACCTACCATAAGGTAGGTATCCTAATTTATTAGGAAGCGAACGAGGGGAAGTGAAACATCTCAGTACCCTTAGGAATAGACATCAAATGAGATTCCCCTAGTAGCGGCGAGCGAACGGGGAGAAGCCGATTAATGCTAATGTAGAAGAACAGCGTGGGAAAGCTGACCGTAGTAGGTGATAGTCCTGTATTCGAAACATTAGCGTTAACATATTAAGTAGAGCGGGGCACGAGAAATCCTGTTTGAAGATGGGGGGACCATCCTCCAAGGCTAAATACTCCTGACTGACCGATAGTGAACCAGTACCGTGAGGGAAAGGCGAAAAGAACCCCTGTGAGGGGAGTGAAATAGAACCTGAAACCGTGTGCGTACAAGCAGTAGGAGCCTCAATTTATTGGGGTGACTGCGTACCTTTTGTATAATGGGTCAGCGACTTATATTCTGTAGCAAGGTTAACCGTTTAGGGGAGCCGTAGGGAAACCGAGTCTTAATAGGGCGTTTAGTTGCAGGGTATAGACCCGAAACCGAGTGATCTATCCATGAGCAGGTTGAAAGTGTCGTAACAGACACCGGAGGACCGAACCCACTGTCGTTGAAAAGCCAGGGGATGACTTGTGGATAGGGGTGAAAGGCTAATCAAACTCGGTGATAGCTGGTTCTCCCCGAAAGCTATTTAGGTAGCGCCTCGGACGAACACCATTGGGGGTAGAGCACTGTTTCGGCTAGGGGGTCATACCGACTTACCAAACCGATGCAAACTCCGAATACCGATGAGTGATATCCGGGAGACACACAGTGGGTGCTAACGTCCATTGTGGAGAGGGAAACAACCCAGACCGCCAGCTAAGGCCCCAAATTCCTAGTTAAGTGGGAAACGAGGTGGGAAGGCATAGACAGCTAGGAGGTTGGCTTAGAAGCAGCCATCCTTTAAAGAAAGCGTAATAGCTCACTAGTCGAGTCGGCCCGCGCGGAAGATGTAACGGGGCTCAAACTAGGAGCCGAAGCTGCGGATTTGAATTTGTTTTCAAGTGGTAGGGGAGCGTTGTGTAAGCCTGTGAAGGTGTGTCGTAAGGCATGCTGGAGGTATCACAAGAGCGAATGCTGACGTGAGTAACGATAATGCGAGTGAAAAGCTCGCACGCCGGAAGATCAAGGGTTCCAGTCCAACGTTAATCGGGGCTGGGTGAGTCGACCCCTAAGGCGAGGCCGAAAGGCGTAGTCGATGGGAAATCAGTTAATATTCTGATACTTGTTTATAATGCGATGGAGGGACGGAGAAGGTTATGTCAGCCTGGCGTTGGTTGTCCAGGTGAAAGGATGTAGGCTTGTGGCTTAGGTAAATCCGGGCTACTACATGGCTGAGATCTGATAGCAAGCTGTACTTGTACAGTGAAGTGGCAAATACCATGCTTCCAGGAAAAGCTTCTAAGCAATAGTTATAAACGAATCGTACCCTAAACCGACACAGGTGATCAGGTAGAGAATACCAAGGCGCTTGAGAGAACTCTGCTGAAGGAACTAGGCAAAATGGTACCGTAACTTCGGGAGAAGGTACGCTGTTGGTGGTGATAGGACACGCTCCTTGAGCTGCTGGCAGTCGCAGATACCAGGCTGCTGCAACTGTTTATTAAAAACACAGCACTCTGCAAACACGAAAGTGGACGTATAGGGTGTGATGTCTGCCCGGTGCTGGAAGGTTAATTGATGGGGTTAGCGTAAGCGAAGCTCTTGATCGAAGCCCCAGTAAACGGCGGCCGTAACTATAACGGTCCTAAGGTAGCGAAATTCCTTGTCGGGTAAGTTCCGACCTGCACGAATGACATAATGATGGCAGCGCTGTCTCCAGCAGAGACTCAGTGAAATCGAAATCGCAGTGAAGATGCTGTGTACCCGCGGCTAGACGGAAAGACCCCGTGAACCTTTACTACAGCTTTACATTGAACTTTGACCTGACTTGTGCAGGATAGGTGGGAGGCTTTGAAGCCAAGACGCTAGTCTTGGTGGAGCCAATCTTGAAATACCACCCTGGTCATGTTGGGGTTCTAACTCAGGTATAACAATACCGAGGACAATGTATGGTGGGTAGTTTGACTGGGGCGGTCTCCTCCTAAAGAGTAACGGAGGAGTACGAAGGTGCGCTCAGACCGGTCGGAAATCGGTCGTAGAG
>NZ_JADYWX010000017.1:0-1685 GCF_015864565.1 Psychrobacter sp. SWN149
CTCCCATGGTGTGACGGGCGGTGTGTACAAGGCCCGGGAACGTATTCACCGCGGCATTCTGATCCGCGATTACTAGCGATTCCTACTTCATGGAGTCGAGTTGCAGACTCCAATCTGGACTACGATAGGCTTTTTGAGATTCGCATCACATCGCTGTGTAGCTGCCCTCTGTACCTACCATTGTAGCACGTGTGTAGCCCTGGTCGTAAGGGCCATGATGACTTGACGTCGTCCCCGCCTTCCTCCAGTTTGTCACTGGCAGTATCCTTAGAGTTCCCGGCTTAACCCGCTGGTAACTAAGGACAAGGGTTGCGCTCGTTGCGGGACTTAACCCAACATCTCACGACACGAGCTGACGACAGCCATGCAGCACCTGTATTCTAATTCCCGAAGGCACTCCCGCATCTCTGCAGGATTCTAGATATGTCAAGACCAGGTAAGGTTCTTCGCGTTGCATCGAATTAAACCACATGCTCCACCGCTTGTGCGGGCCCCCGTCAATTCATTTGAGTTTTAACCTTGCGGCCGTACTCCCCAGGCGGTCTACTTATTGCGTTAGCTGCGTCACTAAGTCCTCAAGGGACCCAACGACTAGTAGACATCGTTTACGGCGTGGACTACCAGGGTATCTAATCCTGTTTGCTACCCACGCTTTCGAGCCTCAGTGTCAGTATGATGCCAGGAGGCTGCCTTCGCCATCGGTATTCCTTCAGATCTCTACGCATTTCACCGCTACACCTGAAATTCTACCTCCCTCTCACCTACTCTAGCTCTACAGTTTCAGATGCAGTTCCCAGGTTGAGCCCGGGGATTTCACATCTGACTTATAGAGCCACCTACGCTCCCTTTACGCCCAGTAATTCCGATTAACGCTTGCACCCTCTGTATTACCGCGGCTGCTGGCACAGAGTTAGCCGGTGCTTATTCTGCAGCTAATGTCATCGTCCGTGGGTATTAACCACGGAGTCTTCTTCACTGCTTAAAGTGCTTTACAACCAAAAGGCCTTCTTCACACACGCGGCATGGCTGGATCAGGGTTTCCCCCATTGTCCAATATTCCCCACTGCTGCCTCCCGTAGGAGTCCGGGCCGTGTCTCAGTCCCGGTGTGGCTGATCATCCTCTCAGACCAGCTACAGATCGTCGCCATGGTAGGCCTTTACCCCACCATCTAGCTAATCCGACTTAGGCTCATCTAATAGCGAGAGCAGTAAACTGCCCCCTTTCTCCCGTAGGTCGTATGCGGTATTAATACGAGTTTCCCCGTGCTATCCCCCACTACTAGGTAGATTCCTAAGTATTACTCACCCGTCCGCCGCTCGACGCCTGATAGCAAGCTATCATCGTTTCCGCTCGACTTGCATGTGTTAAGCCTGCCGCCAGCGTTCAATCTGAGCCATGATCAAACTCTTCAGTTTAATCTTGCTATGAAGCTCTTTAAAGAAGCTTCTAAACTTGGCTCATCTAATCTGGCAAAATCGCTAAAAATTATGTTCGTAATGAATTAACTTTGAGTTTTTCTGCTGTCTTAAATGATAATTTTTATAGTTAGAATCCTACCGAAAAGGTAGTCAACCAACTTTATTTTTTAGCATTCTGAATCAGCAAAAATCCACACAAGTTGTTCTTTAGTTATGCTTTTAAATAGTGCTCAATCACTGTCGTCCAGTAACTGATATATAGGGTA
>NZ_JADYWX010000002.1:0-670209 GCF_015864565.1 Psychrobacter sp. SWN149
ACGACAATAGCGCGATGGCCCCACCTGATCCCTTCCCGAACTCAGAAGTGAAACATCGTTGCGCCAATGGTAGTGTGGATTCGTCCATGTGAGAGTAGGTCATCGTCAGCTCTCTATACTTAAAAAGAGTCACCCTTAACCGGGTGGCTCTTTTTTTTATCTTTTATTCTTAGTGACCTACACAGTAAATCCTATTTAAAGGATTTACTCTTGCGCTGCCTAAAATTGGCATGCAATTTTTACGGCGCTCAGGTCATCGTCAGCTCTCTATTCTGAATTATCCCCCGACATTAGCTTGTCGGGGTTTTTTCTTTGTGCGTTGGTTTATTCTTAATATAGTCATTTCATTAGTTAATGCTACCTAATTACTTCCTCTACACATATCTCGCGTTATTGTACCTTTTGCTTTGAGGTTTGTTCTTTATCTAATTTTAGCTATTCATTATTAAAAATTATCAGACCACACTCTACTTTTATATTTAGATTGTTGCTCAGCCATATTAGTGTTAAATTTACTCAACAATAAGTGGTTATTCAAAAGAGTAAAAAGATGAGTACTGATAAAATCCCTCCCAATGTCGGTGTTTTAGATAAAGTCATTCTTTTCGATGGTGTTTGTAAGCTATGTAACGTATGGAGTAATTTTATCCTCAAGTATGATAGTAAGCAGCTTTTCAAATTGTGCAGTGTACAGTCAGAAGAAGGCCAAGAGATACTGCTTTATTTTGGGCTACCTACCGACTCTTATGAGACCATGCTTTATGTAGAAGGTAACCAGTCCTTCCAAAAAAGTGATGCTTTTTTTCAAATAATGGCAGAGTTAGGCTATCCGTGGAAAGGGGTTTGTATTTTCAAGATTATTCCGACATCTATACGAGATTGGATGTATGACCGTATCGCATTAAATCGTTATAGTCTTTTTGGTAAATATGACTACTGTGCTCTACCATTGCCAGAGAATGAGGCACGTTTTTTAAATGCAAAAAGATAAGCTCACTCATGTTTCGATGATTAGTAGAGTGCTATTGGGATTTTTGTTTATTTATCATGGTTTGGTGCCCAAAATATTGTGGTTAAGTGCGGTCGAAGTACATTTGGTCTCTATCAGTGGTATTGGTGTGCCTGCTAAGGTAGCCTCACCCTTAGCGGGTATTGGTGAGATAGTTTTGGGTTACGCAATCATATTTCTCAATAAATCTAAGACTCCTGTCTATATAGCCGTAGCTATTCTAATTTTATTATTACTCTTCGTATTCGTAGCAAGTCCAATGTATTTAATAGGTGCATTCAATCCTGTTACGACCAATATTCTAGGTCTGGGTTTTTGCTATCTGATTCTATTCGTAGATAAAACGTAAATGGTAACCAAAATAGGTACAGATTTATTTAAAGTTTCATGAGTTGAAAAGATATGACAATATACATCACACGTTGCAGCCCATGATTCAGTCTAATTGAGGCAATACTATAAAAAGAAAATAAAATGAATATCGATCAAGATTTTTCAGAGAAAGTTCAAAAATATCTACATGGACTCACTACGAGTATAAAACAGTTTTGAAAGCGTTAATCGAATATAGTTATCCAAAAGAAGTGGTCAGTCTAGAGTTTGAAATATTTGCTGATGGATTCACACAAGGATTCCCAGTTAGAAATTTTTTTATGGATTCAAATAATTCTGAACACTTTGTTTATGTCAATGGTAAAGCTCAATATCCGTCGCCTGTTAAGCCAGAATTGTTAGAGATAGAGTATGTCTACCCTTATGAGCTTGAAGAGAAGTATATCAATGAAGATGAAGATTTTGACCCATGGAGTATCGCGATTGATGAGCTTATTCAGTGGTTTTCAAAGTGTTGGAGAGAGATGGGTGGAGAATCGTTTAAATTAAATGCAAACATTGCTCCTCATGATAATGATCAGGCGTATAACCTTACAGAAAGTAAGTGGGAAGAACGGTAGAAACACACCAAGGTAGCCTATCAGGAAGAAGGTCGCGACTGCTAATGTCAAATGTAGCCAAACTCTCATTGATAGGCGGTGGCGGTGCTGATGGAGCTATATATAAAGCTGCTGGATCGAGTGTGCTCAGAGAGTTTTCAGCTTCGACAGATGCTTAAGGGCTAGCGAAGATTTATTTAAAAATTATATACTTGAAAATTTGTATATAAATTAATTATGTAATTCTACCTTAGGAGCAATAATGTCCATATTAAAAGAATACAAAGAACCTAAAGATCTATTAGAGAAGTTGTTACGTGAAGGTAAAAGAACATGGACTTCCAAGGATATACAGGAAAAGGTAGATCACTTTTTTAATTTTTGTGTAACATCTTTATCCCTTCGAGATTGGTGTCTTGCATATTTGAATTTAGATGGTGCTGAAAAGTCAGATTTTTATAATATTCACTCTCAAAATGAATGGCTGAATTATTGTGGTTCAATTGCAAACTTGTCAAAGCACTTTAAATTGCTTGAAGGACGTAAGTCATCTGTTTCCTCGGTCGATTCTAAAATCTCGAGGCACATGTTATTAGGTATAGGTGATGATGGAAAAATGACTGAAATTACGCAAGCTATGAGAGTGTCCTTTGACATTAAAAATTCAGATGGCAATGTAAAGGGACTGATGGAAGTACTGTCCGGATGTGTATCTCAATGGGAACAAGTATTTACCGATTATAATATACCTGCACCTGATTCAGACTTAAAATATCGTATGTTTATTGAGTATTTATAATTTTTGAATCACTGAGTATTTACTATCTAATTTGCAAAATAATTGAAAACTAAACCGTACTTTCACACCCAATATTACCTATAAAAGAGAATTCCATGACAACTTCAAAAGTAACCTATCAAGGCAATTTACGTACTCAAGCCATCCATTTACAATCAAATAATCAAATCATCACTGATGCCCCTACGGACAATCATGGTAAAGGTGAGGCGTTTTCTCCTACTGATTTGCTAGCGACCAGTTTGGGCAGTTGTATCTTAACGATTATTGGTATCAAAGCCGAAGCGATGGACATCGATATCTCAGGTACGACCGCAGAAGTTACCAAAGTCATGGCTGCCAAACCAAGGCGTGTGAGTGAAATACACGTTATAGTCAATTTCTCGAAGGCATTGGATGAAAGTACGTTAAAACGATTCTACAAAACTGCGTTGACTTGTCCAGTAGGCAATAGCTTAGATCCTGCCATTACTCAAAACTTAGTGTTTAACAATGGCACAGACGCTTAATATGTCTACTAAGACTTTACTCATCGTCGCTCATGCGCCATCGCCTAATACTCAGAAATTGGTGCAGGCAGCTTATGACGGTGCCAATCATCCTGATATAGATATCAACGTCGTTTTGAAATCACCGCAGGATACGCAGCCTGAGGATGTGTTGGCTGCTGATGCGTTACTGCTAGGTACGACTGAAAATCTAGCGTATATGGCAGGGCTGACCAAAGATTTTTTTGATCGCTGCTATTATCCCGTGCTAGAAAAGAAGCAAGGTATGCCATTTGCGGTATATATTCGAGCAGGGCATGATGGTACGGGTACTAAGCGTGCGCTCAAAACCATTATCACGGGATTGCGCTGGTCTTGGGTGCAAGAGGCGCTGATACTACAAGGCGATTGGCAAGATAGCTTTGCTGAGCAAGTAGAAGAGCTTGCTATGACCTTGGCTGCTGGGGTAGAGGCAGGGATTTACTAGTTGTGATTTGTTTGGTAGAACTATGGCAATATAGACAGTGCTTGTTAATCTACTGCTATCAATACTGAGAGCATAATAGATGGTTTGGGAGGATAGTGATGCATGACGATAATCTGGATAGTGATAATCCAAATAATAAAGTAGATATTTCTGCATTGCCGTTTTCTCAAGCGTGTGAAAATAATAAGCAGCCTATTCTAGAAATACTTCAAACAGAGCTACAAGGCTTTAATCATGTGCTAGAGATTGGCTCTGGGACAGGTCAGCATAGCGTTTACTTTGCCCCTAATCTGCCTGAGATACAATGGCAAACCAGCGATGTTATTAGTAATCACCGCCATATAGTCGCTTGGCATAATGCTTATACTGCACCTAATCTATATTCGCCATTAGCGTTTGATTTGGCGCATGATTCAGTACCTGTTAGTGGTCATTTAAATAGCAGTGATATAGCCAAACCTTATGATGTGATATTTACAGCCAATACTTTGCATATCATTAGCTGGGCTCTAGTTGAGCGGTTATTTACATTGGCTGGTGAGGCGCTACCTGTTGACGGTAAGCTGATTATATATGGCCCATTTAACGAAGATGGCAAATATACCAGTGAAGGTAATCAGCGATTTGATGCGATGTTGAGATCAGGTAATCCTGATAGCGGCATTCGCGATAAAGAAGATGTCGTTAGTTTAGCAAATGCTCATCATTTACAACTTTCTAAATCGTATGCGATGCCTGCTAATAATCAACTATTGGTATTTCAGAAGCGCTAATTTTTTAAAGCGTCAGCAAAAACTAAATAAATAAAAAGACACCTTAATGGATCATTATTAGATCTTAATTGAGGTGTCTTTTTGTCTGGGTTTGCTTATATTATTACTTATTCAACTTGTGCTGCTAGGTTATTTATATTCTTCTGCTAAAAAGTCCAAGTAGCGTTTCCAAGAGCGCTCATCGGCGCGGGCATCATATCTATCGCTGCCAAATACGCTAAAGGCATGTGGCGCTCCGCTGTAGGTAACCATTTCGTGAGGTATCTTGGCTGCTTCTAATGTCTTGCCCAAAGTCGCAAAGCTCTCTAGCGAGACAGATTGGTCAGCAGAGCCATGGAATACTAGGATTTCTCCTGTAGTTTTGTCATAGCTTTGACCGGTTGGAATGTCGAAGGCACCGTGGAAAGGGACGAATGCTTTTTGCTCAAAGCCTGAACGTGCTAGCTCTAACGCAACTGTACCGCCAAAACAATAACCCATCGTAGTGCCTTTACGCACATCATTGCCTTGTAGTTGTCCTGCCGTTAATGCCCCTGCCAATATGCGACGCATTTTATTACGATCATCATATAGCTCCCCAGTTAGGCGTTTGTTTTCTTCGATAGAAGTGGGGCGAATGCCTTGTCCAAACATATCGGCCGCCAATACGTTGTAGCCTTCAGCCGCTAACATGTCAGCACGTTTGCGCTCATAGTCAGTTAGACCATCCCAATCATGAATCAATAAGATAAAAGGTGCATTAGCTTTGTCCGCCTTGGCATAATAGCCTTCGTATGCTTGGTCATCGACCGTATAAGTCACATTTTTGGTTGTGATAGCGGCAGCTGTCTGACTGAACATTAATGCCATTAGACCCATTGACGCGCCTACTAGCAATGAGTGATAAGGTTTCTTAGATGGAGAGTTTAGAGTTGGTAGCATAATGGATCGCCTTATAAGTATGTGAGAAAGATAAAGGGTTGGCTAAAGATTGTGCCTGTTTTATTTATTAACCATCCTTAGTATTTCATAAAAGCATACCTTAAAGAATAACTACATTACAAGATTCTATTGTTAACGTTTATGCGCCTTTGAGACCATCTAAAGCAGCTGCTTTATAGCGTCTATAAACCTTAACCAAACATCAACAAGGTTTACTATATACGCAACTATATTTGACTTATTTTTTGGGTAGTATAAGTCCTAAGCCTATTATTCTTTTATGAATTTTAGTGCGGTATCAATTTAACGCTCGGCAATACTGAAGACACAGACAAATAAATGACAGATGAAGTCACCATTATCTCAAAGGATATCAAAACTGTGTAGGCACTCTTTTAGTGATTTAAAAGAGCACTCTCAATCTATTAGCTAGGACTTTTTATGAATAATAATATCGATCATACTGACCCCGCCAAAAACATGAACACTGAACGTGGCAATGGTGGTGAAACCCATCAGCGCGCAGGCGGCGACACCAAAGTATTAACCACGCAGCAAGGTGTAGCTATCGCTGATAACCAAAACTCGCTAAAAGCAGGCTCACGTGGGCCGACGCTGTTAGAGGATTTTGTATTACGTGAAAAAATCAATCATTTTGACCATGAGCGTATCCCTGAGCGTATCGTTCATGCTCGTGGTAGTGCAGCACACGGTTATTTTGAGCTGACAGAGTCATTAGAAGAATATACGACTGCAAAAGTATTGACCGAAACGGGTAAGCAAACGCCATTATTTACGCGCTTTTCAACGGTAGCAGGTAACAAAGGTTCAAAAGACACGCCACGTGATGTGCGCGGTTTTGCTGTGAAAATGTATACGGAAGAAGGTAATTGGGATATCGTTGGTAATAACATGCCAATCTTCTTTATCCAAGACGCGATGAAGTTTCCAGATTTGATTCATGCGGTAAAACCAGAACCAGATCGCGGTTTTCCGCAAGCGGCCTCCGCTCATGATACGTTTTGGGATTTTGTCTCATTAAGTCCTGAAACCATGCACAATCTAATTTGGCTGATGAGTGATCGGGGTCTACCACGTAGCCTACGCATGATGGAAGGCTTCGGTATTCATAGCTATCGCTTAATCAATAAAGACGGTAAGAGCACCTTTGTACGTTTCCATTGGAAGCCAGTATTGGGCGTACAATCGACCACATGGGATGAGGCAGTGAAAATCTCAGGTGCTGATCCTGACTATCATCGCCGTGATTTGTTTGAGTCAATCAATAATGGCGACTATCCTGAATGGGAGTTTGGCGTACAGTTATTTACTGAAGAAGAAGCCAACGAATTTCCATTTGATCATCTCGATGCGACAAAACTGATTCCAGAAGAATTGGTGCCAGTTAAAGTCGTGGGTAAGATGGTATTGAACCGCTATCCAGACAATTTCTTTGCAGAGACTGAGCAGGTAGCATTCTGCCCATCGCATTTGCCACCTGGTGTTGATTTTAGTAATGACCCATTATTACAAGGTCGTCTGTTTAGTTATCTAGACACCCAGCTATCACGGTTAGGATCGCCAAACTTTGCCCAGATTCCTATTAATGCACCAAAATGTCCGTTTGCTAACAATCAGCAAGATGGTCATATGCAAATGCAAGTGCCTAAGACACGTGTACTCTATGAGCCACAAAGCCTAGATCCAACTCGTCCTCGTGAAAGCGCTAAACGTGGCTTTAACTCATTCCATGAGCAACTAGATGATGGCGTAAAAGGCCGAGTACGTGACGAGAGCTTTGCAGATCATTATAGCCAGCCACGTATGTTCTATCGTAGCCAGACAGCAACCGAGCAAGCACATATTGCAACCGCTTATGCATTTGAGCTAGGCAAAGTAGATACAGCTCATGTACGTACGCGTATGCTTAGCCATTTGATTCATATCGATGAAGACTTGGCCAACCGCGTAGCAACGGCACTGGGTATGGAGCTACCAGAGCCAGCGGATGCGGCTGCACCTGTCCAAGACTTGGGAACGTCTAAAGCGGTACAAACGATTGGTCTAACGCCTGATACACTAAAAGGCCGTATGATCGGTATATTAGTCGCGGAAGGTTCTAATAGCAGTGAAGTCAAAAAATTCGAAGATGCCGCCAAAGCGCAAGGTGCTAGCGTCAAGATTGTAGCGCCTAACAAAGAAGTCGTATTGGATGATGGTACACGCATACAAGCTGATGAGCGTCTCGCTGGGGGTCCGTCAGTGATGTTTGATGCCGTCGTTAGTATCATCATGCCTGACCAAGCTAAGAAGCTGGCAAAAGACAGCTCAGCACTAGATTGGTTCAACGATGCGTACAACCATTGCAAAGCCATCGCATATTGCGGCGCGACTGATGAATTTATCCTAAGTAAACTCCCAGTTGAAAAAGATGAATTTGTGACGCCATTGGCTGAGCTAGATGCCTTTATCAGCAATGCTAAGTCTCGTCTATGGGAACGTGAGCCAAAGGTTCGTGATCTTGCATAGTTGATAAGTAGATAGTTTACAAACTATCCAATTACTAAATGTTTCCTTAAACCCAGCCTAAGTGCTGGGTTTTTGCTTTTTGCTAATAAGGTGAGAATTTTTATAGATAAAAGTCATATATATACAGGTTCTAATCGTTATTTGTTAATAGTATTAGCTATGTCGTCTCTGTATGCCGCATTACTTTTGTATATAGTCACAAGCGTTCACTCAAAGTCATTTTATTTGTGGTGACGGGCGCTATACTAAAGGTTGGCTATAAAACTGAACAAAAGCCTCACAATAATAACGACGAATGAGGTAGGGAACACCAATGAGTCTATGTGAAATTGTACGTTTAGAAGGATATATCCAAAGTAGTTATCTGGCAGTATATCCAGATAAAATAATGCTGTTAGATGGTTGCTGCCGTGCTGATGTACCGATGGTGCTTGACTATATTGAGACAACATTGAAACGACCCATCACTGACCTAAAAGTAGTGGTGGTTACGCATATGCATCCGGATCATGCAGGCGGTGCGAATAAGTTTCGAGGAAAGACTGGCTGTCTGATTGTCTCAGCGGATAAAAAAAAGCAGTGGTATAGCGGTATTGGTGGGCACACGATGCACTTCGTAGATATACATCTAGGGTATTATGTGGCCAGACGTCAAGGCCGCTCATTTAAAAACCTGTATTACTCGGCAAGTCTGAGACCGGATATCACCGTCACAGACGGCAAGCTTGTGCCACATTTTGATGAGTGGCAAGTATTAGAGACGCCAGGTCATACGGATCGTGACTTGTCTTTGTTTCATTTGCCCAGTCGCGAAGTATATACAGCTGATTTAATCATTAAATTACGCCACAAGTTCGTAGCACCGTTTCCTGTCTATTACCCTAAAGACTATGTTGAATCGTTAAAAAAAATAAGAGCATTGCAACCGTCAATGGTGATGATGGCACATGGTCGAGAGCTGGCCATGAGTGAGGCAGAGTTTGATGAGTTTATTGCTCATGCACCCAAGCACCCACGTACCATCAAAGATACGATCAGACATAAACTACTATGGCGCAAGAGAGATAACTTTCGACTGTTTAAACGTAAGAAATATAAGTAAAAGCCAAAGTTAAAAAACACGTTCAAAAAACCCAGACGAAAAAAAGCCCAGTTACTAAGATAGTAACTGGGCTTTCTAAATATGGTGGGCTGTCCGCGACTCGAACGCGGGACCAATTGATTAAAAGTCAACTGCTCTACCAACTGAGCTAACAGCCCTGAAGAGTATATAAAAAAGCGATGCTTTTTAACTCTGCAAGAAAAAATTCTAACTAAAGAACTTTCTAAAACTAAACATCTTAACGATGTATTTTAAACTTATCTTTATTAGTCTACTACCGGATAGGGCAGAACGATTAATAAAGATCAAACTAAATATGGTGGGCTGTCCGCGACTCGAACGCGGGACCAATTGATTAAAAGTCAACTGCTCTACCAACTGAGCTAACAGCCCTAATGTTTGCAAACGATACTTAATAATTTAAGCATGATGCTTGCTTTCCCGTTTAGTTAATTTGTATCTCTAAACGTGAGAGCACATTATATATATAAATGAGCCAAATACAACCCCGAAGCGCCAAAAAAATGCAATTAATGCAAAAAAATGCCTTTTTTTTATCTAATTTGGCTTATTGGTGGATGTTTGATGGCAATAAATACTGATTTAAAATGCCAGTCACAGCTTTTAGTCCCTAGACAATGCTTCAACAGGATCCAATTTGGCGGCATTACGGGCAGGCAAGAATCCAAATACCACGCCAATGAGAGTAGAGCACACAAAAGCGGCAATAATAGAGGTTGATGAATAGATAACTTTGAAATTATCACCGCCCACACTATTAATTAATTCACCAATGGCAAAGGCCAGCCCAATACCAATCAGTCCCCCTAAGATACAGACTAGAACGGCCTCGATGAGGAACTGCTGCATGATATCGCTTTGACGTGCGCCTACTGCCATACGTACACCAATCTCGTTGGTGCGCTCGGTGACAGAGACGAGCATGATGTTCATGACCCCAATACCGCCGACGATCAATGAAATAACCGCGACCGATGAAATAAGCAATGTCATCGTACCTGTCGTCGACTCGATCGTTTGACGGATAGAGTCTGAATTACGTAACTCAAAATCATCTTTGCCATGGCGACTCTCTATCAAATCAGAAATGGCAGTCTCTGCGGCACTAGAGGAGATACTGTCATCTAATAACGCCACAAAGCGGTCTATATTGGTACTACCAGTGACGCGCGACATCACCGTTGTATAAGGCATATAGATGGTGGGCGTCGTCACACTGGGACCGAAGCCACCATCGCTCTCTTCGAGTACGCCAATCACACGTCCAGGCACACTACCAACCAATATCACTTCACCAATGGGGTTATCAATATCTGCAAAAAAGGTCTGTTTGGCATTGTCATCGATGATGATATCTTGACTACGTAATGTGACGCTTTTTGCATCAAACCCTTGACCCAATGCCAACGTCTCACCAGTGACGGTTAGATAGTCTTCACCAACGCCATTGACGGTGGCATCCTCTTGTATACTACGATAGCGCACGCTAGAGTTGGCATTTACCTGAGGACTGACGCTGATAATATAGGGCTGATTGCCGACCGCTTCTGCGTCTTCTGGTGTCAAGTTGTCATCGTTGTAACGGCGTCTAGGGTCGCCTCTAGGATAGCCATCATTGACGGTGATGGTATTGGTACCTAGCGAGCTGATATTGGCGAGGATTTGCTGCTGAGAGCCTTGACCAAGGCCAACGATAGATACGACTGCAGCGATACCGATGATGATACCGAGCATGGTCAGTAGGGTACGCATCTTATGCGCACGCATAGCAAGCAAAGACATCTTAAACGCTTCAAGCAGTCGATCAACAAAGCTACCAAAGGCACTTTTACGATGCTCACCAAGGATAGACTCTGGTTTTTTGTCTGTGTGCTTGTAATGCTCAGTTTGATAGTCAGCGATGACATAGCCATCTTTTAGTTCAATCACACGCTCCGCTTGTGCCGCCAGCTTTGGATCATGCGTGACCATGATAATGGTATGACCTTGTGCGCTGAGGTCATGCAAAATCGCCATGACGTCTTCGCCAGACTTACTGTCTAGGGCACCCGTTGGCTCATCTGCTAAGATTACGTCACCACCATTCATCAGTGCACGAGCAACAGAAACACGCTGCTGCTGTCCACCTGAGAGCTGATTGGGACGGTTATTGACCTTACTACCAAGGCCTAAATCCGTTAATAGCTTCTCAGCACGATTGGTGCGTGCCTCGGTATCCATGCCAGCATACACGGCAGGGACGGCGACGTTGTCTTTGGCACTGATATCACCAAGCAAATGATAGCGCTGAAAAATAAAACCAAAATGCTCACGGCGCAGTTCGGCCAGCTGATCGGCATCAAGCTTACGGGCGGATTGACCATAAATCTTATAATCACCAGCCGTGGCTTGATCTAGACAACCTAAGATATTCATCAAGGTGGACTTACCAGAGCCTGATTGTCCAATGATGGCAACCATCTCGCCTTGATTGATGGTTAGATTGATATCATGCAAGACGCGAATGGTTTGCTCACCAGCAGGGAACTCTCTGATAATGCCAGACAACTCCATAATGGGCTTGCCTGATGCAGGATGGTTAGCAGTATTGGTTTTTGCCCGATTATTTAAGTTATCCAAATTGTCTAAATTATTTAAGTTATCTGAGCTGTTTGAAAGGTTAGCAGAAGTGTGTGACCCTAAGTTTTGAGCCGTGCTACTTTCAGAGCTATCTTCAGTCGGCGGTTTAGGAGATTGAGATATAGTCATAGCAGTGTCTTTAATAAAGGCTAATAAGCGTTATAGTGTTGTTATGAAAGGGCTACGATATTTAACAAGCCCTTTTTTATTCAACATAGTCAAAGAACAAGTTACATTCGAGGTCCACCAGGGATACGGCCGCTACCTGATTTCTTACCGCTTTCTTCACTGATGATTACTTCTTCACCTTCTTTCAAACCACTTAAGATTTGCGCATTTACTCGGTTATCGATACCGACTTCTACTGTACGCTCTTCTACGGTTCCGTCATCTTTTAATACACGTACAAACTTGCCCGTGGCTGCTTTGACTTTTTCTTTACCTTTACCTTTAGAACGCTTCTCTTGTATCACTGTTGACGGTACTAATAGCGCATTTTTGGCTTCATTGACGATGATATAAATCTGCGCGGTCATATCAATTCGGAACAAGCGGTCAGGGTTCGGTACTTCTACGTAGCCGACATAATAGATAGCAGCGTCTGTCGAGCTGGTGCTACTGATCTGCTCTGGGGCAGGTTCGATAGCGGTCAATGTCGCATCATACTGCTTATCTGGATTACCAATGATATTGAAATAAGCGGGCATACCAGCATTGACGTTAATGACATCAGCTTCTGAGATTTGCGCGTTGATACGCACGGTCGATAAATCCGCTAGTGTCACCAGTGTGGGCGCCGTTTGGTTGGCATTCACGGTGGTGCCTTGTTCAGTCGTAATAGAAACGACGGTACCTGATATCGGCGCGCGAATCGTGGTATAGCTCAGATCTTCTTCAGCGGTACTCACATTGGTTCGTGATTTGCGTAACGCCGCTTGCTGACTGTTGATATTGGCTTCGGTAGTCGCAATCGCAGCCTTTGCCGTATCGATAGCTGCACGTGCATTGGCAACGGCTGCTTTTGCGGTCTCGACACTGGTCGCTTGCGTGTCATATTCTTGCTGCGAGATAGCGTCGATAGCGACTAAGTCTTGCAAGCGTGCAAAATCAGACTGTGCCTGTTTGAGCTCAGACTGACGGCTGGCAAGATCAGCATAGGCACTTTTTAGACTGGCTTGTTTGCTAAACGATTCCGCTTGTGCACTTTGTAGCGCCGCTTCACTTTGCTCAAGGGTGGCTTGTTCATTACTCAGGCTGTTCTTCTGAGTCACTTGATCAATCTGCGCAATCAAATCGCCTTGTTTGACCTCATCACCGACTTCAACGTACAGGCGTTTTACTTCACCAGATACCTGTGCCCCTACATCGACGGTATTTAACGCTTTCACTTTACCCGATGCCATGACATTGTTTTCAATATCACCGACCTCAACGGTTGCAGTTAGATAGTTGGGTGTGGTTTCTTCTGGCTTTAAAAAAGTATAGGCCAAAGCCCCTAATGCTACGATAATTAAGGCAATGACACCCCATTTTATAGCAGACTTTTTGCTTATTTTGCGCATGACAACAATCCAATCACAATTAAATCAAGTGTAGATATAGTAGAGACTTCACCTACAAAATGGAATGGAAATTAGTTTACGAAAGGTTAAGGTAGCCAAGCATAGAGATAGGTACAGAAAATAAACGCTTAAAAGCGAAAATTATAGGAGAACAAGATAGGATAGTAGAATCTGGACTTATAGTGTTTAAACGTATAAGTCAGTAAGAGAAGAGGTAAATAACTCGTTAGTAAACAGAACCATAGAAGATGATTACAGACTAATTTTAGCGCATCGCAAATAAACGCTTACCTGCCAATTCCAATGCGGCTTGTAGTAATAGCTCCCATGCTGGCTGACGGATTAGCCCTTTGATGGCTTGGTCACAGCGGTAAAGCAGGGCAGGCCATTCGCTCGTTTGTTCTTTTGATTGACGACGGCACGCTTGTTGGTAGAGACCTTGCTTGCTACGCCAAATGCCTAATGCTTGAGGATCTTGTCCATCCATCAATTGTATAATTTGACGCATGTCTTTGCTGATGGCCCATAGCACTAGAGTGGTGGGTTCATCGGTCGACTTTAGCTGAAAAATGATTTTGGCGACTTGTGCACTATTGCCTGCGAGCATTGCATCAGATAAGTCAAACACACTAAATTGCGCGTCACTGACCAGTGCTGCTTGCAGATCTGCGATATCTAGCGCCACGGTGCTTGTAGGCTGTGTATCGCCGCTAGTCGGCTTGGCATCATCACTTTCAAATAACTGCGGTGCAAACAGGTAGGACAGTCGCCAAAGCGTTTGATAAGCACTTAATAAATGGTGCTCCGTATGTGACATCAGGAGCTGCCACGCTTCTTGAGACAGTCGTAACCCAAACTGCTGTGCCTGTATCTGTAATAACTGCTGTCGCTGCTGCTCATTGTATAGATTGCAATCAATGACGTTGCCATATTGTGCAAAAGGGGCAAACCACTTACTGCTCTGGCTGCGTTTATCCTGCTTAGGCGTGAGCCACAATAGACTGTGACTGTGCGTACCGGCTTGTGCCTCAATGGCAAAGCGCTCTAGCTCAGCGATAACCGCTTTGTCAGGTTTATGATTGCCGGTCACGATTAAAGCGCTGGCATCATCGAATAAAGACTGACTGCCAAGCTCTGATAATACTTCTTGCCAGCTCTTGACGGAAATTAGCTCTATGCGTTTGATGGCGTAATTTTGCGCGCGCCAGTGCGGTCGCAGCGCATCCATCAGCCATTGACTGAGCAGTGGCTCATCACCATGCGCGAGCCATAGCCCTGCTACTCCAACTGAGAGTTGAAGTAGTTTTGGATAGGCTTTTATAAAAGTATCTTGCATAAGGTGATGACGCGCAGATTGATGGTAATAAATAGTAAATGTCTAGAATGCAAAGGGTCAAGGCGTTGGTAATACAACCGCTGTTGATGCGGATCCTTTGCCTGTTTGTACCGGTATCTTGGCAGTTCTAGAGGGAACTTTAGGCAGAGACAGCGCAACATATTGGTCAGTGATACGGCGGGCTAGTGTGTCATAGAGCCAGTCACGCGTTTGATCGCCTTGCTGATCGTCGGTACTGACCGATGCTTCATTATACTGGTAACTACGATCCACTTGGATGGGATTGGTCAGGGTAACCAGTTTGCCATTTTCCATGGTCTGGTAGCTGACATCGGCAGATAGTACCAGACGAATCTCTGTCAATACCCCAACCAGCTCATAACGTTTAAAACGCATATTGCTGATATCAATTGCTGCAATGGTATCAGGACCGATTTGCTGATTATTGCGGGTCACCTCATCTGAGGTCATATTGTCAATGACATCAACGCCCAAGGTTTCAAGACGCTTCGTCAATGGCAGTTTCAGAGGAAATGAGGTACGGTTGTCCTCGATGATGACAGCGGTTCTATTGACATCAAGTAACATAGGCGCGTCATAACCGCGTAGATGAAAGCCGCAACCGCTCAGCGTCGCTGCTGCACCTACTACCGCAAACATTGGTAATCCTGCTAGCAACACGGCCGCGAGTTTTTTTGCACCAGACTTTCGCGCAGCCATACTTGGTGCGTTAGGTGCGTTAGGTGCGTTAGGGGTTGCTTGATCTGATGGCCCAGCTCGGTGCTTGTACGACATAACGCTATCCTCATATGATAAAAAGGCTTAGTTGCCTAAGCCTAAAAGTCTTAGCTTAATCTTAGCCTGCAACCACGATATTGACGAGCTTGTTGGGCACAACGATTTCTTTTTTGATTTCGCCTGTGATGAATTTTGCCACACTTTCCATCGTGCGAGCTTGTTCTTTTAACTGCTCAGGATCGCTGTTCGGTGCGACGTCCATTTTACCACGCATTTTACCATTGACCTGTACCACCATCGTGATGGTGTCTTGTACGAGCGCACTGTCATCAACGACTGGGTAGTCTAGAGTTAAGGTGTCAAGTCCTAGTTGCTCAAGCAGATGCTCGCCGACGTGCGGGGCATAGACTGATAGCATGATTAATAAGTTGGTGAGCGCTTCGTGTTTGACTTGTAGCTCTTGCTCATTACTGGCGTTAAAGCCCGTTAGCTCATTGGCAAGTTCCATCAGGCTTGATACTGGCGTATTCAGTGCCAAACGGTCGCCTAAATCGCTGTCAATCTTGGCAATCGTTTCATGAGTCTTACGGCGCAAGTTTTTGGCAGCGGTACTCAATCCTTCTGTGTTTAATGTGGCACTGTTGAGCGTATCACTGCTGATATTGGCGGCTGTCAATGCTTGCATATGGTCGTTTGCAATACGCCATACTTTTTTCACAAAGTTATACGGGCCTTTTAGTGCATCATCTGACCACTCAAGCGTTTGATCGGCAGGCGCGGTAAACAGTGTGTACAGGCGAACGGTGTCCGCACCATACTTATCAATGGTAATCTGCGGATCGACGCCATTATTTTTTGATTTAGACATTTTTTCGATTTTGCCAATCGTCACAGGCTGCCCATCAGATTTTAGGAGGGCTTTGATTGGTTGGCCACGCTCATCGAAATCAATATCAATATCTTCAGCAAAGTAATACGTGGTACTACCATCCGCGTTGACGCGATAGAAGGTACCAGCGAGCACCATGCCTTGGGTCATCAAGTTGGCAAACGGCTCATCCCCTGATACGAGTGATTCGTCACGCATCAGCTTATGGAAGAAGCGTGCATATAATAAGTGCATCACAGCGTGCTCTACACCGCCAACATATTGATCAACCGGCAGCCACTTGTTGGCAGCAGACTTATTGACCATGTTTTGCGTATCATTTGGGCTAGCAAAGCGGGCGTAATACCAGCTTGACTCAACGAAAGTGTCAAAGGTATCGGTCTCACGTTCAGCAGGGTTGCCACATTTAGGGCAAGTGGTATTGACAAACTCAGGGATGTTTTTGAGCGGATTACCACGACCATCTGGCACAACATCCGTTGGCAATATGACTGGTAGGTCTTGCTCTTCGACAGGCACTGTACCGCAATGCTCACAGTTGATCATTGGGATTGGGCAGCCCCAATAGCGCTGGCGAGAAACACCCCAGTCACGCAAGCGATATTGGATTTTTTTCTTGGCCAGCTCTTTTGGCTCAAGTGTGGCTAGCATCGCCTCAAACGCTTGCTCAAAGTCTAGACCATCGAACTCACCTGAATTGACCAAGGTGTTGCGCTCGGTATAGGCAAGGTTGGCGACAGTATTGTTGGCCTTAGCGTCGGCTTCTTCATTATCAAAATAGCCTTCAGGCACAGTGATGACTTGCTTGATGGGTAGGTTGTACTTATTAGCGAACTCATAATCACGCTCATCATGTGCAGGCACTGCCATGACCGCACCTGAGCCGTAGCTCATAAGCACATAGTTGGCAACCCACACCGGCACTTCTTCGCCAGTCAGTGGATGCGTCACAGTCAGGCCAGTGTCCATACCGATTTTTTCGGCTTTGGCCATATCTGCTTCAGCCACTGAGCCTTTTTTGCATAGAGCACAAAACTCAGCAATCGCTTCATCATTCTCTGAGGCATACTGTGCGAGCGGATGCTCTGCTGCAACCGCAACATAAGTCACGCCCATCAAAGTGTCAGGACGGGTTGTGAACACATCTAACGTGTTGGTTTCGCCAGACAGCTCATAAGGGAAGTGCACTTCCATACCTGCGCTACGACCGATCCAGTTACGCTGCATGGTCAACACTTCAGACGGCCAATGACCTTCTAGTTGGTCCAAATCGTCAAGCAATTCGTCCGCATAATCGGTGATGTTGAAGTAGTACATCGGGATATCGCGCTTCTCAACTGCAGCGCCACTACGCCAACCTTTGCCATCGATGACTTGCTCGTTGGCCAATACGGTGTTGTCAATTGGATCCCAGTTGACGGTCGAGAGCTTTTTGTAGACCAAGCCTTTTTTGTATAACTGTAAAAACAACCACTGCTCCCACTGATAATACTCAGGGCTACAAGTGGCAAACTCACGCGACCAGTCAATAGAGAGGCCGAGCAGTTTAAGCTGCGCACGCATGTTGTCAATATTGGCAAACGTCCATGCCGCAGGCGGGGTTTGATTGGCAATCGCCGCGTTTTCTGCTGGCAAACCAAAACCATCCCAGCCCATTGGCTGCATGACTTCATAACCTTTAAGGCGATAGTAACGGCTCAGTACGTCAGAGATTGTATAGTTGCGCACGTGACCCATATGCAGCTTACCGCTTGGATACGGAAACATAGACAGCATATAACGACTTGGCTTATCGCTTGGCTCATTGCCCACTTCAAAGCGCTTGTCATCTGCCCATTTGGCTTGTTGCGCGGCTTCTATCGCTTGTGGATTGTAATAGTTTTTTTCTGTTTGGTCTGCTGTCACGGCGTTGCTCATAGTCGGCTCAAAATTGGTTGATACTAATAAAAATAGGGGGAATTTGACAATGCCATAGCATAGCGTAATTTGGCAAAAATTGCGACGATATGATGTATTTGCTCATGAGGTTTATGCATTAAAAGTGACTTTAGAGGGATGGGTTGTCTACATCTCATCATCCTTGGGTATAATAAAAGGATCAATGAACATTCATGAGGAGTTTCTATGACCATCACTATCTACGGTATCAAATCTTGTAGCACCATGAAAAAAGCGTTTACTAAGCTAGATGCGCTAAACGTCAGCTATGAGTTTCATGATTATAAAAAACAAGGCATCGACAGAGAGAGTATCCAGCGCTGGGTGAATGAGCTAGGCGTTGATAAAGTGCTCAACAAACGCGGTACCACATGGCGCAAGCTAGACGATAGCCAAAAGCAAGCGGCAGATGCCAATATAGACAACGCGATTGACTTGCTAGTAGAGAATACTAGTATGATTAAGCGCCCGATGGTAGAAGGTCAGATCAAGGACAAAAATCAAGGTCAGCCAGTACTGCTTTGCGGTTTCAATGAAGACGAATTTGATACAAATTTTTCATAAAAAAGCTGTCACTTTGGCAGCTTATAAACTATGATTTCATGAATGGAATTAAGTTTGCTTGTTTATAATAGTTAAGGATAAGACTATGAAAAAGTTGTTATTAATGGCGACGCTTGCAACAGCCTCTTTGATGATGACAGGCGTCCAAGCTGCTGACTCATCTACCAAGATTACTTTTGCCAAAGACAGCTATTGTGGTAGTTTTAGCGGTAACATCAAAGATGGTAAGTTGTTCCGCTTATGGTTGCTACCTGAGCAAAACTTAGTGATTCGTAATGTGGGCGATGACCAAATAAACGTCGCATACGTTTCAGGGCCTAAAGGGCGCCTAGATGGTGACCGCTATGATAATGAGACCTCTTATTTTACCGAAAATAAAGGCAATCATTACATGCAAGTATATGGCAACACTAGCCATAGTTCTGTCGAGTTCTGTGCTTATTAAGCGCTTTGCTTGCTAACGATTATCAAAGCATTCATGAGTCATAAAAAAGCCCGAGCTTGGTATTCAAGCTCGGGCTTTTTTATGTCAGTTACGGCTAAGCTCTACTGGCTCAATGATGAGTCCAAATCACGACTGATGAGTGTACCAACCCCTTCATTGGTAAAAATCTCCAATAGCGTGGCATGCGGGACGCGACCATCTACAATGACAGCGCTTTTGACACCGCTACGCACCGCATCGAGTGCGCATTGGATCTTGGGAATCATGCCGCCTGAGATTGTACCGTCTTCGATGAGGCTGTCGACTTTCTTTGGCGTGAGTCCAGTCACAACTTCGCCATCACGGCCCAGTACGCCTTTGATATTGGTCAGCAACATGAGTTTTTCTGCTTGCAAAAACTCAGCCACTTTACCTGCGACTAGATCGGCATTGATATTATAGGTATTGCCGTCGGCATCAACGCCAAGTGGTGCGATGACTGGGATAAAATCAGAGGCAATGAGCATGTTAATCACGTCTTTATTAACACTGACCACATCGCCGACAAATCCTAAATCGATAGGAACAGCGATACCATCTTCGCCGATTTTTTCCATCTTTAACTTTTTGGCTAAGATTAAGTTGGCGTCTTTACCCGTCAGACCAATCGCACGTCCACCGTGCTTATTAATCAAGCTGACAATGGATTTATTGACGCTACCGCCCAAAACCATTTCGACGATATCCATGGTGCTTTTGTCCGTGACGCGCATCCCATCGATACGATCTGACTGACGGCCTAGCTCTTTTAAAAGATTGTCCACTTGCGGACCGCCGCCATGTACCACCACTGGGTGTATACCGACGGTTTTTAGCAACACAATATCGCGGGCGAACGAGCTTTCAAGCTCAGGGTCAGTCATTGCATTGCCACCGTATTTTACGACGATCAATTTATCAACAAAGCGCTGAATATAGGGCAGTGCCGTGGTGAGTACTTCGGCGGTGTTTTTGGCATCATCTAAATTAAGCGTCATTACAAACTCCTAAAGGGCGGTTTTAAATGGGTTGTTTTTGGTAGTTATTCAAACATTTATAAATTGGTACAGTGCTGCTAATTGCGCTTGGTAGATCTACGTTTTTGTACAAGCATACTATCCATACGTGCCGACTACTCAGCAACCATAGCAAGAATCTGCTCTGCCAGTACGGTGTTGAACGGACGGCATAACGTGGCAAATATGGCTTGAATATCTTTTAGGTCGTCGATGCTATCACCAGCAAAGCGAGCGGTTAGGCTATTACTGGTGTTTGATTGGCGCAGCACGCCAAAGCCATGGGGGAAATCCAAGCGAACCCCGTCGATACAGCTAAGAGACGTCCCTATAGGCAGTAGGTGCTTCGCTTGCGCCAGTGTGGTGCTAGATTTTACTGAAGCGCAAGTGCAGACTGACGATGGGCACTGCATGGTTGGCAGTTGAATGAAGGTTGATGAGTGACTGGCATTATCCAGCGAATGGTGACGCGCCGGTACGGGTATCAATTGCTGTAAATAACGGCAAAACTTAGTCAATTGCTCCATGATAGCGCAATCGGTAGTCGCGGATGGCGGCATTGGCAAATAATGGTCAGCGGTACTGACCATGGCTGGCAAGCTTTGGATAATGTCTGACAGAGATTTTTTGCTGCTAAAGTTACCAGTGTTATCAATGTCATCACCAGACAAAGCAAACCAATGCAATAATCGTAGTGCAGCATACATCGCATCATCATAAGGAATAAAGCGGTGGTCATTGAAGATAAAATGCCCTGATAACTCGCCAGCAAAGACAATCTGACTATCAGGAAGCCGTATCTGTTGGCGCATAAAGCTGCTCCCCGTCTTACTGATGACAGGAGTCGCACCAAGATGGGACAGGAGTCTTGGCAAATGATGGGCACATTTAATATCGAAAAGAACCTCAGACGCTACTAATGAGTCATTCAAAGACTCAGGGCGTTCAGTGATAGCGATGCGTGCCAATAGATAAAGCAGATGATCAGGCATGACGACTCTGCCGTTATTATCAACAACCATCAAACGGTCACCATCACCATCAAAGGCAAGGCCAATATCTGCATGATGAGCTATGACGGCTCGCTGTAATTGTTTTAAGCGATTCGGTTCGGTTGGGTCAGGATTGCCAAGAGGAAAGCATCCGTCTGGCGTATCGTTGAGCATGATGACATGCTGGCAGAAATGGTCAAATAAATGCTGAGCAACACTGCCAGCAGCACCATTCAAGCAGTCAATAACCACGATTAGATCAAGCTTGCGAGCGTTTTTTGGATGATAAATAGTGGTTGAGCAGTGGTCTTCAGAGAGCTGGTTAAAGACGCGTTCGATAGCGTCGATATAGACACTTTCGACTTGCTCGGTAGATAGTTCATCAAGCAGATAACTTGATGGTTTAGTATCGTTATTATTCTCTACCATTTCTGAATCAAAAACTCGGTTTTTAGCTTGGATTTTTTGATAAAAGTGATAATCATGGTTCACAGTCAATTGTTGATAGAGTGCCTGTATTGCAGCGCTGCTCGGTGATGTATTACTGACCAACCACTTAATACCCAGCGTGTCTTTGGCCGAGTGGCTGGCGGTGACTGTGATGCCATGACCATGATAGCGTGCTGCCCAAAATGCCACCATCGGTGTGGTAACTAACCCTAGCTGTATAACGCGGATATTATGCCCAACCAATATGGCAGACAGTGTCCGTGCAATCGCCTCACTACCGCAGCGCACATCATAACCGACGACGACGGTAACGACGTTTTGCGGGTTTTCTTTACTTATATTCGTATGGGTATTGATGACAGTATTAAAGACTGGCGCTTTTTCGTCGCTGTGGGAGTGATAAAGCCGACCAAAAGCATGGCCCAATGCTTGTATAAACTCGTCTGTAAAATGCTGATAATAGCCGCGAATATCATAAGCACGAAATAAGGATTGCTGTGCAGCAAAAGATGGCATCGCTTACTCTCCTTATTGTCGTGGTTACTATTATCACAGCTATTATTGTGATGGTTATTATCTTGAGAGTTAACAACCATGAAAACGGTCAATCAATAGGGCTTACTTATGGGCTACTGGCGACCTGAATGTCCGAATCCGCCCGCACCGCGTTCGCTTTCATCACTGAACTCTGTTACCACTGAAAACTCAGGGCGGGCAACAGGTACAACGATATATTGTGCCATACGCTCTGCTGGATTAAGCACAAAGTCGTCGTTACTGCGATTCCAAATACTAACCATCAGCTCACCTTGATAATCCGCATCAATCAGCCCGACCAAATTACCTAAGACGATACCGTGCTTATGGCCGAGCCCTGAGCGCGGCAAAATCATACCTGCATAATTAGGATCTTGGATATAAACGGCGAGACCTGTACCGATTAAGTGTGTTTCACCTGCCTTGATGGTTAATGGCTCATCAATGCAAGCGCGCAAGTCGATACCCGCACTGCCATCGGTGGCACGAGTCGGTAAGGAGAACGCCTTATCTTCGATAATTTTTGGGTTGATAACTTTCACTTGTACAGCTTGCATAACACACTCACTTAACGATTTGATGGTTTTATAAATGAAGATATTCAAAAATTCAGTATTTGATTATAGTATCAATACACTGGCTAAGCCCAAAAATGACATAAAACCGACGATATCGGTTACGGTGGTCAAAATAACGGAAGCAGACAATGCAGGGTCGATATTCATACGTTTGAGCATCAGCGGTATGCTGATACCAGAGACATTAGCTGCTGTCATATTGATGGCAATGGCAAAGCCAATCACGGCGCTGATCTTAATGTCATGAAACCATAACTGAGCAATAAACGCCATAATTATCGCCCAAATGATACCGTTGATTGCGCCTACCCACAGCTCTTTATTCAAAAGCCAGACACGGTTAGAACCACCGATTTGACCCATTGCCATCCCGCGAATCACGACTGTCAGTGTCTGAGATCCAGCAATACCGCCCATGCTCGCAACCACAGGCATGAGTATCGCTAGTGCCACGACTTGTGCTAGTACTTCTTCAAACTGCCCAATCACTGCGGCGGCCAACAGCGCGGTACATAAATTGATACCTAGCCAAACACTACGGCTTTTGGCACTGGTTAAGATAGGGGCAAACAGTTCTTCATCTTGACTGACACCAGCGAGGTTTTTCATGGTGCTGTCAACATCGTCTTGGATAATCTCCATGATATCCTCGCCATTTAGCTGACCAACCAGCTCGCCATGGCTATTGATAACAGGGGCAAAGCGAATGTCTTCTGAACGAAAAATCGCCGCCGCATCTTGGATGTCTAAGCGATCATTGATCGTGATGGCGGTGTCAATCAGCTCTGACACTAAGGTGCTTTGCTTATGTTTAATCAAATCTACCAGACTCAATAGACCGAGCAGTTGCTGGCTTTGATCGACGACTAGCAGCTCTTGGCTTTCGTCATCGAGTAAATCTTCATTTGCTCGGAGCCAGTTTTGTACCTCAGCCAGATGGATGTCATCCCTTATTTGGATGATATCGGGATCCATATAGCTGCCCACTTCCCAATCCTCATAAGTATCGAGTTTATTAACCTGAACGCGGGTCTCTTCGTCTAGTGTTGCCATGACAGAGGTACGGACGCTCTCAGTCACGGTATCCAAAATCTCAGAGATGTCTTGAGCATCGAGATCTTGGGTAAATAAAGAAATCTCTTGAGAGGAGATATTCTCCATCAATGGCTGGCGGGTGTCGTACTCTAGCTCAGCCAGCACCTCACCCTTGAGGTTCTCTGGTACTTGCTCCCAAATCAATAAGCGGTTTTGAGTCGGGAAAGACTCTAATAGGTTAGCAATCTCATATTCTGACTGCTTTTCTAAAAACTCAGTAATGGCCTCATAGGCTTTATCAGCAACCAAACCCTGCAAGTACAGCAGTTTATATTCAGCATTGTATTCAGCTGGATTATACTCTCCTGGTAGCACAGATGGTCGTTCCTGATTGGGCGTGGAGGTAGACATAAAAATTCCAAGTTTCTTATAAATTATAAACAACAGTGATGCAGGAGTTTCTGAGTGGTTGCCCGCTCAACGGATACTTTTTTGGAGCAATCAATTTTGTAGCCATCAGTGCTATATCGTTAGCGCTTACCTAGCAGCGCCCGAATATTGGCCAGATACTCATCCGCAACGGCTTCAGGGTCTTTGGTCGCTTTTTTCTTTTTGGCTTTGGCAGGCCAATCGATATGCTCCTCAGGTAACTCATCCAAAAATCTTGACTCTGAGGTGACACGCATTTGACCACCTGCACGGCGCTGGGTTGCGAGGGTCAATGTCAGCTCACGACGCGCACGGGTGATGCCCACATACATCAGGCGTCGCTCTTCTTCGACTGTCTCGCTCATGATAGAGTTGCGATGCGGCAGCATCTCTTCCTCAAGCCCCATAATATAAACAAAATCAAACTCCAAGCCTTTTGCCGCATGCAAGGTCATTAGATTGACTTTATTGGTGTTCTCTTCTTCTTGCTGTTGCTCGAGCATATCTAGCAATACCAGCTTACGAATGATGGTATCAATCGTGCGATCTTCGTCTTCTTCAGCGCGATTAATGAGCGATTGAATACTGGTATAGAGCATATCGATATTATCAATACGGTTTTTTTCTTGCTGCGGAGTCTTGGCGTCGCTACGCACAAAATCAATGTAGCCTGTCTCATCAATCATTTGGCGCACGATTGGTACAGGATCAGGGTGCTGATCTAGCTCACGCGTATAGTGTTCAATGAACTCGCCAAACTCTTTTATCGTACCATAAGCCTTTGATGGCAATACATGAGTCAGACCAGCATGGGTGCAAGAGGCCAACAGCGATATACTGTGCTCTTGTGCAAATAACCCAAGCTTTTCAAGCGTTGCTGGTCCCATACCGCGCTTAGGTGTATTGATAATACGCAAAAACGCGCTGTCATCTTCAGGGTTCAAAATCAGACGCAAATACCCCATGATGTCTTTGATTTCACTGCGCGCAAAAAATGACTGACCGCCAGACAGCTTATAGGGAATTTGCAACTGACGCAGTTGTGCTTCTAGCATACGCGCCTGAAAGTTACTGCGATAAAGGACGGCATACTGTTCCCACTCATTACCAAAGCGCAGCTTGTGCGTGATGATCTCTTTGGCGACACGCTCGGACTCGTCATCGTCATTACGGCAGTTGATAATGCGGATTTTTTCGCCTTGACCTTTATCTGACCACAGTTTCTTTTCAAATAAATGCTCGTTGTTGGTGATGACGGCATTAGCTGAGGTCAAAATACGAGTGGTCGAGCGGTAGTTTTGCTCAAGCATGACGATTTTTAGCTTAGGAAAATCTTCTTTGAGCAGCGCCATGTTTTCAGGCTTGGCACCACGCCACGCATAGATCGACTGATCGTCATCACCTACCACGGTAAATCGACCTTGCGGCCCGACCAAGTTTTTAATCATTTCGTACTGAGCAGTATTGGTGTCTTGATACTCATCGACAAGCAGATAACGGATGCGGTTTTGCCATTTGTCACGCAGCTCTCTGTTTTCACGCAGTATCTTGGTTGGCAAGACAATTAAATCATCAAAATCGACGGCATTATACGCGCGCAAGTTACGCTCATACAGGGCATATAATGTGGCAAAAATCATGTCTTCTGGATCGTCCAACGTTTCCATCGCCTTGTCAGGCTCTATCAAATCGTTTTTCCAGTCAGAGATGAATTTGATCGCTTTGCCAACCAGCTCACGGCTTTCCGCGCCGCTTAAGTTGTCACGCATCATCAGCTCCATCAGTAGACGCTTACTGTCATCGCTGTCCATAATGGAAAAGTTGCCTTTGAGGGGCGTATGAATCAGCTCATAACGCAAAAACTGTAGCCCGAACTGGTGAAAGGTCGATACGGTCAGTCCGCGCATTTTTTCGCTAGGGAGCAATTTACTAACCCGCGCTTTCATCTCACGTGCCGCTTTATTGGTAAAAGTCACGGCAGTGATACGCTCAGCTGGCATATCACACTCTTCGATCAGGTAGGCAATCTTTCGGGTAATTACGGACGTCTTACCGGAGCCTGCACCTGCGAGCACTAGCAGAGGGCCAGATACGTAGAGCATGGCCTCGGTTTGTTTGGGATTGAGTTGACTCATAACGTGACCTGTAAGACAAAAGCAAAAAGAGGGTAGCGCTGATATAACACAATTAGATGAATGCGGCGCGCACTATCAAAAGGCGCACATTATCAAAACTTGTATCGTCGCGATATGTTAATAATCTTTATTATAAGAATAGTAAGGTTTAATGATGAGATATCATAAAAATCTGGTGGGTCATTATAAAGCAAAAATGGTCACTTTAGGGGAGGACTTGGGTGCTGAAAAAGGGATATTTAGGCACTTGGTTTTTGCTAAACGTCGTGGCAGTGTTTGCTCATAGCCAAAAGCATGGATTTGGGGTTAATATAAGGTAAGGTCTATATCATAATTCATAGTAAAAAAAACACCTCTTTTTTGCACAGAAAGTGACCGTTCAATACAGTTAAAAACTAGCTTTTAGGCACTGATATGCGTATAGTACGTAAATAATTTATGCCAGTTGTCTTGTCTCTATTGACCACGTGTAATGAGCTATTAAATCAATTAAGTAAGCAGTCAGATATGATATTGATTTAATACGTTGATCTTACGTTGTTAGAAGATGCGTTGGGCGACCAGCCTTTATCCGCGCGCATACCGGAATCTCTACAGTTGGTCACGTCTGACATCGTCGTCAATACACTTGATAATTGGTTGTTACCAGCAAAATACCTAACATGTGACTCAATGACAGTTACTTAAATACAGTCGCTTTGTGTTTTCGTCTGCGTTAAGCCTGTTGCAACACGCCCTTAGTAGGTCTGTGCTTGCGCTGCGCTTAACACTCGATTGGGTGAGGAGCACGTATTATCATGTCTGCTTTTAATTGGTCAGCCATTGCTTTTATTTTAGCCGCCATTGGGCTAGTTGTCTTTATGCTGGTCGTGCCGCGCTTACTTGGCGGTCGCTCTCAAGGCTCACAAAAAGAAGAGATATTTGAAGCGGGTGTTGTCGGATCTGGCAACGCCCGTATTCGTTTGTCTGCCAAATTTTATTTGGTCGCGATTTTCTTTGTCATCTTCGATTTAGAAGCGCTATATCTTTATGCTTATGCCGTCTCTGTGCGTGAGGCTGGCTGGCTTGGTTTTGCCGCTGCTGGCACCTTTATCGTTATTCTGATTATCGGTTTGATTTATGAGCTGAGCTTGGGTGCGATGAACTGGGCACCTGCTGATAAACTACGCAAAAAAGCACGTCTATATGCGGCGCCTGCTGGTTTCAATTTAGCAGATATCACCAAATTCGATGGTGCTCACGAGCTCATGGTTGACCCTACGGGTAAAGTGCCAGCACAGTCATCTGGTCAAATCAATGTCTCAAACAATATCGAAACCAATCGTCGTCATTTACAAAACATCGATCATATCAATACCACGGGTAATGTAACGTCTGTGGATTTTGCGACGTCTGCTAAGCAAGACAAAACTGAGCGTTAATGCCAGTTATTGATGTTGGTTTATGCAGTGTGTAAAGACTGCCAGTAAGAGATAAAGACATCAGTCTGTTTGTATTAATGATCGCTGATGATTAGCCACTTATTTATAATAAAGTTATGGCGACAGCGCGAGCAAGATGATTGCCACGCCAAGCCTAATATGAAGGTTGTATGTTATGAAATACACATTAACAAAAGCCAACCCTGATGCAGATACCTATCCTGCACAGACCAGTCAAACGGTCAATGACCCTATCGAAGACGAAGTCAATAAAAACGTCTTTATGGGTCGTCTCGAAGACCTCGTTCACTCGACAGCAAACTGGGGGCGCAAGCACTCACTGTGGCCATTTAACTTTGGTACTTCTTGCTGTTACGTCGAATATGCCACTACCTTAACCGCTGTTCATGATTTGTCACGCTTTGGTGCTGAGGTTATTCGTGCCTCGCCTCGTCAAGCAGATGTCATGATCGTCGCCGGTACTTGTTTTGTCAAAATGGCGCCTGTTATTCAGCGTCTTTATGAGCAAATGCTTGAGCCAAAATGGGTCATCTCAATGGGTGCCTGTGCCAACTCTGGTGGTATGTATGATATCTACTCTGTGGTACAAGGCGTGGATAAAATCATTCCAGTCGATGTCTATGTGCCGGGTTGTCCACCGCGTCCAGAAGCGTTGATTCAAGGTTTGATGTTATTGCAAGAATCTATCACCAAAGAGCGTCGTCCGCTGGGTATCCATGTCAATGAGCAAGGTATCTATCAGCCACAAATGACGCCTGAGCGTGACCGTAAGCAGGCAGATCGTATCGCTGTCAAAAACTTACGTAGCCCAGACAGTATTTAGGTTTGTGCGTTTAGATTGTTAGCGATAGCAACAACCTCAATATTTTATGCGCTCATCATAGTTCGGTTATGATTGACATAGCTTGATTATGACTAACAATAGTTCAGTTATGATTAATGAAGGAATACATCATTCATGGTCACGGTAGTCGAAAAGATAGACCCTAAGATTAAGCCTGTCCCAGCGGTTATCACAGAGCTGGAGCAGAAGTATGCCGGTAAGTTTGTCGTGCAGCAAACTGTTGATGAGATTCCAACGGTTTGGGTTGCGCGTGCGGATTTGCTCGATGTTCTCTTATTCCTGCGTAAATTGCCCCAGCCGTATGTCATGTTATTTGACTTGTCAGCGATAGATGAGCGTTTACGCCAACATCGCCAAGGCTTACCTGACAGTGACTTTACGGTGTTTTATCACCTTATGTCGCTTGAACGTAATAGTGACGTACGTATTAAGGTCGCACTGAGCGAAGACGACGTCAATGTACCGAGCGCCACCAATATTTGGCCAAATGCCAATTGGTATGAGCGTGAAGTATGGGATATGTTCGGTATTGTCTTTACCGGCCATCCGCATTTGACCCGTATCCTATTGCCTAAATACTGGGAAGGTCATCCACTGCGTAAAGAGTATCATGCGCGTGCGACAGAATTTACCCCGTACTTCTTGAATACCGCTAAGCAACAATACGAGCAAGAGAACCTGCGCTTTGTCCCAGAAGAGTGGGGCATGAAGCGTTCAGGTCGCGATGAAGACTTTATGTTCTTGAACATCGGTCCTAACCATCCCTCTGCTCACGGTGCATTCCGCTTAGTGCTACAGCTCGATGGCGAAGAAGTCGTCGATTGTATCCCTGATATCGGCTATCACCATCGCGGCGCAGAAAAAATGGCTGAGCGTCAAACTTGGCACTCTTTTATTCCTTATACCGACCGTATTGATTATCTTGGCGGTGTAATGAATGAGCTGCCGTACATCATGTCGGTCGAAAAGCTTGCAGGAATCACCATTCCTCCACGCGCTGAAACCATCCGTGTGATGATGAGTGAGTTTTTCCGTATTACCAATAACTTACTATTCGTCGGTACCTTCATTCAGGATGCGGGTGGTATGACCCCTGTATTCTATATGTTTACCGATCGCCAAAAAGCTTATGACGTCATCGAAGCCGTGACTGGCTATCGTATGCATCCCGCTTGGTTCCGTATCGGTGGTACAGCTGCTGATCTACCACGTGGTTGGCAGCGTCTGGTTCGTGAGTTCTTAGATTGGATGCCAAAACGCTTGGACGAATATGTCAAAGCAGCATTACAAAACAGCGTGCTCAAAGGCCGTACTCAAGGTGTTGCTCAATATAATGCCAAGCAAGCATTGGCTTGGGGCGTCACTGGTGCAGGTCTGCGCGCGACAGGCGTTGACTTCGATTTGCGTAAAGCGCGTCCATACATGGGTTATGAAAATTACGACTTTGAAGTGCCAGTCGGTTACAACGGTGACGCTTATGATCGTTGTATGGTAAAAGTTGAAGAGATGCGTCAGTCGTTACGCATCATTCGCCAGTGCATGGACAATATGCCACAAGGCCCTTACAAAGCGGACCATCCACTAGCGGTACCACCGCCGAAAGACCGTACCTTGAACGATATTGAAACCTTGATTAACCACTTTATCTCAGTATCTTGGGGTCCTGTGATGCCAGCGGGCGAGTGTACGACGATTGTAGAAGCGACCAAAGGTTTGAACAGCTATTACATTACTTCAGATAAGGCGACGATGAGCTATCGTACTCGTATCCGTACGCCGACATTTGCGCACTTGCAGCAGATGCCATCAGTGATTAATGGTTCGCTCGTCTCAGATGCCATTATGTATTTGGCATCGATTGATATCGTAATGGCCGATTGTGATCGCTAATACTTTGATCTTTCATGCTTTGATCAGAAAATTATCGTTATTAAAGAAATATGTTTATCAATATATCATTGCCAAATGGCACACCAAAACGCTGATATCTTGCCATGTAGCGACACTCATAAGACTGTCACTATTAGCTGATAAAGCGTGATGAGTGAGGACAGATAGAAGACTATGAAAATTGTTTCCGACAAAATGCCAAAAGTAGATGTGGCAAGCATCCTCACTAGCGAGGAAATTGCGGCTATTCATGAGTTTATGCACCATTACCCGCAAGCGCGTGCTGCTTCGCTCGATGCGCTAAAAATTGTGCAAAAGCGCAACGGCTGGGTCGATGATGCACAAGTGAATGCCATTGCCAATATTCTAGACATTCCAATGTCAGATATGGACGGCGTTGCGACGTTCTTTAACCGTATTTATCGTCAGCCTGTTGGTCGCCACGTCATCCTTATTTGTGATTCAGTGGCTTGTTTTTTGACAGGTTATGAGGCGTTATCAGCTGAAATCAGATCGCAGCTGGGTATTGAATATGGTCAGACGACGGCTGATGGTCGTTTTACGCTATTGCCAATTTGCTGTTTAGGTAACTGTGATAAGGGTCCTGCTGTGTTGATTGACGAAGATACCTATGGCCCTGTTCAGCCTGAAGAAGTCACGCAATTATTGGAGCTATACGCATGAGATTAACGCTTTCAGAGCAAATTGCTCAACGTAGCCAAGGCAAAGCACCAAGCCAACTTAACGAACAGCGCATTCCAATTTATGGTGATAAAGCCACAGCGACTAGCGAAACCAAGCCATTAACATGGCGTCTAGCACATCATGACGCAGTGCTTGATTTGGCCACCTACGAATCTCTAAAAGGCTTTACTGGTTTAAAGCAAGCTTTGAGTCAATCGCCTAAAGAAGTCGGTAATATGATCAAAGCTGCAAACGTCAGAGGCCGCGGCGGTGCAGGTTTTAATGCTGGTTTGAAGTGGACGTTTATGTCGCCGCCAGATGGTTTACCGCGTTATCTCATCTGTAATGCTGATGAGATGGAGCCGGGTACCTTTAAAGACCGTCTATTGATGGAGCGTCTACCGTTTCAGTTGATTGAAGGTATGTTGATTACCGCGCATGCGATTGGTGCAACTGACGGTTATATCTTTATCCGTGGTGAGTACATCTTAGCCGCTGAACGTTTGGTCGCTGCCATTGAAGAATGCTTGGCCAACAATCTAATGGGCGCTAACATTTTAGGCTCAGACTTTAGTTTTAATCTGCATGTGCATACGGGTGCTGGACGCTATATCTGCGGTGAAGAAACCGCATTGATTAATTGTCTAGAAGGTCGCCGTGCTAACCCACGTACCAAACCGCCTTTCCCGCAAATCTCTGGTGCATGGGGTCGTCCAACGGTAGTCAACAACGTTGAGACTTTGTGCAACATGCCAGCCATCTTGAATCATGGCGTCGAATGGTATCAGTCGTTATCTACTATCAAAGGCAAGAGCCAGACACCAGGTACGAAACTGTTTGGCTGCTCAGGTTTAGTCAACGACCCAGGTCTATGGGAATTACCATTTGGTTATACGGCGCGCGAAATCATTGAAGATTTAGCGGGTGGCATGATCGAGGGCAAAACCCTCAAAGCTTGGCTACCGGGCGGCGCATCGACTGACTTTTTAACCACTGAGCATTTAGATGTGGTGGTAGATTTTGATACCATTCAAAAAGCAGGTAGCCGTATGGGTACTGGTCTTATTATGGTTGTCGATGAAGCTCAAGATATGGTGCCACTCGTTCGCAATCTCGAAATTTTCTTCCAACGCGAATCCTGCGGTTGGTGTACACCATGCCGTGACGGTCTACCGTGGGGCGTCAAGCTGCTTACCGCTATCAATGATGGTGAAGGGCAAGTAGGCGATGTAGAAAAACTAGAGGGCCTCACGCGTGACTTATGGATTGGTAAAACATTCTGTGCGCATGCCCCAGGTGCGATGGAGCCACTAATGAGTGCGATTAAATATTTCCGTCCAGAGTTTGATCAAAAAATCACTCAGGCGGTTGGTGTAGATATCATTGATGCTGCAGCCAATCAACAGCCAGTAGTGAAATAAGGAGAGCGGCATGGCAGTCATACATATTGATGGAACCACTGTCGAAGTAGATAGCGCGGATAACTTGCTACAAGCTTGTTTATCACTCGGCATTGATGTGCCGTATTTTTGTTATCATCCAGCCCTTGGCTCAGTAGGCTCGTGCCGTCAGTGCGCGGTCAAGCAATTTCAAAACGCCGATGACATGGAAGCAGGTCGCGGTCGTCTCGTGATGTCATGTATGGTCGCTCCTGGCGATGACATGTACATCTCGGTCACTGATGATGAAGCCAAAGCATTTCGCAAGTCGATGGTTGAGTTACTTATGACCAACCATCCGCATGATTGTCCAACCTGTGAAGAGGGTGGACATTGCCATCTGCAGGACATGACCTATATGTCAGGTCATAGCCGTCGTCGCTACCGCTTTACTAAACGCACGCATCATAACCAAGAGCTTGGTCCATTCATCGCGCATGAGATGAACCGCTGTATCGCTTGCTATCGTTGTGTACGTTTTTATAAAGACTATGCGGGCGGCGAAGATTTGGGCGTTTATGGCTCAAACAACCGTGTCTATTTTGGCCGTGATAAAGATGGTCAGTTCGAAAGCGAATTCTCAGGCAACTTAACGGAAGTATGCCCAACCGGTGTATTTACTGACAAAACACATTCTGAACGTTATAACCGTAAATGGGACATGCAGTATGCGCCAAGCATCTGTCATGGCTGCTCGGCTGGTTGTAATATCTCACCGGGTGAGCGTTATGGTGAATTGCGCCGTATCGAAAACCGCTATAACGGCGAAGTAAACCGCTATTTCTTATGTGACCGTGGTCGCTTTGGTTATGGCTATGTCAATCGTGAAGATCGTCCAACGCAAGCGCTTGAACGTATCAATGATAAGCATGTCAAAATCAATATTGACTACGCACTCGATGAAACCATCAAACGTATCAAAGATAAAAAAGTCATCGGTATTGGCTCACCGCGCGCCAGTCTAGAAACTAACTTTGCGCTAAAAAACCTCGTTGGCTTTGATAAGTTTTCAACAGGTTTGAACCATCAGCAGCAAGCACTGGTCAATAAATGCATCGAAGTATTAAGTACTGATGGCATTTATAACCCAAGTATGACTGATATCGAAAGCTATGATGCGGTATTGGTATTGGGTGAGGATATTACTCAAACCTCATCACGTGTCGCGCTGTCAGTACGCCAAGCGGCAAAAAATGAAGGCCTGAAAATGGCAGCGGCGTTGCAAACGCAACCTTGGCTTGCAGAACCAGTTAAACGTATTGCTCAAGATGCGCTAAGCCCAGTCTATGTCATCGACGTGGTACAAACTAAGCTAGAAGATATCAGTAAAGTGAGTGTGGTGGCGACACCTGAAGACATCACTAAACTTGGCTTTAAAGTCGCTGATGAGATTGCTAACTTCGCTAATGATTTAGCAGAGATAGCGGACCCACAAGCGGCTGAACAAAATGTTGACACTGATGCTAATACTGATGGTATGCAAGCATTAGCGAAGCAAATCGCTTATGACTTGATTCAGGCCGATAAGCCATTGGTCATCTCGGGTAGTAGCTTGTCGTCTACCGCATTGATAGAAGCAGCAGCGCAGATTACTCAAGCATTGACGCAAAAACGTGCGGCTATCAAAGCGACTGAACAGCAGCTAGTTGAAACTCATAACGCCAAAGTAAAAGCTCAAGCGCAGTCTGCTAATGATCAGCCTGAAGAAGACCAAGATTTATCTGCCAAGCCGAACAAACCAGAAACAGGTGTAAATACAGAAACGCAAGATGATGTAGAACGCGCCCCTGCCGAACCGCTCGAACTAAAAGAAGTGAACAACCGCTATCATGCACAAGCAGGCATCTACCTAACGGTTACCGATGCTAATAGCATGGGTGTTTGCATGCTTGGCGGTCAGTCAGTAGAAGAGCTGCTTGCCACTGATTTCGATGTGGTTATCGTCGCTGAAAATCAGCTGACTGATGCCATCGATGCCAATAAATTGACGCAGTTATTATCTAATAAAACCGTCATTGCACTGGATCATCAGCTACTTGATTGGCACAAAGACGTCGATATCGTATTGCCAGCGGCTAGTTTTGCAGAAGCAGACGGCACATTGATATCTGCTGAAGGCCGTGCGCAGCGTTTCTTCCAAGTCTATGACAACGAATATTACCATCCGATGAGCAGCATTAAAGAAGGCTGGCGCTGGTTGCATGCAGTGCATAGCAGTATCGAGGGTCGTGATGTCGATTGGACGCAGCTAGATGATGTCATCAATGCATTGATCGCAACCCATCCTAAGCTTGCTGGTATCAAAGGCGCTGCACCTGATGCTGCTTACCGTATGACGGGTCTGAAAATTGCTCGTCAGCCACGCCGCTATTCAGGTCGTACCGCCATGCGTGCACCAATATCAGTGCATGAGCCGATGCAGCCAAAAGATTTAGACACTGGTTTAACCTTCTCAATGGAAGGTTATAGCGGTAAAGAAACGCCAAGCTCGATGATTCCTTTTGCCAATGCGGCAGGTTGGAACTCACCGCAAGCGTGGAACAAATACCAAGACAAAGTCGGCGGTCATCTCAAAAATGGTGATCCAGGCGTACGCTTATTTGATCACTTAGAACGTCTAGCTATTCGTCAGTATGTTGCGCCAGAAGCGATGTCTGCGACGACGACTGATATGCAGCAAGGCCAAGCGAAGCTAGTGCCTATCTATAATATCTACGCCAGTTCAATGATGGCTTCTCGCAGCCCAATCGTCGCTGAGCAATTACCTGTTGCCGCATGGCGTATCGGTATGGATGATGCTAAGGACTGGAATATTGCTGCTGGTGATTACTTGGCGATAGAGATTGATAAGCAACAAATCACCTTGCCAGTACAGATTGTTGGTTACTTAGCGGAAGGTTGTATCGGTTACCCAGTTGGGCAGGTGAGTATTATTCACCCATCGATGCCAGCGTCGGTACGTAAAGTGGATGCACCAGTGACGATGATGGGCAGCATGGCCAACGATATGATGAATAATAATGACATGATTAACGATAATGATACTGCGCAAATGAATACAGCGCCGATCACCACACAGGAGGTGTAATATGCAAGTTACCCGTATTATCCCTGATGTGCCAAGCTTTTTGACTGGGAGTCTGAGCTTTGATGCTTGGTCTATCTTATTTTTGGTGGGTCAATCACTGGTCATCTTCTTAGTCGTGGTATTGGTTGCGGCGATGATGATTATCTATGAGCGCCGTATGCTGGCCTTATGGCAAGATCGTTATGGTCCAAACCGTGTGGGTCCATTTGGTTCACTACAGCTGGTCGCTGATATGCTCAAAATCTTCTTTAAAGAAGATTGGACGCCGAACTTTACCGATAAGTTTATGTTTACGTTGGCACCTGCGGTCGCGATGTTTACCGCATTGGCCTCATTTGCCATTATTCCTATCTCGCCAACGCTTGGCGTTGCTGACTGGGATATTGGTATTCTGTTCTTCTTTGCTATGGCAGGTATTGCTGTCTATGCAGTGATGTTCGGTGGTTGGGCTTCTGCCAACAAGTTCTCATTATTAGGTGGCCTACGTTCAGCGGCACAAACCATCAGTTACGAAGTCTTTTTGGGCTTATCTTTGATGGGTGTGGTCGCACTGACAGGCTCATTTAACTTACGTGCCATTGTTGAATCGCAAGTTGACGGCTGGTATATCATTCCGCAGTTTTTTGGCTTTTTGACTTTTGTGGTGGCTGGTGTTGCTGTTACGCATAGACATCCATTTGATCAACCAGAAGCAGAGCAAGAGCTTGCCGAAGGGTATCATGTCGAATATTCTGGTATGAAGTTTGGTATGTTCTTTATCGGAGAATATGTCAACGTTGTCTTGATTTCTGCATTGATGACTTGCTTGTTTTTTGGCGGTTGGCTGGCACCTTTTAATTTAGATATTCCATTTATTCCACCAGCTTTTTGGTTCATGATTAAAACACTGTTCTTTATGACCATGTTTGTTTTGGCTCGAGGCTCACTCATGCGTCCGCGTTATGATCAGGTGATGAACTTTGGCTGGAAAGTATGTCTGCCCGTAACCTTGATTAACCTGTTGATTACTGCTGCGGTCATTTTGATATTTTCCCCAACGTTATAATCATCACTAGCCATCACTGATGAACTAGGGTAAAGCTGATAAGGATAATAATCCCATGTTTACTACCATAAAAAAGACCGTCATTGGTATATTTACCATTGTTCGCAGCATGTGGATGGTCAATAGTCATGCGCTTAGACCGCGTGATACCATCCTTTATCCTGAAGAGCCGGTACCTGTACCGCCGCGTTTTCGTGGACGTATTGTCCTAACGCGCGACCCTGATGGAGACGAGCGCTGTGTTGCCTGTAACTTGTGTGCGGTGGCCTGTCCGGTAGGATGTATCTCATTACAGAAAGCTGAGCGTGAAGACGGTCGCTGGTATCCAGAGTTTTTTAGAATTAACTTTTCGCGCTGTATTTTTTGCGGATTGTGTGAAGAGGCATGTCCAACGACAGCCATTCAAATGACCCCAGATTTTGAGCTGGGTGAATATAAGCGCCAAGATTTGGTCTATGAAAAAGAGCATTTGCTCATTTCAGGACCAGGTAAATACCCTGATTATAACTATTATCGTGTGACAGGTATGGCGGTAGCGGACAAACCAAAAGGCGCAGCACAAAATGAGTCTGCACCGATTGATCTAAGGAGCTTGCTACCATGATGAATATTTTAAACCATCCTGAACTGGCTGGGTTTTATTCGCTTGCGGCAGTGGCAGTATTTGCCAGTTTGCGCGTGGTGACTCAGGCCAATCCAGTGCATGCTATCTTATCGATGATTGTGTCATTGTTAGCGATTGCTGGCATATTCTTTGTGCTCGGTGCGCCATTTGCTGGTGCGCTAGAGATTGTTGTCTATGCCGGTGCCATTATGGTGCTGTTTGTCTTCGTTATCATGATGCTGAACTTGGGCATGAGTAATGATGAGCGTGAAGAGCGTTGGCTCGATGCTGGCACTTGGGCGATTCCAACAGGGTTGACGATAATCATCGCGGTTGTGCTATACGCGATGATTGGTCTCAATCATGATGAAGCCGTGATGATTGGTGGTACAGCGATATCTGCCAAAACAGTTGGTACGGTGCTATTTACCAAATATGTCATGCTGATAGAAGTGGCGGCATTATTATTACTGGCGGCTCTAGTCGCTGCTTATCATCTAGGTAAAGAGTCTATAGATGACGAAGTTGAGACTCATGCCAGTCAAGCATTTAAGCCAAGTGTGGGTAGTATTAAGCAATACGATAGTACGACTCAAACAAACAACGATACGGTCAAGATGGCTGAACCATACGAATATAAAGATATTGACCCACTTGATTACGTAAGTATGAATATCGGTGCGAACAAAGTCACGCGCAAGGAGTCAGACTAATGGTACTAGCAGCAAGCGTGGCACAAGACGTGTCAAACGTGCCGTTTGCCCACGAGGTGGCAGGCTTCGTACAGCCAGCTGTTGAGGCGCAAGGTGTACTGGGTATGATACCCATGAGCCACGGACTGATTTTGGCAGGTATTTTATTTGCTATCGGACTGTGCGGCGTCATGGTACGTCGTAACTTCCTATTTATGCTAATGAGCCTTGAGATCATGATGAACGCGGCAGCACTAGCATTTGTGGTGGCAGGTAGTCGCTGGGTCGATCCAGATGGACAGATTATGTTTATCTTTATTTTGACGTTAGCAGCAGCAGAGGCCGCCATTGGTTTGGCAATATTATTGCGGTTTTATCATCAGCGTGGGCATCTAGATGTCGATAGCGCCAATGAGATGAAAGGATGATGTCATGAGTTTATTACCATTAACCTTTATATTCCCGCTCGTTGGCTTTTTGATTTTAGCCTTTATGCGCGACAAGCTAACAGAGCAGGTGGCAGCGATTGTGGGCGTTGGTAGCATGCTGCTATCAGCATTATGTACGCTATTCGTGAGCTATACCTTTTTGACCACCAATCCAGCAGGAACGATCGTAGAGGTTCCGCTGTGGACATGGTTCCAAGTGGGCGATTTTGCCCCGCATTTCGGCTTGAGCTTCGATGGTCTTGCATTGACTATGACGGGTGTTATCACTGGGATTGGCTTTTTAATTCATCTGTTTGCCTCTTGGTATATGAAAGGTGACACTGGCTTTGCCCGTTTCTTTAGCTATATGAATTTGTTCGTGGCCAGTATGTTATTGCTGGTACTAGCAGATGACTTGTTTCTACTATATCTCGGTTGGGAAGGCGTGGGCATTTGCTCATACCTATTGATTGGTTATTATTACCATGACAGAGCCAATGGACGCGCGGCGATGAAAGCCTTTACGGTTACTCGCGTGGGTGATGTGTTCTTAGCCTTTGGTTTGTTTTTATTGTTCCGTGAATTCGGTACGCTTAATATCCAAGAGATTATTACGCGCGCGCCAGAAGTATTCGATATCAACAATCCAACGATGATGCTGACCACGATGATGCTCGTTGGCGGTGCGATGGGTAAATCAGCGCAGCTGCCACTACATACGTGGCTGGCTGATGCGATGGCAGGTCCTACACCTGTATCGGCACTGATTCACGCCGCAACGATGGTCACGGCAGGCGTTTATTTGATCGCCCGCTTACATCCATTGTTTGAGCTGACACCAAGTATCTTATTGTATTGGGTCGGTGGCGTGGGTGCATTGACGCTTATCGTTGCAGGTTTCTGCGCGCTGGCACAGACAGACATCAAGCGTATTCTTGCTTATTCAACTATGAGTCAGATCGGCTATATGTTCTTAGCACTTGGCGTTGGCGCATGGCAAGGGGCTATTTTCCATCTGATGACGCATGCTTTCTTTAAAGCGCTGCTGTTCTTATCATCAGGTGCGGTCATCCTTTCGGTACACCATGAGCAAGATATCTTTAAGATGGGTGGCCTGCGTAAAAAAATACCATTGGTATTTTGGTGCTATGTCGTCGGTGGTGGTGCACTTGCTGCCATACCTTGGGTTACCGTTGGTTTCTATTCTAAAGAAGCGATTCTTTGGGAAACCTATGCCACAGGTCACTTAGTACTATTCTATATGGGTGTATTCGGTGCTTTCTTAACCGCAATTTATACGTTCCGTATGATTTGGATCATATTCTTTGGTGAAGAAAAAACCCATGCTCATAAGCTATCAGGTGTGTCGTATTGGTTGCCTTTGACGGTATTGTTAGTACTATCTACCGCCGTTGGTGCTTGGATTACGCCGCCATTAGATGGTGTATTACCAGAGAGTGTCGGTCATTTACTAGAAGTAGCGGGTCAAGCGCATGCTAAGCATACAGCAGAGTATATCGCGATGGGTGCCATGGCAGCAGGTTTGATATTGGCAGCACTGTTATATGTCGTCAATAAAGGCAAAATGCTGACCAGCTTTAAGCGCTCACGTATTGGTGGGGCGCTATATCACTGGTGCTATCATGGCCTAGGCTTCGACGCGCTATACGATGTAATTTTTGTAAAACCCTTTTTGTTCATCGGCCGCTTACTTAAAGCCGACCCTATCGATAAAACGTGGTTGCTGTTACCTAAGCTGGCCTCAGTAGGTAATAAAGTATTGTCTGCGACGCAAACAGGGTCTCTTCGAGGTTATGCCACAAGCTTTGGCTTGGGTATGGCTGTATTGCTGGTGCTGGTAATGATGACGGTGGTATAAAAGATGATTGAGTTACAACAAACGTGGATGCTACCAGCATTAATCGCAATTCCCTTTATTGCAGGATTGCTATGCTGGGTGGTAGAGCGATTTAACAAACGTCTGCCGCGCTGGATTGCCTTGATCGGCATGACGTTGACCTTTGTATTGTCACTAGTACTGTGGCATTACGGTGACTTTAGCGGTATGAGTAAGCAAGTTATTGCACCAAGCGCGAATGTTCCTTGGGTCGCGGAGTTCAGTGTGCCATGGATACCGAGCTTTGGTATTAGCTTTCACTTGGCGCTAGATGGTTTGTCACTGATGATGGTGGCATTAACCGGTTTACTTGGTGTGGCAGCGGTTGCCTGTTCGTGGAATGAGATTCAGCGCCGTGTTGGTTTCTTCCATTTGAATTTGCTATGGAGTTTGGGCGGCGTCATCGGTGTTTTCTTATCGATTGATCTGTTTTTATTCTTCTTCTTTTGGGAGATGATGCTGGTTCCTATCTACTTCTTGATCGCTATCTGGGGTCATGATGTCGTCGGCAAAACCAAAGAATACGCCGCCACCAAGTTCTTTATTTATACCCAAGCATCTGGGCTTATCATGCTCATCGGTATCTTGGTGTTGGTCATTATCAGCTATGCCCAAAAAGGCGTGGTGAGCTTTAACTATAATGATTTGCTCGGTACGTCACTTGGCGGCTGGGAATATCCAATCATGCTGTGCTTCTTTATTGGCTTTGCGGTTAAGTTGCCAATCATTCCTTTCCATGGCTGGTTGCCAGATGCGCATGCGCAGGCACCAACGGCAGGTTCGGTGGATTTGGCAGGGGTGCTTATCAAGACTGCTGCCTATGGTCTGATTCGTTTTGTGTTGCCATTATTTCCAGCAGCGTCACAAGAGTTTGCACCGATAGCGATTACCTTAGGTACGATTGGTATCTTCTACGGTGCATGGCTTGCCTTTATGCAGACCGATATGAAGCGTTTGCTGGCCTATACCAGTATCTCGCACATGGGTTTTGTGGTACTAGCAATCTATGCTGGAACATTACTCAGCTTACAAGGTCTGATGATTCAGATGCTTGCTCATGGTTTGAGTTCAGCTGCACTATTCATTATGGCAGGACAGCTATATGAGCGTCTGCACACACGTGATTTGACCTTGATGGGTGGTATGTGGGGACAGTTCCGCTATTACGCACCGATATTGATGTTCTTCTGTGCAGCGCTACTTGGTATTCCAGGTACGGGTAACTTCATCGGTGAGTTCATGATTTTATTTGGCTCATTTGCTCAGTATCCAGTGTTTGTTGTTTTTGCGACATTCAGTTTGGTACTAGCAGGCCTTTACTCGCTCATTTTGATTCACCGCGCACTTTTTGGTGAAAACAATATCGCCGCATTGGCAGAGCGAGAGACTAAGTCACATGGCTTACCTGCACGTAAATTAAAAGATCTAGGCAAGCGCGAGCTGTCATTGCTACTGATGTTGGCTGCCGGTCTAGTATGGCTCGGACTGTATCCACAGCCGTTCCTTGATACCTCAAGTCATGCGATGCAGTGGATCAATAATGCATATATATACAGTCAAGTGACACAGGTAGATGCGTCGCACCTGCTTGATGCAATGGAGGCACGTTAAGTCATGAATGATATTACGATGAATGATTTGATAGGATTGTTGCCTTACGCGCCGATCATCGCTGTAGTGATTACAGTGCTGACGGTCATGATTGCGATTACCCTTAAACGCTCGCACATGGTCACTGGTACGATTACGGTGGCAGGCTTAAATATCGGCCTATTTACCCTCATCGGGCAAATGGTCGGTGTGATTGACAGTGGAGCTATCGCGCCAAATGCTGAGCAGTTATTTGTTATTGATAACTTTGCTCAGTTTAATATGGTAGTGATTTTTATCTGTGCCTTGGCGTGTTGTACGTTGTCTTATGCGTATCTTGCCAACCTCAAAGACAATAAAGAAGAGCTATATTTGCTCATGCTGCTATCAACCATTGGTGCACTACTGATGGTCAGCGCGCAGCACATGGCATCGTTCTTTATGAGCCTAGAGATGCTGTCAGTACCGTTATATGGTTTACTCGCTTATACTTATAAGCGCAACCAATCGCTTGAGTCGGGACTGAAGTACTTGGTGCTATCAGCGACCGCATCAGCGACGTTGCTGATGGGTATGGCCTTCATCTACGCAGAAGTAGGCTCGCTAGCATTTAAACCAATTAGCATGGTGCTGGGCAACCTCTTTGAATCGCCACTATTGATATTGGGTGCGGCGATGATGATGTTTGGTATCGCCTTTAAACTCTCAGCGGCGCCGTTTCATATGTGGACGCCAGATGTATACGAAGGTGCACCAGCGCCTATCGCTACCTTCTTAGCATCAGTATCAAAAGTTGCCATGATGGCACTGGCGGTTCGATTCCTAATTGATACCTCTTTATTGGCATTGCCTTCAGTGCAAATGCTATTAATGGTGATGGCAACATTATCCATTTTAGTGGGTAACTTATTGGCAGTGCGTCAAACCAGTCTCAAACGTCTACTCGGTTACTCATCCATTGCCCATATGGGTTATGTAATGATCGTTATCGTTAGTATTGGCGCAGCGGCTGATAGCATCTCTAGCATGTATATGGCAGTCTATGCCTTTACCTCTATCGGTGCTTTCGGTGTCGTAACCTTGATGTCGAGCCCATATCGTTTGTCTGGTGAAGCGGATGAGCTGACTCATTATCAAGGGTTATTCTGGCGTCGTCCAGTCCTGACCGCTGTGATGACGATCATGATGTTATCACTGGCTGGTATTCCGTTGACGGCAGGCTTTATTACTAAGCTGTTTGCGATATTGGCTGCTGTGCAAGGTACCAACTGGTTCTTGGCTGCGATGATTATCTTAGGCAGTGCGATTGGTCTATTCTACTATCTACGTGTATTACTCACGCTGTTCAAACGTCCTAAGCAGTTCATCGAGTTTGATGTGTCTGGTCAATGGGGTCTGCGTACCGGTGGTATCATGGTGATTGCGGTAACTGCGATTATTCTGTTCTTTGGTATCTTACCAAACAGTATGATTGAGTGGGCAAGCATGGCGCGTATTTGGTAGCCTTAAAAGAGAGATGAGATAAGCCTTTGCTGCTTATCTGCTGTTACGGTTAAAAAACCAAGATGCGCCAGCTTTATGATAAGCTTGGCGCATCTTTTTTTGTGCCTACCTTTTGATGGTTATTTATTTTTTGCCTACTAAAGGTAGCTTATAAAAACACAGTTTAATAAAGTATAAGTGATAAACAGTTATGAGTGACAATATCCAAACCGTGACAGTACTCAGTAAAACCACTTGGACCCCCACATTATTTAGTTTTACAGTGAGTCGTCCTGATAGTTTTAAGTTTACAGCAGGGCAGTTTGTCCGCTTGGGCGTCAATCCCAGTCAATTGAAATACTATCAGCAAATTGAAGCCAATGATGATACCTCTGATACCGCATTGAATGAAGACATCTTTCGCGCGTATTCGATTGTGTCTTCGCCCTTTGATGAGGTGATAGAGTTTTTCTCTATCGTGATTCCTGATGGTGCATTTACCTCACAGCTGCAGCATCTACAAGTAGGTGATGAGCTGCTACTCAATACCATGCCATTTGGATTTTTGACCTTAGCGCGTTATCAAAAACCCATGCCGAAGGATTTGTGGTTGCTTGCGACAGGTACTGGTCTTGCACCATTTTTATCGATGCTACAAGATTTAAAGACATGGGAAGACTACGAGCATATTGTATTGGCTTATAGCGCACGCTCGACACAAGAGCTGGCTTACGTGGATAAGATTAAAAGCCTTCAAGAAGACTTCGGTACGTTGGTTGATAATCCAGCCAAGCTCATCTTTATCCCAATCGTTACTCGTGAGCCTGTCGACGGTGCATTGTCAGAACGTCTACCAAAGCTATTGCTAGAAGGCACGTTAGAGAAGCAGGCGGGTATCGCGTTGGATATTGATACTACTCACGTCATGCTATGTGGCAACCCAGAGATGGTGGATGATACCAAAGAAGCACTAAAGTCGCTAGGACTGGTGATGAATCGACGCGGTGAGGGTAATATCGCTGTAGAGAACTACTGGTAGTGATAGCCAAACCCAAATAAATCCGCTACATCGTCAACTTCGCTTGACGTACTACTTGTACTATCTGCGCTTGATTTCCTTGCATCGAAATTATTTGAATTCACCTATATCTCTTTTATTTAAGCTAGTGGTTATCTGCTTTAATAGAAAATAAAAAACGCTGTCTCTTTAAGGTTATTAGACTTAAAGAGACAGCGTTTTTTTGTGCGGTGAAATAGCTAAACTTGGCTTGGTTCGGTCGCATCATCTATAGGTTTGACTGGGCCTTGCATCAGCTCAGGCTCATCATCATCACCGATGATATCTTCGCTATTGCTTGAGGCGAGTAGGTCGCGGTAATTAATTTGAGCCTTTAGCACCATCTGTTCTTCTTCTAGCTCGCCATAGTTGACCTGTACTTTATATAGGGCACCCATGATTTTTTTATTGTTTTTTAGCCAGCGATTGATATCGATATAAATCACTTCGTCTTTTGCGCGCGCGATATTGACGTAAGATAAAAGGAAGCCCAAAGGGTCTTTTTTTAGGACGCTGTGATAAAACCAAATCGCAAGCTTTACCCCTTGGCGTTTGATAAAAGATTCGCAGCGCAAGTTTAAGATATCAGTATAGGTCTGCTGACCAAACACAAAACGCTGTACATTGCGATCGAGTTGCACGTGAATCAAGCTAAAATTACTGGCGATTTCCGCATAAATACCGCCTGCATTGACCGTGCAGTATAAGCGAAACCAATCATCATGTAGCTCAACGCGCAGCTCTAAAATCGCCTTTACATTGTCCGTGACAAAGTTTTGTAGCGCATCATTGACGTAAGTTTGTGCGACTGGCAGTGCCAGCTCGTCTTCAAACTTATCTGTGGTTTTATTATAGATGTCTTTAACGGATTGGGCGAGACGTTCCCAACCACTGCTGAATGACTCATCAAAACGATAGCCAATATTTTCAAAAAACTCATCGAAATTGTCTGAATCTCTCACGTTATCAAAGTCACTCAAACTTATTATCCTTATAATTACTGGGCTTGCCATTCAAGAGGTGCTGCAATGAGTTACGGATCAAAAGCCATAAACCATCATTAGTACAGATAGAAACGGTGAGATGATGGCTATCATTATGCTGATGCAAAAGTAACGATACAAAGCACTGAGATGGCTGCGCTAAAACAGTATATAACAAATACAGTGGCTTCAAAATGGACACATGGGTTTTATGACAATTCATTTACCATATAGGCAGTTTATATAAATCTATAATGGTTAAGCGAATTTAAGCTAGGGCGTGTCTTCAATTAGATTTTGAGGCTTAAAATGAGAGAAATTGTAGATAAACCAGAAAGAAATTGCCGTTGATATGAACATATTGACAAAATTACTGACGACGTTTAGCAAAATTTAGCCATTTTAAGGCCACTAAATGTATTAGTGTGCTAATTGATGACACGCCCTAGTATTCACAATTATTTTACGTTTGCTAATAGATATCCGTGTGCTTATGATTGTACTCGTCAGAATGGTTGCGCTAGTGACATCATTCTCTGTCATGTTATGATAGCGCCTGTATATATCAAGCATAGCACTGTTTTCAGAATGGCGATGCTCACTATCTAGCACACCGTATTCGGTGCTCATTCACATGGCACTGTACATACTGCTATACTCATACTCATAAGCTGAGACCTGCTTTGGCCTACATTAAAGACTCACAAAGTTATCATTTTTCAGCGCAAGACCCTAAGCGTGATATCAGTTTGCCTGTTGCAATTGTCATCGCAGTCGCTATTCATGCGCTGATTATCTTTGGTATTGGTTTTTCTGTTGGAAAAGATCCTGCTGCGATGATGCAGGATGTGGCAAAAGCCCTCACAGACAACATGAAGCCCAATGAAGATGCTCACTTTATTGCCAATGCCTCACAAGAAGGCGGCGGCAGGGTGCAAGAGCAGCTAAGACAAGAAAACAATCAGCTGAGCGCATTGGCTGCTGCGCAAATGAGCGAAACACAGGACGTGATTGATCTGCAACGTCAGGTTCGGCAGCAGCGTTATCAAGAGAGCTATCTGCGCACGACTTTAAGCTGGCGTCAGGCTAGCATAGAGTCTGACAATGATAGCAAACAAGCACAAGATGATGTGATCGCTCAAGAAGAGCGGATACGTAAGCAAATCGCGACGTTAGAAGCACAGCTGTCTCAGCGCCAGCAGCTCTATGCGACCAAGTCCAAAGTGGTAACAGTAGACAGCAACTCGACCACGCGCGGCGCAGCGGCAGACTATATCGATACTTTCCGCGAGCATGTTGAGCGCGTTGGTAATTTGCATTATCCTGCGCAAGCGCGCGCCCAAAGCATCACAGGTGAAGTGCGTCTGATGGTCATCATCAGTAGCGATGGCACTATCAAAGCCATCCGTTTGCTTGAAAGCTCAAACTCAACGATATTGGATGAAGCGGCCAAGCAATCTGTCAGGCAAGCAGCGCCTTTTGGTCAATTTACCAAAGATATGAAAGACATCGTCGAGCTGCGACTGATACGAACTTATCGATATAGTGACAAAGTTAATGTCACTTATTAAGGTTGTAGAAAGTTGGCTGCACGATAAATAAACATAGTATGTCGATGAATACGTCATACTATTTTTCGATATACAGCTATCCAAATATAAAGCTACCCAAACTCATCACACACCGCTATAAGTAAAGAGTCAGTATGGAATTTTTAGGTTTTACAGTAGATATTGCCACCCTAACCAGCAATAGCATAGAATTGGTCATCAAAGTTGCATTGGCAATACTGATATTCGTCGTCGGGCGCTGGCTTGCGAAAAAAGCCGTCGCAGTGGCTCAAAAAATTATGTTACGTAGTCATTTAGATGACACGGTTGCTAGCTTTTTGGGTCGTCTACTATATGGCATATTGTTGGTCGTGGTGGCGTTGGCTGCACTGAGTAAAGTGGGTGTGCAGACCACGTCGGTCGTCGCTATATTAGGCGGTGCTGCGGTTGCTATCGGTCTGTCGCTTAAAGATCAGCTGTCTAACTTTGCCGCTGGCATCATGATTGTGACGTTTCGCCCGTTTGTACGCGGTGATTATGTACAAATACTCGGTCATACCGGTACGGTGACGGAAATTAACTTGATCAATACCCATCTGACCACGACAAACAATCACGATATTATTATCCCTAATGGTGACATCACCACAACCGCGACCATCAACTATTCGTCGTTACCCAATCGCCGCGTGGATATCACTATCGGCATTGGCTATGATGCCGATATTAAGACCGCAAAAGACATCATGATAAAGTTGGCCACCGACAATCCGTTGGCATTTACTGACCCTGAACCTATCGTCCGTGTGACCAACCTAGGGGACAATTCGGTTGATTTGACCCTAAATGTTTGGACTACCAATGCGGACTGGTGGAGCATGCAATGTGATTTGCTTGAGCAGTTTAAATACGCGCTTGATGACAACAAAATCGACATTCCATTCCCGCAGCGCAGTGTGCATGTTAAAGGGTTAGAGATGTTGATGGGCAACAAAAACGAATCGCCATTACCATCTTTAGACAAAGATCAAAATCTCTAAAGATAAAGATGTTTAAATCATATTCACTATAAATAGGGGTTTGGTAGGTTTAGGCCTGCCAAAACCTCAATTTCAAACTGCTCCATCTCATCTTGTTCAGCTTGTCCAAGCTCGTGATCAAATCCAAGTAAGTGCAGTACACCATGTGTTAATAGATGGCTAAGGTGCTGTGCGACTGTTTTCTCTTGTTCTGCTGCTTCACGCACGATCACATCATGACAAATAATCAGCTCACCAAGCGCTAGGGTTGGCATCAGCCCGATGATAGCGGCTGGCAAGTCACTAGGATAAGACAGAATGTTGGTCGCATAATCCTTGCCTCGTGCTTCCAAATTCAACTCACGACCTTCAGTCTCATCAGTGATATATATATCGAGTGATTTGGCTTTTTCTTGCCATAATTCAACATCAATATCTGCAAAATAAGGCAGTACCAAACCACTATTAATGCGCCCATCTATATAATCTAAAGTTGCCATCATCACAGGTAGTAGTATGTCACGATGATAAAAAGTATCGAGTAGGGTGTCATCAATACTACTCGTTGCACTGATATCTAATATCTCAAAGCTTTCATCATTATTAGTGATATCAGTTGCCTTATTTTGGTTAGAGTTCTCATTATCGTCATACTGGCTCATGTTGTTCTCTCCTTACTATATTGTCATGCTATTTGTTTAATTTGCTAAAACTACTCAAAGCTAATTTACCAACCCTAATCTACTACGCTAACTATCAGTCTAGCAGCAAAAAACCGGACTACTAATTAGTAATCCGGTTTTGCGTTTCTATATTTGCCTTTTTAAGGTGGCAGATATCAAACCTGCTATTTTATAGCTTGGCTGCAGCATTAGCGATAGCTTGTCTACGCTCTTGCTCTTTGATACGCTCAAACTTACGCTTTTCTTCTAATATGATTTGCTCTTCATCAAACACATCATAGGCTTCGACAATTTTTTGTACCAGTTGATGGCGTACCACATCTTTTGAGTCAAACTTGGTGATATGAATCTCTTCAATACCGCTTAAGATTTCCATCGCTTGCGCCAATCCAGACTTGTGCCCCCGTGGCAAATCTACTTGGGTCACGTCACCAGTAATAACGGCTCGTGAACCAAAGCCCAAACGGGTCAAAAACATTTTCATTTGCTCAGGCGTGGTGTTTTGTGCTTCATCCAAGATAACAAACGAATTGTTTAATGTACGACCGCGCATATAGGCAAGAGGTGCGATTTCGATGACTTGTTTTTCAATCAGCTTGCCGACCTTTTCAACGCCGATCATCTCATATAGCGCATCGTATAATGGACGCAAGTAGGGGTCGATTTTTTGCGTTAAATCACCAGGCAAGAATCCCAGTTTTTCACCAGCTTCTACTGCTGGACGCACGAGTAAAATCCGCTCGATTTCATTACGCTCGAGCATATCCACGGCGCAAGCAACGGCTAGATACGTTTTACCCGTACCAGCAGGCCCAATACCGAATGAGACGTCAGAGTTCAGCACACTTTGGACATAGGTCTGCTGATTGCCACCGCGAGGAATGATACGACCCTTACGTGTGCGCAAGCTAACGGGCGTAAATTCACTAGCAATATCGAAATCTTCTTCTTTGGCAGTTTCTTCTGCCTGTTGTGCATCGGCTGCCATGTCTTCGTCACGAGAGATACTCGATTGGATAATGAGATGCAGCTCTTCTGCACTGATGTCTTTTTTGTTTTGAGCTTCATCCACCATCTTATAAATAATACGTTCACCACGTTCAACACCGGTCACATCACCGCTCAGGCAAAAATCACCTTGACGTTGCATGATTTTGATATCGAGGCGTTTTTGGATATATTTCATGTGATTATTGTATTCACCTAGCACAATTTTAAGCTGTGCTGGCGTCAAGGATTCAAACTTTATACGGCGGCTCATGGAATCAGTCAAGCGATTATCCTTTTATTGTGTGCCCAAAGTGATGTTGTTTTATTAAGCTTTGGACTTAAGAGATAAAGTGGTCGGTCGTTATTATCTTGGCTTTAGCTTTACATTGTAGAGATAGAAATGACGGTAGCAGTGCTGTTGGTTTTATGAATGGTGATAAGTAACGGTCTTGCCTTTATTATGGTAGATAGTTCTTAAATTTCAAGCCATACATCTTAACCCTGACGCTGTTTTTGTATGGTGATTGCAATCGTTGCTGGTTTTGTAATAATTTTAGTAGAGTGCGCTTTTTAGGTTTGGTTGCTTCTCAATGCTTTGTGGTTACTGTGTTCATTGTTATCAATATTAAAGCTGTTTTAGTACACGCTTTGCCTACCGTTAACCGCACGGAATAATGGGTTATTTGTGTTAATCTATTGAGTCTATCATAGTGTTCTCTGATTGCACCTAAAACATAGTTAACTTGACCAAAGGTCATGAGATTTCAGTGACTGCTAGCAGCAATTAATTAGCAGCAACCAATAGCCCACTGATCAATTATAGAAAGCACGCCCCATATAATAAAGTAGGAATAATAATGATACAAAATACTGATCTAAACTTATCGAATGCTAAAAGCAAAGTTGAGAATGCAGTTGAAAACAATGTAGTTGAAAATATAGCTGATAATAGTAAGGCAATCACGGCGCAACAAGTACTTATCGCGGGTGGCGGGCATGTCGGTTTATCCTTTGCACTGCTGCTAGCGAAACAGGGTATTGCCAGCACGTTATTAGAAAAAAACAGCTACCCAACCATCAGCCCAAACGATGATAGCAATCGTAGCCATTATTTGGACAGTCGCAATACCGCATTATCACGCCGCACTGTACAGATTTACCAAGAGATTGGCCTATGGGATGAGTTGCAAAGCCATGCCTGCCGTATCGACTCAGTACAGGTAAGCGAACAGGGCAGCTTTGGCCGCGCGCAGCTCAATAAAGCCGAAGAAAAAGTAGAGTCATTTGGTCAAGTAATAGAAAATGCATGGCTCGGACGCAAGCTTTTATTGGCCGCGCAATATGAGCCGTTGATTACCTTGATTGATAATGCCAATGTCAGCGCAGTGACACAAAAAGCGGATGGTGTCACGCTGAGCTTTAGCTATTACGGTGAAGAGGAACAAGCGCAGCAATTACAGGGCAGCGTCTTGGTCGCTTGTGATGGACGTGATTCTACCGTACGTCAGCTATTGGATATTGGCACGACCACTTATGACTATCAACAAACAGCTATCGTGGGTGTGGTAGAAACTGATAAAGCACATGAGCATGTGGCGATTGAGCGTTTTAGCCCAGCAGGTCCACTTGCTGTACTACCATTGACCGATCCAAATGGCGACGGCAATGATGAATATCAGAGTGGCTATAGACGCTCGGTCGTTTGGGTATGTCCAAAGGGTGAAGAGAAACGTTATCTAGAAGACGATGCGCATTTTTTACAGACACTGCAGCAAGCCTTTGGTCAACGCGCTGGCAAGTTTATCGCTGCTGGTCGCCGCGGCGCTTATCCACTGACACGCGTGCTAGCAAACAAGCAAGTAGACGGTCGCTGCGTGGTCATGGGCAATGCGGCTCATACCTTGCATCCCGTAGCAGGACAAGGCTTTAACCTCTGTATGCGTGACGCCCATGTATTGGCGCAGATGATGAATTCGCAAGTGCTCAAGGGTGCAGACATTGGTGATCCAACGCTACTCAAACGCTATGAAAAATCGCGTCTAAGCGACCAAAAACGAGTCATTCGTTTTTGCGATGCTGTCGTACATGGCTTTACCCATCCCAATCCAATCATAAAGCTGGCACGCAATGTGGCTCTAGTAGCCTTCGATAAACTGCCAAATATTAAACCACTGGTTGCGACCTATGCGATGGGCTTAAAATCATAGCGCTATAGCCAATCCTCTTTAAAAGAGTGACAGCGTCAATCTTGCTTGAAGTAAGATTGATAACAAGTATTCTAATATCGACCAGTATTGAGAGACACCTTATGAAAAACAACCATACGCTGATTATCGGTAGCGGTATCGTTGGTGCAACGCTTGCGCTAAAACTGGCACAAGCAAAAATGTCTGTGACGTTGATTGATGCTCGTCCAGCACGCGATGCCTTAGCTTGGCAAGGCGTACTGAGCAAACGTGATGCTCGAGTGTATGCGCTGAGTTTGGCCAGTATTAATTTGCTTAAAGACGTTGGCGTATGGCAAAAGATTGCCTCCTCTAAGCGTAAGGCTGACTACTCACAAATGCAGGTATGGCAACTGAATGGTAGGGGTGAGCTATTATTTGGTGATAATAGCGAAAATCATCCTGACAGTGCACTACCGCAAATGCTTGGTAGCATGGTCGAGCCAGCCGTCATTGAACATGCATTATGGCAGCGTTTGTATGAGGATGACGTCAGTGCTTATCTAACCATTATCGCGGGGCAAAAAGTCACAAACATGGATTGGCTAGGTGCGCAGCAAGGCTACCGTGTGACTTTAGACAATCATACCACTATTGGCGCAGCCCTACTGGTCGGTGCTGATGGTCGCGGCTCATTTGTACGTAAGCAAGCAGCGATTGGGTTGGACACGCTCGATTATAATCAAACCGCGATTTGCTGTGCGATTCACACTGAAAAACCGCATCAAGCAACGGCGCGTCAGGCGATGTTGCCCACGGGTACGCTGGCGTTGTTGCCTTTAGCGGATATTACCGATGAAGATAAAGCTGATCCGCAACATTGGCAGTCGATCGTATGGACGTTGCCACGCAATCAAGCATTGGCATTGATAGAAGAAGATGACCGTGTTATCGCCGATAAACTGGCTGCTGCTTGTCATTATGAGTTAGGTGCTATCAGTCAGATTGAATCAATCGCTAGCTTTCCGCTCACCGCGCAACAGGCGACAAGCTACGTGGCTGATAACTTGGTATTAATCGGTGATGCGGCACATGGTGTGCATCCGTTGGCAGGTCAAGGGTTGAATCTGGGTATGCTCGATGTACAAGTATTGAGCGAGCAATTAACACACGACTTTACTCGTAGTGGTGGGACGATTTGGGGTAGCAATCAAACGTTGCGTCGTTACGAGCGTCTGCGTCGTCCGCATAATAGCCTGATGATGCACAGCTTTTCTGCCCTTAACTGGCTATTCGCAGGGTCGCTGGCGCAATTACGTCCCGTACAGCAGATACGTAATGAGGGCATGTACCGCGTTGGTAAAATGAAGCCGCTCATGAGATTGTTTGCTAAGCAAGCGAGTGGGGTTTAGTTTCTATACTTAAGGATGAGTAGACCATGAATATTAAATTATCGATAGTGATGACGAGCATGCTAGGCATATTGTCACTGACAGGTTGTCAGACACCGTTAAAAAGCACGGCGCTCAATCAAAGTATTGAAGAGCCGCCTATTACTTTAGTACCAGATACTCCGGATTCAGATGGTGATGGTGTACTTGATGATATAGACGAGTGTCCAGCTACTCCAGAAAATGTAGTAATAGATGAAAGAGGCTGTCCCTCTTGGGGTCCTATGAGTCTACATATGGAGTATCGTGCTTTTTTTGCAAAAGGTAGTAGTGAACTACCACTTGAGTATCAGCTTGAACTTGATAGAGTAGCAGAGCAGATGAATAAATACGATACTGCTACCATGCAAATTGAAGCTCATATTTCGGAAGACGAGGTCGGTAAACATTCTTATTCTCTGGGCAAAGATAGAGCACTTATGGTCAAAAACTACCTTATTTTAAAACATGATATTGCTACTAATCGTTTAAATACTTCAGATTGTGAGGTTAAAGCGCCTATTGCATCATCTGATACCGAAGAGGGAAAATCCATGAATCGCCGAGTCTATGGACTAGCGACAGAGCCTGAAGACGGAATGGTTTATCATAATCAAAATGGCTCAAAATCAGATATATGTATCGAGTTTTGAATCATAATCAATCATCAAAAGCTGTATCTACCCAAGCGCCGAGAAAAACACCATCAGTACAGGGGATACGATATTAATCAAAAAGCCAAAACTAATCGCCAATGGTACAACTTTTAGACCACCTGACTGTTGGATAACCGGCAACGTAAAGTCTAAGCTGGTCGCACCGCCAAGCCCAACCGCTGCTGATGGATATTTGCGCATAAAAACGGGTATAAACAATAGCGCAAAAAACTCGCGTACCAAGTCATTAAATAGTGCCACACTGCCCCAAACCGCACCATAAGCGTCTGTCATGACAATCGCTGATAGTGAGTACCAACCAAACCCTGACGACAGCGCCAAACCTTTGGTCCATGAGACATCGGTAAATAGCAACGCAAAAATAAGCCCGCCTATTAATACCGCTAGCGTAAAAATAACACTCATTTGTACGCCGCGTTTATTCAGCATTACTTCTTTGAGCGTAATGCCTGAACCTTTAAGCCCAATACCAACCAGCAATATTAGTATCATCAACAGAGCAGTCATGGTGTTCTCTGGTGGCATATAATTGGCAGGTAAGAAGTAGCCAATCACCATTCCAATTACCACACAAACGACCTGCGCAAGACTGCCACGAATACTGACACGATGCTCTTTGGATTTGACGCTTGGTTTTTTGGCATGCCAAGGGTGCAGATGATCGAACGCCATGAGTGCAAATAAGCCCGTACCAATTGTTAAGATCGATAAGACAGTGACATACAGAGCAATTTCGCCCAACTGGTTACCCAGCCCTTCTACTTGTGATAGCTCAATCCCAATTAGTGCCAAGATAATGTAGACCAAATACGATAGGCCTTTATCCGCAAGCTTGGTCATAGTCGGATTAGAAGGAATGGCAAAGCCAATAAACATTGGCATTAGGACTAGAACAAGGGTAATCAAGCTTTGCATGGTGAAGGACTCGCAGCGTTTTAAACAAGGCATTTTTAAGAAGCTGAAGATTGTAGCATATTACTGCACAAATGCTGGTGTGCGGGTTCAAAATGTGGATGACCATGCCAACTTATGACTGAAAAATCACCTAAGACCGAGACTGATGTACAAAAGGATTGCCGCTTATTGAGTGTCGGTAGGCATAAATATTTACCTTATAGCGGTTTATTGATACATTAAGGTATTCGGGCAGTTGGGCAATACTATGTCGCTATATCAGCTCAAACCTAAATTTCAAGATCAACTGCGACCGCTGAGTAATGCATTGGTCGCCCAAAAAATTACGGCCAATCAAGTGACGGTATCCGCAGTATTATTGAGTGTGGGTACGGCTTACGTAATTGCTAAGCCTGCAACCGATCAGCAAGCGTTATGGCTGTTATTGCCGTCATCATTATTCGTACGGATGGCACTCAATGCTATCGACGGCATGATGGCGCGTGAGCATGGTCAAGCATCGACGCTGGGCGCAGTACTAAATGAGGCGAGTGATATTATCGCTGATACGGCGCTCATTGCCAGTTTGATTCCGCATATCGCTAAACATGACTTACAAATGAATTATGAACGACAAACTGGCATGAGTAAGTCGCCAACCACTCAGCGGCATATCAGCAGTATTGTCGCGTTAAGTATGAGTACCGAACTACTTGGTATCGCCAGCAATACGATGCTAGGGGTTAGGGCAAACCAAGGACCTTTAGGCAAAAGTGACCGCGCTTTAATACTAGGCGTTCTTGGTGCTGTTATGGGGAGCAAGCTACCGTTATCGCTTTCTCCTAAAAGAATCGTGCAGTTGTCCCTGTTGGTAGAGACGCTATTATTAAAAACGTGTTTAAATCGCTTACGTTATATGGCAAATCTATATCTGATGCATCAGCCACCTGTGCTGCGATCCGTATTGTATGAGTCAACAAACAACTCACTATCTCTTAATACTGTTTTGCCAAATAATTCTACTGATAACGCGCGCCCATTGGAGTTCAAAGAAATGCCAACCACCAACACTCACAGTCAAAAATCAGAAAAACAAGCCAGTGTTGGTTCTGAGCAGTCTTCAGCCAAAGTTATAAATGGTGAAAGTTGCTACAACGCTTATGATGGCACGGCTATTTATTATCGCTACTGGCTCACGATGCCTTTAGCAGATATGAAAAAATCAGCTATCAAAAAAGCGACTCAGCCATTACGCCAAGTGATTTTATTGCACCGTGGACATGAGCATTCGGGCCGATTGGCAGAGTTAGCAGAGCAGTTTGCAAAAGCTAGTTATCAAGTCTTTGCTTGGGATGCACGCGGTAATGGTCGCTCAGGCGGTGTCAAAGACCATGCGGAGAGCGTTACCGAGCTTGAACGCGATTTAGACGGTTTTGTGCAGTTGGTTATTGGGCAGACAGGTATTGCTATCGAAGATACGTTGATTGTCGCCAGTAGTATCGGTGCGGTACTGGCAGCAGCATGGGTGCATGATTATGCGCCCAGTATTCGCGGGATGATATTGGGCACACCTGCGCTAAGCATTCGCTTGTATATGCCTTTTGCGATACCGTCATTAAAGGTAGCACGGACGCTGGGTCTGATGTCGCGTGTTAGTAGCTATGTTAAAGCGCAAGTATTGACTCATGATAAAGAAGCGCAGCAAGCTTACAATGCTGATCCATTGATATCGAACAGTATTTCAACTGACTTACTCATCGATACCCATGCTACGGGTCAGCGCTTGCTAGACGATGCAGGGGCTATCACTGTACCGACGTTTGTTTTATGCGCAGGTAAGGACTACGTGGTCGATAAGCAGGCTGAACGCACGTTTTATGAAGCGATTAATACATCTACCAAACGCTGGCAATTATACCCAGATAGCTATCATGCAATCTTTCATGAGACTAATAAAGCCGATGTTTTTGCCGACTGTATTGATTTCGCTGAGCAAGTATTTAACATACAAGTCCAAGCCCCTGATTTGAGTACCGCGCATTTGAATAGTGCCAGTAAAGACAAGGTAGACCGCTTAGCGATTAAGCCGTTTAATCCGAGTTTTGCTATTACCCGTTTTGCGATGCAAAAGTTCGGGCATGTTAGCGATGCGATTGCGACAGGGCTTGAACATGGATTTGACTCGGGTCACTCGCTTGATCATGTTTATTATAATCAGCCTAGTGGACAAAATAAATTTGGGCAAGCAATCGATAAATTTTATTTGAGTAATATTGGCTGGCAAGGCATTCGTATACGCCGCGCCCATATATTAGAGCTGGCACGCGATGCTCTGGCAGATATTGCAGACAAAAACCAGAGTAGTACTAAACCATATCAACCAAAACTGTTAGATATCGCTAGTGGTCATGGTTTTTATGCGTTTGATCTATTAACTGAGTTTAGTGATTTGCATGCAGAGCTACGAGATTATGAGATGCATAATATCCAAGCACTACAAGCAAAAGCAGAGCAGTTAGCGATTTCTGATCGAGTCATAGCTTGTCAAAAAGATGCTTTTGATGCAGCCAGTTATCAGCAGATAGAGAAGACGAGTGACAGTGCAGTTGATAGAGGCTTTGATATTGCTATCAGCTCAGGCGTGTTTGAGTTGTTTTCTGACAATACACTACCTGAAACAGCATTGGCGGGTATTTATGACAGTTTAAAAGCGGATGGTTATTTAATTTATACCAATCAGCCGTGGCACCCTGAGCAAGAATTTATCAGTAAAACCTTGAACAATCATCGTGGCAGCAGTTGGGTGATGCGTTGTCGCTCGCAAGCCGAGATGGATCAATTGGTTGAGCGTGCTGGCTTTAAGAAAATTGCCATGCGTATCGACCGTTTTGGTATCTTTACGGTGTCATTGGCGATTAAAATTGTACCAATCGATGATAAGTAATAAATGAATAATAAATCCATCAAGCCTTATGAGCGCGTCCAACTTTTTTCAGGCGGTGGCTCGCGTTTTGGCTATTACTTAGGTAGCTATGCGGCGTTGGTCAAGCACGACCTAAAGCCAGATATTATTATTGGTACTTGCGGCGGGAGCTTATCCGCTTATCTAGTCAACCTAGCTCCCGACCCTAAGAACTTGCAAGCGCTGATGTGCAGCCGTGAGCTATACTCAGTCATCAAAGCGATTCGCCATGTTACCCCTGATGAAGCCAATAGGCGTTTAAAAATACGTTATATAACCCACGCACTCAAACGTTGGCATCTGTCACGGCGTAAGTCTAATGGACAACAGCAACGACAGGTAAACAGCTATGCGCGACTCTTAGATGAGCTACAGCAGTTGGCGATGTTTCGTATTGATGATGAAGTGCAGTGGCTTGATGAACTGTCTAGCTTTGCTTCTAGCGAAAATGGCAGTCGTCAGTCTAATGCTAGCACCCCTGAGATAGCCATCATTGCCAGTCGCCTTTATCAAGCGCCTATTGATGGTTTATATAATGAAAAGCTAACGCTGCAAGAATTATTATTTGCACCGCCACGCTTTGAGCATTCTGTATCAAGTCTGACTGACGGGGAAATGAGATCACCTGCACATACATTTGCAAATGGTCGGATACATCAGGCAGTAGAGATACAAACACACTGGGATTTTGCACCAGTGGTTCGTGCGTCTATGGCCGACATGTATTATCTACCGCCCACCCATATCGAAGAGCTTGGCTGGTGCTTGGGTGGGGTTATTAATCTCACACCTATTGAGCTAGCATGTCAGTTGGGTGATAGCGTATTTGCAGAGACTAAGGCAGGTTATGACTCATGGTTGGCTGCTCCCGCGATTCAGCGGGTTTTTGGTTTTGACCCTAATGAGCGATTGGCAGCAGTACATAGTTATCAACCGAAAGCCACATCATCAAAAGCAACACAGCCCCATTGGTTACCGTTTGCCGATAATGAACAGCAGTTAGTAGGTCAGAATGTGCAGAAGCGTTTTAATATAAAGCAAATGACTGTTGAGCTGATACACGCTGACTATGATGGCTTTGTGCAGCAAATGCAGGCGCAATGGCAGTATGGCTACCAGCGCACGGCCGACTATATACAGCAGCATAATTTATGAAGACTCACGCAGAAGATACCGCTAAACATCACACGCCGCATATCATTGTCGTCGGTGGCACGAGTGGTCTTGGCTTGGCACTGGCTGTTCATCATCTACAGCTTGGCTGGCAGGTGAGCGTGATTGGTAGTAACGAGGCAAAGATAGAACATATCAACCGCCAGTATCCTACCATCGTGACTTATGCTTGCGACTTAACGGATGTTATCCAAACACAGAGTCTATTAGATGAGTTGTCAGCTATTAGCTTTGACAGGCTGATTTATAGTGCAGGTAATTACACCAATGAGCGTGTTAATCATCTAAACCAAGCAGACAGCGATAAAATGTTAGCGATTAACTTGCAGGCATTTGAGCAGGTTTTTAGATGGGCAAGTGTGCAGTTAAAGCAGCAACATCAGTCACTGGACTTTGCCAAAGACTGTAGACCAAGCCTCATCTGTATCGCCTCTATCGCTGGCACGATGGATTATCCGTATGCCAGTCTTTATGCAAAAAGTAAGCGCGCGATGATTGCGGCTGCCAGTGCTTATCGAGTGGCACTTGACCCTTATGATATTCAAGTGACTTGTATTGCATCAGGCTATATCGATACCCAAGCATTGCGTGATTTAAATGATGGTGATGCTAGCCATAAACCGTTTATCATGAGTTTGCAGACGGCTGTAGTGGAGATTATGAAGGCGATTGATGATGATGTGGAGTTGGCAATATTTCCACGCTCCATGCGCTACATTATTCGGGCATTAAACCACTTACCCAAGCCATTACTCAATTGGATATTGCGCAGTAAATTGGATAGGCCTTCTTAACCAAGCATTGTCTTAATCAAGCACTGTCTTAAGCAAGAGTGGGCAGCTTATCCAAATAGCCAATAGAGTAGGGTGAATACTGGCACACCAATCAGCAAACTATCCACCCGATCTAATACGCCGCCATGTCCAGCCAGCATCGTACCAGTGTCTTTTACCCCATGTTGGCGCTTAAATGCGGACTCTAATAAGTCCCCCACGATACCACTAACTGCAAGACTGTAGGCTGCTAGTAAACAAACCCACCAGCTAAAGGATGTGAGCCATACGCCTAGAAGTGAAGCCAATATAGCGGCACACAAACTACCAAAAATCGCCCCTTCAATGCTTTTGTTTGGACTGATGGTTGGTGCCAGACCTCGTTTAAACCATTTATGACCCAGTAATCGTCCGCATAAATATTGGGCAATGTCATTAAACTGGCTGGCAAATAGTACAAATAGCAATACGCCATACTGCTCACGCTGCCACGTTAATTGCTGCAAGGTAATAAGGCTAATAATCAGTAAGATAAAGACAGTGCTAAAGACGACATCCAATGCATTTAAATGTGCAGATGCACTGACAGGGGTTGAGATAGGTACTGAGATATCTGCTGAATGTTTCTCATGAGTGCTGGTGATTGGTTGTAGTCCGCGTGCTTCGAGCTTACGGATGAGCCCTGCCTTGCCATTTAAGCACCATAAGCGTTTGAGCTCGTAGCCACCGCGTAGCCCGATTAAAATAAAAAAGGCAATGAGTAGCCACTGATAAGGATAAGACTGATCGTACTGACTAGGGTTCTCTAGCTTCGCGATACTGTAGCAAAGACACAGCGCAACCAGCATGAACCACCATGAGCGGGCAATTAGGTAAATTTTAGGTAAGCGTGTACGCAGTCGAGGCAGGGCTAGCACGCCCCATACGACGCTGACGGTAAGCATCAGCCCGATAACAAACCAGGTGTCAGTAGCCATGTTTTAGCACTCAAGTAACAGGTGGCGTGTGAAGCCTCCTTATAATAATAACTTAAATGCTGCTTCAACCCTAGTGTCAGACACTATCCATGACAGGTATAGAGTCTGTTTCGGTACTCATAGTATGACTGATGGACGCAAGCGGATTGCGTTTGGGCGGTGCAATGATGCTGGTCAATGCTACTTCGTCTAAATTGGGGTAGTCGAGTCGATAATGGCCGCCACGACTCTCAAGGCGCTGATAAGCAGATTGAACGATCAATGTTGCCAGTTGCAATTGCTTTGACAATTGATGCTTTGCTAACAGATGCTTCGATAATTGATGTATGGTTAATCGACTATCAGCCAATGGATGGTTTGACAATTGAGTATCGCCAAGTTCGTTTGCATTAGGAACGCTGTCGTCACTCGCAGCAAGTGGATAACGCTCCATATCTGCAAGCCACGCTTGCCACTGCTGAATTTGGGTCAGGGCTTGCTCTAACTGATGGGCACTACGTGTGATGCCCATATTGGCTGTCATGAGTGATTTTAAAGCGTTGATGATTGCGGTGATATCAGTGTCTGAATGAAGCGCCCTATTTGCTGTGTCATGCGGATGCGTTGATGGTAGCGTCAAAGGCAGGACAATAGGTTGAGTATCTGTCAATACAGGCGATGACCACAGGTCAGTGGTTGGCTGCTCAAACGCATCATAGCGTGCGCTATCCCATTTAACCATTTTGTCTAAATAATGTGGCAAGTGGCCAGCAATATTGCGGCCAACCACCACACATTCTAATAAAGAGTTGCTTGCCAAACGATTGGCGCCGTGCAGACCTGTATAGGCGACTTCACCTGCTGCGTATAGCCCTTGTACATCGGTCAAGCCATCGGTAGAGGCGACCACGCCGCCACAACTATAATGCGCCGTCGGGGCAACGGGGATAGGGTCGGTGGTCATATCAATACCTAGTGGCAATAAGGTTTGATAAATTTGCGGAAAATGCTGCTGCAAAAAGTCTGCTGGCAAGTGGCTGACATCAAGATGTACATAGCCCATGCCATTTTTTGAAATTTGCTTGGCTATCGCACGTGCAACAATATCTCGCGGTGCCAGTTCTGCACGCGCATCAATCTCTAGCATAAACCGTTTGCCTGTCTGCGGGCAATACAACCGTCCACCCTCACCGCGAAGTGCTTCAGAGATTAAAAAACTGCTATCACCTAATGCCAGACCTGTCGGGTGGAATTGCACAAACTCCAAATTTGCCAGACGGCAGCCTGCTTGCCATGCCATCATCACACCATCACCCACGCACACATTAGGCGCGCTGGCACGTTTAAATAACTGTCCCAAACCGCCACTGGCCAGTACGACTGCGCGACTATAAATAGTGAGCTTACGATGGTTACTGTGGTCAAAAACGCGTGCACCTTGGCAGTGGATGTCTCTATTGTCTTTCAGCAAACTTAACGCTTCATGATAGGGCAATACAGTAATGTTAGATGCCGCATTAACTTTTATGTTCAAGGCCTCCATCACATGTCGCCCAGTCGCATCATCTGCATGCGCCACGCGGCGACAGCCATGACCACCTTCTTTGGTTAAATGCAATTCACTGGTGGTTAAGCTAGCAGTCTGCGACATTATTTTATCTGCTGGTGCTATAGCATGTTGCTGTAGTGTCGGCGTAAAGGGAACGCCTTGCTCACATAGCCATTGGACGGCCTGTTGTCCTGCACCCAATATATCAGCAGTGTTCGCCGCATCACACAAGCCTGCACCAGCGATGAGCGTATCAGACACATGGTCGGTCACGCTGTCAGTTTTATCTAAACTGGCTGCAATACCGCCTTGCGCATAATGGCTTGAGCAGACATCGAGCGCCGCTTTGCTCAAAACAGTTATGTTAAGCGACTTTGGTAGGGATAGTGCAGTACTTAAGCCTGCCAGACCCGCCCCAATGATAAGAACGTCAGTTTTTACAATAGTGCTCATATCACTGCGACTCCTGTTGTTTTCATAGGAAATAGTACTGGTCTCATCAGCTGAAGGCGACTGACTCATGCTAAGCTGCCCCAACGTTAGCGAACAGTGCACGGTCTTTTACGATATCGCCACTGGCAGCGACTCGTTGCTTTTGTGCTTCAGCAAAATCAAGCATGCGCTGTAAAGGCTTTTTGGCTGCTACGGCCAGCTCTGGCGTCATCAATACTTCACCGCTACTATGAGTTAGGCACTGTTCAATACCTTTTAAACCATTCATCGCCATCCATGGGCAGAAGGCACAGCTCTTGCAACTTGCGCTCTCACCAGCGGTAGGCGCGGCCAAAAAGCGCTTGGTGGGAGAACGCTTTTGCATTTCGTGTAAGATACCCAAATCAGTGGCGACGATAAAGGTATCAGCATCCATCTCATAAGTGGACTGGAGTAGTTTACTGGTTGAGCCGACCACATCAGCAAGGGCAACCACGCTATCAGGTGATTCTGGATGTACTAACACTTTAGCATTGGGGTGATCTTCTTTTAATTGCATCAGTTCAGTGGCTTTAAATTCATTGTGCACGAGGCAAGAGCCTTGCCACAGCAGCATGTCTGCGCCAGTCTCAGCAGCGATATATTTTCCCAAATGGCGATCAGGGCCCCAGATGATAGGCTCGCCTTGGGCATGTAAATGACGGACGATGTCGATACCAACCGATGAGGTTACTACCCAATCTGCACGGGCTTTTACCGCGGCGCTGGTATTGGCATAAACCACCACGGTACGCTCAGGGTGCGCGTCACAAAAGGCTGAAAACTCATCGGCAGGGCAGCCCAAATCAAGCGAGCATTCGGCTTCTAAATCTGGCATGAGTACGGTCTTCTCCATACTCAAGATTTTGGCAGACTCACCCATAAAACGTACGCCAGCGACTACTAAGGTCTGGGCGCTATGTGCTTGACCAAAACGCGCCATCTCTAATGAGTCACCCACACAGCCGCCAGTCGCTAATGCCAAATCTTGGATAAAAGGGTCAACATAATAGTGTGCGACCAGCACTGCATTGTGTTCTTTTAATAGCTGTTTAATATTGGCCTCAACCACCAGACGCTCAGACCGTGACAAATCTGCTGGCATTTTGGCTTTGGCATATTCGATATGCATTTGAGTGGCGATACGATTGTCCGTGCTCATGACGGGTGCGTCGTAGGGATAGGTTTTCATAATGGCAGCCTCTGTTGGTGCGATAACGACAAATGTGTGTATTAAAAATAGAGTAATGAGATATAAAAATAAATGAGTTGTATTAATTATGCTCATTTTGAGTATAAATACAAGTGGTTTTTTTATACTAAGCGATTCAATACGTCAATTTTTGGTATATTTGATGCATTCATTGATACCACTTCCGCTATGATTACAACGACAGACTATGATCGTTTTAGATTCCCGCTATGCTAAGATGAGCAGTAGCTATCGATACAGATAGCCTTTTTTTATGACAGTCTAAAGATAAAGGATAACCCCTAGAGCCATGACGTTGTCTTATTCACATGCGCACCAGCAAGGTAGCGGCACAACAGAAGTGGTCGCCGTACTGGTCGCTATCACAGATCATATCGCGCGTGTCCTGACCGTTGATCAAGGCAAGCTATTGCCGAACGGACCGCTGATGCCGCTTCATCGCTCACTGCAAGCAGGCGTGCACCAATGGGTTGAGGAGCAAACGCAGCAGCCACTTGGATATTTGGAGCAGCTATATACTTTCGTTGATACCAATAGGCGCAATATCGATGGACACGCCCTCGTGTATGTCAGCTATTTAGGGTTGGTGCAGGAGACACAGACGCAGCAGTTACAAAGCCAAGCGCTATGGCGTGATTGGTATGATTATTTTCCGTGGGAAAACCATTTGGATGGTATGCCCAGCATTATTATAGATTTTATTGTTCCTGTGCTATTGGAGTGGGTGAATACCGCTGAAGACGTTACTATCCAGCAGCGCCGACGTCAGCGTATTCGTCTATGCTGGGGAGTCAGTGAAGCCTATTTGACAGATCAGGCATTACCAAACGCAGAGTCTGTCAATGCTCATGCTAATGCTCACCTCAATGAAAGCAGCGAGTGGGTTTCAGAGCATGTGCTGCTGCGTTATGAAATGCTGTACGAGGCGGGTCTGATACCTGAAGCGCCTAATTATCCGCCCAATTATCAAAATACTGTCCTGCCTGATGATTGGTCACAGCGCATAGGCGTACCGATGTATTATGACCATCGCCGTGTGATTGCTACCGCTATCTCGAGACTACGTGCCAAGATTGAATACCGGCCGCTTATTTTCGGTTTGATGCCTGAGGTCTTTACTTTGTCGCAGTTGCAGCAGAGTGTTGAGGCGTTATCAGGGATACGTTTGCATAAGCAGAACTTTCGCCGTTTGCTCGATTCACAGAATCTAGTGATGGAGACAGGAGAGAGTAGTAGTGCTCAGCGCGGTCGTCCAGCCAAACTATATCGCTTTTGTCATGATATTGAGCTGCAAAGTCTATTAATGGATAGCAAACTTCCTAAGCGTAAATAGCCCGAAAAATCTCTTCAAATTCACTATAAAAAAAATTGATGTACTGAGAAGTTTGTCACCCTTCCTTGCAGAGACGATAATTTTACGCTATATTTATGCTCATTTTGAGTTTAAATGAACAGACGTTTTTATCAACTCTATGCTGATATGAGGATCAAAAATGACCATCGAAAAAGAGCCAGCGTTGGATGATGTGTTGCTCAAGCCATTGGTGAAAGACGCTCTCACTGAAGATTTGGGTCGGCGCGGTGATGTGACGTCCCAAGCTACTATTCCAGCGGACATGCAAGCACAATTACAGATCAAGGCACGGCAAACAGGTGTGATATGCGGCATGGATTTGGCACGTTTGTCTTTTGCTTTAGTCGATGCACAAATTGAGTTTGTGGCGCAAGTACAAGATGGTGAGACAGTCGAGGCGGGGGCCGTGTTGGCCACTGTTCGTGGGAATGCGCGCCACCTATTGACAGCTGAGCGCACCGCATTGAATTTCATGACGCATCTCAGCGGTATTGCAACAGCGACCCGTCAGATTGTCGATAGTGTGGCTGAGTATCCTGCGCAAATTACTTGCACCCGTAAGACCATTCCAGGCTTACGTATCGTCCAAAAATACGCAGTACGCTGCGGCGGCGGTCGCAATCACCGTTTGGGTCTCGATGATGCTATTTTAATCAAAGATAACCATATTGCGATTGCCGGTGACATCACAACCGCTATTGAACAAGCGCAAGCATTTGCTGGTCACTTGATTCCAATTGAAGTAGAAGTAGATACGTTAGCGCAACTAGAGTTGGCATTAGATGCAGGTGTCAATTTGGTATTATTAGACAATATGCCACCCAAATTGCTACGCCAAGCCGTTGTTCTATGCCAAGGGCGAGCAAAGACTGAAGCCTCAGGTGGTATCACGCCAGATAGCGTGAGAGCAGCAGCAGAAACAGGCGTTGATTTTATCGCGATGGGCTATTTGACGCACAGCACTACTGCCTTGGATATTGGTCTGGATTTCAGTGCCTAACATTAAACACTTAGTGTGTTCTGACTTACAGGTTTTTTAGCGCAAAAATGGTTATTAATGTTGTGAGTGAGCCATCTATTTGTTAGGTATTGACCTATAATAGGCTGCTATATACATGGATTTTTTGCCAAGATGATGTAAGAGAGTAACCAAGCAAAGTTAATGATTTAATTAGCTTATCTGCCTATGTTAGAATATAAGCTACAATGCCGTTTTTAACTGCCTATTGGGTCATCGTTGCACTTGCACGATGGCCTTATCTTTTTGCACCAGTGGTATCAATAGACAAGTGAGCGCTCAGTGAACACTGAAATTATCAAGATAATCCTAGCCTTCATGGTATTGATCAATCCCTTCAGCGCATTGACGTTGTTCTTGGATTTGACTCGCGGCTATTCGATGAACAATCGACGTAAAGTCGCGCGCGTTGCTTGTCTGACTATTTTTATCACCATCAGCTTTTTTACGCTTGCAGGTGAGACGCTGCTAAAAACCCTTGGTATTTCTATTGGGTCGTTCCAATTGGCGGGCGGTATCTTGGTGTTTTTGATTGCCCTGAATATGATGAATGGAGAGGGTAACCCTGTAAAGCCTGATCAAGAGAACTTCGATGTCGATCATGTAAAAGATGCGCCTGTTTCGATGGCAGCTGCTGTGGTGCCCCTCGCGATTCCGATGATGATCGGGCCTGGCGGTATCTCGACGGTTATCATTTACTCTTCACAAGTCTCAGGTGTGTTGCAGGTATCTGCTATTTTAATTGCTGGTCTGTTCATTAGCTTATTTTGTTATTTGGCATTGATGGCAGCAGGTCGTATTAGTCGCTTGTTGGGTGATACTGGTCTGAATATTATGAGCCGAATTATGGGTATGCTATTAGCTGCCGTATCTATCGAAATTATCGTTAATGGCTTACGCACGCTGTTCCCTGCTTTGGTGTAACGGTTTTATTTGTTAAGCCATAAAAAATTGGTTGCTATCACAAGCACCTGATATAAAAAGTAAAAAGCCAAATACGTTTCAGCGTATTTGGCTTTTTTGTGCGCGGTACATTCAGCTACTATAGTCGTCCAATATAATTTGGATACAAGAAAGGCGAGTAAAAGTACTACAAGTCGTAGACTAAGCGAGACTGACACCGTATCTAATTTATAGAGAATTGACTATATTAACTATGATATAAGTGCCACGCCAAGTACAGCATTAATATACCCACTAACCCATCAAGTATGTTCCATGCTTTTGGCTTCGCAAATAGAGGTCTGAGTAGTCGTGCGCCATAACCCAAGGCAAAAAAGAAACAGAATGACGCACTGACGGCACCCACACCAAAGGCCAGTTTGCTACTAGCACCCGTTGAAACCATACCAACGAGTACCAAGGTATCTAGATAGACGTGCGGGTTGAGCCATGTAAAGCCAAAACATAGCAGTAGTGCTTTTTTTAAGCTAGTAACGGCCTGACCATCGACGGTCAATGCATGTGAGCGTTTGATACTGGCATATAAACTTTGCAATCCATAAACCAGCAAAAATAGTGCGCCTGCGAATCTCGCGATATCTACTGCATGTGGATAACGAGCCGTCACTGCGCCAAAGCCCGCAACGCCCGCTGAGATTAATAACGCATCGCTAACAGCACAGAATAAGCAGATAAAAAAGATGTGTTCACGTTTAATGCCTTGTTTTAGCACAAAGGCATTTTGTGATCCAATTGCTAAGATAAGCGATAGCCCAAGCAAAAAGCCGGAGATATAATCGGTTGTGTTCATAGTAAAGTGCTTATCATTTTGAAGAGTAGGAATATTGACACTTTGCTTACTGGCAGTGCCAAAAAAAGCTGTTAAGATAAGTCATCAAGTGAGTAAGTGCAATAGTAATAAAAGTGAATAGGCGAGGAGCAGAGCAAGTCATGGTCATGAGTTTGACAAGAATGCTACAGTCACTTGGCCAAGCGCCCGATGACCTGCCAACACAAGCGGCTAAGAACGCTCGGGAAATGGGTGCCAGTCAAGAGATAGAGTCGGTCGCTAATGATAGTAATAGTGCTAGTGTCTCTAGTGAGGGCAAAAAAGCCAATCATAAGCCTTCTGTGCTGACGCCGCCCGAGCGTGCCAATCGTATTTGTGATGCCTTGGCACAAGTGAGTGATATTCGAACGCCGACGCCTTTGACCGATCGCTATTTGTCCAATCGTGCCCAAATGCGCCCAACCAATAGACCTCCTTTTGACCCCGATACTTTATGGTATCTCAAACATGGACGCTGTCCGATTATGACTGAGCTTGTTGATGTGGTCGACGAAGCCACCCTAAATGCCATGCCCATTGAGGCTGTTGCGATATTAGACCGAATCAATGGTAAGCTAAAACGCTACCGTGAATGGAGCAGCGAGCTCAACGAACAGCAACAGCAGCAACATAATGAGCGTCAGTTCGTTATCGACAAGCTGGTGTCTGAGAGTATTCCAGAAGCACTACATCATTATGAACAACTACAGCGCTTCAGCCCCCATCGTACCAAAAACAATATGGTCCAAGGTAATATGACGGCAGGAGATATGTTGACCGATTTGTTTCTTGAGATAGATTATGAGCTTGATGAGTTGTTGGATGAGCTGCATCAAACGGTGATGAATCGTCTGGCCTCCACACACCGTTATGTCAAAAGCCGTACGCAAAGCTAGCGCTCTTTTTAAAAGAGAATGATCATCTATAAACACAATGCACAACAATATTGGGCTTTAATAAAGCCTTATTTTTTTGTTTAATAAAAGCATGACCAATCAATATAATTGGCTCCGTTCAAATCGCTTTGCTTAAAGTATGAGCCAAAATAATAAAGAATTTGCCAAACCATTCTACCAAGTAATAAGGACAACCTGATGACCCAAGTGACTGCGATGCTCGTGATGTTTATACTATATGGGGTGCTACCAGCCGCTGGGTTATATCTGGGCTATCGTGGCATCAAGAAAGTCACAGCGCCAAAAATGCTCGAATACAAAGCGATGCCGCAATTGGGTTATATCCCTGAAAAGAGCCTACCAGTGGAGGTCAAAACAGCTCTCGACCAAATCAATGAAAAAGGTGAGAAGCTGCGTGTCATTTATGGTGATACCAATAATGATGGAAAGATTGATGATAAAGATACCGTTACCGAAACTTACATCATGATTCAAAATTTGATGGACAGACATGTGCCACTTGCTGTGGCGGACTATCGCCGTTTGCATGACTTAGATGTGGGGGATAGTGCACTCGCTGATACGACCAAAATCAAGCACTCTAACGTCACGGGTAAAGAGGCGCTATTAGATGTACTAAGCACGATTAATACTCAGTTCGATGAGTTGCTGAATGCCTCCTATCATCAGGATGGTCAAAAGTTGCTAGTAACCAATCGATATCTACAATCCCGCTTTGATAATCCTACTGGTAATACAGAGCTTCAAAAGCTTGATCACAATGTCAGCAGTGCCAATAGTGATATGAGCAGTGATATAAGTATTCAGGCGATTGAAAGTCCAACTGGTACAAATGTGAGTGTTGAAGATATTAAGCTGTAAATACAGAGTTATCTGATCAAAGGAAAGCATAAAGAGTACGCGTATATGAGCATCTTAATAGGCATTGGCATCATAACGACAGTCACTACCTTTTACTTGGGTAAAAAAGGCTGGCAAGCTTTCCATAAAGCTGTCGGTATTACGCCAGGTGTGCTCGTCTATCAGAATGATAATGCACCATTATCATTATCTACTGTAAAGTGGCAGCAACTAAGTTTAAATAATAAACATCTAAAAAATTTGCCAGAGCAGCAACTGCGGCAATTAAAGCGTATCGATGAAAAAGTGAATCATTATCAAGCGTATCAAACAGCGCTACAAGCTCAGCATAAGACGCCTGCCATAACAGAACAACAATTTGTACTAAACAAGATGATGCATACTCGGTTGCCAGAAATGTTAGCCAGTCATCACCATCTAGTAAATGTGAATAGAAATATTCACAAAAGGAGTGGCGACAATGTGAGTACTGACAGTGTAGGCAATGACAATAAAGCGGAAGCTAATGAGTTATTACAGAGCGTTTTAAACAATATTGAGCAGCGTTTAGATAAGTTGCTGGCGCAAATGGATACGCAGCAGTTGCAGGAATTGCGAGTAATGAAAAACTATATCAATGGTCACGATAGCTAAGTCTACATCGTCAGAATTACAACGACTTGCTATAAAAAACACACAAAAAAGCTGCCAGTGATAAATAATCACTGGCAGCTTTTTTATGGTCTACTTTAAAACAATACCATTCACAAAAATTAGAGTAGCAAGGAAAACAAGTGCAAGTACTACGCATTGTAGACTAAACGAGTTTGACACAGCTAATCGTACTTTTTGGGTTTGGTATCACTTAACGCTTGTCGTTGCGGTCACGGGTATTACGCGTACCACGACTGGCAGGGCTAGCACTGCTCTTAGGTTTTGCGCTGCTGTTGCGATTGTCGCTACCACTGCGGCTATCGCTACGACTATCAGTCGCGCGACGTGCTTTAAGCGGCTTGCTTCTAATACGTTCTTGCTTCTCTTTTGCTGCGCCATGCAGACCCGTACCATAACGAGGACGCAAGCTCACAAGATCGGTCAAGGTATTGATGTCTTTTCTGTCGAGTTCTAAGAAACGACCAGTACGTAGCTCTTTTGGTAGGGCAATCGTACCATAGCGCGTGCGCAGTAGACGGCTTACTTTTAGGCCTTGTGATTCAAACAAGCGACGTACTTCACGGTTACGGCCTTCTTTTAGCTGGACGTGATACCACTTATTGACGCCTTCACCGCCACCGTCTTTGATATCTTCAAACTTTGCAAGGCCATCTTCTAGCATGACGCCAGCCGTTAATGCACGGGCAATCTCAGGTGTCACTTCACCCAATACACGTACCGCATATTCACGAGTGACTTCACCAGAGGGATGCATCAAGCGATGCGCCATTTCACCATCGTTGGTGAATAACAATAGGCCAGTTGAGTTAATATCTAAGCGTCCGACCATGACCCAGCGATCATGAGTCAGCTTTGGCAAGCGCTCAAAAACGGTTGGACGACCTTCTGGATCTTTAGCAGAGCAGACTTCGCCTTCAGGCTTGTAGTAAGCGATAACACGGCGACGCTTCTCGTTTTCAGAGGTGTATTTTATCTGACGGCCATCAACGCGAATCTCATCGCCTTGCTCAACACGATCACCGATGGTTGCTGGGCCGTTATTTACGGTGACGCGGCCGGCTTTGATGACTTCTTCCATCTGACGGCGTGAACCAAGTCCCATACGGGCGAGGGCTTTCTGTAATTTTTCGTCTTTCATAATCATAACCTTGAGTCGGTGGGTTTACATTTCTCAATGTAAAAAAATTGGATTGACTATTCTACGCTATTTTGACGACTTTAGCACGTAAACCAATAGCTTATAGTCATGAGTATTTATAGCAAGATGACTACTAATTGATAAAAGTCTAGTTCAGTGAATTGCAGTAGGTAAAAGGCGTATTAATAAGTTGTTTTCCAGCGCATTCTAGCGCATTTATTTTTAACGAATAATTACAATAAAATGTCTAATTAAGGTCAGTTTTGTAAACAAATATCTGTTGAAGAATTTTTATTTATCGGCTGCTTATTAACCTCTACAGAATGATATGAATACTTAAACAGCGCAGTATGTGATCAATTTTTTATGATAAATCATTTTTTATCTGATATTAAAACCATTGAAAATAAAAGGATACAAGGTATCTGTGTATACAATTCACGATCTGTTATATATGGATTTATAAATATTGCGTTGCTCATAGTTTGGGTGTATATTTGATGTATAGATTCATTTTTATGAATGTATTTAGTGCAACATAGTGTGCTGCTTTGATTCACAAATATAAATATGAGTAACTGTTATGGTTTATAAATATTTCATTTTTGTACACAGACGTCTTTTAGTAATGAGCATAAATTGCTTATTTATTATGGGATTGCTTACAGGTTGCACGATAACTTCAGGACTTCAGTCAGGAGCTTTACCTGAATCTGGCACTTTTACAGCGGAGAATGGTTTACAGTTTCATATTCAGCCTTTAAGTTTGGCAACGTTACCACGCACAGTGGCAGCCGCTCCGACTCAAGACCTCTATAACCTAATAAAAACCTCTGGGCGAGTCAGCTATGGCATCGCAAAAGGGGACATACTCAATATTATCCTCACCAACTATCCAGACATCAATGCCTCTACTGCTAGCTTAACCGTTGATCAACAGGGATTTGTACAGTTCCCACTGATAGGACGTATTCAAGCCAGTGGGATGAGCGTGCCACAATTTACCGCCGCGCTACAAAGTAAGCTTCAGCGTTATCTTAAATACTCAGACCCTCAGGTCAAAATTATCAATTATCGTGGCAGCAAGTTTTTTGTAGATGGGGCAGTGAAGCAGTCCGGAGAGTTTGCTATTGCAGATATGCCGATCTCAGTATATGGGGCTATCTCTATGGCTGGTGGGACGAGTGAGTCTGGAGATTCAAATAATATTGTGCTTAATCGTCAAGGTAGTAGCTATCAATTAGGTATTCAGTCTTTGCAGAAAATGGGCCTATCCGCCAATCAGATATATCTACGAGATGGCGATGCTATCCATGTTAATAGCCAAAGCCGTAATAAAGTCTATGTACTCGGGGAGTTTGGCAAGATTGAGCCAGTCGCGATTCCTGAGCAAGGACTGAGCTTAGCGCATGTGCTAGGCGAATCAAATGGATTGAATTCCAATACAGCCAATGCGGCCAAGGTATACATCGTTCGGGATGACCCGCAGTACCAATATACCAATATTTATTATGTCGATATGCAGAGCCTCACAAGTTTGGCATTGGCCAGCCGTTTTGATATGCAAGCCAATGACATCCTCTACGTCGACCCAACAGGTTTGGCACGCTGGAATCGTATTATTAGCGCAATACTGCCTTCAACCTCTGCAATCAACGTAATCTCGGGACTGTAGGCGTCAACTATAAAAGGCATGAATGATGGGCGCATTTGATAATATCTTGGTTGTTTGCATCGGCAATATCTGCCGTAGCCCAATGGCAGCTGCGCTATTGACAGAGCGTTATTTAGAAAAGCACATCGACTCTGCTGGGTTATCAGCACTAATAGGACACTCTGCAGATAAGGTGGCGATTGAATTAATGGCCACTCACAATATAAACATAAGCTCACATGTGACAAAGCAAATTAGTGAGGTGTTGGTTAAAAATGCCGATTTAATTTTAACGATGTCAATTGAGCAAACTAAGTGGATAGAGAGTCGATGGCCGTACTGCCGAGGCAAAACGTTTCGAATCGGTCACTGGTTAGATAAAGATATCATCGATCCTTATCAGTTGGATGCGGCAATATTTGCGGGCAGCAAACAAGACATTGTCGATAGCCTTGAGCAATGGAATGACAAAATTAGTGACGCACCGTCAGTCAAAAATTGGACGCTAAGCGAATGCTATTAATCGATCAACATTGAATAATGAGTATATGGTTATGAATAATATGGATTCAAAAGACCTATCAATGCCTACGGGCGAAAAAGACAATGACAACATCGACTTAATGGCTATGGTTTTGGTTTTGTTGCGTGGTTGGAAAATTATCGTGCTTATGGCAGCACTAGGATTTTTGATAGGATTTTTGTATATCCGTTACGTCAATCCGACCTTTAAGGCAGATGCACTGATACAGATTGAGGAGAATACGCAGGGCGTAGAAGCGCTTGGCGAGAATATCTCGGGTTTGGTCAAAGAGGAAACGAGTAAAACGGAGACCGAAGCCGAGCTCATACGTTCTCGCATGATCCTAGAGCCTGTGGTTGATTTATTGCACTTACGTATTCGGCTGACCGATGCCAATATTGGATACATCGATAGAATAAAGAACAATCGCATCGATAGTCAGATAAATACGCCTGAGGGTGTATCACTTAATACTAGCAATGGTGTAGTACAGATTGATCAATTTGATGTATCACCTGAGTATCTGAATCAAGCCTTTACGCTAGAAAAATCTGCAACAGGATTTGTCTTGAGCAATGGCCTTGATGAGTTTAAAGGTCAACTGAGTCAGCCGAATCAGTTTAAAGGATCGGACGGTCAAATTAATATCACTGTGACTGAACTGCCGAGTGATGGCTATCCTATCAATATTACCAAGCAAACCTTAAAAACCACAACAGATGCTATCAATAGCGCATTGTCTGTTGATGAACGAGGGGAGCAAACCAGCATTATCCAATTGTCTATGATAGGTACGAACCAGCAGCAAGTCACCACCATACTCGATCAGATAGTCCAGTCTTACGTGGATCAAAACCAATCCCGTGGCTCTGAAGAGACCACTAAAACGCTTGCTTTTATGGAAACGCAAATTCCCGCATTAAAAGAAAAGCTTGCGACCTCTGAAACATTATTTAATAATTTCCGCAAAAAATACGGCACCATCGATGTGGGCAAAGAGGCAGAACTGCTATTGAATGAAAAGTCTCGAATTGGTGAGCAACTCAATGACCTTAAACTAAAAAAAGCAGATCTGACCACCTATTATACCGAAGAACATCCAATGGTCATTCAGATAAATGAGCAGCTCAAAGTTCTAAATAATCGGACACAAACGATAGACAATACTGTTGTTGGCTTGCCTGAGATTCAGCGAGAATTTTTGAAGTTATCAGAAGATACCGCCCTGAACAGAGAGATCTATCTGACCATGCTCAAAAACTATGAGCAAATGAAAATCGTTGAAGCTGGTCAAATTGGTTATGCACGCATTCTGGATAGACCAACCAGCACCTTTGATGCCATCGCACCGAATAAATTTCAGATCATTATATTGACCATGCTCATAGGTACGATGCTTGGGGTGATATTAGTTCTACTCAAAAATCTCATTCGAAATGTGGTAAAAGATCCAGAACATCTGGAGTCCAAAACAGGGATACCTGTCATTGCGACGATTCCACGTTCACCCTCAATATCTAAGCTTGGTAAAAACAAAAAAATCACCGATCGCATGCTTGCCCATGTGGATCACAACGGTTTAAGTTACGAAGCAATTAAGAGTTTAAGAACAAATCTTATCTTTGGGATGCCAACAGGGGCCGTAGTTGGGCAGTCTGCCAAAGTCATACTGATCACTGGAGAAAGACCGGGTGTTGGCAAATCTTTTATCACGGCCAATCTAGCAGAGGTGTTTTCTCAGCTCAATAAAAAGATTTTGGTCATTGATGGAGACATGCGTTTAGGAGAGTTGCATAAGATGTTTGGTATGAGCCAGGATGAAGGTCTGGCCGATTATTTACTACAGGATGAAAGCAGCCTTATTCCAGTGAGTGAACCTCAGGTTGATAGTGATATCTCTAAATTGAATCTCGAAAGCTTTATCCAGTCGACTGGTATGAAGCATATTGATTTTATATCGCGAGGACGGCAGTCACATAACCCCACCTCATTACTGACAGGAGAAAATTTTACTCATCTGATGGCAACATTGAAAAAGCAGTATGACTATATTGTCATTGATGCGCCGCCGATACTAGCGGCTTCAGATGCCATGGTATTGGGACAACATGCAGACAAGGTACTCCTAGTGACTAAATTCAATCATTCAGTAGAAGGACAACTGGTCTATGCCATCAAACAGATGGGCAAAGCCAATGTAAAAGTAGATGGCATTATTCTCAATGATGTACAGCAAAGCATTATAAATAAGTATAGCTATCATTACCATTATGCTTATGGGCATAACCAGTAATAGAGTGGCGGCGGTATCTTCCATAAGCAATATAACTTAAATAGGTGAGTCTTATGTTGATAAAGACAGAGTCTGACAATGCTTATCAAACATCTCACGATTTCGATCGATGGATGAAGCGTACGGCTCTGTATTTATTGTCGCTACCACGATTTGTCAAATGTGCCATCTTATTTGGCATTGATTTTATGTTATCGATATCTTGCTTATTTTTAGCATTGATATTACGTCAAGGTTATATTGCTCATCATATTAGCCCTACGTTATTGACTTTGTATGCTTTCATTCCTGTCATAAGTCTTTACTTGATTGGGTTTTATAGAGGGGCTTCTAGAGGGTTTTTTGATGCAGCTATGGGACGTGTGCTACAGCTATTTCTATTACTCATTATCGTTTACCAATTCATTATTTATCTGAATCCGTTACCATCGATGCCACGCTCTGCACCGATCATATTTTTATTCATATTTTTTATTTGGTTATGGAACAGCAGATTGATGATAAGGGCGCTATTGACACGTTCACAGAGATTGGATGAAACCGCTAATTCAGAAAAATGCTGTGAAAACGTGATTATTTATGGTGCGGGGGAAGCGGGTAGAGAGTTAACAGAGAGTTTGAGATACACGCATAAATACAATGTAGTGGCATATATCGATGACAATCATCAGCTGACGGGTGCTTACTTGCATGGCAAAAAAATATATGCTGATCATGCGCTACCGCTATTGATTGCCCAGCTCAATGTCTCACAAGTGATCTTGGCAATGCCCTCTATGGGCCGTGCGCGCAAAAAACAAATCATGGACAGTCTGTCAGGTATCTCTATCAAGATAAAAGACTTACCAAGCCTACGAGAGCTGGCTGATGAGCAAGTAACCGTGAGCCATATACGGCCAGTAGATATATTAGATGTCCTAGAACGAGACGCCGTGGAGCCGGTAGAAGAGCTACTACAAAAAAATATCACAGGTAAAAGCGTCCTGGTGACAGGAGCAGGTGGCTCTATTGGTAGCGAGCTGTGTCGACAGATCATGAAAAATAAACCAGCCTGTTTGGTACTGTATGAGCAGTCTGAATATGCGCTGTATACCATAGACCAAGAGCTTAGAAATCAAAAAATAGAGCATATAGAATACCAAGATATTGACATCATCAGTATCATTGGAAGCGTGAGCAACGAAAAAAAATTGGCTTATATATTCAAAAATAACCATATAAAAACCATTTATCACGCGGCGGCATACAAGCATGTTCCTATTGTCGAGTCTAATCCGTTTGAAGGGGCAATCAACAATACCAAAGGTACTTATCACTGTGCTCGTGCGGCGATACAAGCACGTGTTGAAACGTTTGTCTTGATTTCTACTGACAAAGCCGTAAGGCCTACCAATGTCATGGGTGCATCCAAACGCTTGGCCGAACTGGTCTGTCAGGGTCTGAGTCAGAGCAATAGCCATACTTGCTTTAGCATGGTGCGTTTTGGCAATGTTTTGGGATCATCAGGGTCTGTTGTGCCACTTTTTACCAAACAAATTGAGCAGGGTGGTCCTATTACCATTACTCATCCAGAGATTACCCGCTACTTTATGACGATACCAGAAGCCGCAAGCCTCGTTATCCAAGCAGGTGCAATGGCATTTGGTGGTGAGGTATTTGTACTAGATATGGGTGCACCGGTCAAAATTATTGATCTGGCCAAGCGCATGATTCGTCTGACAGGTTGTGAGCTAAAAGATAACAGTAATCCGAATGGTGATATTGAAATTATCTTTACTGGACTGAGACCGGGTGAAAAGCTTTATGAAGAGCTGATCATTGGAGAAGACAATATCGAAGCTACCTTTCATCCGTTAATCATGCAAGCGATGGAGCACAGTTTTCCTTTGGCTGATATCGAAAAAATACTGTTTGAGTTTGTAGAAAGAGCTAAAAACCAAGATGTGGCATGGCTAAAAACACAGTTTAGGTTTTTTGTAGAGGGGTATCAGGAAGGAGATGATACCGAAATTGAAAAGGCAGATGTAGAACCCATGGGTGTGGTTAGTTAACATTTTAAGAAAAATTGACGTAAGTAAACCAATAGAGTGGTTATAAAGTATGCTGCGACTAGCCAAAGAATTATTTGCCTTGTTAACCATAGATCAGCGTCGACGCTATTTGTCTTTGCAGATCATGATGGTGTTCATGGCATTTATGGAGCTGTTAGGAATCGCTTCTATAGGTCCTTTTATGGCTTTAGTTGCTGACATGCAGCTGCTTGAAACCAATGCGTTTCTTAATAGTATATATGTAGCCAGTGGTGTTAGTACGCACACAGACTTCTTGTTTATAACGGGTCTGTTTGTACTAATGATGCTGGGTTTGGCCTCTGTCCTATCGATGATTACCACATGGCGTTTGTCTTTATTTGCTTATTCTGTTGGTACAGAGATTAGCGATCGTTTATATCATTATTATTTGCGAAAAGATTGGCTTTTTCATGCTAGTGGAAGTAGTGCTCAATTAACCAAGCAAATTGCAACTGAAGCATTAAGAGTGACAAACTTTATTATTTTGCCATTTATACAAATGAATGCTCGCTTGGTATTAGCCGTATTTATCTCGATTAGCATCTTTATTTATAACCCGCTGATAGCAACCGTAGGGGTTGTATTATTTGCTAGCGGCTACGTCATCATATATAGAGTAATCCGCAAGCGTATTGCCCTCTACGGAGAGTATGTCTCTACTACCTCAACAGATCGGTTTAGGCTGATGAATGAAGGTTTCGGGGGTATCAAAGATGTACTACTTTACAATCGTAGACATGATTTTGTTCATCAGTTTGAGACAAGTGGAAAGTTATTTGCTCGCGCTCAAGGCGTGAATACGGCATTGAGTCAAGCGCCTCGCTATTTAATGGAGCTATTGGCTTTTGGTGCAATGATTGGTCTGGTCTTAGTTTTATTGACGACGCGTGACGGCAATTTAAGTCAAGTTTTGCCTGTATTGACCGTCTATGCTCTTGCAGGGTTTAAGTTATTACCAGCTTTGCAGCAGATATATCATAGTGTTGCTACGATTAGAGGTAATACCGCGGCTTTTGATTCTATAAAAGAAGACTTACTGGCTTCATTAGTCATAGAAGATGAGCAAAGTGATACTTCAGATATATTAGACAATCGAGCAATTGATCTATCAAAGATTAAGAATATACGACTGAATAGAGTCAGCTTTACATACCCTAATAAAATTATGCCAGCACTGGACAATATCAATATCAATATACCTGTCAACTCTACAGTGGGTTTTGTCGGTGAGTCGGGATCAGGCAAGTCTACAGCCATCGATTTGCTACTCGGTCTTATTTCACCGAATACAGGAGAGTTGATGCTTGATAACATTATTATTGACAAACAAAATAGAAAAGCTTGGCAGCAATACATAGGATTCGTACCGCAAAGTATATTTTTGAGTGAAGGCAGTATCACTGAAAACGTCGCTTTTGGCATATGCCATGATGATATTGATTTAGCACAAGTCAAACAAGCGGTTAAGCTTGCTCACCTTGAGTCGCTGGTTGAGAGCTTGACTGAAGGTTTAGACACGAAAGTTGGGGAACGAGGGGTTCAACTATCAGGAGGTCAGCGACAGCGTATTGGTATAGCCAGAGCACTATACAATCAAGCTGATGTGTTGGTGTTTGATGAAGCAACGAGTGCTTTAGACGGTATTACTGAAAAAGTCATAATGGATGCTATTGAAGAGCTCAGTGGACAAAAAACCATCGTAATGATAGCTCACCGATTGAAAACAGTAAAAAACTGCGATGTCATTTATCTCATGAAGCAAGGCAGAATAGTGGAGCAAGGGACGTACCAACAGCTTATAGATAACAATCCCATGTTTAAAAAAATGGCTGAGTTCTCATAATGAACGCATTATAAGCGTATGAGAAGATTCATATCGCTTCACAAAGTTTTTAGCAGTAACAGGCAGGGATCATAGGTTTTTAACTTTTAGAAAATTTATGCGTGAGGTGCCAATCATGACCGCATTTGAGAGCCCATTAGTCAGTATCATTGTACCTGTCTACAACGTTGCGCTGTATCTTGATGAGTGTTTGAACTCTATTAAAATGCAAACGTATCAGAACCTTGAAATAATCGTAGTAGAGGATTGCTCAACTGACCATTCTATACAGGTGTTGCAACCTTATCTAAAAGACAGGCGCATCAAATTCATTAAAAACGTCAAAAATCTAGGACTGTCAGCTACCCGTAATAAGGGGATTGATTTGGCTACCGGTGTATACATAATGTTTGTCGATTCTGATGACATCATAGATTTAAGCTTAGTGAAGACCTGTGTCGATTGTGCGACAACAACCAAAGCAGATTTAATCACGTATGGCCATGCACAATTTAGTGACACTCCTGAAACTGTAAAGCAGCCTTGCTCTCCATCTGATTTAGAACTAATAAGCTATAAACAAGGAAATGAGTATTTTAATCTTGACCATTATTGTTGGGCAAATTTTATTCGATTCAGTGTGTTAAAACATTCGAATATCCGTTTCCCAGTAGGGTTTTATTATGAGGATGGACCTTTTCATTGGCATTTAGGTCTTGAGGTAAAAAATAGATATTATTTACCAAAAAAAATGTATTTATATCGAAAGCATAGTCAGTCTATTAGTGCACTGAGTAGCAAAAATGGTCGAAAGTTATTAGATGCTTTTACGCTGGAACTAGAGATAATCGCACTTGTAAAGCGTTACAGACGAGATGAATTGAAAAATGTATTGTCAAGGCGCCTTATAGATTTTAACTTTTATAATCTTCTTTATATCGATGATAAATTCTTAGCTTCTGCATTGAGTAAGGTAAAAATAGTCGAGAGCTCAATGCGAGAAAATGATTATGAGCAGGTCTTTAATTACCGAAGTATTACAGTTTTATTCTTAACTCTAGTACCTAACTATATATCCTTACCTTTTCTAAGATTGATCCGAATAATTCTGCATAAAATATTTAAACCTACTCGTAAACTAATCCGTAATGCTTTCAAATATCTTTCGTTTAGCAATGAAAAAGATATAACTTATCAGGATGCATAGCATGAAAAAAATATGCTTTATTGCAGGTAATCTTAATAATTCTGGCGGCACAGAAAGAGTGACTAGTGTGGTAGCCAATGAATTGGTTGAAAAAAATTATGATGTTTCAATATTAAGCTTGGTAGATGGTAACGAGCCTTTTTTTACTTTAAATAAAAGTATTCAAACTTACTCGCTATATCCCCAGAAAATATCTTTTAAAAAGAATTTCCTACCCACGATTTGGAAGATACGTAAATTTATCAAAGAACACCAGATAGATAGAGTTATTGTTGTGGATAGCAACTCATGCCTATTTACAGTGCCTGCATTATTTGGGCTAGATATAGAGCATATCTGCTGGGAACATTTTAACTTTAATAATGATTTAGGGCGATATAGTAGAAGAGTGGGACGTCAGTTAGCAGCGCGATACTGTGATGCCGTGGTTACTTTGACAGAGAGGGATAAGCAGTATTGGTTAAGAGGTACATCGCATAAATCACAAATAATAGCGATAGCTAATCCTTGTCCTTTTCCACCTCAAACCGATAGCAAAATAAATGGCAGCAATACAGTCTTGACTGTTGGCGAGCTCACAAAAGTAAAAGGATTTGATTTATTGCTCGAAGCTTGGGTTCAAGTAAATAGCACTATGCCAAATTGGAAGCTGGTCATTGTTGGTGAAGGCGAAGATAGGAAAAAGCTAACAAGTTTTATCAACGATCATAACTTGGTAGACAGTGTTGATTTGGTAGGACGTACGTCTGATGTGAGCAAGTATTATGAAAAAGCCGATATATTTTGCTTGAGCTCTCGCTTTGAAGGTTTTCCTATGGTTTTGCTTGAAACATTGGCGTTTGGTTTGCCTGTTGTGAGTTTTGACTGTGATACAGGACCTGCAGAGATATTAGAAGATACAGGTTCTATCCTAGTGCCTAGAAGCAATATAAGCCAGCTTGCTTCATCTTTAATTGATTTGATGAAGAATGAGTCAGCTCGAGAATCAATCAGTTTAAAAGCTAAAGAGAAGTGCGAGAATTATCAGCCAGAGAATATAATAAATCAGTGGATTGAATTATTGGAAAGGTAAAATTAAGTTATGCTAATATTTTAAATTTGATATATATTAGTAGTGACGTTATAGTTTTTAATCAATTCTAAAAAAATGGTTATATTTTTAATAAATATATTTAGCAGTGTTGATGTGATTCTAGTTATATTGGATTTTTATATACCACCGAGTCTTTTTTCTATAAAAATAAAGGACGTGTAATTTGAAAATTTTAATATTAACAAGTAGCGTCAATAACTCGGGAGGCACAGAGCGAGTAGGATCTATGCTAGCTAATGGGTTGTCTGAGGTCGGATATGAGGTATTGCTAGTGAGCATAGCTGATGGCGATATGCCTTTTTTCCCTATTAATAAAAAAGTTAAGTTGCTGTCTTTAATGAGCTTTCCAAAATGTAAGTTATGCCGTATTCCAAATACTATTTATAAGCTAAGAAAGTTACTAAAAAAAGAATGCATTGATACATTAATTGTAGTGGACACTTTATGCATTCAGTTTACTTTGCTCGCTGTGCTAGGGCTGCCAGTAAAGCATATATGTTGGGAACATTTTGGCTTTAGTAATAATATAGATAAGCCCCAAAGAAGATTTGCTCGCCAATTGGCGGCCCGATACTGTGATTCCGTTGTCACGTTAACTGAAAAAGACAAACAGCATTGGCTAAATGGCACACAGCATAAATCACAAATCATAGCCATCGCTAATTACTGCCCATTTCCACCTCAGTATTTCGATAAGGAAAAAAATACGAAAATAGTATTATCAGTAGGTAGTCTAACCCATATTAAAGGGTTTGATATGTTACTTGAGGCTTGGATACAAGTTAATAGAGCGCTGCCAGACTGGAAGTTGGTTATAGTCGGAGAGGGAGAGGAGAGACAAAAACTCACAGATTTTATTGCAGAAAACCACTTGGTAGATAGTGTGGAATTGGTAGGCCGCACCTCTGATATTAGTCAGTATTATAAAGACGCTGAAATTTTTTGCTTAAGTTCTCGCTTTGAAGGTTTTGGTATGGTGTTAATTGAAGCGTTAGCTTTTGGTTTGCCGATAGTCAGTTTTGATTGTGATACAGGACCTGCAGAAGTGTTAGAAGGTACAGGATCTATATTGGTACCTAAGAATGATATAGAACAGTTATCTTTGTCTTTAATTGAGTCCATGAAAGACAAGCAAGGTCGGAAGTTAATTGGGTCAAAAGCTAAAGAGAAATCTGGTTTTTATCAACCAGAAAAAATAATAAAACAGTGGATTAAACTGATTGAGAGTTAAAATAAATTTTATAAAAAATCCATTTCAATGAATTTTTATTAATTAATCTGTCATAGGCTAACCATGAAAATACTATATATCATCACTGGTCTAGGGCAAGGAGGCGCTGAACGAGTTGTTTGCGACTTAGCAGATGAGATGGTCAAACGAGGACATCAAGTCAAAATCATCTATTTTGTAGGTCAGGCACTCACCAGACCAATATGTAAAGATATTGAGTTAATCAAAATTGGCTTAACCAATACAATGTCGCTACCTATAGCGTATGTATTGCTATCAAAAAGCATTAAAGGTTATCAGCCTGATGTTGTGCACTCGCATATGGTACATGCGAACATTTTAACGCGCTTGGTCAAACTAGTGACACCCATAAATAAATTGATATCAACAGCGCATAGTAGTAACGAAGGCGGCGCACTACGTATGCTGGCCTATCGGCTGACCAACCCTTTAGCTAATATAAGTACCAATGTGAGTAATACGGCAGTTGCAGCTTTCGAATCAAAACACGCAGTACCTAAAGGCAGCATGCAAACCATATACAATGGCGTGAATTTTGATGACTTCAGTTATCGTTTGCAGGCAAAAAGTGAGATACAAGATGAGTTGGAGTTAGATGAAAGTAGTAAGCTCATTTTAGCAGTAGGTAGTTTCAATGAAGCAAAAAACTACTCTAATTTGCTAATGTCCATCAAGTCTTTAAAAGACTTCAGCTCTATTCCTTTTGTACTACTCATTGCAGGTGATGGTGAGCTAAGGTCAGAAATTGAAAGGCTGATTGTAGCGTTAGAGTTAGATAAAAACGTTATCTTATTAGGACGAAGGCATGACATATCGACATTGATGTGCGCTTGTGATGTTTTCGTTTTATCCTCTGATTATGAAGGTCTCCCAACCGTATTGATTGAAGCGCTCGCTTGCCAAGCTAACGTTGTTTCCACTGATGTTAGCGGTGCACATGAGATATTAGATGGTTATGGCAGCATTGTACCTATTAGACAACCTAAAGCTTTGGCAAAGGCTATCGCAGACACTTTGCTCATTGAAAAAAAGAACATACTGGGACGGCAACATGCCAAAAATAAGTTTGATATAGAGATTGTTTCAGACGAATGGATGAAGGTATATGATGAGAAATAATCAGCACTTCTTCGAACGATTTTCTAATCCCACTATTTTTTTATTAGTTACGACTGTGTTTTTTTTTAAGATCATTGCTTTTGTTTTAATGGAATATGGCATTTTAGTCATAAACTTAGGAGGTGGTAGTGATGCCAATTATTACAACTCTTATGCTGAAGGCCTTACAGATACGGCAGTAAATATTTGGCCAATATTATTAAGATGGTTGAATGATATTGGTTTATATTCGCGTGACGTGACTACTTACCTTTTGTTTTTCTTAAGCCTGATAGCTGTTCCGATGATGGTGGTTAGGCTTTCAGGTCTGACGTTTAACAAAAATCAGAAGTATTATTTGTATTCCTTGCTAGTTTGCTTGATTCATCCAACCATATTCTTTTTTTCGACAGATATTTTTCGTGATGTATTTATGGCGTTTTGCTTTTTAGCAGGCTGTCTGACAGTAAAGGGGTTTTTGAAAAGTAATAGCCTATTAATTTCGTCTTTATATTTTTTATTGTCTGTTGCAATTGGGTTTTTCTTGATAGAGATTAGAATTTATTTAGGCTATGCTTATTTACTCAGTCTTCTGTTTTTCAAAATAAGATTTACAAAAAGTAGAGTTGTCTATTTGGGTTTTTTATACTTTTTACTTCTGTTTATAGCCAACTATGTAGGTATTTTAGACTTACTCACTGAATATAGATCTGGGTTTGAGGCGTCAGAAGGTGGTTCAACTCTAGGTCTAAGCTTCTCTAACCCTCTATTATTTATACCTAACTTTATCATCAGCTTTTTGGGACAAATGTTAGGTTTGTATATTACCAATCCATTGGCACTTGTACTGTTCATACTTGAAACCATTCCATTCTTTTTTATGCTTGTATATGTATTAAAAAACATAAAATTTGCAGACAGCTTTGTACGCTTTCTTATTGTATTCTTTGTACTTTATGGCAGTGTCTGGTTGATTGGAAATGATAACTTAGGGACAGCAGTTCGTTTGAGGATATATAATTATTTAGCCATATATATCAGTTTCTTCTATATTTTAAGACTTAAAAGTAGTTCTTTGAGAAAGCTATCCTCTAATAAACGAGAGGGAATTAATAGATGAAAATAATTATTTTAGGCACCATTGCTTATAGTCTCTATGGTTTTCGTGCCGATCTCATCAAAGCGTTGGTCAAGCAACAGCATACTGTCTATGCATTCACGTCTGAATATACTCAAGCAGAGTTAAAGAAGATAGAGATGTTAGGTGCTATACCAGTGACCTATCGTTTGAGTCGAGGGGGTCTGAACCCTTTGTCTGATATCAAAATTACGTATCACTTATCTAAAGTAATTGAAAATATTGCGCCAGATATTGTGTTCTCTTACTTTTCTAAACCAGTCATCTTTGGAACATTAGCAGCAAAAATGGCAAAAGTGCCGCAAGTGGTAGGTATGCTTGAGGGGTTAGGGTATTGTTTTACAGACCAACCCGAAGGCCTGAGCAAAAAAGTGAAAGTTATCAAAGCGATTCAAATTCTGCTATATAAAGCAGTTCTGCCTCAGATAGACACGCTCATATTTTTAAATGCTGATGATCCTAATGATTTGTTGAAGAAGTACAACATACGAGCAAAGCAGGTAGAGATTCTAGGCGGCATTGGTTTGAGTTTGAGTCATTACGAGTATCAGCCTGTAGTGAATATTCAAAAGCCTATTAAATTTTTATTTATTGGACGCCTATTAAAGGAGAAAGGCATTCATGACTTTATTTCAGCGATAAAAATAGTAAAGAAAACATATCCTGAGGCCTATTTCACTATTTTAGGGGAAATAGATGTATCTAACTTGGGCGCATTGCAAAGGTCAGAGCTAGATGAGCTGATTGCATCAAAAATCGTCAATTACCCCGGCCAAGTTGATAATGTAAAAGATTGGATTGCCAGTCATCATGTATTTGTATTGCCGTCTTATCGTGAAGGTGTGCCACGTAGCACTCAGGAAGCAATGGCTATTGGAAGGGCTGTTATAACCACTGACGTACCTGGCTGTCGTGAGACAGTCGTTGATAGTGTTAACGGTTTTTTAGTCGAGAAATGGAATCCACAAGCCTTGGCTGAAAAGATGATTTATTTTATAGAGCATCCCGAACAAATCGAGAAGATGGGTATTGAAAGTTATAAGATAGCGCAAGAAAAATTTGATGCCGATAAAGTCAATAAACGATTACTAAATATGTTGGGTTTATAAATGATAAAACGACTATTCGATATCGTCGGCGCGACTGCTGCTCTAGTAGTGCTGTCTCCTGTATATGCTGTGACCGCTTATAAAGTGAGTAAGAATCTGGGGTCGCCAGTCTTATTCCGTCAGAGACGTCCCGGTTTATATGGCAAACCGTTTGAGATGATAAAATTTCGCTCAATGAAGGATAGTGTAGATACAAATGGCAATCTATTAGAGGACAGTGAACGTCTGACATCCTTTGGTAAGGCACTGCGTAATACTAGCCTAGATGAGCTGCCTGAGCTATGGAATGTGATTAAGGGAGATATGAGTCTGGTGGGCCCAAGACCGCTACTGATGGAATATTTACCATTATATAGTGCTGAGCAAGCTTATCGGCATAGTGTCCGTCCAGGCATTACTGGCTACGCACAAGTGAATGGCCGTAATTCTATTGGATGGGATGAGCGGTTTGCGCTTGATACTTGGTATGTGGATAACCAATCATTGTGGCTAGATATAAAAATTTTATGTAAGACGGTGAAAAAAGTCATCGTCAAAGATGGTATTAGTGCTGATGGGGAAGCGACCATGAGTAAATTCACCGGTAATAGCGTTGATCACAATACGCTTTGATGAGGAATATATGTTAAACACTCCTTTTTCCCCGTGGCCAAGTTTTACTCAGCAAGAAGCCGATGCCGTTAGCAAAGTCCTCTTATCTAATAAAGTAAACTATTGGACAGGGACCGAGAGTCGTGAGTTTGAGACAGAGTTTGCTAATTGGGCAGACAGCAACTACGCCATCGCCGTGGGTAACGGCACGCTAGCGTTAGACTTGGCATTGCAAGCGCTCGATATCAAAGCGGGTGATGAAGTGGTTATCACGCCGCGCACCTTTATCGCCAGTATCTCTTGTGTGATTAATGCTGGAGCAACACCTGTATTTGCTGATGTCGATGAAGCCACAGGCAACATCACCGCTGACTCTATCAGTGCCGTACTGACGAAAAACACCCGTGCCATTATCTGTGTGCACTTGGCAGGCTGGCCGTGTGATATGGACAGCATTATGGCCTTGGCTAATGAGCATGACTTGTATGTGATAGAAGACTGCGCGCAGGCACATGGGGCGCGATACAAAGGCCGTAGCGTGGGCAGTATTGGTCATATTGGCGCATGGAGCTTTTGCCAAGATAAGATTATGACCACAGGCGGTGAGGGCGGTATGGTCACGACCAATGACGAGCAGCTATGGCGCAAGATGTGGGCGTACAAAGACCATGGCAAGAGCTATGCAGCCGTGTATGAGACAGAGCATGCGCCCGGCTATCGCTGGTTACATGAGAGCTTTGGCACCAACTGGCGCATGACTGAGATGCAGTCTGTCATAGGACGTATTCAACTTGAGCGAATGAGTGATTGGACAGCCAAACGTACTGCTAACGCCCACACGATATTAGAGACCTGTGCCAAGTGGGCAGAGAATGGCTATCTGATCGTGCCCAAGTTAGAAGACACACCGCAGTTTTCAGACTCTAAACATGCGTACTATAAGCTGTACGTGTACGTGAATGCAGACAACCTGCCTGAGGATTGGTCGCGTGATCGACTCATTCAAGAGATTAATGCGTTAGGTGTACCGTGTTTTTCTGGTACAGCTTCAGAAGTGTACTTAGAAAAAGCGTTTGATGATACAGGGTTACGTCCAAAGGCAAGCTTGCCAGTGGCCAAGCAGTTGGGAGAGACCAGTGTGATGTTTTTAGTTCATCCAACGCTCACCACTGCTGAGATTGCGCAGACAGTAGAGGCTATCGATAGCGTATTTGGCTCAATCGCTAGATGAGGAATTGTTGATACGCATTGATGTTCCGTACATAAACGTCAGTCTGATATCAGTTTTATGGTTTATTGAGTTGTTAATTAAAGATTATTAGCGTTTTATTAATCATAATGCGACACTGCTTAATATAGTCTTTATAGAAATTTATGAGTATCTAACCTTATGCCATGCTAGGATTTTTAGACGCAGGCAGGTACAATATCACTATCAATCATACCTTGATTAAGGATAAGACAGGCATGCAAGCAATTGCGGCGCTGTCTTTATTTTTTTGTCATATCCTCTATTGGAGTTCCTATGTCTATTGCGTCTACTACCCAAGAGTCTGCCACCATTTTAGACGGCAAAGCACTTGCCAAACAAATAGAAGAGCAACTGCGCACGCGCGTAAATGCTATTAAAGAAAAGACAGGACGTACGCCGAGCTTGGCGACCATATTGGTTGGTGCAGATCCCGCTTCTGCGACTTATGTGCGTATGAAAGGCAATGCCTGTAAGCGTGTTGGTATGGATTCTATACGGGTTGAAATGCCAACTGAGACCACCACTGAACAGCTCATGGCAAAGATAGAGGAGCTGAATAATAATCCAGATGTACATGGCATTTTGCTACAGCATCCTGTCCCTGCGCATATCGATGAACGTGCATGTTTTGAGCAGATCGATTTGGCAAAAGACGTGGATGGCGTGACTTGCCTTGGTTTTGGTCGCATGGGTATGCAGCAGTCAGCCTATGGCTCGTGTACGCCGCAGGGCATCATGCATTTGCTAGAGCATCACAATATTGAGCTCTCAGGTAAAGAAGCAGTCGTCGTAGGTCGTAGCGCCATCTTAGGTAAACCGATGGCGATGATGCTATTAAATGCCAACTGTACCGTGACCATTTGTCATTCTAGAACGCAAGATTTGGCATCGCATATCAAGCGTGCTGATATCGTGGTTGGTGCAGTCGGTGTGCCAGAATTGATTAAAGCGGAGTGGATCAAAGCGGGCGCAGTTGTCATCGATGCAGGGTTCCATCCTACCGATGATGGCGGCGTGGGTGATATCGAGCTACAAGGCGTGGAGAATATCGCCAGTGCTTATACGCCAGTGCCGGGCGGTGTCGGCCCAATGACCATCAATACGCTTATCCGCCAGACGGTCGATGCGGCTGAAAAATCAGCAGGTTTAAACGCCAGCTAACAAGCGAGTAATAGGAATACTGATTGCCGATATATAAGGGGCCTGAGGAAAGAATAACTCAGGCTAAATCAACCACATTTCAGTTGATAGGACCTAAACATGGCTAAAAAAAACGTAGGTATTCATGAGCGATTACAGGGTATTGGCAGAGAGTTCGTCGATATCTGTCATTACGTTATCTTGTTTTTAATCAGTGTGGTGGTGTGGACGGCAGGCAAGGAGTTTATTGAGATCGTCCAAAAAGGCTCAGCGGACTTAAAAGATATCTTGATGTTATTTATTTATCTTGAACTGCTAGCGATGATAGGGATTTACTTTAAAACCCATCGTCTGCCCGTACAGTTTTTGATATTCATTGCGATAACGGCGTTGTCGCGGCATTTGGTGGTCGATGTACAGGCCGTCTCAGATTATTTTCATTTGTGGCTGCTAGCGACGATTTCTGTGGCGATTATGCTGTTGAGTGGCGCTATCGTGATACTGACATGGACAGCGAAAACTTTTGGCCGTCCAGAGGATAATCTCGATAAACAGCATGCAAACCTAATAGTGAATGCATTGTTGCCTGATAATGCGCAAGCGCCTGATAGCCATACCAAGCATCGCCGTGAGTGATATATGATGATCAACACAAAAAAGGGCTACCACTGGTAGCCCTTTTTTTATCCGATATTTTTCATTACAGCCACTTTAGCCGCTTAAAGTTATAGTATAAGTAACTACATAGTGCGATGATAACGACCATGATGACAAGGTAAGCATACTTCCAATGCAGCTCAGGCATAAAATCAAAGTTCATGCCATAGATGCCAGCAATGGCCGTCGGTACGGCTAAGATACCTGCCCATGCTGCCAGCTTACGCACGACCTCATTCTGTCCCATATTGACCATGGCCATATAAGTATTCATAACCACGCTCAGCATTTCATTGAGACCATTGATGGCATCTAACGAGTGCAAAAGATGGTCATTGACATCACGGAAGTAGGGCTTGGCGGCCTGAGAGAATCCAGAGACAATCTCGCTTTTTTTATGATTGATAAAAAAGCTACAAATGTCTTGGACAGGCAGGATAATAGCACGCATATGTACCAGCTGAGACTTGAGCTCATAGAGGTTTTTTAAGGTGCTTTTATCAAACTCGTAGGTAAAGACATAGCGTTCTTGCTCACGCAAGTATCGACCCAGTCGGTCGGTGATCGGCATATAGTTATCGACGATAAAATCGAGTATGGCGTGTAGCACGAAGATAGGGCCCATGCGCAGCTTTTCGGGGCGACGATGACAATGTTCACGCACAGGTGCATAAGAATTTGATGGCCCATTACGGATGGTAATCAGGTAGTTTTTGCCCATGAATATCGCGGTCGTGCCGTAGCGAATGACGTTGTCCTCTAACTTGGCTGTACGCAGCACCACAAAGACCATATCATTGTCGTAGTTCTCAACTTTGGCACGTTGATGATCTGCGAAAGCATCCTCAATCGCCAGTTCATGTAGATCAAACGCTTCTTTGACCTTCACCATGGTTTCTAGACTGGGGTCATAAAGACCGAGCCAAATAAATTGACCACTATTATTCAGCGCACGACTGACATCATTGAGTGCCACTTTATAAAGGTTTTCACCCGTCTTACGTGAGTAAGCGTAGCAGTTGACGACTTCATCTGCGCTCGATAGGTCAATATCTTCATAGCGCTCAGAGTCGGGGTCATAGACCGTCATGGTCTCAATGGTATCCTCACTTGTCGCAGCGACATCACCATAAATATAACTGTCATCGCTGTCTAGATAAAGATGCTGGTCGTTCATATGGGCATATATATGATCCATATTGGAATCAGGTGCAATGCGAGCCGTCTTCTTAATCAATTGATTATTATCGTTTTCCATACACTCTCCTGTCATATAATCAAAAACGTCAATAATCGAAGTTTACCGTGAGCATGGCTACTGTTTTAGCGTGTGCTCACTTTACCCACAGTAAGTCGGTTTTAGAGTGCATAGCTTTTTAGCGTCTCGATATCTACCAATGCCAGTAGGCTCTCATGACAAGCTTCTAGCTTAATTTGCGGGGCAATATCAAAATCTAACGCCTCAACCCAGCGCAGTGCACAGATACACCAGTAGTCACCAGGTTTTAGACCCGCAAAGTTGTATTCAGGCAGTGGCGTTATAAGGTCATTACCGCGACTGGCAGAGAAGTTTAAAAACTCGCTGGTCATCTTGGCACAGACGGTATGCTGACCGACATCATGGTTGCCTGTATGACAAAACCCATTACGATAATAGCCAGTAATAGGATCGAAGCAACAGCTGGCAAGCGCCGTGCCTAAGACATTGGTTTGGTTGATGGCAGGGTTTGGGTGGTAATCAGATGACATAAGGCTTCCGAGATAAAAATATGTGTTAGTGTATCATGAGTCTGTACCGATGATGCTGCCGTAATCATGCTCATTATCTGATGGTTAACAAAAAATAAACCTCTTGTCTATGCGCCCAATATTAAGCCAAATACATCAACGATAACGGCTGCGTCCGCTACGACCCTAACCTGCAGTTGGACAGTAATTAGATAGCGATTGTGCCTAATTGTCACTAGGCGAACCTTGAGTGCTATGCTAAACTAAAGCATAAAGTGCCTTGATTATTTGTCGCTGTTTTTTAGCGCATAAAGATACTCGTCTTATCATTCTAAATTATACTTATTATTCACCCTTTTGCGGTTACCTGGTTTGTTTATAAATAATTGGGTCAATGATGTTGCGCGTTAAATATAAAAACACAACGTCAATACTCGGCAAACCACCTTTTAAGTACCGCATCAGTACCGCGTTTTTGGTAAGCGATACGCCAAACAAGGATTTATTGTGTCTGTTAGTTCTGATTCTGCAAAACCTGCCCAGCCAAATGCTACCAACGAAACAGTGACTCAGTCTGCTGAAAACAGTGCTGTTTCCAATCACAAGCCATTCTTAAGTACCTTTGCCAGCGATGTGGCCAATAGTTGGCTGCTGCCAGACGGTGTGGTTGATGTGTTGTTTGAAGATGCTCATAAGCAAGAAGTGCTGAGGCATCAATTGATTGAGCAGCTTATCACGCATGGTTATCAGCTGGTTTGTCCGCCGATGATTGAATTCACCGAATCTTTGCTAAGCGATGCATCAGAAGATCTTAAGCGTCAAACCTTTAAGATTATTGATCAGCTGACTGGTCGCTTGATGGGTGTACGCGCTGATATTACCCCGCAAATTTTGCGTATAGATGCGCATCACGGCGGTACCGGTATTGCGCGTTATTGCTATGTTGGTGATGTGATACATACCTTACCATCAGGTCTGTTCGGCTCACGTACGCCACTACAGTTAGGTGCTGAAATATTTGGTTGTGCCTCACTTGCCGCAGATATCGAACTGATAGATGTGCTGTTTACGATGGTCAATAAACTTAATATGAGTGCCGCGCTCCATATCGACTTGGGTCACGTAGCGATATTTAAGCGCTTGGCTGAATTGGCTGAATTATCAGACAGTGATACTGAGCAATTGATGTACTTATATGCCAATAAAAACCTGCCAGAGCTCAAAAGTGTTTGTCGCACGCTATCGATGGGCGATGATTTTTACGTGCTGGCACGTTTCGGTCACGATATTGCCAATCTGTTGGCAAAACTGTCAGACACTGCGCAAAAAGACAGCGAGATCGCAACGGCTGTGGATGAGCTACAACGCCTAAAATCACATCTACAAAAGCAGTGGCAGTGCCCTGTCAGTATCGATGTGACCGAGCTATCAGGCTATCATTATCACACGGGCATCGTGTTCAATGGTTATATCAATAGCGAAACGCAGCCACTCGTGCGTGGCGGTCGTTTCGATGGTATGCAAAGCCAGACGCAGGCATTGCGCGAGGCGACCGGCTTTAGTATGGATGTCAGCCGATTGCTGGCTCATACACAGTTAGCTGCACCTACCGTTGTCTTGGTTGATTTTGCCACTTTGACTAATGCAAATACAGATGAGATGCAGACACTATTACAACAAGTTGAAAGTCTACGTCAGCAGGGTTACCGCGTCACCATGCCATTAGATATCGCAGATTGTCCCGTTGGCATGACGCATCGTTTGAGCATGGCTGACAATAGCCAATGGCATCTGCAAGCGGTTTAATGACCAATTTATTAAGCACAATCACTAAGTACCAGTTATTCACTATAAGCTGTTAAAACGCTAAACGAGTCGTTAGATACATGGGTATAAGTACAGGTATCTGCGACAGAGTCATATTGGTTTTTTAATGGTTATTGCACACACCTCAATACATAAAGGTAAGGATTGATCATGGGTAAGAATGTCGTAGTTTTGGGTAGCCAATGGGGCGATGAAGGTAAAGGTAAAATCGTTGATTTACTAACCGAAAAAGCCTCAGCAGTCGCGCGCTTTCAAGGCGGCCATAACGCTGGTCACACGTTAGTTGTCGATGGCAAAACCACCGTCCTGCATTTAATCCCATCAGGTATCTTGCGTGAAGGCGTGACGTGCTTCATCGGTAACGGCGTCGTATTAGCCCCTGACGCATTGTTAAAAGAGATGAAAGAGTTAGAAGACAACAACGTACCTGTACGTGAGCGTCTGCGCATTTCACCGAATTGCCCACTAATCATGCCATATCACGTAGCGCTTGACCAAGCTCGCGAAGCCAAACGTGGTTCTGGCAAAATCGGTACAACAGGTCGTGGTATCGGTCCTGCGTATGAAGATAAAGTCGCACGCCGTGCCATTAAGCTTGCTGATTTATTCCGTGAAGACTTAGAAGAAAAACTACGTAACCTAATCGAATATCATAACTTCCAACTGACTCAGTATTATAAAGTTGAAGCGATTGATTTTGATGAGACGCTTAAGCTTTGTAAAGAGTGGAAAGAAGAGATTAAAGGGATGGTTACTGATGTAACTGAAGACCTAAATCAATTGCGTCTTGCTGGCGAAAACCTAATGTTTGAAGGTGCTCAAGGTACGCTACTTGATATCGATCATGGTACTTATCCGTTTGTGACCAGCTCAAGTGTAACCGCTGGTGGCGTGTCTACTGGTACTGGTATTGGTCCATTATATTTAGATTACGTACTGGGTATCACCAAAGCTTACACCACGCGTGTTGGTAGTGGCCCGTTCCCAACTGAATTGTTCGATGATGTTGGTGCTCATTTGGCCAAAGTTGGTCATGAGTTTGGTGCGACCACTGGTCGTGCGCGTCGCTGTGGCTGGTTCGATGCTGAAGCATTACGCCGCGCTGTGGTACTGAACTCTATGTCAGGTATTTGCTTGACTAAGCTTGACGTATTAGATGGTCTTGAAGAGCTGCTAATCGGTGTGGGTTACAACCTACCTGAGACTGAGTGTGCAGGCGCACATGATGCTGAATTCTATGAGTCAGTTACGCCTAAGTACGAAACCATGCAAGGCTGGAGTGAGTCAACCGTTGGTGTAACCAACTATGACGACCTACCAGAGAATGCTAAAAAATACATCAAACGTATCGAAGCATTGATTGGTTGCCCAGTTGACATTATCTCAACTGGTCCTGATCGCGAAGAGACTATCGTATTACGTGACCCATACGACGCATAATTTGTACTACAAACTTGATTAGATAGTTTTAGTATTAATAAAAAACCCCAGTGCTGAGCACTGGGGTTTTCACTTTTTTCAGAATTCATAGCATTATCAACCATTAATGCATAATAAATTTACTTTTATGCAAGGTATGGTCATAAATTAGCCCTATCATTTATGATCTTAATCATTATAATAGGCAGCAATCCTATGTTGGCGCTCAGGTTTTAGATTTGACCAACAATAAGTTAGTCAAGTCCGCCCAAGTCAACATTGTGGCTAACGATAAAACAAAGCATTAACTCTTTTATTTTTTACCGAATTTATCATTTATTAGGAGCTTTTCATGGCTAACGAACGTACTTTATCTATCATCAAACCTGACGCAGTTGCTGGCAACCACATCGGTGCTATCTACAGCCGTTTTGAGCAAGCGGGTCTAAAAATTGTTGCTGCTAAAATGATGCAACTTGATGATGAAAAAGCAGGCGGTTTCTACGCTGAGCACGCTGAACGTCCATTTTACAACGACCTAAAATCTTTTATGATGTCAGGTCCAGTACTAGTATCAGTACTAGAAGGCGAAAACGCTATCGCTCAGCATCGCGAAATCATGGGTGCTACTAACCCTAAAGACGCTGCTGAAGGCACTATCCGTGCAGACTTCGCTAGCAGCATCGATGAAAACGCAGTACATGGTTCAGATTCTGCAGATTCTGCAGCACGTGAAATCAGCTATTTCTTCAGCGATGATGAAGTATGTGCACGCACGCGCTAATAGCAGCGATTATTAATGTCAGCTAATATTTAGCATATTGATTGTTAATAATTGGTTTTGCAAGACGGCTTATATCTTATGGGTATAGGCCGTTTTAATTAATTGCTCATGTGCAGCTTCGACTATATCTCCAACTTCGACTATAATAGAGCAAGCTGAATTGAAATCGGTCAAGATTTGCCTCATTATCTTATATTAGTCAGTGTTATCAATCCTTTGTCAGCATTATTTTACTGGATTTCACCAGTCATTTGGTAAAACTGGTTGTCCAAAAATATACGCTCACAAAGGATTGCTCATGCATTCATGCCATACCTATGTACGGCAAAGCTCATATCAATAATTGCATTGCTCACTTAAGCTCATGCAAAAAGGTTACCTATTATGTCCACTGTTCAAGCTCCTACTCAACACGTACCTGCCAAACTTACTGATAGCATTAAGCTGGTAGACGAAGCGCACGCAAAGACCAATCTACTTGGCATGACGCAAGCCCAACTTGCAGAGTATTTTAAGAGCATTGGCGAAAAGCCTTTTCGCTCGACGCAGGTGGTGAGGTGGATATATCAGCAAGGCGTGACGGATTTTGAGCAAATGACCAATTTGAGCAAGTCATTACGTGATAAATTATCACTCAATGCTTGTGTGGTGCCGCCAAAAGTGATTCATCGTCAATATAGTGATGATGGCACGCGTAAATGGGTGTTTGAAGTCACGGGTGGCTCATTGGTTGAGACCGTTCTTATTCCTGCAGATGACAGCAAATTGAATGGCCGTAAGACATTATGTGTGTCTTCGCAAGTGGGCTGTGCGCTGGACTGTAGCTTTTGTAGTACGGGCAAGCAAGGGTTTGAGCGTGACTTAACTGCTGCTGAGATCATCGGTCAGCTGTGGGTGGCCAATGCGTCTTATATGACTGACGAAAATGACAGCTTAGAAAATGTCGATCATAGCATATGGGAAAACAACGTCACCAACGTCGTGATGATGGGTATGGGCGAACCGCTATTGAATTATAAGCCTGTGGTTGGCTCAATGGAGCTGATGCTCAGCGATCATGCTTACGGCTTATCAAAACGTCGCGTCACTTTATCAACTTCAGGCGTTGTGCCAAAAATGTATCAGCTCGCGCAAGATATCGATGTGGCATTGGCCATTTCGTTACATGCGCCTAATGACGAGCTGCGTAATGAGCTGGTGCCAATTAACAAGAAGTATCCGCTAGAAGAGCTGATCGCTGCGGCAAAAAACTATGTATTTGACGTCAATCCGCGTCACAAAAAACATGTCACGATTGAGTATGTGATGCTTGATGGTGTCAATGACAGCAATGAGCATGCTCACCAGTTAGTTGCGTTATTGGAAGGGCTACCGAGTAAGATTAATCTTATTCCGTTCAACCCGTTCCCACATGCAAACTATGACAAATCAAGCAACAATCGTATTCACGCGTTTAGCAATATACTAAGTGAAGCAGGTTTTGTTTGTACCATTCGTCAAACCCGTGGTGATGATATTGATGCGGCTTGTGGTCAGCTTGTAGGTCAAGTTGCTGACCGTACCAGACGCTCAGCAGCATGGCAGCAAAGCATCAAAGATCGTGAAAACGTCTAATAGGGTCTTAAACGGAAAAATTTAGTATTTGATTGTTTTAAGGCATGTCATCAATTGGCACATGAATATATTTAGTGGCCTTAAAATTGATGGCCTTAAAGTGGCTAAATTTTGCTAAACATCGTCAGAAATTTTGCCAATATGTTCATATTAATGGCAATTTCTTTCTTGTTTATCTAGCATTTTTCTCATTTTAAGCCTCACTATTTAATTGATGACACACCTAGAAGCTAAGCTGTCTTTTATCTGTCGCAACGGTAATGAAAATGTAGCAATAACGGTCAAGGTGGAATAAGAGCGCAATTAGTCACAACTAAATTGTACTTATAGGGATTAAATCTATTAAACTGATGCCTCGAGGATCGAACGCATTGAACCAACAGTTTTATGATGGCGGCTATGATGACTTCTAAAAATTCTTGTCAGTTCAAATATCAAAAAACATTTTTTAATCGTCAAAAGCGAGCAGATGCATCGACTGACCGAGCCATGATGTCAAAGCAGGTCATCTTAGTGGCCACAATTTCTGGACTGCTGATGAGCGGCTGTCAAACCACAACGTCTAATGATTTGACTAGCAGCACGCCTTATCAGACATCGACACGGCCCAGTGATGATCGCAACTTGGATCAGCAAGAAATTGCTCGTGTGCGTACGTCACTTGCAGCTCAATATATCCGCAAAAATGAGCTTGATACGGCACAGCGTCAGCTCGAAAAAGCCTTTGCTGCGGATAGCCGTTACGCGCCAGCCTATGATATGATGGGTGTTTTGCTGCAACAAGAAGGCAGTCGCATCAATCTTGCAAAAGCGGATGAGTACTTTAAAAAAGCCATCGCGCTTGATAAAGAGTTTGTGCAAGCACACAATAATTATGGTGTTTATTTATCGCAGACAAAACGCTATCGTGAGGCGGCAGAGCAGTTCGAGATTGCAGGGGCATCGCTAGGCTACGAAGGCCGTATCGGTGCGCTGGAGAATCTAGGGCGTACTTATCTTCAGTTAAAGGATAATAGCGCCGCTGCCAAAGCATTTTTGCGGGCACTCGATGGCAATCGCAGTAGCATTATCGCCCATATCGAATTGGTCGATTTGTTGCTAGAGCAGCAGCGTGTGCCGCAAGCCCAACGTCTATATGATGAGACGTTGATGCTGGTGCAAGGGCAGGGTATAAGCCCGCGTTTGCTGTTACAAGGTATCAAGCTTGCTGCAGCACAAAACAACATAACAACACGCCAGCAATTGGCACACAACCTTTTATCCGCTTATCCACTCAGTGATGAAGCGAAACAACTTAAGACTTGGCTGAATAATCCAGAGGCACCATGGAAATGACCACCCCATCATCGAATACTCAATCTAACGCTCAGGGATCATTTGGTGCCGTGTTGCAGCAAGCCCGTAAACATAAGAAAGTGAGCTTAGAGGAGGTAGCAGCCGAGCTGTTTATCCTCAAGCGTCATCTAGAAGCCTTAGAGACCGAAAACTTTACTGAGTTGCCGCAAGCTGCCTTTGCTCGCGGTTTTGCGATTAACTATGCCAAATACTTGGGTCTTGATTCTGCAAAAATCGCTAGCAGTTTTGATACCGCTTATCCCAAAGAGCTCAAGGCTAAATCGATTAATAATACCAATACGCCACTGCGTCCGATGGGTACCTTGCAGCGTGACACGCACAATCGCATTCGTTTTAACCCGCTACTGATTTTAGGGGTTGTTGGGCTTATCATCTTGGCCGTATTTTTATTCCGTATGGTGAGTAATGCCAGTCAAGAGAACAACGCGGAGCCAGTGTCTACGGTTGAGGACATATCCGCTATCGAGCAAGCTCAAGGGGCGGCCATTAATATCGATAACGATACCAATGGCGTTGGTGCCTCTGGCTCTGCATTGAACCTAGGAGATGCTGGTACTGCGTTTTTGAATATGAAGCTGACAGCCGATGCAGTGGTTAGTATCACTGATGCGTCTGGTAACAGTTTGATAAGTGGTGCTCAGACCGCTGGTGATTATGATTTATCAGGGACGCCGCCGTTCAATGTGCAAATTGACAATATCGACAATGTCAGTTTGATGCTCAATCAGAAAGCAGTCGCTCTAGAGACTTATGCAACCGATAAACAAGCGACCTTTGAGCTGACGCCATAATTTTGGTCTGACGTGAGTTGCCAGCCTTAATGGCAATTTTCAGTCGCCAACCTATGTGGTTTTTAGTACAGCGACCCTATTGATACACTGTTGATACACTGATTTTCGTGCATTACCCTGCGTTTTTTTATTTTTGTTTGAAGGATTTATGTATGTCAATGCCATCGCCTATTAATCGTCGTTTGACCAAAAAAATCTATGTCGGTGATGTCGCGGTTGGTGGTGATGCGCCAATCAGTGTTCAAAGTATGACCAACACAGATACTTGCGATGTGGCAGCGACAGTGGCTCAGATTGAGCGCTGCGTTGAAGCTGGTGCTGATCTGATGCGGGTCTCTACACCGACGATGGATACGGTCAAAGCATTTGGCGAAATTCGAAAGCTGGTCAGCGTGCCTTTGATTGCAGATGTACATTTCGATCATAAGATTGCATTGGCCGTTGCCGAAGCCGGTGCCGACTGTCTGCGCATCAACCCTGGTAACATCGGTAGTGATGCCAAAGTACGTGAAGTCGTCGCCTGTGCCAAATACCACAACATTCCTATTCGTATTGGCGTCAACGCAGGCTCTCTAGAAAAAGACATTCAGCGTAAGTATACCGAGCCGACTGGCGAAGCAATGCTTGAATCAGCGATGCGTCACATTGACATTTTAGAACGTCTCAATTTTGATCAGTACAAAGTATCTGTTAAAGCCAGTAATGTATTTTTGACATTGGATGCGTATCGTCTGATCTCTGCGCAAATTGACAACCCATTACATTTGGGTGTGACCGAAGCGGGTGTATACCGTACAGGCGCGGTCAAATCTGCCATTGCCCTTGGTGGGCTTTTGCTTGATGGCATTGGCGATACCATTCGTATCTCACTGGCAGCAGAGCCTGAAGAAGAGATTAAGATTGGTTTTGATATTTTAAAATCGCTGAATATTCGCTCTAATGGCGTAAACTTCATTGCTTGCCCAAGCTGCTCACGTCAAGAGTTTGATGTCATCAGAGTCATGACAGCATTAGAGTCACGTTTAGAAGACATTCGTGAACCGATGAATCTGTCCGTGATTGGTTGCAAGGTAAATGGCCCAGGAGAGGCAAAAGAGGCAGATATCGGTATCGTTGGTGCGGCTCCGCGTTCATTGGTATACCGTATGGGCCAAAAAAGCCACCTGATCGATACCGATAATTTGGTCGACGAGATAGAAAGTATGGTACGCGCCCATGCAGAAGACTTGGCTAAAAAGCGTGAGAATGAAATTATTCGCGTTAGGTAAGCTAAACAATCACTCATATATAGACAATAAAGATAAAAATATCTGTTAAATTTTAAGGACATAACCGTACCATGATCAAAGCTATTAAAGGGTTCAATGATATTTTGCCTAACCAATCAGCAAAATGGCTGCATCTAGAAGCAATATTGGCTGATGTGCTGGGCAGATACGGTTATGAGCATATTCGTTTGCCTATCGTTGAACAGACGGATTTGTTTGCACGAGCGATTGGCGGTGCCACTGATATCGTCGAAAAAGAGATGTATAGCTTTACTGACAAATCAGATCCACCAACGCCATTGGCATTACGTCCTGAAGGGACAGCAGGGGCAGTACGTGCAGTCATCGAGCATAATTTGCTACGTGGCGATACGCCAAAACTCTGGTACATCGGTCCTATGTTTCGTTACGAGCGTCCGCAAAAAGGCCGCTATCGTCAGTTTCATCAGTTGGGCGTGGAGAGCTTTGGTAGTGCGCTACCAGACGCTGATGCTGAGCTGATTGCGATGACGCATCTAATGTGGCAAGAGCTAGGCTTGAGCGATGAGATGCATCTGCAACTAAATAGCTTGGGTGAGCTGGATGAGCGCCATGCCTATCGCGAAGCCTTGGTTGAGTATTTGACAGATAAAAAAGACCAGCTAGATGAAGACAGTCAACGTCGCCTGACCACCAATCCGCTACGTATCTTAGACAGTAAAGAAGCAAGTACTCAGGCCCTATTGGCTGACGCGCCAAAACTGGCTGAATTTTTGGGTGAAGAGAGCGTGGCGCATTTTGAGCAGGTGCAGTCTTATCTAACAGCACTTGGTATTACTTTTGAGATCAATCCGCATTTGGTACGTGGTCTAGACTATTATAATAAAACGGTTTTTGAGTGGGTGACTGATAAGCTTGGTAGCCAAGCGACCGTTTGTGCTGGTGGTCGCTATGACGGCTTGATCGGACAATTGAAGTCTATCGGCAAAAATGACGATCAGTCAGACAAAAAGTCTGTAAAATCTGAGCCTGCTGTTGGCTTTGCGATGGGTCTTGAGCGTTTATTACTATTGATGGAAGTGGTGGCACCGATTGCTGACGTACCTGCTTGTGATGTGTTTGTTGTCGCTCATCCAGAAGTGTACAGTGCAGGCGTGGGTTACGCGCAAAGTTTACGCTATAGTCGCCCCGATGTGCGAGTAAAAATGGCGAGCGCCACCAGCTTAAAAGCACAAATGAAAAAAGCGGATAAATCCGGTGCTGCATTGACCATCATCATCGCTCAGCAAGAGATTGATGATAATACGATCAGCATTAAAGACATGCAAACAGGTGAGCAAAAAACGGTTGCACAAGATTGGCTGTCTAATAAAGACAACTTTTTAGGTCAATAATCGGTTTAGGCTTTCGCATCCGCACCTCAATGTAAATTTATCAGGTAAACACATATGGCTTTGACCCCTAATTCGCCGAATGCAGACAACTCCATGCAAGCGTTAAAACAGTATGGCAGTTATATTCTTACTGCTATTTTGGTGGCACTGGCCGCCTATTTTGGTTGGACTTATTGGCAAAACAATCATGCCAGAGTAGATACGGTTGCCGCCGATCAGTATGCAGACATTCAGCGATTGAATGAAGAGGTCAATTTGGCTTCACAAAACCCAGATTTAGAAGCAGAAGCCCAAGCGTCTTTAAAGCAAAGCCGTGGCCAGTTGGACAAAGATATCGACGCTTTGGTCAGTACCCATGGTGAGTCAATCTATGCCTGGCAAGCACTGATGATTAAAGCCCGTCAGCAAGTAGATAGTGATGATTTTGCTGCTGCTACTGAGACATTCAAGAAAGCCTTGGCCATTGATTTGGGTGATGCAGGATTAGAGGCGATTACTCGTCTACGTTATGCCAAAACGCTTTTGGCTACGGGCGATGCCGATGCAGCATTAGCAGAAGCTAACAATGATATGCCAAGCTCGTTTGAAGCCAGTCAACAAGAGCTACTAGGTGATATTTATCTGGTACAAGAAAATAAAGACTCAGCTATCAAATCTTATAACAATGCGTGGAAGCTATTAAGCAGCCGTCAAGAAACGCGCGCAGTGCTGGCATTGAAAATGGAAAGTTTGGGTCTGTCTCCTGAACCCATTGCTGAGCAAACCGCCCTTATTCAAGAGTCCGCTGCTATTGAACAGCCACTAGTGGTAGACAGCTCAGAAAGCACTACTAACGAAGGCGCTCAGTAAGTCAGTAGAATAGTATTGAGCATTGGTAATCATTTAACGTTTTTTGCCTATGACCCAATGATGACTGATTTGCTATCGGCCCATTCATCAATTAATAATAATTTATTTGTAGTGAGAACATATAATGACTCAATCTATTCGCTCTAACAACATGCTCAATATGAAAACCATTAAAACCACTGCTATGCATGTCGCGGTACTGGCTGTCATGAGTACGGCAGTCATTGGGTGTACCCGTGGTATCAAGCCAGTGGTTAACGATCCGGTCAAATTGGTACAAATCGCTCAGCCAATCAGCGTGTTACAGCCAGTTTTTAGCACCGATGTTGGCAATAAAAAAGCCAGTAAAAAAGACCCATTGAACTTGCAAGTGGGTTATGCCAATGGTCAAATCGTGACAGCATCGCGTGGCGGCGAGCTAACAGGGTTTAATGCCACAGGCGAGCGTGTATGGTCTATCAATGTTGACGAGCAAATCACTGGCGGTGTCGCTGTGGATGCACTCAGTCAAACGGCGGTGGTCAGTACTCGCAGTGGTAAAATACTGGCATTTGATAGTGCCACTGGTGCAAAACGCTGGCAGCACCAGTTATCAGGTTCTGTATTAACACCTGCACTGATCGCCAATAACCGTGTGGTACTGTCTGCAAATGATGGTTTCTTACATGGTCTATCACTGCAAACAGGGCAGTCGGTATGGCAGTTTGCGACGCAACTCCCTGCCATCAGTGTGCGCGGTAGTGCTGCTCCCACTTTACTAGACAACCAAACGGCGTTATTGGCAACGGCTGATGGCCGATTGCATGCGATTACCATTGATAATGGTCTGCCGCAGTGGTCCAGACGTGTCGGTATTGGTACTGGTAGCAGTGAAGTTGAGCGCATGAGCGATGTGGATGGTATGCCTATCGTTGACAAGAACCAGCTGTTTGCAATCAGCTACAGCGGACAGTTGCTAGGAATCGATTTGGCATCGCGTCAAGTGATGTTCGTTAATGAATTGGCTAGCCTAAACGCCTTGGCAGTGAACCCAAAGCAAGTGATTGCTACGAGCTTAGAGGGTAAAGTCATTGCTTATGATCGTACTAGTGGCGAGACATTATGGGAAAGCGAAGCACTGGCTTATCGCGATCTCACCAACCCTGTTATGATTGGCAACTACATTGCCGTTGGCGATCTAGATGGTGTGATACACTTATTTGACCCTGCTACTGGTAACATCGTTAGCCGTATCGAGACAAAAGGGGCATTGACCAGCTTGCAAGTACAGGGTAGTCGTCTGATGACTCAGAGTACATCAGGACAGGTCGCTATCTGGCAACTGACACGCTAATAAATGAGCAAGTAAGACATTAAATAAATACAATCAAAAATATGACCACTGATGGGTTATTTTGATAAAATTATGAAGTGCTTATACTTCTTATCGCTTTTTGTGACACAAACGCTGCTTAGTCAGCGTTTAGTGCCTTGTGTAAACTGCTTGTTTAACGACAGGCTTTCGCGTACTCTATGCGACCGATACGCCATAGGCGTTATCCATATATACTAAATTCAGCCGGTTTTTTAATTATACAATAGCTGGCTATTGTTTCATCATTTTTTAATTTTCGGTCAAATATAGCGCATCTATACTATTGTTGAACAACTGGTATAAGCGTTGCTGTATTGTCCGTCATTATGCCTTTCACTGAGAGTAACCCATGAGTATCAAGCCTGTCGTCGCCTTAATTGGTCGTCCAAACGTCGGTAAATCTACCCTATTTAATCAGTTCACAAAAAGTCGGCAGGCATTGGTTGCTGATCTTTCAGGATTGACTCGTGACCGTCAATACGGTGATGCTACCTATGAAGATAAATCTTTTATTGTAGTAGATACAGGTGGTATTGGCGAAGCCGATGATGGCCAGGGTAATATTGATGATTATATGTCTGAGCAATCACATACCGCCATTCATGAAGCAGATATCATTGTATTTGTGGTTGACGCCCGTGCTGGTATGATCGGTGCAGATGCCGAGATTGGCAAATTCTTGCATACCTTAGGTAAGCCTGTTTATGTGGTTGCCAACAAAGTCGATGGCGTCCATGACTCTGCACCTGCAGAGTTCTATGCATTAGGATTGGGCGAGCCGTACCCGATGGCTGCTAGCCATGGTCGCGGTGTGGGCAATCTGCTTGAAGTGTTGACCGCTGACATGCCTGAGCAACTGAACGTGGTAGAGCCAGCAGGCTTGAAACTTGCCATTATTGGTCGTCCAAACGTGGGTAAATCGACGCTCGTCAACCGTCTGTTAGGTGAAGATCGAGTCGTAGTATTCGATATGCCTGGTACGACACGTGACAGTATTTATATTCCTTATAAACGTGAAGGCAAAGACTACGTGTTGATTGATACCGCTGGTGTACGTCGCCGCGGTAAGATTGATGAAAAAGTAGAAAAGTTCTCTGTCATCAAAACCTTGCAGGCGATTGAAGACTCTAATGTGACTATTATTGTTATTGATGCTCATGAAGGGATTGTCGATCAAGATTTACACATGATTGGTTATGCTCTGGATGCAGGCCGTGCTCTAGTCGTTGCCATTAATAAGTGGGATGGTCTCACTCAAGATCAAAGAGACTATATTAAGATTGAAATGGATCGCCGTTTTAACTTTATACCTTATGTAAAAATACATCTGATCTCTGCACTACACGGCACAGGCGTGGGTAATTTATATCCCTCTATCTTGCGTGCTTATAAGTCTTCAATGTTTGAAGTATCGACCAATCGTCTGACTCAGATATTGCAAGATGCTGTCACAGCGAATCCACCGCCAACAGTGGCTGGTCGCCGTATCAAACTGCGTTACGCCCATATTGGTGGTCACAACCCACCAGTGATCGTGATTCATGGTAACCAAACCAGCTCGCTTCCTAAGAGCTATCAGCGTTATCTAGAAAACCAATTCCGCCAAGTGTTTAAGCTTGAAGGCACACCGCTTAACGTGATTCTCAAGCAGAATGACAATCCATATGCCAACAAGAGCGATACACCAACCAAAGCGAAGGCACAGCAACTGCGTCAGCGTGAACGTAACCGTACGCAGAAATTCACGACCAAAGACAAAAAGCCTCGTTAATTGTACAATTGACTGATGGATAATCTGTTTTACCGTGCTATTGAGTACGGTAAAACATACCCAAAATAGGGCTAAGTAACTCTGCAATTCTTATGCTGTCACTGAAATCAAAAATCAGTCGCAAAACGCCTAAATGTTTTTCTTATCACGCCTTCAAAATACCTGTACTATAAGTGAAAATTACCTCAAACCAGTAGAGTGATATGAACAGCCGTTCGTCTCAAACCATGCCCGTGCTTATTTGGCGCTCTGTCGTACAAGCTTTAGTTGTGGCTGTGTTGGCAGGTATCTTGTTGTCTTTTGTTTATGGCTTGGTACATCACTATCAAGATAAGCAGCAACATATCCAGCAATTAGCGGCGCTATTGACAACCAGTGCCTCGACTGTCGATGGTGCAAATGTGGTGGCTGAACAAGTAAATATTTTGTTAGAGAACGAGCCAACGATTCAAAGTATCGTTTTTTATTCAACCGCTCAGCCTATCAATGAGGTCAGTCCCTTACTCGATGACTGGAAAAATGCATTGTTTGCTGCTACTGTCAGCTTTAACTACCCAGTGGTCAGTAAGTATATCGGCAACGCAGATTCTAGACGTTCAGGCTCTCATCAACGACTAGAGACGGCTTTATTAGAACACAAAAGTGAGAGTACCGAAAAGACTGCGTCAATCACAGACGCCACTGAAAACAGTACATTGATTGGTTATATCAACATTACGATGGATGTAAATATCCTACGGATGCATTGGTTTCGTAGCATCCTATGGTTATGGCTGATAACCGTTACCTTGACCGTTCTCTTTGCGCTATATATCTTCAGAAAACTTAACTGGCCTATCAGAGACATCGAAGCATTGGTCGCTGTCTGTAATACGGTGACAAAAAATCCAGAATTGGAACAATTACCCGTTATTCCGCAGCGTTTCAACTTTCAAGAAATGGTACAAATAAAACAAGCGTTGGTAGTGCTATTCAATCGACTACAAGACACCAAACAAGGCTACGAAGCCCTTGCTGCCTTTGAGCAGCAATTGCACAATAAGGATGTGTCGCTTGATGTACAGCTGCACAACTTTCAAAGCATGATATCTCATGAATTAAAAACATCATTAAATGCAATTGTGGGTGGTTTGCAGTTATTAGATGATGACACCTTAAGCAACGAGCAAAAAGACGCGGTTGAAATCATCAGCAATGGCAGTGACAAACTGGTGCTATCACTGGATCATATTATCCAACTGAACCAAATTCAAAAAGGTCAAATAAGACTGCATACAAACGAGTTTAATCCACTACAACTGATTGCAGATCTTTTGGCGATATTTGAACCCATTGCCAATCAAAAAGGACTGCGACTGGTCAGTAATATCCATCATATAGACTACAGCCTGTATGGCGATTCAGGAAAAATCGAACAAGTTTTGTCTCTATTACTCAGTAATGCCATTAAGTTTACGCCAGCGGGGGACGTCACGATTACCTCGCAACTGACCCATTTTAGTAAGAGCAATCGTTGGCAGATCAGTGTCAAAGATACAGGCATCGGTATTGATAGTGAGCATATAGATGATATCTTCAATCCGTTCTTTCAGGTAGATTCATCACAAACTCGGCAGTATGAAGGGTCGGGTGTTGGGCTCCCTATCGTCAAACAAATGACCCAGCTTATGGGCGCTAGTATTGAGGTCGAGAGTATGTTGGGCGTAGGCACTCAGTTTACGTTGACCATCGCTATGCCCAACCAACAGCAGTCTAGGCAGCAGCGTCTACTGGCAGGTTTGAACATTATTTGTTTTTATCATCAAGAAATAGGGTCGCTGGCAAGCGAGTTAGAATCTTTGGGGGCTACTGTTATCTGTCATCAGAATCCTCAACGGGTCATCGATGCGATGAGTAATAGCAAAATTGAGATGGTGATGTTTGCTGAAGATGTTTTTCCAGATAAAGCAGAATTATTAGCCAAGCGTGTTCGCGAATATGAACGTACCGAAAGTGATAAACGTGCCTTACTGATATATTGGTATCCGCAGCATCGAGTGCGTTATATGGACAGCTTTGAATACGGCTTAAAAGCGGCTGGTATTGATTACTGCTATAGCGCTGCTTATAAAGGCAAAGCCTTGGGTGATTTACTCAAGCGTTGGTTGGTATGGACATAATATCTGGTTCAAAAAATCTAATTAGATGAGGCGTTCTTGTATCGTCTGTACGCGTTAGATACCTTTATAGGGACTCTTATCTTAGACGCTGTTTAATGCTTGATTATCAATAAAAAAGACGCCTCAAATGAGGCGTCTTTTTGGCTTTATGATAAGCATCATGGACAGATAAATGACCTTTTAGAAAAGGTTTTTTGCCCAGCGTACGACGCGTTGCCAAGTACGGCTCATAAAGCCAGACTCTTCAACGTCGCTAGTTGCCACGATAGGAACAGAGGCGACTGCTTTACCGTCGATAACGGCCATCATTTTGCCAATTTCTTGGCCTTTTTTGATGGGTGCTTCTAAGCTTTCAGGAATATCAACTACTGTCGTGATTTTATTCTTTTGCGTTTTGCTGGTTAGAATCTGTAAATTGTCACCAATAGCCAGCTCAACCTCATCCGCTTCCCCGAACCATACTGGAATTTTGCTAACGAATTGTCCAGCAGGTGCTTTAGTAACGGTAGTGAAGTGGCCAAAGCCCCAGTTCAATAATTCACGTGATTGATCAGCGCGTGCTTGCTGACTCTTGGTACCCATGATCACAGAAATTAGGCGCATACCTTCGCGATTACTAGAGGCAACCAAGCAATAACCTGCCGCATCGGTATGGCCAGTTTTTAGGCCATCGACGGTTGGATCAGTAATGAGCAAGGCGTTACGGTTACCTTGAGTAATACCGTTATAGGTAAACTCTTTTTCTGAATAGATACTGTAGTAGTCGCCGCTATTTTTGATAATAGAGCGTGCCAGTTTGGCCAAATCCAAAGCAGAAGCCAAATGACCTTCATCAGGCATGCCAGTCGCATTGACAAAATGAGAGTTCTCCATGCCAATCTTTTCTGCTTGTTCATTCATCAAGATAGCAAATGAGGCTTCGCTACCAGCGATATGCTCAGCCATCGCTTTTGACGCGTCATTACCTGATTGAATGATAATACCGCGTAACATATCAATCACGCTGGCAGTTTTATTCACTGGTACATACATACAAGACTGGCTGCTACTGCCACGGCACCAAGCATTGGCACTCATCAGTACTTGCTCATCTTCTTTGAGATCACCTGATGCTAGGCGCTGCTCAATGATATAACTGGTCATCATTTTGGTTAGAGACGCTGGCGGTAGCGACTCGTTGGCGTTTTTCTGTGCCAAAATCTCACCAGTATTATAGTCCATCAATACATAGGCGGTATTATCCATCTCAGGTGGCTGTATGGCTGCGTTTGCCATCACTGCACTCATCGAGATACTTACACCAACTACCAGCTGTACTAGCTGATTTTTTACACGCTTTACTGTCATATATCATTACACCGCATCATGGAACCAAATGTATCTATCGCTTGTGCTCAATACCAACCTTCATACATTATTTTAAGCAGCATGTCTTAAACATCATGTCTAAAATAATGTATTAATGAAAACAGGGACGACTGTACGATAGACATAAAATTAACGCCTTATCTTAGCAAAATGCCAACCGATGGGGAATCGATAAATGCAAAAATAAGGCAGGATAAAAAAGAAAAGTGACGATCTATCAAGTGTTTGCTCTCATCTAAATATATGAGCTCTGATAAGAACGAATACTATACACAAAAAAAAGCCTGCTGTAATGTTCGTCAATGACCAACAGAATTACAGCAAGCTTTTCTCTTACATCAATCAAAATAACAATCGACTCTCATTATCCCGATTGACACTTATTCAACCGCTCTAGCCAATACGATTGTTTGTTTATTATCATTGATTTGGACAACCTGTATCCAGCTAAAAATTCCGACAAATGCGCTGATGGGTCATACTCTTGCGACTACAGTCATGGCGTTGACAAAACAATCAACCAAGAAAAAAAGGGCACAGGTCAGAGATAATAGTAAAAAATAGAACTAAAACATTTTAATGAGCGAAACCACAAATATAGAGGTCACTCAGGACGCATTACTATTCAAAAAAGGTTACTAGTAATCAGCGTTCGCCAAGTCTTCACATAATGCCTTATTGTCTTGCTTTGAAAAGCCCATGGTCCAGCTACGAATACCTTGTAATATCTGACGGTAGTCTTGCTGTGTAGACAGATATTGAATAGCCGCTTTAGGGTCTTCTAAAGAAGGCATTAGCTCATGCAGTTGTACCGTGTACGACTTATAAAACCGCTGTTTTTGCTTACCATTAAGCATCGGTGGGCATATCTCTGATAGTACCTGCATGACGGCAATTTCATGTTTGGTGATATTGATACCAGACATATCCAGCGGAATAGTGGTCGCAGGATTATTTGCAGCATGAGATGCTTGAGCCAACATGGCAACAGACGTTATCAGTCCTGCAATCCCAATTTTCGAGGCAGTATTTGCTATCACAGAAGCTATAGATAATATCGATTGATTCTTCATTCAGGATGACACTCGCTTATCATTATTTGATGGTCATATGTTAATGGGTAAAAAAACAAAAGTCACATAAAATATTGATTTATGTGTAGATATCTTGTGAGCCAAGAGCATTTTTTAGAAACATATCAGTAGCATATACTAAGGAAGTTACGCCAGTATTAGCGCATCGGTTTGTATTGTGCTTCGCGGTTGCTTATTGTAATCTGATGCCCTAGCATCAGTACCATAACAATAAAATGTTCATCTGATATAACATATTGAGCCAACATGAAATTCTTAATTAGCAATGACGATGGCGTGTATGCACCAGGGTTGATGGCACTGTCGCAGGCGCTATCTGCCATCGGAGAGGTTGTGGTCGTGGCCCCAAATGATGAGCAAAGTGGCTATGCCAGTGCGCTAAGTGTCGCCAGGCCCTTGCACACGCATCAATTGCCCTCTGGTTTTATAGCGGTGAATGGTTCGCCAGCCGATTGTGTGCATTTGGCGCTGCATGAGCTGTATCGTGACACGCACTTTGATTGTGTGATTACTGGTATCAACTCAGGGGCTAACTTGGGTCAGGATGTGATGTTTTCGGGTACTTTTGGTGCGGCATTAACCGCGCAGCTCTTTGGCATACCTGCTATTGCCACCTCGTTAGTTGGTGGCGGTGTCAAAAGCGGTGGGCAGGAGTCAGCGAGTGATTATCAAATAGCGGCAAATGAGATCGTTAAACTATTGAGCAATACGCCAATATTGAATATTATCAAAAATTTGCCCTATCATGTATTAAACGTTAATATTCCTGATGTGAACAGTAGCAGTGATATCAAGGGTCAAAAAATCACCTCATTGGGGCATAAGCAGATCGCACAGCCTGTCCGTCATATGATTGACCCGCGTGGACGCGATGCATACTGGCTGTCTCTGCGTAAAGGCAAAAGTGACGCTCCACTACAGGGGCTAGCTGGCGCGTCTGGAGCAGATGAAGTATCTGGAGAAAATAAAGGGCTGCTCGCACATGAATGTTTGTTATCAGCGCAAAAGATGACGGATGTTCAGGCAGTGGCCCTGGGTTATATCAGTCTCTCTCCAGTGCGTCTGCATCATACCCCAGCCGGCGCATTGTCCAAGCTCTCAGAGCTAGAGTGGTAGACTCAGCACGAGACAATCAACAAAAATATGAACGATGCCAATGAAAAATACGGTTTTTACTGTATGATTTATCAATCAGCTCGACCAGACTGTAAAGCATCATGGAGATATCGCGCATTGAATATGTCAAAAAGCTTTTAAATGAGCATTGATTGAATGTAAGAAACATCTTAGTAATACCACAATAGATAAGCGACACAAAGAATAGGAACCTTGTATGAAAAACATCATGACTGGATCACGTTTTGCAAAAGCGGCGTTGATCGGCACTATGGCAGTGGCGACGTTGACAGTGGTTGGCTGTGCAACCAAACCAACTTATCAATCAGCCAACCAAGCAGGTCCTAAAATCATTACCAACGCGCAAGGCGTTCCTAACTACCACCGTGTTCAGCGCGGCGATACGGTCAGTCAGATTGCGGCACGTTATCGTCTTAACTATCGCCAAATCGGTGCGATGAATGGCCTAGATAGTAAGTATACGATCTATAGTGGTCAATGGCTCAAACTATGGCAAGGCAACGCTGCACCAGCCTCAAATAATAACAGCTACAGTGCACCAGTACAGTCGCAAACGACTTATACACCGCCTGTGACACAGACGCCAGCGCCAGTATATGAAGTGACGGCCAATGCCACCTCAGGTTATGAGTATCCTAGTAGCAACCAAGTGACTCGTAACTTCGATGCCGCTGCTGGCAATATGGGCATATGGTTTGCTGGAAACATGGGTGACCCAGTACTGGCCAGCCAATCAGGAACGGTGCTTTATTCAGGCAATGGTCTAACAGAATACGGCAATTTAATCATGATTCGCCACAGTGATAACTACATCACAGCCTACGCGCACAACAGTCAGCTACTGGTCAAAGAGGGCGACGCGGTACAGCGTGGCCAGCGTATTGCTAATATGGGAAGCAGCGGCCAGACCAATCAAGTGGGCCTAGAGTTTCAAGTTCGCTTAAATGGCAATCCGATTGACCCACGTGCGGTACTTGGGCGTTAATGTTGAGGTAGGGTCGCTGATGGCTTGGCGACCTTAAGCCATTTTATTTACTCATGTTTGAGACTTTTTATGAAATTTAAAAAACAATACCTTACCTTTATGCCAGCATTAGTCATGGTTGGGTGTACAAGCCAGCAGGCGATGCAGAGTAAGCCTGTGCGTCAAGGCAGCGTCGAGATTACTCAAACCCAAACCATTCAGGTCAAACCAACGCCAGCGCCAGTTGTGAAGCCGCAACCAGCGCCCAAGCCAAGCTATAACAGTTTTTCTGATTGGAAGTCTGACTTTTCTATGCGTGCGATCTCATCAGGTTATGATGCTCAAATCATTCGCCGATTGCTTGATTCAGCCTATCTGAATCAGCAGGTTATCTCGCTAGATTCAGGACAGCCTGAGTTTTCTAAGATGCCATGGGAATATGTTGATTCTGCTGTATCGAGTGGGAGAGTGAGCACAGGTAAGCGTAAGTTTGCAGAGCAGCGTGCATTTTTGTCTCAGCTAGAGTCGCAATACGGCGTCGACGCAGAAACCATTGCCGCTATTTGGGGCATGGAGTCATCCTATGGCGTGGTAACGGGCAATAGCGATCTGCCAAGTTCGCTTGCCAGTCTCGCCTATGATGGTCGTCGTCAAGAGTTCGCTGAAGCTCAGCTATTGGCACTTGCAACCCTGCTACAACGCGGTGATGTGTCATGGTCACAGCTTGAGGGGTCTTGGGCAGGCGGTATGGGAGAGACACAGTTTATCCCTGAGACATGGCTCAAACAAGGCGTTGATGGTGATGGTAACGGACATCGTAATCCTTGGGCAACAGGTGATGCACTCGCCTCTACGGCCAATTACCTGAGTAACTCAGGGTGGGTTCGTGGTCTTGCGCCTTTTTATGAGGCGACCGTACCTGCCTCGTTTGACTATTCGACAGTGGGTAGCAAGCAGCCAGCGGCTAGATGGGCTGCGATGGGCGTTGATACCATAGACGATGTGTATCTAGATGCCAATACGCAAATGGAGTTATGGCTGCCAGCTGGTAAAGACGGTCCGGTACTACTGCTCAGTCCAAACTTTGATGTCATCAAGGTTTATAATAATTCATCGAGCTATGCGTTAGGCGTGAGTCTGCTTGGCAAGACCATTGATGGACAAAGTGGCCTAAGAAAGTCATGGCCTCGTTATGAGCGTCCATTATCGACCACACAAGTTGCCAATTTGCAACGTCGTTTGACCAGTATGGGTTATGATACCAAAGGCGCTGATGGTATCGTCGGTACCAATACTCGCATGGCATTTCAACGCTGGCAGGGAGACAATAATCAGACGCCAGATGGCTTTATCACTCAAAGCAGTGCTTCTTCATTGGCCTCATGGTGAGAGAAGCTATTGCTGTTAATACGTGATGTAAGCGCCGCTGTTTTTGACCGCTGATATTTCATGATTATGTTACTTTGTTCTACAAAAAGCACCTTGCCAAGGTGCTTTTTTTGCCTCAGTCTATGGGTGGTTTTGCTGTTATCTATTGAGACGATGAGTAGGGAGCACTCAAGCTGAATCTACTGCACTTTTGTCAAAACTTATCAGGACAAGGTTCGTACAAGAAAGTTACGACTGTGAGTGCTAGACTCTAGGGCGTGTCCTCATTTTTATTACCATTTTTAAAATGAGGACAGACCCTAGAAAATGGATTTTTTAAACCACGTTTTTTAACAGCAGTTTTTAGATAACAGTTTTCAAATAATAAATAGAACGACCCAAAGAGTGTGCGATATGATTACCATGGAAGAACTACAAGCGGCGATAAAGCAGCGTATAAATAACTACAACGATACCGACTTTCCACTACAAAAAAGAGAGCTGCAGACGCGTGAATTATTAGACAGTCGCAACCATATTTTGGCGCAAGACATCACCTCGACATTTGACGTGCCCAGACAGAATCTATCTGCGATGGATGGCTATGCGATAGCTAAAGGTAGCGAGCTATCAATGGACAGCGCTATCGACATTATCGGAGAGTCTCAGGCTGGCTGCGCTTATGTAGGTGAGCTTATAGCAGGGCAAGGTGTCCGTATCTTTACGGGTGCAGTAGTGCCAGACAGCTGTGATACGGTCATTATGCAAGAGAACACCAATTTTGCAGATATCAAGGCTACTGTAGACAAGTCGCGCCCTTATCCCATAACGCTGACGCAAACGGCTAAAGTTGATAACAATATCCGCTCGCAAGGCGAAGAAATTGAATCGGGTGAGGCGGTGTTGAAAATAGGCAAGCGTATTAACCCTGCCGATATCAGCTTGCTAGCAAATTTAGGTATCAGCCAAATCCGTATATTTGAGCCGCTGACGGTAGGCGTTCTAGCCACTGGCGATGAGCTTGTGGCGATTGGCAATGAGCTGACCAGCCTAGCGCAAATATATAACTCCAATACCCCAACGCTCAAAAGCCTCTTATCAGACTTACCTATTACCATTCGTGATTATGGCATTGTTCCTGATAACTTAGAGCAGACGACCGCTGCTGTTCATGATGCCATGCAAGACTGTGATGTCATTATCTCGACCGCGGGCGTATCTGTTGGTGATTATGACTTTTTGACCACTGTGATTGAGCAGTTAGGTCAAATCAATCACTATAAAGTGGCGATGAAACCAGGCAAGCCTTTTGTGTTTGGTGAATTGAACAAAAATCTCGATAAGCCAGTATTATATTTTGGTCTACCAGGTAATCCGCTATCTACAGTCGTTGGCGCGCTACAGTTTGTGATACCAGCGCTGTGGCAGATGTCAGGCGCGGACGTTTTAGAGCAGCCTATGCAGTTGAGTATTCAAGCCACGCTCACTAATGACATCAGAAAGTCAGCAGGTCGTAAAGACTTTCAGCGCGGTGTGCTGTCACAGGATGCAGTAGGCAGTTATGAAGTCGAGAGCTTCACCAGTCAGCAGTCGCATAGAATAAAGCAGCTTAGCCGTGCCAATTGTTTTATTGTACTCGATAAAGACAGCGGCAATGTCTCCGCAAATAGTACGGTCACGGTGCAGCCTTTTCCTTGGTTATATAATTAATTTTCTATGTGTTAACTTACTATAAGATGAGTATTAAACCACTGATAATAATTTCTATAACAGTATGCCAAACGCAAATAATAAAGTAATGCTTATAGATAGTAAGCAAGACTGACGGTAGTAAAATATGAGTGATAATAACGGCAACATAGGCAGTGCTCAACAGTACTCGCCACTGGAAAACTATGAATCCCTGACGGATGGGTTTTCACGTCGTCTGACTTATCTGCGTCTATCTATCACTGATTTTTGTAATTTTAGCTGTGAATACTGCCTACCAAATGGCTATCAAGGCAAACGCCCTGATGACGAATTGAGTGTGCCTGAGATTGCCACCTTGATACGCGGCTTTGCCCAAGTAGGGACTAAAAAAGTCAGAATTACTGGGGGTGAGCCTTCTATTCGCCGTGATGTTGTTGAGATTATAAAAACGATTAAGCAAACTGATGGCATTGAGACAGTGGCGATGACCAGTAATGGTTATAAGCTCGGCAAGCATTTAGCCAGTTGGCAAGCTGCAGGACTGGATCAGCTTAATATCAGTATGGATAGCTTTGATGCCGAGACCTTTCATAAGATGACGGGCTTCAATAGTTTGCCGCAGCTGCTCATCGATATGGATACGCTACTAGAAACAACGGATATTAAACTCAAAATAAACGGTGTTTTGATGGCAGAGACAGCCTTTGAAAACCTCATGGATGCTATCGACTATGTAAAACAAAGAAAAGTCACCTATCGTTTTATCGAGTTTATGCAAACCAGTGACAATAGCGACTTGTTTTTTGCCCAGCATGCGCAGTCTGATATCATCACGGACTATCTATTGGAGCACGGCTGGCAACCACATGAGCGTGGGAGTAGCGATGGCCCAGCGGTAGAGTACAGTCATCCTGACTATGTAGGCCGTATCGGTATGATCGCGCCTTATGCCGCACATTTCTGTGATACCTGTAACCGCTTGCGAGTCAGTAGTCAGGGTAAAGTGCATTTATGTTTGTTCGATCAAGGTAATTATGATATTCGTCCGTATCTGCAACAAAATGATGTGCAAGGACTGGTAAATACCTTACATGACTTTATGCCGATCAAGCCTGAGCACCATCATCTGCACGACTCTAACAGTGGCATCATGCACAATCTATCAATAATTGGTGGTTAAGGTGTATAACCATTAAGCATGGCACACGACATTGAATAGCTAGAGTGCCAACGACATTTTTGAACATACTATAAAATCATATGTATAAAGGACTTCTTATGAGTAAACCTGCTGCAGAGTTTATCCCACTTAATATAGCTGTATTGACCGTATCGGACAGCCGTACGCTAGCACAAGACACCTCGGGGCAGTATTTAGCCGACAGTCTAGAAGCAGCAGGCCACCATCTGGCAGACCGTCAACTTATCACTGACGATATTTATCAGATTAGAGCGGTAATTAGTGGTTGGATTGCAGACCCGAAAGTCCATGCAGTGGTCACGACTGGCGGCACAGGTTTTTTCATTAGAGACAGTATGCCAGAGGCGGTAAATGTACTGTTCGATAAGTCTATCGATGGCTTTGGTGAAATGTTCCGTCTCATCTCAAAAGATGAGATTGGTATGTCAACAGTACAGTCACGGGCAGTGGCTGGCATGGCAAATGGTACAGGTATATTTTGCTTACCTGGCTCATCAGGTGCGTGCCGTACTGGTTGGGAAAATATCTTAAAAGACCAGTTTGATAGCCGTACGCGTCCATGCAATTTTGTGCCACACTTCTTGGCACAGAACCCAAGTCACGACTGATGTTATCAATGACGACTACTGCAAATCATTTAGATGGCTTGGCAGGCATTGTTATTTTGGCGGGCGGTGCCTCTAAACGTATGGGTACGCCTAAAGCGGAGCTCATTCTGCCGACAGGGGAACGCCTGCTCGACTATCATGTCCGTCATGCGCTTGAGCTAAATACGGCTGATACCAATCTGCCTATTATGATTGCAGACAATGGTCGCGGGTTTGATATTGATGCAGATTTAATGCGAAGCCGACCGCATTCGGCTGTTTCTCATATCCCTGATTATACTTCTAATGAGAGTGATGAACAGATTGATACGGCTGGTGCATTGGCCGCTATTGAGTCTGCCATGCAAACATTGATGAAGTTAAATGGTTCAGCGGCTGATTCAGCGACTATAAATAACAGCGAGCCATCATGGCTAATGGTCATTAGTTGCGATAGTTTGATACCGGCAACTGACTTGTGGCACGAACTGCAACGGGCGAGTGCTCAAGCCGCTGATAAAAATGTCATTTGCTTAACAGATGACAGTCACTTGTACCCACTATTAGGACTTTATCAGTTGAGTATTGAGCCTGACTTAAAAGCCTATATTGATAGTGGTCAGCGCCGAGTAATGCCATTTATCAAGCCTATGCTGCAGTCCATACCCTTTGCAGATAGCTGGCAGCACTTGACCAATTTTAATACGCCTGAAGATTTTGCACAGGCATGTACGGCTTTAAATAATTTATAAAAAAGTCTATCGAGAGAAATAATAAATGAATATCAGTAGCCAAGAAAACAGCCAATCTACCTTGTCTCATTTAGACAGTGACGGTGATATCACTATGGTTGATGTCAGTGGCAAGACCGCCACGACACGTGAGGCTCATGCTGTTGGACAAGTGCGTTTCCCAAGCGAGATTTATACCCAAATTAAAGCCGCTGATGGTATGACTAAAAAGGGCAGTATCACGCAAACGGCACATATCGCAGGTATCATGGCGGCCAAGCGTACGCATGACCTCATTCCACTGTGTCATCCATTACCGTTAGATAAGATCGGCTTGAGCTTTGAGTATGACGATGCCAGCCACAGTATTAGTGTGAGCGCGACGGTCAAAGTCACCCACAAAACAGGGGTTGAGATGGAAGCGCTAACCGCAGTCAGTGTGGCTTGTTTGACCATTTATGACATGACCAAAGCACTGTCACATGATATTGTTATTGATGGTGTTCGTCTGATTAAGAAGACAGGTGGTAAATCCGATTATCAGCATAAATAGCATCATCAGATTTTGTTTGAACATTTAGCCGTATAATAAATATGAAGCTCGATAGCTTGTAATAAATGGAAGGTTTTATGAGTACTACTGATGTTATGGATAATGTTGACGTAGAAAAAAACACTGAATCCTTGATGACTATTAACATTCTGTACTTCGCCAGTCTAGCTGATGAAGCGGGCTGTCATGAGGAAAAAGTGAGCATTGACTCATCAATGTCGCTTATTGATTTATATACACAGTTGAGTCAAACACATCGCTTCAGTCGTCCACAATCAGAGCTGCGAGTGGCGGTGAATGATTATTTCGCTAAGTGGACAGACCCTATTTCTGATGGCGATAGTGTGGTGTTTATCACGCCAGTCGCTGGTGGCTAAATAAATGGATAGATAGATGTATAGGCGTTCATAAGTATTTAACAGACAGTAGAATAAACAGAGAAAATACATGACAGATAATGTTCATAGCCATTCGATGACGATCAAGCGTAGTGTGAATGAAGTATATGCAGTCGCTGAGCGTGATGGTTTTGCTTTATTAGATGTAGCGATTGATGAAGACCGGCTCAAAAAAACGCTTGATGACGATAGCTGCGGCGCGTTTGTATGCTTTGAAGGTCGAGTACGCAATCATAATAATGCCACTAGTGTTGACCGTTTGACTTATTATGGTTATGAAGATTTGGCGATCAATCAGGGACGCGCGATCATAGAAGAAGCCAAAAAACGTTTTGAGATTACACATGCTATTGCGATACATCGTATTGGCGCTCTAGAAGTGGGCGATGTGGCCATATGGGTAGGCGTGGTTTCTGCCCATCGTTATCCCGCTTTTGATGCATGCCGCTGGATACTAGACACGGTAAAGTCAGATATTCCTGTGTGGAAACAAGAGTATTACGAGGATGACTCATCTAAATGGTTGAGCAATAATGGGTAAGTTAGCGGTTAAGTTATTGGTTAAGCCATTAGCTACTGTCTGTGCCTCCGCTTGTCTATTATTGACACTAAGCGCTTGTACACAAGACAAAGATATTGATATAGAGTCTGCTACCCACTCATCTGAGCATACGCTACGTATCGCTGCTGCAGCCAATTTGTCTGATGTACTGCCTAGTATTATTGATGCTTATCAAGCAGATAACCATTTAACTGAATCTGATATTGATGTGACTTATAGCTCATCAGGTAAGCTATACGCCCAAATAATTGCTGGTGCGCCTTATGATATATTTTTATCAGCCAATCAAGAATTTCCTGCCAAGCTTGCAAAAGAGAAAGAGGGTAGTCATTTAAATAATATCACACACCCTCCGTTTAGCTATGCGCAAGGTCAATTGGCGCTATATAGTGTCACTAAATTATTGAGTGAGCTCAATATAGAATCACTGGCTGATGTCTTTACGAATGATGCAAACGCTAAAATCACCATCGCTAATCCTGAGCTTGCCCCTTATGGCGCGTCTGCAAAAGCATATCTGCAGTCACAAAAGATATATGATAAATTAAATGCCGAAAAGCGCTTGATACAGTCAGAAAATATCGGTCAAGCCTTTCAATATGCGCATACTGGTAGCGTGGATTATGGATTTGTGGCGCAGTCTCAGCTCATCGCGATTAAAGCCAAGCCTGAGCAGTTTATGACGTTAAAGCCAGACACTTATCCTGCCATTTTGCAAGATGGTATCGTGATCAGTGACTCAGACATGGCCGTAGATTTCACTGACTATTTACGCTCAACAGCAGGGCAACAGCATTTCTTACAAGCTGGCTATCTGTCCATTGAGTAATTTGCTAGATTGCCTCTTATACCCATAGAACGAGCCGTGACATTATATGATAGACCCATCGCTCATGTCAGATATGCTCAGCCCACTTTGGGTCAGTATTAAGCTTGCTAGTGTCACTACCTTATGCTTACTATTATTTGCTACGCCTATAGCCTATTGGCTGGCTAAGCCAAGTCGTAGACGATCCATCGGACGGCTCAAAATCGTACTTATGGGCATCATTGCTATGCCTCTTGTGCTACCACCTACCGTTATTGGTTTTTATCTCTTATTGCTGCTTAGCCCTAGTATGGGTATCGGTAAATGGCTAAGCGAGCATAATATCAGCCCATTGATATTTACCTTTGAAGGGCTGGTGATTGGCTCTATCATTTACTCACTGCCTTTTTATATACAGCCTGTATATGCCCAGTTTTTGCGTATTCCGCAAAGCGTCGTAGAAGTGTCTCAGTTATTAGAACCCAATCGTATCAGACGTTTTATGAGCGTGGCCTTGCCGCAAGCTCGGGTAGGTATCATCCTTGGTGCTTTGGTGAGCTTTGCCCATACGATTGGTGAGTTTGGTGTCGTGCTGATGATAGGGGGGAGCATCTCTGGTGAGACTAAGGTGGTATCGATTGCGATATATGAGCAAGTAGAAGCGCTCAACTACGAAGCCGCACACATGATGTCTGGAATCTTGGTTATTATAGGTGTGATCATGGTAGCGTTGATTGCCAGTGTGAGCCGACTGAACCAGCGCACATAGTATGCGTTAAAGTCTCTTTTTGAGGTGTATTGTAAAGTCTATATATAAAGATGATGTATGCAGATAAATACTAGACAAAATCTATAGGCACAAAAAAACCTCAAGTAAAATAATACTTGAGGTTGAAACTTTTGTATTAAAACTAAGTTTTAAATATGGCGCAGCGGACGGGACTCGAACCCGCGACCCCCGGCGTGACAGGCCGGTATTCTAACCAACTGAACTACCGCTGCTAGTCGCTTTAGCATTTTACCTTTATAAAAGGTCCACTTTGCTAAAAGAGTGGTGGGTGATGACGGATTCGAACCGCCGACATTCTGCGTGTAAGGCAGACGCTCTACCAACTGAGCTAATCACCCTAAAATAAATTATATATAATTTATTTTTTACTGTCTCTAAAGCTGTCACCCTTTAGTTAAGTATTTTATTCAGTAAGAAGCTGTTTAAGTCCCCTTGCTGTGGGTGTGTATTATATAGATTTACAGATGGCTGTCAAACACTATTTTAAGTTTTTTCTAAAATAATTAGAAATTCCTTTTTGATATCTTCAATATTAATCTGTTAAGTCAATAATGACAAGGTGTTGCCAAGAATCTGCTAATTATTGTTATCTGTTGTTTGATAGTGAAAAGCTACTATACTATGCATACTTTGTTCGTTGATAGGGCTGATGGAGGCCAATATAAATACTTTTACTATTAGACAGACCTTTACCAACTGGTCATGGGGAGACCTTGCTGGTCTGGGTTTAGGACTGCATATTATACTGATGATAGTAATGACGCTGCGCATTGTTTCGGTGCAGCGTAATATTGGCGTGTCGATAGCTTGGATTGCGGTGCTCTATACCGTTCCTGTGTTTGGGTTTGTCGCTTATATACTGCTGGGCGAGCCTATGATTGGGCGCCGCTACCGCGATCGCGTAGATCAAGTAAGCACCATGATGAATGACATGGCACGGCGTGAGCATTTGGTTTTTGATAAAGGGCAAGAGCTATTGGCCACTCATTATCGAGGTGTTAGTCACATAGGAACACGCTGGACAGGGTTTGGTGTATTTCCCAATCATCAAATGCAGCTATTGACGACGCCTGCTTCGATTTTTCAGCATTTGATTGATGATATTCATGCAGCTCAGAGCATTGTGTTGATGGAGTTTTATATCGTATATCCCAAAGGTCAGGTATGGGAGGTGATAGAAGCATTGGCTGTGGCCGCGCAGCGCGGGGTCGAGTGTCACATATTAGCCGATAGCGTGGGCAGTCTCAGTTTCATTAATAGTAAGGCATACCATACCTTAGAAAAGGCAGGCGTGTTTGTTCATCAGTCGTTGCCAGTAGGACTGTTTAAAACCTTGTTTAAACGTTCTGATTTGCGCAATCATCGAAAAATGGTGGTCATTGATGAACACATTGGCTACATCGGTAGCTTTAATCTGGTTGATCCGAGGTTTTTTAAACAAAATAAAAATGTCGGTCAATGGATTGATGTTGCAATAAGAACGACCAGTCAGCATCCTATTAGTATCAACACCGCGATGGCTAAGGTGATAGTTACTGATATCGGTGCTGAAAATAATGACAATCTGGCTGAGCTGCATCTGCGCGTCAACAATTACACCCGTAAACTGTATGTGATGAACCCCACCATTAATGATTTGAACAGCCGAGTAAAAGTGCTGAGCGATGATATGGAGCATCACGATCAGCCAGATATCGGCGCGACCTCGATTGTGATACCGACCATGCCAGTCGTGAATAAGGTTCTCGCGCAGCTGATTCCTTCGGCACCGCAACTGACCGCTCATGTCATTTACAACACGCTGGTGACGGTGATTCATCGTGCCAATAAACGCATTCGTATTACCACGCCTTATTTTGTCCCTGATGAATCGCTATCAGGGGCGCTAATGATAGCGGCTAAGCGCGGGGTGGAAGTAACGTTGATTGTGCCTGAAAAAGTGGATTCATTTCTGGTGCAGCATGCCTCACAGGCTTACTATCAAGAGCTGTTAGACGCTGGCGTCACCATTGCCCTGTTCAAAGGCGGTTTGTTGCATGCCAAAACCGTGGTCATCGATGATGATTATTGTCTGTTTGGCACGGTCAACATCGATATGCGTAGCTTTTATTTAAATATGGAGGTCAGTTTGGCTATTTATACACCAGAGATGGTCGCTCAAGTGGCCTATTGCCAAGACATCTACTTACAAAACTGCCGTATCTTGAGTTTAGAGAATTGGCAGCAGCGCCCTGGGTCAAAACGATTGTTCGATAATGTCGTGCGATTGTTCAGTCCTTTATTGTAGCGCCTGAGATTTTGAGTTAAGGTAATTGGTCAGCAGTGCTCTATTATCGTGATGGACGCATCGCTTTTATGGTCAACTCATTTGCAAAAAGGACAGGCCCATTTATGTCTGCATCGCCCTTAACACCCCTTGATTATATTGCAGCAGGCTACTGGCAAGATTTTTTAGCTGGGCGCGCCATAGCAGGCGGTATCGCGTATGAAAAAGAGCTACGTGCTTGTGTATTGGACGAGTCGCTTGAGAGCTTGCAGCGTGTAGACACATTGTTGTCTCAGGTACGCCGTGATCTGATCAGAGGAGCGCTATGGGACGAGGTGACACTGCTGGCTGATGAGTATTATCGTAACTTTATCGTGTTTTTGGGTATTTATGCGGGCCGTGTGTTGGCATCTCAATGGCAGAATGAGCCGCAGTGGTACGGTCAGTTTGAGCTGCGTAAACGCTATCCTGATTTATCATTGACTAACGATGATTTTTATCAGCATATGGCAGTGGTCTATGGTGATAGTCATCATGATACCGCGGCAAAATCATTGTTTTTCGCGTTAGAACCCATCGGTCTGCGCCTGTTTGGTCATATCGATCGTCAGTTTGATTCGTTACAAGGCGCTCAGGTAGCGAGCGGCCTATATCGAGCAGTGATTGAAAGACTGCCAAACCTATCCAGCCACTCTAATGATACATCTGCCAATGTAGCTACACAGAATATTGCTGAAAGTAATGATGCAGATGTACACCTGAATACGCATATAAGCACCAGCCAATCGACTCATATGCATCAGCCAACACAACAGACCCTGAGCAATCATGATATCAGTAAGTCCAGAGAATCTATTGCTGTAGAAAGTCCCTCGATTGCCGCTAACGCCTATGAGGTACTGGCCATCCAAACGGCTATGGACGCAAAAACCCTCGTTCAGCCTGAATTGTCCGAAGCAGAGCCAAAACCAGAACGCACCGTCACTGATAATACGCCTCCTATCAATATAAAGTCGTCGCCAATAGAGCCACTACTAACGAAGCCGTCGCCCATATTAGATATGTTTGCGCAGCTACTCATAGAACTGGACGAGATTGAGGTAACACAAACATCTGGGCAGGATAACTATCAGCAAGCCTGTAAAGTGCTAGATCAGTTTGAGCAGCACATTGACAAGCAAGATAAGCCACGTGACCAGATTGTATTTTCAGATAAACATATAGTGGCAACAACCCAAGCACTGCAAAAACTACAGTCATCTGCCGAAGCTGGGCATACCGCGGCTATGCTGCGCCTTGCGATGTATGAGCTGCTTAATGAAGGATTGGTCACAGATAAACATGCTGCGATAGAGTCAGGGACAGCGTTGGTCAAACAAGCAGCGAGCAAGAATGACAGTCGTGCGCAGCGTTTGCTCAGTAAGATGTACTATCAAGGGATAGGGGTGGCGCAAGACATTGACAATGGCAAACATTGGTTAGAGCAAGCGGCAGACAATGGTCACACAGCCGCGGCGAGTTTGGTGCAGCAGTGGCAACAAGCAGAGGCCCTCATGACGACACGAAAGCAAGAGCAGCACAGTACCAAGCGTTATCTATGGTTATTTGCTGCAGTGATTGTGGTCGCATTATTGATCATAATTATTTTCTGATTGTTTTAGGGCATATTTTATTTAATGCATTCAGATGACTGTCGATTTTAAATAGGGCTATTAAATTAATGATATACCTTAGTTCGATGATTTTGATTCATTAACGTTTTAAAAGATTATTGTTACGCGTTAAATTCAGGTAAAATTGGCGCGTTTTTATACTTACTCTCTTATTGCTTGATCCATTACTAAATTGGGCTGCTTCATGCCATCATCTCATGTGCCATCTGATGTTTCTTCAAAATTGACCGACCCTTCGTTAGAGACTGGTCAAACCGTGCACGATACCCCGCTGTATTATCAGGGCTTAATCAGCATAATAAAGCCACTATATCGCCTGCAAGTATGGCGTCGATCTCATAAGCGCGATAATTATCAGCAAGAAATCGATCAGCGTTTTGGTAAGCAATATCCGCCGCGACCAGTGGTACAGGGTAATGGTCATCATAACAGCAGTCATAAAGGCGTTATTTGGTGTCATGCCGTCTCTTTGGGTGAGACCAATACAGTCGCGCCTTTGCTAGATGTGTTATTGGCTGAGGATTATCAGATATGGCTGACCAATACCACGCAGACCGGTTTTGCCCGTGGTGCCAGTCGTTTTTCAAATGAGATTGCCACAGGACAGATGAGTCACAGTTATGTGCCAGTTGATAGTCCCGCAGTGATTGAGACGTTCTTGTCCCATGTACAGCCTATTGCTGCCTTGTTCGTAGAAACGGAGCTATGGGCAAATATTCTGACCAAATTGTCCGAGCACCGTATCCCAAGCATACTCGTCAATGGGCGACTGTCGCTGTCTTCTTTTCAAAGTTATCAGAAGATTGGTGCGGTGAGTGCCAGCATGATGAAAAACTTGACGCTGATAATTGCTCAAGACAGTGACTCGGCCAAACGCTTCAGGCAACTGGGTGCTCATAGCGCACAAATCCGTGTGGCAGGTTCGCTCAAATGGGTGATTAATACCCCCAAGTCTGATGAAGAAACGGCAGATAAGAAAAAGCCTGTAGCACTGCAAAAATCCAAGCTGGCAGAGGAGTTTGGTACAGCATCTCGACCAGTATGGGTAGCGGCAAGCACTCATGATGGGGAGGAGGCGATAGCACTGTCATGGCAACAGCAGATATTGTCTAGCCCGGCGCTAGCAGATTCGTTATTGATTATCGTGCCGCGACATCCTGAGCGTTTTGACGCAGTTGCAACGCTGATCGAAAAGACAGGGTTAAACATGGCAAGGCGCAGTGATACAGACGCTATCAGTGCAGATACAAACGTCTATCTGGCGGACAGTATGGGTGAGATGATGACGTGGTACGCTCTGGCAAACGTGGCATTCGTAGGTGGCTCATTGGTCGATGTCGGTGGTCATAACCCTGTCGAGCCTGCGAGTGTCGCGACACCTGTTGTCATGGGAACGTATACCCAGTCTTGTCAAAACGTGGTGAATACATTGTCTGAGGTCGGGGCGCTGTATCAGCCAAACAATGACTGGTATCGTCCAATTACGATAGACAATCCAAGTAGTACATATCAGCAGGCATCTGAGCAATATGAGCCAGAGCCGAATAAAAAACGTTCTCGCAAACGCTCCGCTGATGATAATGCACGCCTCTATCAGCAATTGCATAACTGGCTGAGTGATTTGCCATTGTCGATTCAAGCAGGACAGGCGGGTGCGCAAATGACCATGCAGCAGCAAGCTGTATTGGTTCGGCAGTTCACGATGATCGAAGATGCGATTGAGCAGCGTTTGACTCAGAAGCCAAGCCAAGAACAACATCTGAGCCAAGAGCGGCACCTAAGCCAAGAGCGACTATGAACTGTATCTTATTGCCAGTTGAAAATATCTCATCAGGTATTGCCCATATCACTGCAGTGATGCAGATCAATCATGTGCAGACAGTACTGAAAGCCGCGGTTGGTGACACACTTAAAGTTGGGCAACTGGGTGGTAATCTGGGTACGGCTGTCATCGATAGCATGACGGCTGAGTGTATTCAGCTGATTAATGTGAAGCTAGACATCTGCCCACCAGCCAAACTGGATTTGACGGTGGTCTTGGCACTGCCGCGCCCTAAGGTGCTGCGTCGCTTAATCATGGATATGACCGCGCTTGGTGTGCGGGATATTATTTTGATTAACAGCTATCGAACCCAAAAAAGCTATTGGCAAAGCCCTATGCTCGAGCGTCTTGATGAGTTTGTGTTAGAGGGATTGCAACAAGGGATTGATACCATTACGCCTACTATTACGTTAGAAAAACGCTTTAAACCCTTTGTCGAGGACAAGCTGGCAGGCTGGATAAAAGGTAGCGCCATCGCCGCGCACCCTTATAGTTCGCAATCGTTTTCGCAGTTTTTGCAGCAGCAGCCGTCACTAGGACTGCCCAGCTTGGTCTGTATCGGTGCTGAAGGCGGGTGGATTGATTATGAGATAGCGCTGCTAGCCGCACAGCACTGTGATGCCGTACACATAGGGCCTCGCATACTACGCACAGAAGCAGCGGTCAATGCTATCTTGGGACAGTGGCTACTATAGACTGAGGTATCCAAAGCAAATCTTATTGAGTAATGGCAAAGGCTCAGCCCAAAGAAAGCGTTGATTAATCAAAATGATGCGTCGATTTGTGGGTTAAATAAATGGATTGATAATTAATCTCATTTCCATTAGTATGTGGCTTTGATATGTTACGGTCTTACTAGCGCTGATCATTGGTGTTTTGGGAGCTGTTTTGTGTCACCATCTATCTTACCTTTTTTTTATAGCACCATTATGGGGAAAACCATGTCATTGAACGCTATGAGCGCGACGCTAACGTCTACTAAGCTTATCTTACCTGTTGCCGTATTTGGCATGATGTTGGGTTTGGCGGGTTGTAGCAATTCATCTACCACAGAAGAAAGCGCAGAGACAGACACCACAGCGGCTGGCACTGAACAAGCTGCTATTGATGATGGTGCTACTAGCGCAGATGGTCAAACCATAACGATTTATTCATCACGTAATGAGCAATTGATTAAGCCATTACTTGATCGTTATACCGAACAGACTGGTGTCAAGATTGAGCTAGTCACAGACCAAACTGGTCCATTGATGGCACGTCTAAAAGCTGAAGGCCAAAACACGCCAGCCGATATGCTGTTGACCGTTGATGCTGGTAACTTATGGCAAGCAGCAGAGCAGGGTCTATTGCAGCCTGTGTCTTCTACCATATTAGAGGCCAACGTGCCTGCAAAATACCGCGATCCAAAAGGTCAGTGGACAGGCTTGTCATTGCGCGCCCGTACTATCTTTTATGACCCAAGCAAAGTCAGTGCCGACCAGTTATCTACGTACGCAGATTTGGCCGATCCAAAGTGGAAAGGTAAGTTATGCCTACGTACGTCTAAAAAGGTCTACAACCAGTCACTTGTGGCCAGTATGATGGAACATTTGGGCGAAGAAAAAACTGGAGAGATCGTTCGTGGTTGGGTCGATAATCTGGCCACTGACGTGTTCAGTGACGACGTGGCGATGCTAGAGGCGATCGCGGCTGGTCAGTGTGAAGTCGGTATTGCCAACAGCTACTACTATGGTCGCTTGCTTGATGAAAAACCAGACTTCCCAGTCAGTATATTTTGGGCAAACCAAGGAACGACTGGCACGCACGTAAATATCTCGGGCGCTGGTGTGGTCGCAGGGTCAGACAATCCAGACGGCACATTGAAGCTGATCGAATGGTTGTCATCTGATGAAGCACAAGGTCTCTATGCCAGCTCAGACAAAGAGTTCCCAGTGAAAGAAGGTATTGATGAGTCAGAGATGCTCAGATCATGGGGCCCATTTAACAAAGATGACATCAGTGTGCAGAAGTTTGGCGAATTGCAAACCCAAGCGATTCAATTGATGGACAAAGCAGGTTATAAATAAGCGTCACTGCCAATAATACCAATCTCAAAAACGATAGTAATTGAGAGGCGAGCTTAGATACTAGTCTAGACATTAGCTTAGATACTGGAACAGTAAGTTGATAAGTTGACTGGCTAAGTTCGACATGGCTCATCGTGTTTTTGAGGTTGGTATGACGTAAGGTTGCTATACGTATGACACGGTAATAATTTATGAGCATAACGCCAGACGCGTCTGTACATCAAAGCGATACAGTCGATGCTGCTATTAATACTACCCGTAGTAATAAGCATCAGACAGTCAGTCAAGACCATGCCGTGCGTAAACGTATCTTTTCAAAATCAGTCTTAGGGCTGATTTCGTTGTTTATGCTGGTGCCAATTTTAATCGTGCTGCTATCGTGGACACAGCCTGTTGCTGATATCTGGACGCACATGGCAGAGTATGTACTGCCACAAGTGCTCAAAAATACGGCAATTTTATTGGCGATGGTGACCATTATTGCAGGCACGGTTGGCACCGGACTTGCTTGGGTGACCAGTATGTACCGGTTCCCTGGGCAGCGATTTTTTTCGTGGGCGCTGATGCTGCCACTCGCGATACCAGCTTATGTGCTGGCATTTGTCACTGTCGGTATTGTTGATTTTAGTGGGCCGTTACAGACAGGGTTACGTGATTTTGGCATCAATACTGCGATTCCCTCCGTACGCAATGTATGGGGCGCAGGGCTAGTATTGTCGCTTGCCTTTTATCCTTATGTTTATCTGCTGGCGCGTCAAGCGTTCTTATCACAAGGCAGGCGAGCGATTGAAGCAGGGCAGATGCTGGGTTTAAGCCGCCGCCGTGTGTTTTTTCGATTGGCATTACCGCAGGCACTGCCGTGGATTATCGGCGGATTGTTATTGGCCAGTATGGAAACCTTAGCTGATTTCGGTGCGGTATCGGTATTCAATGTTGACACTTTTACTACTGCTATCTACAAGGCATGGTTTGGCTTTTTTAGTTTAACCACAGCCGCACAGCTTGCCGCATTGTTGATTGGTGTGGTTTTTATTGTGGTATTATTTGAGCAGTATTGGCAGGCCAAGCGTGGCAGCTCTATCACCCAAGGCAGCAACCAGCGTTTTGAGGTCAGCAAACCTGCCAAGGTTGCCATGACACTACTGTGTACGTTCATCTTTGCGATTGCTTTTTTGATACCGTTTTTACAACTGATTTATTGGACAGCATTGAATTTCAGGCAAGATTTTGATGCCCGTTATATTGATTTTGTGACCAATAGTCTGATGATTGCTGGTATGACCACGCTGTTTATTGCCTTTTTGGCGATTATTATTGCGTGGATTAAACGGCAGTACCCTGATAAATCGACCAAGCTGATGACCACTTTGGCCAACTTAGGTTATGTGGTGCCGGGGACAGTATTGGCTGTAGGCATATTTATTCCTATTGCATGGATCGACAATCAAATGATTGCGTTCGGTCTTACCTCGCATCAGATACTATCAGGCAGTGTCATCGTCATGTTACTTGCCTTATCGACACGTTTTATGACCGTCAGCTTTCAACCAGTGGATCGTCAGCTACAGCGACTAACAGTCAATCAGGAAGCCGCAGCCAAGCTACTCAGTGACAGCCCTTATCAGCGCTGGCGTCATGTGATGCTGCCTGTGCTCAGTCCTGGAGTTTTAACAGCATTGCTCATGGGTTTTGTTGAAGTCATGAAAGAGATGCCGATTACCTTAATGACCAGACGTCAAGGCTGGGACACGCTGGCAGTTCGAGTATTTGAGATGACCAGTGAAGGCATGTGGGGGCGAGCGGCATTGCCAAGCCTATTGATTGTGCTGGTTGGTCTACTCCCTGTTTGGATACTATTACGTCAAAGTGAGAAGCATGTCTAAAAAAAACCTTTGAGTATCTAGCTTGTTTGTCTATCATTAGCGCGTCTGTCTCTTTTTTCCTTACTGTATTTTGCACTGTTTTATGTATGATGCATTCATCAATAGCGAACGGGTACCGTCTATGTATACTGATTTAATAAACCCTCCATCAGATGCCAAGTCGACACAATCACAAGTGCCTCTCAATCCTGTGACAAAGTCGCCAGTTAAGAGACCGCAAAGCCCGTCCAAAAATGCCTTGAATCAAACCGATGCCTCATATCAAGACAGTAATCAAAGCAGCAATCAAGATAATAAGAAACACACTCACAAACAGACTGAGAAACCTATCGCTACCCATCCATATTTTAGTATACAAAATTTAGTCGTAGGCTATGACGATACTGTCGTCGTCAATGGTCTATCGTTGATGCTGGAGCAAGGAGAAATAGGTTGCTTCTTGGGCTATAGCGGCTGCGGAAAGACCACTGCATTACGTGCCATTGCAGGGCTAGAACAGAGTCGCGGCGGCAGCATATACCTAAACAATCAGCGCCTCACTGAACAGACAAAAAACAGCTCATTTACCGTAGCACCTGCCAAACGCGGTATGGGTATGGTGTTCCAAGATTATGCGCTGTTCGGTCATTTGAGCGTGGCAAAAAACATCGCCTTTGGCCTAAACAAATGGTCATCTGCTGACAAAAAAGCCCGTGTAGCTGAGATGTTAAGCCTTGTTGAGCTGACCGAGCATGCGGACAAACGCCCAAATGAGCTATCCGGTGGTCAGCAGCAGCGTGTGGCGTTGGCAAGAGCATTGGCCCCAAAGCCCGAGCTGCTGTTGCTCGATGAGCCATTTTCTAACTTAGATGTGGTGCTGCGTGAGTCATTGGCTATGAGCGTGCGTGATATTCTCAAGCGCACCAATACTACGGCTATTTTGGTCACTCATGATCAAAATGAAGCGTTTGCATTAGCAGATAAAGTGGGAGTGATGGATCAGGGCAAGTTGGTACAATGGGCGACGCCAAGCGAGCTGTATCACGAGCCTGTCAGTCCGTTTGTCGCGGAGTTCGTCGGTGAAGGCGCTATGATAGATGGCACCATCAAAGAAGGTCATGTCGAGACAGCACTGGGCAATATTTATCGGCGTATGGAAGTCTACGGTGAGTCAGGCGAACCAAAGTACTGCGAATACGATTATCCAAACGGCACACCAATCAAAGTACTGGTGCGTCCTGATGATATCATTCATGACGATGATAGTAAGCAGACGGCATTGGTTATCGGACGTGTGTTTCGGGGCGCCAACTACTTATATCGGTTGCAGTTAGATGACGGGCAGACCGTCTTATCGTTGGTTGCCAGCCATCACAATCATGAGATTGGCTCGCATATTGGTATCTTGCCGCTGCTAGAGCACGTCGTGGTCTTCGACGAAAAAGACATCAATGCCACCACGTGGTCAGAATACGACAGATCTGAAAGAATAGACGAGCATGGCTAATGGCGCTTAACTCTAGTCTGATGCTGAGCGAGTGGCTAATATATGCAAATAGCGTCCTAACCACTTGTATGGCTCTAATTGTGAATAGCGTAGCTCCATTCTGATCACAGCAACAGGGTCGTTATTACCACCGCGCTTGAGCGGGGTATAATCATGAAAGACGCGCAGACCGCTGGTGCGTAGGGTTCGGTATTGATGGGCAATGAGCCAAGATTCGACTTCTTCTTTAGCGACAGGATAATTAGGCGTTAGGCTTTTTTGGTTATCAGCTTTGTAGCCAGTATTATCCAACAAGTTAAAATTGCCCATTATCAGGTTACGATAATCGAAACTCGCAGGATTATAAAAGCACAGTGACAGCGCGCCATTATCAGTAAGATGCTGATCGAAAAAGTCCATGACAGCCGCAGGCTCAGCCAACCACTCTAGTAGCGCATGACAGAGTATCAAATCAAAATTAGCCACTTCGCTTTCAGACAGCTTTCCTGCAAGATCTTGATACGGGCAAACATGCCATGTGATATCTAACGCTTGATCACTCTTTTTTGCACTGGCTTTTGCTTTTTCTAGCATATTCTCAGAAATATCATTGATAGTCAGCGTATGACCAAAAGTGGCCAGTTCAACCGAAATCTGAGCCAATCCTGCACCCACATCTAAGATACGCAAAGGTCGACCAAGGTCTTGACTCATCTGTGTACAATATTCAAAGATATCACGGCGTAGCACTGCCAGTCGGATGTCACCCTTTAGACCACCATAGACTTTCTTTTCGAAATGATCCGCAATGGCATCAAAGCTGCGGTCAGTACGTGTGTCTGCTTGATGGACTTCTGCTTGATCAAATTCTGCTGGTATGGAGTGGTTTGAGTCAGGTTGGCTGTCTTGATGTTTCGTTGGCATAAGGTATTCAGATCAATAATTAAGAGGGTTAGAGTATAGTCAGCGAAATACCAAACCGCTACGGTGTTACTCTCCCTAGAGGTACGATATGTACAATCTGCGGTCGGCTGCCTTGTAGCTGTTTTAGATTTCTTTGACTATCAGAAAATAGTTAGTATTATCTATTTTTTCAAACGTCTGTTAATGACCCATTTGAAGATGATTTTCGCTAAAACAATAACGACAAATACGACGATAACAAACACCCACATACCATTGCCTTGTAGGTTTTCTTGGTAGGCTTTTGACAAGTATGCTGATAAAGCCATAGCGGCTAAAAGTGCTCCCCAACGGACATAAGGGACAGCGCGATTGTTATGGTTAGGAAAGCTAGTAACATAATCGCTCGAAAAGCTGTATAGCACCATCGCTAAAATCCAAACAATCGCAAGAATGATATCCATAATAAGAGTAGCCTGTTAGGTAGTGATGTACGTATCGTAAAAGATGAGTTAGTGTAGCGGTTAGAAATTTTTTGTCTAGTGTCACCAAAAAAATAGCATCATCGACGTGGTTTAAATCATAATATAATCATGAAAAAAGTCAGTCATTTATTTACACACCCTCTCAAAAGACGGTACTCACTGGATACTATTTTTTGAGGTTTTACGCTGTTATACATCAAAGGATATGATATGAAATCAATCAGCACAGTACTGCTAACCGTTATTTTGTCCCTGTCATTTTCTGGTCAAGTGCAAGCACGTAATACACCCTGTTCAGGAAAAATGGGCGGCGTATCACATTGTTCAGCAGATGGTAAGTTTGTCTGCAAAAATGGCAAAATCAGTCAATCAAAACAAACGTGTCAGTAGTGTTTTTTGGTATGAATTTATTGTGGCAAATATGACAACTAAGAAGCTGTATTGCTTGATTTTAATGGCAGTCAAAGCCCCCTAAATCAGCAAATTTGTGCTAAAATAGTTTCTTTTATTTACTATCAAAAATATCATCATTTTCCCAGTATTTTTCACGCTTTATCGTGCTGCTTTGCTCGCCATACAAATTGATTTTTATCAATGTTTATGGGGGACAATAATCTATCTATAAAGCCTGCAAAATGAATAACGGGGATATGAATGAAGGAGTGTATATGAGCGAGTCGGTCAGTCCTATTGGCATCGTAGATGAACTGAAGCAGTCCTATTTAGACTATGCGATGAGCGTGATTGTCTCGCGTGCACTGCCTGATGTGCGTGATGGGTTCAAACCTGTGCATCGCCGCGTGATGTATGCCATGCATGTGCTATCTAATGATTACAATAAGCCATACAAGAAGTCAGCACGTGTGGTCGGTGATGTCATCGGTAAGTACCATCCGCATGGTGACAGCGCAGTATATGATGCGATTGTCCGTATGGCGCAGGATTTCAGCTTGCGTTATCCTATGGTTGATGGTCAAGGTAACTTTGGCTCGATCGATGATGATCCTCCGGCAGCCATGCGTTATACCGAAGTACGTATGACCAAACTGACTCATCAAATGCTTGCTGATTTGGACAAAGACACGGTCGATTGGGAAGACAACTACGATGGCTCTGAGCGCATGCCAAGCGTCATGCCAGCGCGTATTCCTAACCTGTTGGTCAATGGTGCAACGGGTATTGCTGTCGGTATGGCGACCAACATGGCGCCGCATAACTTGACTGAAGTGATCAATGCTTGTTTGGCGTATGCCGAAAACCCACAAGTTTCAGCTGAAGAGCTGATGTCACATATCTCAGGTCCTGACTTTCCTACAGGCGGTATTATCTATGGCCGTGCAGGTATCTTAGATGCTTATCGTACGGGTAAAGGTCGTTTGCATATTCGTGGTCGTTACCATATCGAGCCGATGAGTAATGCTGGCGTCAACCGTGATCGCGAACGTATTGTATTCACAGAAGTACCGTATCAAGCCAATAAAGCCAAGCTGATTGAGCGTATCGCAGAGCTCGTACGTGATAAAAAAATCGAAGGCATTAGCGAAATTCGTGATGAGTCTGACAAAGACGGTATGCGTATCGCTATTGACTTGCGCCGCGGTGAGACGGCTGAAGTTATTGTTAATAACTTGTTTCTACAAACGCCACTTGAATCAAGCTTCAGTATCAATATGGTGGCGCTCGATAATGGTCAGCCAAAAATATTGACGTTGCGTCAGCTAATCGCTGCTTTTGTCCGTCATCGTCAAGAAGTGGTGACACGCCGTACGATTTATGAATTGAACAAAGCGCGTGTTCGTGGTCATTTGCTCGAAGGCCTAACGGTCGCACTTGCCAATATTGACGAGATCATTGCCACAATTAAAGCCTCTGCAAACCGTGGATTGGCACGTGAAAGCTTATTAAATAATACATGGGGCTCAGGCAGCGTCGTTGCGATGTTGACGGCTGCTGGTAGTCAATCAGTACGTCCTGATTATATCGAAGGCGAAGATCCTAAAGCACCGTTTGGCCTAATCGAAGGCGAAGCGCGTTATCGCTTGTCTCTTGAACAGGTCAATGCCATTTTAGACATGCAACTGCATCGTCTGACTGGTCTTGAGCAAGACAAATTGACTGAAGAATACCAAGACCTATTGCGTGAAATTGCGCATTTAGAGTCTATCTTAGGTGATTTCGATAAGCTAATGACCATTATCTCAAATGAGATGATTGAGATTCGTGATAACTTTGGTGACGAGCGCCGTACGGACATTATTGACTCACGTACTGACTTTAGCCGTGAAGACCTTATTCCAGAGCAAACGGTCGTTATGACGGTATCGCGTACTGGCTATGCCAAGACTCAGCCGATTGACGACTATGTCGCGCAAAAACGTGGTGGTAAAGGCAAGTCTGCCACGGCGATGAAAGAAGATGATGTCATTGATCATCTAGTCGTGACATCCACGCATTCTACCGTATTGTGCTTCACGGATAGTGGGCGTGTCTTTAGCTTACGTGGTTTTGAAGTGCCGATCGCCAGCCGCGGTGCTCGTGGTCGTCCACTCGTTAATTTAATTGGCTTAAATGGTGATGAAACCGTTACGACGATATTACCGATTCCAAAAATCGTAGAAGACACATCGGTCACAGGTGAGATATCAGACGCAGATATCTTAATAGATAGCGATGATGACTCATTAGATGGCAGCAACCAAGCAGAAGCGCCTTTTGTCTTCTTTGCAACGGCTAATGGTACTGTGAAGCGTGTTGAGCTTAAGCAGTTTGCCAACATCCGCTCGAACGGTCTCATTGCAGTTGGTCTAGAAGACGGCGATAAATTGGTCAGCGCTCGTATCACTGATGGTAGCCAAGAAGTCATGTTGTTTGCCTCAAGCGGTAAAGCCATTCGTTTCGATGAAAATGATGCACGTGCGATGGGCCGTACTGCAAAAGGCGTCCGCGGTATGCGTCTGGCTACTGACGAATTTATCAAATCATTGGTCGTTATCGAAGACGATGTACGTGAAATTCTGATTGCTTGTGAAAATGGCTTTGGTAAACGTACATTCATTGATGAGTTCAATACGCAAAATCGTGGTGGTGGCGGTGTGATCGCGATCAAGACCAGTGAGCGTAATGGTGCGCTGGTTCGTGCCACTAAGGTTGATCCTGAAGATGACATCATCTTAATCTCTGACAAAGGCACGTTAGTTCGTACGCCAGTTGAGCATGTGGCCAGTTCTGGTCGTAATACTCAAGGTGTCACTTTGATTCGTCTGTCAAAAGATGAAAAACTGGTCGCTATGGCGCGTGTCGAGCACCAAGAAGGCGATGATGAGCTTATCGATGCCATGAAAGAAGACGGTACGTTCGATGTAGAAGGTCAAGAGCAGATAGACATCGATGCAGCGACTGGTGACGCAGTGTCAACCAACGTTAGTGATGTTATTGATATTGCAAACAGTGATGAATTAGACGGCGAGTAAGTGTCTCAGTAGTTAGCTTTTTGATCTAGTCTTATATGATTGTTCTAGAAAAGCCTCTGACGTTGTCGTCGGAGGCTTTTTTGTTTTTCTGAGGATTATTAATTTTGAGGTCTGCTGTTAGCTCTTAAGTTATATAAACCCCAGCTTCTATAATTTTTTATAAATTACGCCCATAAAGTTATATTTTTAAGGCTGTTGTTATGTTTACGACCAATCAAACCTTTCAAGGTACCCTTGCATCGATATCATCGAGCTTTTTATTCGCGATGATGTTTCTATTCGGGCTTTTTATGCTGCCCCTAACTGGCACACAAGTAGCGTCATGGCGTGTGTTGATGATGCTGTTGAGTCTGATGTTACTAGTCAGTTTTACCAAGCAGTGGCAGCATGTTTTTGACTATATAAAGACGCTAAAAACAATCAAGGAATGGGCAATATTTATATTGCCAGCGCCAATCCTAGGCGGACAGATTTGGCTATTTATGTGGGCACCGGTGAATGGCTTTGGTTTGGATGTTACTTTGGGCTACTTTCTATTGCCGCTAGTGATGATAGTGCTAGGTCGGTTTTTTTACCATGAGTATATGAGCGTATTACAGTGGGTCGCCGCGATATTTGCAGCACTTGGCATCGGTTACGATATCATTCAGTATGGATCGGTCTCTTGGGTGACGATGTTTGTGTGCTTGGGTTACCCACCATATTATCTGCTTCGTCGCACGCTTTCTGTCCCGCCAATTACTGGCTTGTTGTTTGATTTGACATTATTAACACCAGTGGTGCTTATCCTGCTTTATGTGACTGATGGTTTTAGTGTGGCCGCTGAGGACATAAAATTTTGGTATTTATTGCCATTGCTGGGTGCTTTTAGTGCGCTTGCGATGTCATTGACAATGATTGCTAGTAGTAAGCTGCCCGTGTCATTATTTGGGGCATTAAGCTATGTAGAGCCTATGCTGCTATTTGTGTTATCTATTACCGTTCTCAGTCAGAGTCTTGAGGAGGGCGGTTCTCTCTTTATGTACGGCATGATTACGCTTGCGCTACTGGTTATGATGGCGGATAGTGCGACAGGCTATATGGTTCGTCGCCGTGATGATCATTTGCATGGTTATAGAGAACCGCAGATAGGGGGCTTTCCTCCACGGCGTCATTTTATCAATCAGCGTATCGATGGCGTGCTAACAGCCCATCGTTTTCGTAAGAAACGCCGCTATCAAAAAAAGATGAATAAGATACAGCAAAAAATAGAGAAACTTGATTTAAAATAATCAGTTAGGTGCATTTAATTTACTCAATGAAGAAGTTGAGTCAATAGGTGAACACTGGCATTGCTTATCTGTTTTGACTTTGACATAATGCCTACCATGATGTAAGCACCATACATTTAAAGCGTTTATCTTAGATTGCGCGACGACCTTATTTGCAAAAGCCTCAGACGTTCTCGTCTGAGGCTTTTGTTTTTTTTAAAAATTGCCAAGGATGTGCACCAATCGTTAAAGGCCGCTGCCATGATGACTACTAACCAAACCTCGCAGGGTACAATCACTGCCGTGGCTGCAAATTTTTTATACTCATTGTTGTTTCTATTTGGCTTACTACTGCAACCATTATCAGGGACGCAAGTCGCGTCGTGGCGCGTGCTAACGATGTTTTTTAGCTTGGTGTTGCTAGTCACTTTGCTAAAGCAGTGGCAGCATATTTTTGATTATCTAAAAACACTAAAAAACGCGAAAGAATGGTTTTTATTCATACTACCCACACCGATTTTAGGTGCACAAATCTGGATATTTATGTGGGCACCCGTGAATGGGCTAGGGCTAGAAGTAACGTTAGGCTACTTCTTATATCCGATGATTATGATTGTGGTTGGTCGGTTTTTCTATAATGAAGACATGAGCCTACTCCAGTGGGTTGCCATCGGATGCGCAGGCTTTGGTATTGCTTATGATATCTTTCAATATGGTGCTATCTCTTGGGCGACGTTGTTTGTCTGCTTGGGTTACCCGCCTTATTATTTATTGCGTCGTTATTTAGCAGTGCCGCCCATCACTGGTCTTATATCGGATCTTGTGTTGTTGTTACCAGTCGTATTGGTTGCGCTGTACATAAATGGTGGCTTTGAAGTCGCAATAACCAACCATAAGCTGTGGTATCTGTTGCCTTTACTTGGCATTATTAGTACCGCTGCGATGTCATTGACAATGATAGCGAGTCAGAAATTGCCAGTCTCATTGTTTGGAACGTTGTGCTACCTTGAGCCGATATTCTTGTTTGTATTTTCGATCGCAATTTTAGATCGCAGCCTACATGATGGTGGTTCTATGCTGATGTATGGCATGATTTTTGTCGCACTGCTGATTATGATTGTAGACAGTGCACTGGGTTATATGGCGCGCAAACGTGAAGACCGTTTACATGGCTACAATGAGCCACAAGTGGGTAGTTTTCCACCACGTCGTCGTCTCAAAAATCGCCGTATCAAGGGCGTACTAGTCGCACATAGATTCCGCCAAATTAAAAAATATCAGCAAAAGATAGATAAGATGACGCGTAAGATTGAAGCGTTGCATCTAGAATAATGCTGATCAGGTTAGCGTCATAATCGTTGATGGAGGTGACTTGGTAGGCAATGTTTTTCGTCGCAGTTCTACAAACTTGCTGTGTCAAAGGGATATAAATTAGGCTATTATCGAGGGCAGTGCTATCACGCTTTATTGAAAGCGAGGCATCCTCTCTAAGAGACTGTCTCTAAAAAATTAGGGCTGATTTAAAATAATATATGACTAGGACGGTTTATGTTACATCTTCATCATTTAGCAAACTCACGCTCGTTTCGTATCATCTGGCTGTTAGAAGAATTGAACGCCGATTATAAACTGACCTGTTATGAGCGCAACAAAGTATATCGTGCGCCTGATAGCCTAAAAAAAGTGCATCCGATTGGTCATGCTCCGATGCTAGAAGTGGATGATCGCGTACTGATTGAATCAGGTTTTATCATCGAGTATTTGATTAAACACTATGATAAAGAAAAGCAGTTCAAACCTGATGATAGTAATGAATCGGCATGGGAAGCATATACTTTTTGGCTACATTTTGCAGAAGCCTCGTTGATGCCACTATTGGTCATGCGTCTGGTATTTACCAAAGTCGTATCCCAATCACCGATGCTCATCAGACCCATTAGTAAAAAAATCCAAGGCCAAGTCGAGAAAAATATGATTGGCAGTGGTTTAGAAAAAATGCTGGGCATGATGGAGGCGCATTTGAATAAAAACCATTGGTTTGCAGGCAGTGAGTTCAGTGCCGCAGATATTCAGATGCATCTTGCCGTGATCGGGGCCAATGCTGGTGCAGGGTTAGACAAGAATAAGTATGCCAATATCCTAAACTGGCTCAAACGCTGTGAAGAGCGAGATGCCTTTAAACTTGCAGAAAAAAAGGGCGGTCGTCTAAATTTTTAGCCAATACTGGTATAATTACTGACCAATGCTCAAGCAGCCATATAAACCTAAGGCTTTGTTTATCCATAAACAAAGCCTTTTTTAGGATAGAACAATGACAGACTTAAAAAAATCGCATAATGAAACATCAGAGACAGACAATGATGCAAATCGCATTGCCGTCCATAGCATAGACGACAGACAAAAAATCGATAGCCAGCAGGTGTCTATCAAGTCTTGGTCACAAAAATTGCTCGTGGTTATACTATGCGCAGCGAGCTTTTATGGTGGTTGGAAATCTTATGAGTCCAATATGGTCAATGAGTGTACGGCCAATGGTGGGCAGATGGTTGAAGCGCAAAAAACCATGATGTGCCAATTGTCATAGCAGATAAATATCATGTGTAAGGGAGGTAATCTATGTTGAGGTTGACTTTTTTGGGTACCTCTGCCGGTGTGCCGACCAAACAGCGTAATGTAACCGCACTGGCGATTGAATGTCTGAATACGCATGGTACTCAGCCAAATGGTCAATCACGGGCTGCCAATCACAATAATCAGAACAAAAAGTCGCGTCCATGGCTACTGATAGATTGCGGTGAGGGGACGCAGCAGCAACTATTACATACCAAGCTCTCTTTGCATCAACTAGCCGCCATCTGTATCACTCATGTGCATGGCGATCATTGCTATGGCCTGCCAGGTCTATTGGCGAGTGCAGCCATGTCAGGCCGCCGCGATCCGCTGACCCTCATTGCCCCAAAAGCAATCGCGATATTGCTCGAAGCCATTACCTTAACCACGGAATTGTATTTACCCTTTGCTCTTAATTTTATAGCGATTGAAGAGGTGCTGTCTGAGCAAGGTAACACCAATAAGGTTAATATTCGCTTGAGCGACCAGCATCAGCTTGATATCGATATCACACCGCTATCACATCGGGTTGTGTCTCATGCATTTGGTATCACGCAGACCATCCATCATCGTACGCTTGATACAGGTAAACTGCTAGCGAAAGGCATCCCAGCCAGTGCATTGTGGGGTAAATTGCAGCAAGGTGAAGATGTCAAGACTGAGGATAATAGACAACTGTGCTCAGTAGACTATGTCGATAATGAGGTGCAGCGAACGCGAGTAGTGGTAGCTGGCGATAACGATACGCCAACGTGTCTCACGGATGCACTGGTTGATACGGATTTATTGGTGCATGAAGCGACGTATACGCATGATGTATTGACTAAGATTCAAGCCAAAAATCCAGAGTTTGATCCAATGCATAGTAGTGCGCAATTGGTGGCGGATTTTGTAGAAAAAAGTGGCGTAAATAATCTAATTTTGACACACTTTAGCGCTCGTTATCAGGGTTTTGATAATCCCAATAGCAAGACACCAAATATGGCATATATTCGTTTAGATGCTGAGAGCGTTTATAAAGGCAATCTATGGTTAGGCGCAGATTTTGACCAATATATGGTCGATGGTGCCGTTGACTTGGCAGGTAATCAAAAGGGCAGTCAAGAGGGCTGTCAAAAGAAAAACTGCGTGCAGTATATAGGTTCTGCACGCAGTGATTAGATATGGCTGAGCTTAGATATGATTTAGCGTTAAATATGACTTAGCGCTTACTGTCTTCAATTTTCAATTGCGTTATACCACTCCAGTATCGACTGAACTGGTATGCAACCCGTCCTGAGCGACCACCACGTTCAGAGGCCCAACGTAGCGCATCCTTTTTGATCTTGTCAGGCATGGTCTGACTTTCCAAAGCATTTTTAGCATCACTATCCATATCAGCTGATATTTTCTGCTGTTCTAAATTCAGATAATGCTGAACGATATGCAGATAAGTCTGCTGATCCATAGGATGGAAAGTGAGTGATAAACCGAATCTATCTGACAATGACACGGTCTCATCAATAGCCTCATAAGGATTAACTTCATCCGTCTGACCATTATAAATATTGACATTGTCTTTCATCATTTGCGGTAGCAGACGACGGCGATTACTGGTGGCATAAACTAGTAGCTTGTCTTGCTCAGAGTCTAGCGAGCCATCAAGCACGCTCTTTAGCGTACGATAGCTTTCATCTTGACCGTCAAAAGCTAGGTCATCACAGTATACGATGTAGCGACAATCACAATCTGCTGGTAGGGCATTAATGGCAGCGCGAATCTTATCTAATATTTGCAGATCGTCGCGAGCAACTTCAATAATACGCAAGCCTTCACTATGATAGGCTTGAAGCAAGGCGCGAATCAATGATGATTTACCGGCACCGCGTGTCCCCGACATTAAGACGTGATTGGCAGGATAACCTTTAATAAACTGACGGGTGTTTTGTACCAGTTTAGACTTTTGCGTATCGATACCATGCAAGTCATCTAAGCTCAAAAACAGGTTGACCGACAAAGGCTCTAAATTGCCAGTACGTCCACCAACCCAGCGATAAGCAAGTTGGTTCGGATCGATTTCAATCGTCGGTGTAACCTGCTCTTTTAAGTACTGACTGAGTAAGTCTAATAACGGTTGAGGTAGGGCATAAGTAGGCTGATTAGAGGGCGAGGTTGGGATTATTGGTTGTGACATAGTGGCTCTAGTAATTAAGGTTGTCTTTAATACCATACCCAAAAATATCATTAACGTGGCTAAACTTTTGGCGCCTACTGAGCGTAGTATTAGGGTGTGTCATCAATTAGCACATTAATACATTTAGTGGCCTTAAAATGGCTAAATTTTGCTAAACATCGTCAGAAATTTTGTCAATATGTTCATATTAACGGCAATTTTTTCCTTGTTTATCTACAATTTTTCTCATTTTAAGTCTCACAATCTAATTGATGACACGCCCTAGTCAAAATTATTCGCGCTATTATTATTTTTGGAAATGATACGAACGGGAAGGCAGTGATCTCACTATATTATGAGAAAAAATACCATGAGAAATAGTGCCAGTAATTTATTTACTATACAAGCGTTGCAGAGACAATTTCAGCAATTATTGCCCATTATTACGCAAGAGTTAGTCGCACAACATTTTAGTGAGATAGTACACCAGCGGATTGCTCAGCAAAGCACAGAACAAACGCAAGATGAGCATATGCAAAACATCGACAATACTTACTTCCAAGGTCTGACACGCGCACAACATCCACAGTTTGGTCATGTCATGATCAAATGGCAGTTTAGTGCTGACGCTTATCCTATCTCTCTCGATTTAACTCATGAAGCAGAGGTTTTAGTTGCTGTAAATGCTTCATCGAAAATCAAAGATAATGCTATTGCACCACCACTATTGGCTCATCATTGTGTAAATGTTCAAATACTAGAGAAGCCTCAAAAGCTGGTAATAGTAGTCATGGCTTATTATCCTAATGGTAGCTTGGCGAGACAGTTGAGTGGGCGAAAATATTTGACACTGATAGCTTCACAAAAGCATCATTTCATCACTCAATCCGCACACTTGATAGCCAATTTGCATCAGGCTAGCTGGCTACACAATGATATTAAACCTAGCAACATTTTGATTGAAGGTTCTGATAATGAGTTGCCATCAGATATCATGAGTAATAGTCTAACGCCTAATTTATTATTGACTGATTTTGCCTTGGCAGAGAGGTTTAACGAGCTAAAAGAAGGAAGCCCTGCTGGTACACCCGCGTATCTCGCACCTGAGCGCTGGCAAGGACAGAGTGCAACTATGCAAAGTGATATCTACGCTTTTGGCGTAATAATGGTTGAGATACTAACAGGAAAACGCCCGTTTCAAGTAAGTGACAATAGCAATGAGAAATCGAAAGCGTGGGCGATTCAGCATTGCCAACAACCCATTCCAACGTTACCAACAGAATATAGTCACTATCAATGTATTGTCGACAAAGCATTGGCGAAGCGTGTAGAGAGACGGTATCAGGAGATGGATAAGATATTGATAGATTTAAAGTTATTAGAAAATAGCTGAATTTATTATTTTATTTTAAAAAGTGATTGTTTGTAGTATTCACATGTTACCCAGTCGTTGTTTTTTATGTTTGAATGGATATTCAGGCTCATTTTAAGCGAAGTCGCTATAAACTAATTTGGGTTTCCGTATTTCATTACAATACAGTGAGAATATCATGGCTAAAGTACTTATCATTACCGGTGATTTTGTTGAAGACTATGAAAACATGGTGCCGTTCCAAGCGCTTCTAGCGATGGGACATGAAGTTGATGCGGTCTGCCCAGATAAGGTGGCAGGTGATAGCATTGCTACCTCAATACACGATTTTGAAGGTGACCAAACTTATACCGAAAAACGCGGTCATAATTTTGTCCTTAATGCATCTTTTGCCGATATCAATGTCGCAGATTACGATGCTTTGTACTTACCAGGTGGACGTGCGCCAGAGTACTTGCGTTTGAATGCTAAGGTCATTGCAATGATTCAGCATTTCGCAAATACTGATAAACCGATTGCGTCGGTTTGCCATGGACCACAAATGCTGACGGCTGCTGGCGTATTGAAGGGTAAAAAAGTATCTGCTTATCCTGCGTGTCAGCCAGAAATAGAAATGGCTGGAGCCGAATATGTCAAGTTACCTATGGATGGCGCTATTACCGATGGACAACTGGTAACAGCTCCTGCATGGCCCGCCCATCCAGCTATGCTAAAGCAGTTTGTTGCCTTGTTATAAGCTTTAATGAGTATCGAGAGAGGATGTTATATGTGCCAATTGTTTATTAGTGCTGACGACAGCTTGTGGAGCTCTAAAACTAAATCACTTCGAATTCAGGGAGTTGTCACCTCAATTCGCTTAGAGGTGTTTTTTTGGGATATATTAGAAGAGTTGTCATTTCGGGATCAAATGACGGTTAATCAGCTGATCACTAAGCTATATCTTGAATCTCTCGATGCTGATCATGATATTGGCAATTTCACCTCTTTTTTAAGGGTTTGTTGTTCTCGCTATTTATCCTTAATAGCCGATGGCGATCTTTCTCGCGAAACAAGGTTACCTTTAGAAAAAGTCGATGCAAAAAATATCATTAAACGTGAAACCCTTCGTAAAAATAAACGTAGTGCCTTATTCAATGACAGTGAGAAAAATCCATCTGTTCATTAGTGATGCCTATAGCAAGTGCATGAAAGCATTGGCGAATCGGGTAGAGAGACGCTATCAGAGTATGGATGAAGTGTTGAAGGATTTAGAAAGGTTATAAAAGTAGATTAATACATCTGGCGAGTTGTTTTATAGTTTTAATTTTAAATTCCAGACACAAAAAAAACCTGCTAAAAGCAGGTTTTGATATTTGGTCTAAGATGTACTATCCGAAAATGGTGGGGCTGGAGAGACTCGAACTCTCACACCTTGCGGCGCCAGAACCTAAATCTGGTGCGTCTACCAATTCCGCCACAGCCCCATTTTCCGTTACTCTATCATTATTAGTGTTTAAACTCAAACACAATATAGACAGTTAACTGATTCGGTAGTGCGTCTCAGTGGTTGGCTATTATATAGAGTTTGAATAGTTTGGCAACCCCTATTTGTAATTATTTTTAATTAATTTACGTTTATTTTCGATTTTTATTTTAAGTAATTGATATTAATAAATATTTAATTTAGAGGATTGCTACTCTATTTGCTCTTTAGATAGTATTGTTTGGGAAGATAGGTCTAACTGCTGCAATTTACGGGTGAGCGTATTGCGTCCCCAGCCAAGTAAGCTGGCGGCTTCTATCTTTTTGCCGCCGCTATGATTGAGTGCTGCCGTTAATAAGACGCGTTCAAATTCAGGCATTGCTGTCTGTAAAATGTCTGTTTTGCCGCTGTCTAAAGACTGCTGTGCCCAATCAGCCAATGCTTGTTGCCAATTTTGACCGATAGCAAGCTGAGTCGTCTTAGCATCGGTGTTTATATTATCAGGATTTATACTATCACTGTTTGGCCATTGGGTACTTTGCGTCGAGGCTTGAGGTGACAAGCTGTGGTCTGGTTGATGCCCTGCTGCATCGGACGGAACATTCTCAAGCAGTTCAGGTGGTAAATCGGTGGCCATGACGGTATCGCCAGTTGCCATGACTGTCAGCCACAAGCAGACGTTTTCGAGTTGACGGACATTACCGCGCCAGCCAAACGTTTGCATCAGTTGTAATGCCGCAGGATGTAAGTATTTGGGCGTCGTGTTCATTTGCTCAGCCGCGCATTGCATGAAATAGGTGGCCAAGGCAGGAATGTCTTCAGGTCGTGTGCGCAGCGGTGGTAGGGGTAGACGAATGACGTTAAGGCGATAAAATAAATCCTCACGGAAACGATTCTGCTTCACCAATTCCTCTAGGTTTTGATGGGTGGCCGCAATGATGCGGACGTCTACTTTGATAGGCTGCTGACCACCGACGCGATAAAACTCGCCATTGGCCAGTACCCGAAGCAGTCGTGTCTGCGTGCTAAATGGCATATCGCCAATCTCATCTAAAAATAACGTGCCGCCGTCAGCCTGTTCAAAGCGGCCCTGGCGAGTGGTGGTTGCACCAGTGAACGCGCCTTTTTCGTGACCAAATAGCTCGGACTCAATCAAATCATGTGGTATCGCTGCCATATTAAGAGCGATAAAAGGTTGCTGCTTACGGGGAGAATGCTGGTGCAGGGCACTGGCAACCAGCTCTTTACCGGTACCAGACTCTCCTGTAATTAACACCGAAATAGGCGATTGTGCCAGTCTACCAATGGCGCGAAACACCGTTTGCATGGCAGGTGATTGACCGATGATGCCACTAGGGTTTTTATTGCTTTTGGCATCGGTTGGCGTTCCGGTGTTATTTTTGAAGCTGTTAGCAAGGCTGCTAGCAGGTTTTTTATCAGAATTGACATCAACTGCCGTCTTAGGTTTTGCTTGAGTGGTTTTATGAGGCATTGCCTGAATAGCGGCAGGCGCGTTGGCACTTTCTTGGATATTGGTTCCATTTGGATAATGGCTGTTGTCAATATTTGATTGCTCGATGTTCGGCTGATAGTTGATCGCTTTATAAATCGTTGCGACTGCATCATCCAAATCAAACGGCTTGGGCAAGTACTCAAAAGCACCAGTTTGATAGCTATTAATCGCAGAGGTGAGATCCGAATGCGCTGTCATGATGACGATGGGCATGTCAGGGAAGTGCTGATGTACCCAATCACTAAAGGACAAACCATCCATCATTGGCATGCGAATATCGGTCAATATCACATCTGGTAGCTGGGCAACTGATTCTGGCTGCTTTAAGACATCATTGAGACGGGTCCACGCCGCTTGCGCTTGGGTAAAGCTGATAACGGTCAGTCCGGCATCCTCAAAGGTATCAGCTAATACCATACGTAGGGCGGAATCGTCATCAATCAACCATAACGTTGCAGGTTGGTCACTTGGCAGGTTATTTACAGTTACCATTGTGGGCTGAGCATTGCTTTTAGGTGGGTGGTTGTCGCTGTATTGAGTCATGTATCGGGCCTAATGAGCAATTATTTATGATAAGTTTGGGATGAGTTGTCTTATAATTTAGCAGCTTTATGCACAGATGTCGTTTATGTTTCGGCTAAAGGTTGATTAAAAGGCAGATATAACGTAAATCGAGTCTGCTTATCCTGTGATGATCCTGTCGAGCTGACATCGATCATACCATGATGATGACTGATGATATCTTGGACGATAGACAAACCAAGACCCGTGCCCGCTGCACGGCTGGTCACCATCGGAAAAAATATCTGTCCAATGAGCGCCGGATCAATCCCTGAACCATTATCCGTGATGGTGATTTGCATCACTTGCTTGTGCTGCTGTCCTACAATCGTATGCTGAAAGGCAACGCGCGTCTGAATATGTAGGGTCGGCTGGTAGTTGGGCTTAAGATCGGTTTGTGTATCGATTGATGCGGGTGTTTTAGATTTAGAATCTGCTGTGTTAGCAGGTTTTGACTGAGAGGGCTTTGATTCTGATTGCTTGTTTCGCTGTAGGGTTTGTTCAAACTCACTCATGGACTCACAGGCGTTATTGATTAAGTTTAAAAAAACTTGAATCAGCTGGTCTTTGTCAGCGGATAGCTCTGGCAACGACAAATCATAATCTCGCTGTAACACCACTTGCGGATATTGATTCATGACCAGTGTCAACACATGCTCTAGCGGCTCATGGACGTTTAGCGTCTGCCAGTTTGGCAATTGATTGGAGCCAAGCAGCTGTCCGATGAGATGTGTCAAGCGATCCGTTTCTGAGATGATGATATCGGTATAGTTACGCAGCTTTTGATTCATCTTTTGCAAACCATCACTGGTGTCAGCGCTAGAGGTTGATACCTTGCTGACGGTAGTAGGGTATTGATTGACAGTAGAGGCATCACTGAATTTGATAAATTGCCGCTGCAATAACTGCGCCGCCCCGCGAATACCAGCCAGTGGGTTTTTTATTTCGTGTGCCACCGAGCGCAGCATATGGCGAGCAACGGTATATTGCTGCTGTTGACGCTGCTCATCTGATATACGGCTTTGACGATCTTTACCCCACATCTCAATGATGAAATAGGGCTGCTGCTCATACATAACTGGTGTCACGCTATAGTCGACCGATAGCGACAAATTACTATTTAATGGCGTTGCAATGATGTGATCGTGATCAATAAAAGGCTGCTGGTAGTTTTGCGCTTGTGCAAATCGTTCTGTCAACGAATAGGTTCGCTCCTCAAGCGCCGCATGCTCATTCTCAAGTAACGCACTGGCTTTTGGTACCAATTCATCAGGTGCCAATAAGGTCAAAATAGACTGGTTAATCAGTCGGCCGCTACTAATGGCCAGCAGTTGCTCAGCTTGGGCGTTTAAGCGGGTGATCGATAGCTCATCATTCACCCATAATATAGCGGTAAATAAATGCTGGGATATAAATGCTAAATCAGGGGTTGTTTTGGTGGTAATAAAATCAGCCGTCATGGATAGTGCCCAAAAAAGTGAGGATGCTTAATATAATATTTAACCATAAATCAAGACTATAGAGCGGCAAAACTGGTGATTTTTGCAAAAAAAACGTACAATGCGCTCAGCCAATTTATCTCTAGCAAGGTCAGCCATGTCCAAAACTTCTACCGAGTCAGTGAACACGACAACGACAGCCGCTCTATCAGCCACACAAGACGCTGCGACAGAAACCGTCACTATCTTTAATCCTGCCGCGCCTGCCCTAGTACAAGAGCAGAGCCAGACAGATACTAGCCAACCTTATCACCATAAAGCCAACCACAATCAAAATCGTAGTATCGCACAAAGTAGTGATGTTACGACCGCCAATGCGACTGCCACTATGCCAGTCAGTGCGGCGCCAAAGATTGGTTTTGTGTCACTGGGTTGCCCAAAAGCACTGGTAGATAGTGAGCGTATTATCACTGAGCTGAGCCGCGATGGTTATCAAGTCGCCAGTGATTATGAAGGCGCTGATTTGGTCGTGGTCAATACGTGCGGCTTTATCGAGTCAGCAGTACAAGAGTCGCTCGATGCTATCGGCGAGGCCATCAGCAAAAATGGCAAAGTGATTGTCACAGGTTGTTTGGGCAAAGAAGCGGACAAAATCCGTGCAATGCATCCGGCAGTACTCGCCGTGACGGGCGCACATGCCTATGACGAAGTCATTACGGCTGTTGCGCAGCATGTGCCAAAGCCTAATCGCAGTAAAGATGCCAACTATGACCCAAAGATAGATTTGATCAATGAGGCGGGTATTAAGCTTACGCCAAGTCATTATGCGTATCTAAAAATCTCAGAAGGCTGCAATCATCGTTGCACGTTCTGCATTATTCCAAGCTTACGTGGTGATTTAGACTCGCGTCCGATTGATAATGTGATGAATGAAGCGTTGGCACTTAAAAACGCTGGCGTAAAAGAGCTTCTCATCATCTCGCAAGATACTTCAGCTTACGGGCTGGATCTGAAATATAAAACCAGCTTTTGGAATGGGATGCCGCTCAAGTCAAAATTTTATGACTTATGCCAAGCCTTGAACGGTCTGGGTATTTGGGTACGCCTGCATTATGTCTATCCATATCCACACGTAGACAAAGTCGTTGAGCTGATGGGCGAAAAGAAACTCTTGCCTTATTTAGACATTCCGTTTCAGCATGCCAGTCATCGTATCCTAAAAGCGATGAAACGCCCTGCACACAGTGAAAACACCTTAGAGCGTATCAAAGCATGGCGTGCTATCTGCCCTGATATCGTCATTCGTTCGACCTTTGTGGTCGGCTTCCCCGGCGAGACCGAAGAAGATTTTCAGTGCTTGCTTGATTGGTTGACTGAGGCTCGTCTTGATCGTGTGGGTGCCTTTACCTATTCAGAAGTCGAAGGCGCTGTTGCCAATGCCTTGCCCGACCATGTGCCTGAAGACGTTAAGCAGTCTCGCTATGAGCGCCTGATGACGCTGCAACAAGACATCTCAGCACAAAAACTGCAAGAAAAAGTCGGCAAAACCCTCATGGTATTGGTCGATGAGATTGATAGAGAAGAAGGTATCGCCATTTGCCGTAGCTATGCGGATGCGCCTGAAATCGATGGTCATGTCTATGTCGATGACATTACGGATCAGGTCAAAGTGGGTCAGTTCTTAACGGTCACAATCGATGATGCTAGCGAATATGATTTGTTCGGTAGTTATCAGGGGTAGAATACCTGTGTGACAGACACGCAAAAATTGCCCAATGGCGGGCAGTTTTTGCTACAATTAGCGCAATTTAGCCTTTTTAATACGTATGCCTATATAGGCGGCGTTATGGGCAAACTCGATTTGTATTTTACCGATAATGTTCTTTATAATTCAATGATAAAAGGTGACCTCATGTCTGACAAAAACCCGCGTTACGCTCGTATCTTGCTAAAACTCTCAGGCGAAGCCTTGGCTGGTAGCAAAGACATGGGTATTGATACCGAAGTGCTCGACAAAATGAGCTTGTCTATCGCTCATTTACGTGGACTGGGTGTCCAAGTGGGTATCGTGGTCGGCGGTGGCAATCTATATCGCGGTGCACAATTACAAAAAGAAGGTCTGGTCGGCCGTGTGACTGGTGACCAAATGGGCATGCTTGCGACTGTGATGAACGGTTTGGCAATGCGTGATGCGCTTGAGCGCCGCAATATCAAAACACGCCTGATGTCAGCCTTGCCAATCGGTGAAGTGACTGAGAGCTATAGCAGTCGTAATGCGATTCGTTATCTCAAAAACGGTGAGGTTTGTATCTTTGTCGCAGGCACGGGCAACCCATTCTTTACCACTGATACCGCTGCTTGCTTGCGCGGTATTGAGATCGAAGCTGGCTTGATCCTAAAAGCGACTAAAGTAGATGGCGTTTATGACAAAGACCCAAGTTTGCATTCTGATGCGGTCAAGTATGATGGCCTGACCTTTGATGAAGTGTTAGAGCAAAAGCTTGGCGTGATGGATTTGACGGCTATTGCGTTATGCCGTGAGCATAACGTACCGCTACAAGTGTTTGATATGACCAAACCCAATGCCCTATTGAATGTCATCATGGGCGAAAATGAAGGTACCCGTGTTTTTCATTAATCAGACAGCACTCAGGTAAATAAAGAGCAATCATTGGTAAATGGCCAGTTGCTTAGACAATTAAGACCTTACATAGTTAACAATAAAGAATTTATCGATAGCGATAAATAAGGACACACAATGATCAAAGAGATTAAGCAAGACGGCGAATCACGCATGCAGAAAACATTAGAAGCGCTTGAGAGCACTTTTAGCAAAGTTCGTACAGGTCGTGCCCACCCAGGTATGCTGTCAGGTGTGATGGTCAGCTACTATGGTTCTGATACCGCACTTAACCAAGTAGCCAGTGTCAACGTTGAAGATTCACGCACATTACTGGTTCAGCCATTTGACCGTACAATGGTACAAGCCATTGATAAAGCTATTCGCGAAGCAGATTTGGGTCTAAACCCAATGACCGCTGACGTGATTCGTGTGCCAATGCCAGCATTGACAGAAGAAACACGCCGCGATATGCAAAAACTTGCGCGCAGTGAAGCAGAGAGCAGCCGAGTCTCTATCCGTAATATTCGCCGCGACATGATGAACGACATCAAAGACTTGGCAAAAGAGAAAGAGATATCAGAAGATGACGAGCGCCGCGCGAGTGATGATATCCAAAAAATCACTGACAAATATATCGAAACCATCGATAGCCGTTTGAGCAAAAAAGAAACTGACTTGATGGCTGTTTAAAACTGGCTGTTGTGGCTTATCACAATAACTGGTTAAGCGTCACCCTTAATAGTAGACAGCCAATACTTCATTGCTATTGGCTTTTTACTATTATATTCACTATATTTTACCTGCCATAATATTTCGATTTTCAGATTTTTATTATGGTAAGTTTGTGAATTGTCCATATCGCACTTTTTAATCGCTGCTATGCACGTTATTATTATTCTACCTTAACAATAAGCACTCTCGCCTATGTCTACCTCAGCCGCTTTGGCTCCTGCTATTCTTCCTCGTCATATCGCCATCATTATGGATGGTAACAACCGCTATGGTAAAGCCAATGACTTGGGTAAAGGCCAAGGGCATGTGGCTGGCAAAGACGCGCTAGATCCCATCGTTGAGTACTGTGTTGATACAGGTATAGAGGTGCTGACCGTGTTTGCTTTTTCTAGTGAAAACTGGCAACGTCCACCTAGTGAGGTGGCGTTACTCATGCAGCTATTGGCCTCAACCATCCATGATCAAATGCCTCGAATGAACGAGTATCGCATTCGCCTGCGTTTTATTGGAGACCGCAGTCAACTCAGTCATGACTTACAAGTTTTGATGGCAGATGCTGAAGAAAAAACTGCAGCGTTTGAGGCCATGACCATGGTAATCGCGATCAGTTATGGCGGACAGTGGGATATTGCGCATGCGGCCAAGCAGCTAGCGCAGCAAGTGCAAGCGGGGACGCTAAACGCCGAAGATATCGATACAGAGATGCTAGGTGAGTACGTGCAACTGGCAGACACGCCAGCGGTAGATATGCTGATACGGACTGGCGGTGAGTACCGTTTGTCCAATTTTTTATTGTGGCAGTCGGCTTACGCTGAACTCTTTTTTACCCCGACACTATGGCCAGACTTTGCTGCAGAAGAGCTGGCGACAATGGTGACAGAGTTTGCCCAGCGTCAACGCCGCTTTGGCAAAACCAGTGAGCAGATAGTCATCGAACAACAGCAATAGTAAAATAGTCGTCTTCAAGGCGATATCATTTATATGCGGGCGGTGATGAATACTGCTTGCTTGTGATGTGATAAACCGTTTTAATTGGTGTCAATCGCTATCAGTAGGCCATGGTTGATTGGCTGTTATACTGCATTTTTGACCCTATGTTATTCATTATTATAAGGCTCGATAAGTATGTGGCAACGAATTAAGACGGCTATTGTTCTCGTTATTATCGTTGGTATTGCAATGTTTGCGAGCCAAACGCCTATTTTATTTGCGCCACTTTTGGCCGTTGGCGTGATTATCGCCGCGCATGAGTGGGCTAAATTGATGCCCAAATGGCGTCAGCCTGTAGTATTCGTGCTAATGGTTTTAGTGATAACCCTCATATCGCTGATGTTTAAAGTGACATGGCTGTTTTGGTGGGTGGCGTCACTTGTTATATGGCTGATGGCATTGTCTTGGGTCAGGGTCTTCCCGACACAGACGAGATGGTATGGTAAACAGCTGGCTCTGATGGGTGTGGTTATTTTGACCGCATCAATCACCGCGATGTTTTATCTCTGGCAGCTATCGGCATGGTGGCTACTCTATGTATTCTTATTAGTCTGGTGTGCAGACAGCGGCGCTTATTTTGTCGGTCGTAAGCTTGGTCGCCGAAAGATGGCACCCAATGTCTCACCTAATAAGAGTATGGAAGGGTTGGCAGGTGGTCTGGTCACAGGTCTGCTGGTCGTGATTGCGATTAGTGTCTTTAAACTGCAATTGACAGGTGTGCCACTCATTGCGTTTGTCACATTATCAGCGATAACGATTTTGGCTTCTGTACTGGGTGATCTGTTTGAGTCGATGCTCAAACGCCGCGCTGATGTAAAAGACTCTGGCACGATTTTGCCAGGCCATGGCGGCATACTGGATCGTATTGATTCGCTATTGTCAGCCACACCGATATTTGCACTGGGTTTTTGGGCGATACAACAGTTTGGCCTAATCGTGGTATAGCGCGATGGGGCAGAGGTCGCTTGTTATTTCATAAGTTGCCTCTGACTCCGTATCGCCACTCACTATGATTTTTGATGTTTATCACACCGTATTTTCTTCTTTTATTTATAAGTATCATAGGCACCACTGGTTATGACGCAACGCATCGCCGTACTAGGCGCGACAGGCTCGATTGGTGATAGCACGTTAGCTATCTTAGCGGCACAGTCGCACCAGTATGAAGTATATGCTTTATCAGGCCATCACCGTTTGGACAAGCTGTTTGCACTTTGTCAGCAGTTTTTGCCCAAGCGCGTAAGCGTGCCGACAGCAGCGGTCGATGATTTTGCTAAGCGTCTCAGTAGCGCAGGTCTTGATATCGACGTGGTAGGCGGCGAGCAAGGGCTGATAGAGATTGCGACCGACTCTCAAACCGATACGGTGGTTGCGGCTATCGTAGGCGCAGCAGGCTTGCCTTCTACTTTAGCGGCTGCACGTGCAGGCAAGCGTATTCTGCTCGCCAATAAAGAAGCCTTGGTGATGGCAGGGAAGGTCATGATTGATGCGGTCAAAACGCATCATGCTACCTTGCTGCCACTCGATTCAGAGCACAATGCTATTTTTCAATGTCTGCCATCCGCTATTCAGCAAGACAACACCCAAATCCACCAGTCAGAACATGGTGTACGAAAGCTGTGGTTGACGGCGTCAGGTGGTCCATTTTTACAACAGTCTTTTGCTCAAATGCAACAGGCAAGTGTGGCAGAGGCGGTCAAACATCCCAACTGGTCAATGGGTCAAAAGATATCCGTCGACTCGGCGACGATGATGAATAAGGGGCTTGAGCTGATCGAAGCCTGTCATTTATTTGATTTGCCCGAAGACAAAATAAATGTGATTATTCATCCGCAAAGTATCATTCACTCAATGGTAGAATACAGCGATGGCAGCTTTTTAGCGCAGCTCGGTAGCCCAGATATGAAAACGCCCATTGCACATGCGCTTGCCTACCCAAACCGTATCGACAGTGGCTCGCAGCCGCTAGACTTATATGCGCTCAGTGGTTTGGAGTTTATCGAACCTGATCTACAAAAATTTGCCTGTCTGCGTTTAGCTCGTCAAGCCATGCAAGCAGGGACGCAGGCGACTATTGTCTTAAATGCAGCCAATGAGGTCGCAGTGGCCGCATTTTTAAATGGACAAGTTCGCTTAACTGACATTGCAAATATCAATGAGCAAGCCTTAACGGATATACAGCTGCCACCACTAAGCGTGACGGCTGATATAGAAGACATATTAGCCATTGATCAGATTGCGCGTCATCTTACTGACAAGTTAGTGATGAAGTTAGCGCAATGATAGCCAAATCATAATACGAGTCTTTATTTGAAAAACGACTATAGTCAGTTCAATATAATTTCGATACAAGGAAACCGAGTGCAAGTTATACATTAGTATGCTTAGCGAGGATGACGATGTAACGGATTTATATAGACTTGACTATAGTCAAAAGACGATGTTCAGCATGCTTAAATACAGCTATTAATAAAGATGCTAAGAGACAATACTGAGAAACAATCATGACGTTTTTATTAACGATTCTTGCGGCCATATTTGTCTTAGGGCCACTCATTGCCCTACATGAATGGGGTCATTACATCGTAGCGCGGCTTTGCGGTGTCAAGGTGTTGACATATTCTATCGGTTTTGGCCCCAAATTATTTGGCTGGACGAGCAAAAAGAGTGGCATTGATTATCGTATCTCTGCGCTACCGCTTGGCGGCTATGTCAAGATGCTCGATGAGCGCGAAGGCGAGGTTGCCAAAGATGAGAAGCATCTGGCATTTAATCATCAGCATCCGCTCAAGAAGATTGCGATTACCGCTGCTGGTCCTATCATGAATTTCATCATTGCTATCGCTTTGTTTTGGGTGTTGTTTATGACCCCATCTGAACAATTAGCAACCAAAATTGGTAGTGTATTACCAGGCACACCTGCGGCAATCGCACAGCTGCCGGCTGGTGATAAAATCGTCGCTATCGATGGGCATGACGTTCAGACGTGGGAAGGGATTAACTATCGCCTTGCTGGGCGTATGGGGGAAACGGATAATGTCAGTATCACGCTACAGGCGGATGCTCAAAGCAAGCCATCGACCAAAACCTATCAAGCACCTATAACCGACTTTATGCAGGGCGATGCGCAGGGCAAAGATGCTTTGAGCAGTTTTGGTATGTTGCCATGGCAACCTGATATTGCCCCGATTGTCGGCGACTTAACACCTGATGGTGCTGCTAGCCGCCAAGGTCTACAGGTTGGTGATCGTATCACGGCTATTAATGATGAAGCTATCAAAGACTGGATCAGTGCCACACGTATCATTCGTGACAACCCTGAGACGTTGCTGAATTTTACCGTATTGCGTGATGACAAAGTTGTGCAGTTAGCGATCATGCCTCAAGGTAAAAAAGACAATCTGGGCAATGATTATGGGCAAATCGGTGCGATGGTTGAGCAGTCAGAGATCGTCATTCCTGATGCCTATAAAACCACGGTAGCTTATGGCCCTGGTGAGTCACTAGTTAAGTCATTTGAAAAGACGGAACAGCTAGCCGTTATGACGGTCAGCTCGATGGGAAAAATGCTGTCAGGTATGATTGGTTTGGATAATTTGTCAGGTCCTATTACTATTGCCAAAGTGGCCAAACAGAGCTTTGATATCAGTTGGCAGATGGTCTTGTCTACGGCGGCTTTAATCAGTTTGAGTCTGGCGGTACTAAACCTGTTGCCCATCCCAGTACTTGACGGTGGTCATATCGTTTATCACTTGATTGAGTTAATACGAGGTAAGCCACTCTCGGACGGGGTGCAACTGGTGGGTCTTAACATCGGGCTAGTCTTACTGGCAGGTTTCATGGTGTTAGCAATTGGTAATGACATCAGCCGGCTGTTTTAATCGATTTGTCGGTAGTATCTTTGATAAAGCACGATATACTAATGGTTTTACGACTGCTGGGCCTCAATTGTTGTTATGATACACGCAATACTTTGTGTCGCGGTCTCTGTACTAATCGTAATTTTTAGTTTATTTTGTGATGCATTTTATATAAAGTGTTCTGAGTCACCCACACATTGGTTACGACTTTGTGCGAAACGGGCTAGACAACCTATACTTTTTACCTTAACTTAAGCAATTTTTTATTGACGGATAGTGTTTATGCGTACGCCTTTATTTATGAGCGCGGCTGGGTTGCCGTTAGTTGTAGCGATGATGAGTATGCCAGTCCATGCTGCAGAATTTGTAGTAACTGACATCGGTTTCAACGGCTTACAACGTTTAACCCCTGATAGCCTCTATCCGGTCTTACCTATTACGGTAGGAGATACGGTAAATGACAGTCGCTTAGCCGCCAGTATTAAGGCGCTATATGCCACTGAGAATTTTGCCGATATTCAAAGCCGTGTCGAACGCGGTCAGCTAAGGTTTGATGTGGTTGAACGTCCGACCATTACTGAGGTCACTTTTGAGGGCAATAAGCTCATTCCAAAAGAGGGACTTGAGCAGGGACTGAAAAATGCGGGTCTTTCTGCTGGCGATGTACTAAAGCAGTCTACGCTACAAGGCGTGGCCAACGAATTGCAGCAGCAGTATATCAGTCAAGGGTATTACAACAGTAATATTGAAGTAGACCAAACCGTGCTTGATGGCAACCGTGTCAAGCTGGACGTGCGCTTTATCGAAGGCAAGCCTTCTAAAGTGGTCGATATCAATATTATTGGTAACAATCACTTTAGTGATGAAGAAATCAAAGACGTCTTTGCCGTAAAAGAATCGTCTTGGACACGCCTGTTATCAAAGTCTGATCGTTACGCTCAAGAAAAGCTGGCTGCCAGTCTAGAAAACCTAAAAGCCCTATATCAAAACGATGGCTATGTGCGCTTTTCAGTCGATAATGCGGTACTAAATATCAGTGAAGATAAAAGTAGTGTGTTTGTCGAAGTCAGTCTGACTGAAGGTGAGCAATATCAGTTTGGTGATGTAAACTTCTTGGGTAAACCAACGTTTGATACCAATGAGCTAAAAGAGCTGGTAACGTTTGACCCTAATGAAAAATATTCACAAGCCAAACTAGATGCCACGACAGCAGCGCTCAAAAGTCGCTATGGTAATGAGGGTTATTACCTAGCCCAAGTAAGACCAGTACCTCGTATCAATGACGAGACCAAAATGGTCGATATTGATTACTATATTGATCCGGCGCGTCCCATCTATGTTCGCCGTATTAACTTTACAGGCAATATTAAAACTCAAGACGAAGTATTACGCCGTGAGATGCGTCAGTTAGAAGGATCACTTGCCTCAAGTGAAAAAATCCAATTGTCACGCACGCGCTTAATGCGTACAGGCTTCTTTAAAGCCGTCAATGTCGATGTGAAGCCAGTTCCTAACCAGCCAGATCAAGTTGATGTGAGCTATACAGTAGAAGAGCAGCCATCTGGCAGCTCGACCATTGCAGCGGGTTATTCACAGAGTGGCGGTGTGACCTTTCAGTTGGATCTGACTCAGAATAACTTTATGGGTACTGGTAACCGTGTCAAAGCGGCGTTATCACGTTCAGAAACGCGTGATTCTTATAGCTTGGGCTATACCGACCCGTACTTTACAGAAAACGGTGTCTCCCAAGGTCTGAGCGGATACTATCGCAAAACCAAATATGATGATGATAACGTCAGCAATTATGTGACTGACTCATATGGTGCGACGCTTAATTACAGTTATCCTGTTGATGAAACCAAGCGTGTAAGTGCTGGTATCAATGTTGATAATACAAAAGTGCGTGGCGGTCGATATTTGGGAATCTCTAATGTTCAAGAGATTCTAGATGATGGTGGTACGCAAACATTTGATGATGATACTGATGGCGTTTCGACCTTTAAAAACGACTACCAAACCTATAACTTGTTACTTGGCTGGGACTACAGCACGTTAGACCGTCCAGTGTTCCCGACCAAAGGGATGAGTCACGCAGTTGACGCGACCATCGGTCTAGGTGATGCCAATTACCAAAAACTCGTCTATAGTGGTAACGTATACTACCCTCTGTATAAAGGTACCGTCGCTCGTGGTTATACCAAGCTTGGCTATGGTAACGACTTGCCGTTCTACGAAAACTTTTATGCTGGAGGCTACGGCTCAGTACGTGGTTACGAGTCATCTACCCTAGGGCCTAAATCACAAGTCTATTATGACGCGGTCACTGATCCAGATGATCAGACCTTTACCGCAGAAGAGGTCGGTGGTAACGCTCTAGCAACGTTCGGTGCTGAACTGATTTTGCCAATGCCATTTAAGGGTGATTGGGCAGATCAAGTACGTCCTGTGTTGTTTGCTGAAGGTGGTCAGGTATTTGATACGTCTGACAAAGAAGACAGAACGTTTAATGACTCAGATGTGCCATTACTGACTCAAGACAATGACTTCCGCTATAGTGCGGGTGCGGGTATCACTTGGTATACGCCAATTGGGCCGATATCACTTAGCTATGCCGTACCTTTCGGGGACAAAGAAGGTGATGAGACTGAAAAAGTCCAATTCCAGATTGGTAATACATTCTAAGAAGTCATCCTTGATTCACGCTGTTTGATCCGGTTCGTTTACGGGCTCAAACAAAAGATCATCACGTCTAGTAGGTCGTCAAAACACATGGTTATTTTGACGACCGTTTCATTTATAACCCTACTTTATTAATAATAATTATGATAACGATTGAGCAGCTTATCACTCGAATTGAGCAGCGTCAGCCTGTTGTAAACAAGGCTGAAATACATGCTGAGCAATTGTGTCAACCATTCACTAGCGTCGGTACCCTGACGACTGCTGATCAAAAGCAACTCAGCTTTTTGGCAGACCCGCAGTACATCACTAGTTTGGCCAGTAGTCAGGCAGGTGCTGTATTGGTTACCGAGGCATATCGTGACCAAGTACCTGATGACTCAATCGCCTTAGTCGTTGCCAGCCCTTATTTGGCATATGCTGCTGCCAGTCAGTTGTTTGCCCGTGAGTCACTATCTGAAGGCATTCACCCTAGCGCTGTGATCGCTGATAGCGCGGTCATTGGTGAGCAGGTCAGTATTGGGCCTTTTTGCGTGATTGGTGACAATGTGCAAGTGGGCGCTCGTAGTTCACTCGCAGCTCACGTGGTCATCGAGGCTAATACCAGTATTGGTACTGATTGTGTGATTAAGTCGCAAGTGGTCATCGGGCACGACTGCAGTATTGGAAGCCATGTGAGGCTGCATGCGGGCGTCAGTATCGGCTCTGAAGGGTTTGGGTTTGCACCCACCAAAGATCCTAGCACCACAGGCTGGGAGCGTATTGCTCAATTAGGCCGTGTTATCATCGGTAATCATGTACGAATCGGTAGTCAGAGCTGCGTTGATCGTGGCGCTATTGATGATACGGTCATCGGCAACCATGTTATTATTGATAATCTGGTACAAGTGGCACATAACGTACGTATCGGTGATGGTACTGCTATCGCTGCTCAAACGGGTATTGCAGGTAGTACTACTATTGGCAAACGCTGTATCATCGGCGGTGCAGTCGGTATTACAGGACACATCGATATCACCGATGATGTGACTTTGTCTGGTATGACCATGGCCACCAAATCCATAAAAACCGCTGGATCATACTCCTCTGGCACTGCTGCAATGCCCACTGCCAATTGGCGACGTGCGGCTGTACGCTTTCGTCAGCTTGGCAATAACTGATCGCCATATAACTCAATAAAAAACTTAAGATACAGCAAGGAAGCATCCTTATGAACAGCAATAACATAGATACCCCAACTGACGAAGATATCAAAAGCTTGGCTGAGCAAGGTCTGACGCTGCCATTAACTTACCATACTATTAAGCACTACCTGCCGCATCGCTATCCTTTTATGTTGGTGGATAGAATTGTGTGTTGCACCCCTGGTGAGTGCATTACTGGTATCAAAAACGTGACGATTAATGAGGAATTCTTCAACGGTCATTTTCCTGATGAGCCAATCATGCCAGGCGTATTGATGGTAGAGGCAATGGCACAAGTGTCAGGCGTGCTTGGGTTTATCAGTGCTGGATTAACCGCAGAAGATGGCTATTTGTATCTTTTTGCAGGGGTTGATAAAGTTCGCTTCAAGCGTCGTGTGATTCCGGGTGATCAGCTGATTATTCGTGCCAAAACAGTGATGCAGAGACATGGTATTTATAAGTTTGATTGTACTGTGCATGTCGAGGACGAGCTAGCCGCTAGTGCTCAAGTTATGATTGCACGTCAAGAGCAGCAAAAGGTCAAAGACGCGAAAGAGGCTTAATTTTTTAGTAAGCCAAAGTGCATACAAGCCTATATTAGATCGACTATTACAACTAGAATTAGCAGTTATATTTGACAACGCAGCTTAGTATTAGCCTCATGGTTAGGCCAGATGGGTTGTGTTTTGCTTACTATTTACTCGTATTAAATGATACAAGGGTCCACACTATGAGTCAGATTCATCCCACAGCACTCATCTCCCCATCTGCGCAGATTGATGAGACTGCTATTATTGGTCCTTATTGTATCGTTGGTGACGAGGTGTCAATTGGTGCACATACGGTGTTGCATCGTCATGTGGTCGTGACTAAGCTGACTCGTATCGGTGAGCACAATCAAATTTATCAATTTGCCAGCATTGGTGAAGATCCTCAGGATCTGAAGTATGCTGGTGAGCGTACTTGGCTTGAGATTGGCGATCATAATACGATTCGTGAAGCATGCAGCTTACATCGCGGTACTGCTCAAGATGGCGAGCTAACCAAAATTGGCAGTCACAACCTACTAATGGTCAATACGCATGTGGCACATGATTGTTTGATTGGCGATCACAATGTACTGGCCAATAACGTCGGTGTAGCAGGGCATGTGACTATTGGTGATCATACGATTATCGGTGGTAACTCAGGCATTCATCAGTTTTGTACAGTAGATGACTATAGTTTGATTGGCGGTGCCAGTTTAATTCTAAAAGACGTTGCTGCATTTACGATGGTATCTGGCAATCCAGCAAAAGCGCATGGACTCAATATTGAAGGTATGCGCCGCAAAGGCTGGTCAAAAGAGACCATCAATTTTTTACGCGAAGCCTACCGCACAATTTTCAGATCGGGCTTGACGACCGTAAAAGCGCTTGAGGTTTTGAGTAATGAGATGCTGCCAAAAGAGCCAAAGATTCAGTTGCTCATTGACTCTTTACAGAAGAGTCGCCGCGGCGTAGTACGCTAAACACCTATTGAAATACTATAAAAGGTAAGCCAAAGTATTGTATTTCACACTTTTAATGTACCAAACTTTTATCAATGAGAGATGATATTGCTAAAGGCCATAACCAATTGTTATGGCCTTTTATGTTTATGAGCACTTGACTTTTTTAGTCGCTTAGCAGAAACTTCACAATTATATATTGTTAGACTCTAGTAACTTATTTTAACCAACCGCTAATCTGTAGTCTCTTTAAGTATCTGTCTTAGACTTTCAATGAGTTTGATAGCTTAAAGGGAATTACTATTGAATTTTAGGAGCGTCGCATGGCAGAGCAAAGGGAAAATTGGTCTAGTAGGACGGGGTTTATTATCGCCGCTGTCGGTTCAGCCGTAGGATTGGGTAATATATGGCGTTTTCCATATGTGGCTTATGATAATGGTGGTGGTGCATTTATGGTGCCATACCTGATCGCTTTATTCACGGCAGGTATTCCACTACTGTTTTTAGACTATATTATTGGGCATAAATATCGTTCAGCGCCGCCGCGCGCTTATAAAAAGATGGTGAAGTCTGCTCAATTTATCGGATGGTGGCAGACGCTCGTCTCCTTCGTCATTGCCATTTACTATGCTGCCGTCATCGTTTGGGCGGGCAGTTATATGGTGTTCTCTTTTGGCCAGAAATGGGGAGAGGATACGACAACCTTCTTTGTCAGTGACTTTATCAAACACACAGGGGATCTAAACGCGGTATTTGTACCGCAGATGTTTATAGGTCTTATCCTTGTTTGGGCATTGGCGATGTTGATTATGTTTGGTGGTATCCGTAAGGGTGTTGAGCTTGCCAACAAAATCTGTATACCATTACTTATTGTACTGTTCGGTATCATGGTATTCAAAGCGCTGAGCTTACCGGGCGCTGCTGTTGGTTTGAACGCATTCTTTGAGCCAAATTGGGAAAAAATGAAAGATCCTAACGTTTGGCTTGCCGCTTATGGCCATGTGTTTTTCTCACTGTCAGTAGGTTTTGGTATCATGGTTACCTATGCCTCTTACCTTAAAAAGAATACAAACCTCACCGGTGCAGGCTTGGTTGTCGGTTTTGCCAACTCTTCTTTTGAGCTTATCGCAGGTATCGGGATTTTTGCTGCGATTGGTTTTATGGCAGTATCAACAGGCCAAGATGTTGCAGAAGTGGCTAGTGGTGGTGTTGGATTGGCGTTCTTTGTATTCCCAAAAATCATCTCTACGATGGGTGCTAGTGGTGATTTCGTTGGTTTCTTATTCTTCGGATCGTTAGTGGTTGCAGGTATCAGCTCTTTGATTAGTATTCTTGAAGTGCCTATTTCTGCCTTCCAAGATAAATTTGACTGGTCACGCAAAAAAGCCGTTACGGTAATCGGTGGTGTTTGTGCTGCTATATCTATTGTTGCCTTCTCTACCGGCAGCTCGCTGGTATTGGTCGATGTGATCGATCATTTTGCTAACAATATCGGTATCGTCGCTGGTGGTCTGCTGTCAATTGTCAGCGTCACTTGGTTTAACCGCCAAAAAATCCCAGGCCTACTTGATCATATCAACCGTATTTCTAGTGTTAAACTCGGCGGTGCTTGGGTATTCATGCTAACGGTTATTACACCGACTGTCCTTACGATTGCTTTGGGTCTAAAGCTGATCGATTTGGTTCGAGAGCCTTATGAGGGATATTCAACCTCTATCCTATTATTCTTTGGTTGGGGCGTTGTGGTATTCTTTGGATTGGGTGCATTCATAATGACTCGTATCAAAGGTCGATACGATGATGAGGATGACAAATCACGCTTACTTGATGATGCTCGCTAATCAGATTGAAATTTTAATAGGAACTTATTATGAGTACTTCAGCCATTATTTTTATGATTATTTCAATGCTGCTTATCTGGGGCGGTTTGATTGCCGCAATTTTACATCTAAGAAAGCATCCTGACATTCCTATGAGTGAATTGCCAGATGATCATATTTATTAGTCTCTAATAGCTAATGAACGTGTGAATAAAAAAATGCCAGTCAGATTTTCCTGACTGGCATTTTTGATTTTATATCTTAAAAAATATACATGGAGCAATCGTTAGCGCAAGTTGAGTTCGGGTACCGTTTGACCACGCTTACTATAGAACTCGATGACAAACTCATCAAACTTGTCTTGTTCAATGGCATCTCTCATGCCCTGCATCAAACGCTGATAGTAACGCAAGTTATGAATAGTCGCCAACTGAGCACCTAGCATCTCTTTGCATTTATTGAGATGGTAGAGGTAAGCTCGGCTGAAGTTCTGGCAAGTATAGCAGTCGCATTCAGGATCTAGTGGGCCTTCGTCATTGCGATACTGGCTATTACGGATACGTACCACGCCTGCGTTGTCTGTATCGCCTGTGACAAAGTAATGACCATTACGCGCGTTACGAGTTGGCATCACACAATCAAACATATCGACACCGCGACGTACACCTTCAACCAAATCCTCAGGCTTACCAACGCCCATCAGATAGCGCGGTTTATCCGCTGGCATATCATCAGGGAGATAGTCTAGGACATCCATCATCTCATCTTTTGGCTCACCAACAGACAGACCACCGATGGCATAACCATCAAAGCCAATATTTAGCAGGCCTTCAAGTGATTGCTGACGTAAATCAGGATACATGCTGCCTTGTACGATACCAAATAAGGCATTGGTGCTGCCCAGTCTGTTGTGCTCATCCACGCAGCGTTGTCCCCAACGTAATGATAGCTCTAACGATTTTTTGGCTTCGTCATGAGTGGCAGGATATGGCGTACACTCATCAAACTGCATGACGATATCTGAGTTTAAGCTATACTGAATTTGCATCGATTTTTCTGGAGACAGGAATACCTTAGCACCATCGATAGGAGATTTGAAGTCGACACCTTCTTCGGTGATTTTACGCATGGCACCCAGACTGAATACTTGGAAACCACCTGAATCAGTCAGGATAGGCTTGTCCCAATGCATGAACTTATGCAAGCCGCCAAACTTATCAATCACCTCGGTACCTGGACGTAACCATAGATGAAAGGTGTTGCCCAAAATAATATCCGCACCGATGGCCTCGATATCACGTGGCAGCATACCCTTGACCGTACCATAAGTACCAACAGGCATAAAAGCAGGCGTTTGCACGTCGCCATGATTGAGATGAACTGTACCACGGCGTGCACGCGTGTCACCGCTGGCCGTTTTGTGTAAGACAAATTGCATATGATTATCACTATTTACGCTATGAAAATGGCGATAATTATAGCATTGTTAGCGGTTTTTTTGGACATATAGTCAGAGAATCACTGAACTGCTACGGCGTTACCCTCCCTAAATGTACTACTTGTACCATTATCATTCGGCTGCCTTGTACCCGTTTTAGCGTTATTTGATTCTAAATATTAGGTGTCATCGGTATACGGTGTGATACACACTTTGATTAATATTGATTTGTCATAACCAAAAAACACAGATAGCACCCCAAAAGACACAGACAGCAAGTGTCGTCATTGATAAAGTACCAATCATACAGGTGGCGCACTCAAAGTCATCAGGCTTATTTTAAGAAATAGATTTATTTTAAGAAACTAGGAAGACAATATGAAAAAGACAGGTTACTTATTATTAATGGGCGGATTATTATTGATATCAAAAGGGGCGATGGCTGCTGAGACAGAAGAGCCAGAGTACACGTTATTGTCGCAAACAGGCGACTTTGAGCTGCGTCGTTATGACGAGCAGCTCGTGGCGCAAACGTGGGTGAGCGGCGATCAAGATTCCGCCAGTCGAGAAGGGTTCAAAGTGTTAGCGGACTATATTTTTGGTAATAACACAGCACCAACGGGCGGCAGTAGTAAAATTAGCATGACAGCGCCTGTGACCATGCAGCCCAATAATAAAAAAAGTGAGACCGACTCACAGAAAATCGCGATGATAGCACCAGTGAGTATGCAGCAGGAGGATGGGAAGTGGCGCGTGCAGTTCACTATGCCCAGTCAATATACGATGCAAACGTTACCAAAGCCTAATAATCCAAATGTTGAGATTATTGAAGTGCCTGCACAGACTTATGGTGTGATTAAGTTCTCTTGGCTCGCAGGAGAGGACAAAGTAGCGGAAAAAACCGCAGCGTTGCAAACATGGATGCAAGACCAGAATCTAACGCCTACAGGCGAGCCTGAATTGGCACGTTATAACCCACCTTGGACGTTACCATTTTTGCGCCGCAATGAGGTGATGATCGCTTACGAGTCAAAATAGTAACCGCAGCTCAAGGTATCATTTTTAATGAGTATGTTATTTATCTGCTCTAATGATTCATAGGTTTATAAAAATTAGCCCCATAAAAAAAGACAGCAATCGCTGTCTTTTTTGTATTCAAGATTTTGGGTAGCTTGTCTAGTTTTTTTGCTCGCGGATGATATTGAGCATACGGCGTAATGGTTCAGCTGCGCCCCATAGCAATTGGTCACCGACGGTAAATGCGCCTAAATATTCAGGACCCATATTCAGCTTACGTAAACGGCCCAACGCAACAGTCAAAGTACCAGTGACAGCCACTGGCGTTAAGCGGTTTATGGTTGCTTCTTTGTCGTCTTCAACCAAATCCAACCACTCGTTGCCGCTGTTTTTAAGTGCTGCTTCGATTTCTTCTAGTGGAATGTCTTTTTTGAGCTTGATAGTCAGCCCTTGTGCATGGCAGCGCATCGCACCAACACGGACACACATACCATCGATAGCAATCTTATCAGCTTCAGAATTACCAAGGATTTTGTTGGTTTCAACACCACCTTTCCATTCTTCTTTTGACTGTTTGTTTTCTAACTGAACATCAATATAGGGAATTAAGCTACCGGCTAGTGGCACACCAAAGTACTGGGTAGGAAAGTCATTCGAGCGCTGAGTTTGCGCGATTTTTTTATCAATTTCAAGAATGGCGCTAGCAGGATCAGCCAGCTCGTCTTTGACGGCATCATGTAATATGCCCATGCCGCTAATAAGTTCGCGCATGTTGTTGGCACCAGAGCCACTAGCGGCTTGGTATGTCATGGCGCTGACCCATTCGACCCAGCCTCTATTAAATAATTCACCGATAGCCATCAACATCAATGACACGGTACAGTTACCACCAATGAAGTCTTTTGTACCATTGGCTAGGGCGCTATCGATGACGGTACGGTTGACAGGGTCAAGGATGATGATGCTGTCATCTTTCATACGTAGTGTGCTTGCCGCGTCGATCCAATAACCACTCCAACCACCATCACGTAGCGGCTGATGCACTTTTGAGGTGTAGTCGCCACCTTGGCAGGTGATAATCACATCACAAGCAGCAAGTGCTTCAATATCATGAGCATCCTTTAGTTGACTGGTTTCAATACCCTCGAATGTGGGCGCATTGCCGCCAGCATTACTGGTTGAAAAAAATACAGGTGTGATGCCGTTGAAGTCGTTTTCTTCTTGCATACGTTGTATCAATACTGACCCGACCATACCGCGCCAGCCTACCAAGCCTACTGTCAAATTACTCATGAAATCCAATCCTATTTACAGTTATTTGTTGCATCGTCAACCAGTAACAATGCCGTGAATGGCCTAAAAAAGCAAGACGTTTTGGCCATTATTTGGTCGTTTTTCATGCACAATTAACTATGTTCACTATAACTTTAAGTTATTACTGTCAATTGGGATAGCGCTAGCATTGTAATTATTTATTGTCATTGCCATAGTATCGTTATTCACCAGTAGGCGAAAATTCTATGAAATGCTACAGTAACCTTCACTATCTACAATCAATAGCCAATCTTAGACAAAATACATAGATGGCAGCACGAGACTGAGTCTCATTTTTTGACATGCTTTGCTCCGCTGTTGTTCATCTTTTAGCTCATGATGTCTGTCGTTATTGGCATTATTATCACTTTAACAAACGGTTAGTAACTACTATGGATCTCTCACTCTTCTATTACGGTATACAGTGGTTGGCAGGATTCATCGCATTTGTCACGATTTGGGGCTGGATACCACTTGATAACTGGTGGGTACGTGGCGTTGAGTTTCCACGTATTCAGATCATGGTGCTTGGCATCGTTGCGTGGATTGGTATGCTAGGGTTTTGGTCAGAGTGGCAGACCGGGCAGTGGGCGCTGTTTATTGTGCTTAGTATTACTTTGGCGTTTCAATTGAGAATGATACTGCCTTATACCAAATTATGGAAAAAAGAGGTTCAAAAAGCAAAGGATAAATCAGACAAGCAAGCACATCATATAAAAATCATGGTATCAAACGTCCTTACCCCTAATGATGACACACAAAAACTGGTGGCGTTGGTTGAGCAAAAACAGCCTGATATTTTGATTACTTTAGAAACTGATAAAAAGTGGGAGAAAGCTTTACATCAAATCGAGTCTGACTATCCTTATACGGTAAAAGTGCCGCTTGATAATCTGTACGGTATGCATCTCTATTCTAAGCTTGAGCTGATAGATCCTGACATTAAGTATTTGATCATTGATGACATACCATCCATTCATACGCAAATGCGTCTGCAAAGTGGTCGAGTGATTTGGTTGTACTGCTTGCATCCTATGCCGCCCAGTCCAACAGAAGCAGACAAATCAACCACTCGCGATGCTGAGCTACTGATGGTTGGTAAGCACATAAAAGAAAACGATCAAACGGCGATATTGGCAGGTGATTTAAACGATGTGGCATGGTCAAAAACCACTCGCCGTTTTCAGCGCATCTCTGGATTGCTAGATCCTCGTATTGGTCGACACTTTATCAATACCTTTCATGTCAAATACCCGTTTTTGCGCTGGGCATTGGATCATATTTTCCATAGTGCTTGTTTTACGGTAGTAGATATCAAGCGTATGCCATCGATAGGTTCCGATCATTTTCCTGTGATGACAACTTTGCAGTATGAGCCAGAAGAGGCCAGCCAGCAAGAGGGTAATGCCCCTACTGCAGAAGCCAATGATATAAAAGAGACAGATCACAAAATACACGAGGGTAAAAAAGAAGGTAAAAAGGTTTCAGAAGAGCATCGGCAAGAGCAGCGCCGTTTTGTTTAAGATAGGGTATAGCTTGTGCGTTGAAAAGCGTAAAACTTGCCACTGTCACGTAAGCATATGCTTACGCTAAATAAGGTCTTTAGCTTCTATTCCTACCAAATTGATTGACCTATAATAGCAACCATCAACACAAGGATACGTAAGGATACAGTGTTGAGATGGTACTAATAAAGCACAGGTCAGCCCACTGTCTTATATTACTGTTCGCGACTTAGGATGAGTCGACAAGGAAGAAAGATAATAATAACGTGAAGTGTAAAAGCTCCGAACCAATCGCCCTAGGTTCGGAGCTTTTCTTTGTGCATGTTTTTTAGATGTGATGGGTTGCTGAGATATCAGTTATTACATTGAGTTATCTGTACTTGACCAACTTGCTGTCAACTATGCCGATTAGAGAAACATCAGCCATCGGCTGCATTGTTTGATGTGGCCAATCAGGGTTGAGAGGTTTGAGGTACATGTCATTTTTGCCTTCACCAATAACAACTTGCTTGAAATTAGCTTGCTTCTCATCATGACAGCGGATAATGAGTAAATCACCGTCTTTTAATTCTTCTAAAACTATATTGGGCTCTACATAAATTATTTCTTTAGGCTTAAATTCAGGCCACATACTTCTTCCTTGAATGATAAGTCCAAAAGCGCGTGCAGATAAATGAGGCAGACTTGGTATCCAATCGACTACATGGTTCAGTATCGTCAGTGGACTGTTAGAAAAGCTAGCAGCTGCTATCCAGCTGATTATAGGAGTCATCCCTTTATTTTTATATTCTATAAAGGTATCTTCAAAATGGGTCGCAGTTTCTAGAGGTAAGTCATCATTTTTATAGATATTGTTTTTTTGTTCGTCACCTACAAGTAGCCAATCAGTATTACAGCATAAGTAGGTAGCCAGTTTAGAGGCATATATACCTGAGGGCTTAGTATTACCACTTACCCAACTTGATATAGTCGCTTTACCTGCACCTGTTGCTCTTTTGATATCTGCCTGTATGATATTCAGTTCATACATCCTTTCGATGATTCTATCTGCTGTACTCTTCATGAATTAACCATTTTTTTGAAATGTTGTATATAATAAAAAAAAGGATACATGCATTTGCATATACCCTTTTATTATTTCAGCGACTCATTGTTTCTTAGCCAACTACTTGTACGTATGCACCGGCACGTAGCTCTTGTAGCCAGTCTTCTTTGGCTTGCGGTGCTAGACGTTGGTACAACGCTTGACGCGCCATATTGCGACGGTACTGCTCGCTAACATCTTGCTGACGTGTCTCGTCTACTTTCAAAATATGCCAGCCAAACTGGGTTTTGAAGGGTGCAGAATAATCGCCAACCGTTGTATTTTTCATCACGGTTTCAAATGGGCCGACCATATCTTCTTGGCTCACCCAGTCAAGATCCCCACCGCGACCCGCTGACCCTGGATCATCTGAATAGGTCGATGCTAGAGCAGAAAACTCAGCACCACTACGCAGTTGCTCATACAAATCATTGATTTTTTGCTCAGCTAGCGCATCCGTCTGTAGCTCATCTACTTTGACCAAGATATGACGAGTATGCCACTGCGGTATCAGCATCTTGTCGCTGGCTTTTTTGTCTGCAAGCTTGATGATGTCAATACCTTCTGGCGTCAATATAGGTTCGCTGACCGTGCCCACATCCAGTTTGGTGATTTGAGTTGATAGCTCTGTTGGTAGAGAAGCGGCTTTGTGAAAGCCCATATCGCCGCCTTGTAGCGGGATAGGATAGCTGCCTTGGCTTGCTGCAACGGCTGCGGCGACATCGACATTGGGTTCAAGCAGGCGAGTACGCAATGCTTGTGCGACTTTTAGTGCTTCTTCACGCTGAGCTTCTGATAGGCGGCTATAGTCGTCCATATAAGGAACGCGCACGTGGACTGTTTGATATTCGCTTTGGTTTAAGCGTTTTGCTTCAGGCGAGGCCAAAAAGGCATCAATGTCTTGCTCACTGATACGTACTCGACGTGTGATTTGACGCTGTTGTAATTCCTGAATAGCAGTATCTTCAATGAGCTTGGCACGTAGACCAGCATAACTGCCAGGCTGAGTGGCATCTAGACGTTGCTGCAATGCTGAGATACTACTGAGACCTTCAGCTTTAGCAATCTGACCAAGTCGTTGATTGATATCAGCATCGTCAGGTGATAAGCCGTTACGTTTGACCAGCGACAGCTGTAGCTCACGCAAAATAAGGGCATTTAGAACCTCAGTTTGCAGTTGTGCTGAGTTTGCAATCGGCTCTCCTGCGGCTTGGGCGCGAGCTTGGGTTTGTGCCACTGCATCGATCAATTCGCTCTTTAAAATAGCGTTGTCGTTGACCAAAGCAATGATGCCATCGGTACTGTTGGCAGGTGTCAAACGGTTGACAGAGCTTTGTTCAGTAGTGGCCGATGCTTTAGCGACGGCAGGTTTTACCGTTGCCGCGTGAGCGCTTAGTGTCAGTGCGAGACTGGCACTCATAGATAGCAATACTGCTTGGCTGATCTGACCTAAAGAAAAAAATCTCATGAAGTTCCTCATCAATATCATTGTATCGGATAGTAGTCAATCAACTCGATCCAATACGCTTAAATAGTAAAATATTTGGCAGCGTTGCCCATCATACATAATAGGGATAGAAATAATGTCTTACAAATACCGTTATAAGTAATGCTGTCATCTAAAGCACAGTTTTTAAAACAATTAGACTTGTATTGCTAAATCTAGAGCGAAACAGCCACCACCGATTTTATATAGGTCATCGGTGGCATGTGGTCTCGCGTAGATACTATCTTGGTCTTTCCAAGCTTAATCTTTCCAAGCTGTTTGCACAGGTTCAAACCCTAAAATCTTGTCAGAAAGTAATCTGGTCAAGCGACTACTACCGCTACCCAGACCATTCAATCTGATTTCTGCCATGATGGCTTGTGTGGGCTCGTCTTTGACATTTAGGTCATTATAGTAACGGCGACCATACACGGCAAAACCAAAACAGCAGTCTTCATAATCAACACCGAACAGTGAATCAAGCATCTTGTTACGATTGTAATCGTATTGACCTTGAGCCAATATCCGCCAGCTGTTATTGATGGGGAAAACAGCGGATGCAGTAAATGCCGATAGCGGCAACTGATCTGTGTTTTCATCGCGCTGGCGTTTGACAAAGCCCACATTGAACAAGCTGTTGTCTGATGGCTGATAGCGCAGTTCAGTTGTCACATAATTCAAATCATAGCTGTTGGTCAGCGCGCCACTGACATCAATCCAAAAATTATTATAAGGTTGAGTGCTAGTATCCCATACCATTCCAGAAGAAGAAGAGGTAAAGACAGGCTGCTCATCATTTAGTGTTACACGCCCGTCATCCATATAGAACTGCTCTGCAATGCTACCATCAAAACGTGTCACACCCGTTGCATCGATGTAACGATAGTTGACACCAGGCGTAATAGCGTGCAAATCCTGCAAACGATCATGACCTAAGAACCAACTGTCTGAAAACAGCTGTTCATAGTTGATAGAGGCAATACGAGTATTAAAGTTAGGGATGTCGTTTTGGTCTTCGTATGGCGAGTAGGTATATTTCAATCTTGGGCTTAGCAACTGATAGCCACCCATCGTATCGTCAAAAGCCCCAAAAGGCGACCCTGCTTGATAGAAATTCAGACCGGCATCGATGCTGGCTTGCGGGACAAATACAGACTGGTTACCGTCTTGTTCACTAATCTGATTATCGGCTAAGCTGTCCTCATCATAAGAGGTATAAAGATGCTGCAAGCTTAATTTGGGCTTAATGTAACCCCAAGAGGTCTGCATTGGATAGACGGCACTTAGCTTATTATAAATGCGCGCCCCACTTTTTTCGTTTTCAGAGCCATCGTCGATAGATTTTTTGAAGTAGGCAGAATCATGCACACCCGTAATATCAAAATTCTTCGCCCACGGTAGTCGATAGTCAAGTTTGAGCTGTGGCAATCGTGAGTAAGGTTTGTCTTTGTCTTCTAGTGCTTCACCATTATCAGTAAAGGCGTCTAGTGTCTGAAACGTCTCTACCTTTAGTTCGCCATCGACATAATCGTTATAGTAGTTGACTCGAGCACGGCGTGGCAAGTTTATGGTGCTGTCAGATAGACCTAGAGTGTCAAAATCATTCACATAGTCGGCATCTGATACATAGTTGTATTCGGCATCACCGCTTAACCGAGGAATGCTTTTTGATGACCAAGAATGATCATAAAAAAGGCTCTTACGGTCTTCGTCGTTATATTCTTTATCATTTGGCAGATACGAGCCGTTAAAAATACCTTCGCCGTAGTTCTCTGTCAGATAGCGGAATTCACCTGAGACCATAGGGTTACGGTCAGTATAAATATGCGTGTTGAGCGTCGCATCGTAGTTGGGCGCTAGATTGAAATAGTAAGGAACATCTACCTCAAGACCGCTTTCGCTACTGACACTGGCACTCGGCAATAAAAATCCGCTACTGCGACGACTGTCTATCGGGAAGTTAAAGTAGGGCAGATAAAAAACGGGCACATCGGCCACTCGAAAAGTCGTGTTATAGGCTTCACCGCGACCGGTATCTGTATTTAAATCGATGCTCTTAGCTTCAAACTGCCATTTACGGTTGGTTGGCGGACACGTACTAAACATGACTTGATCCAGCTCATACTCACTGTCGCTAGGCTTATTCAAGTGTTTGGCATAGCCGTGTGCTTGCAAATCAACGCTGGCAAAAGCCACATCATTTGCTGTGGATTGCCCCGTTTCGGTATTGTAATTCAGGCTATCTGCAACCCCAATCAAGCCACCTTGTGAGGCTTTATCGTTCAGTCTTCTTGACGCATTGCCTTTGGCATTACGCTGGTTTTGAGCGTTGCTACGCTGAGCGGTTTGTCCGATGGCTTTGTCAGTAAACATGACATTGCCTTGTGCCGCCGCAATGCCATTGCTCAAATCAAGCATGACCTTTTCTGCTTCGATATGCTGTTTGCCCTGATTGACAATGACATTGCCCGATAGCTCAGCATAGTTAATATTGTTGTAGTAACTATAATCTGACTCTGCAAATAAAGGCGCTTGACTGTTAGGGACATCGCTAACATTAAGCGCAGGCTGTCCGTTTGCACCACCCGCTTCGTTCACTGCCCGCTGATAGTTAGGGTTGCTGGTTGGGTAGACCCATTGACCTTCACAGCGCTGTGCACTGTCGACTGAGTGCGGCAATAGCTGCAAGTTCCGACCTACCTGTGGCGTGGTCTGTGCAGTAGGGGTCAATGAATGAGATACCGACGTATTTGAATTACGATCTCTGTCAGTCACCGCATTGTTGTCGATGGTATTTAATGTTGAGGTATCAGTGTCAGGCGTCAACTCATAAAATTCTGCCAAACGCATTAGGCTGGCTTGAATACTCTCATCATTAAAATCAAGCTTACCATTTTTGCGCGTACGCTTAGGGGTCTCTACAGCAGTAGGCATGACAACGTCATCCATACGCATACCATTGTTTACTTGAGTACTGGTTATTCGATTGCCGTTCGTTTGATCGTTGAGCTGTGCAGCAGGCTCTACCATATTGGTAGCAGCTAGCGCATCTGCATCATTATTGATGCGAGTTATCTCTAATGTATCGACATTGCCTAGAGTGTTATCTGAGGCAGTATCGTCTGTTAAAAAGCTATCTTGACTGATACTGGCGTCAGCTGAGATATCAGAATAGCTGTTGGTACTATCAGTCATCAATGGCTCGGTATTTCGCGTGTCAGCATCGCTGATAGCAGCACTCACAGCTAGACTGGATAAGCCTAGTGCACCGAATAAAATCAAGCGAATGCTTTGGTAAAGCGGAGAATATAACAAGGGCACACCTATGATTGCAGAGCCTATTGGATTGCGTTACTGAGCATTGTATTACGACAAACTGTGTTACTGCAGATTACGTTAATAAATGAGTCGCTGTATTGTCTAATAATAACAATACCGACAAAGAGTGTCTGACCGTGTATCGCTGAGAATGAGAAAGCAACCTTGCTCACTGAGCATGCTATCTCAAGAATATGGGCGTTTTACATATAATGACGACTAATCATAGTCAAAAAAAACCAAATCAGCTACACTATTTACCAAAATTTGTAATATAGCTGAACTGTTTTTTGCTGAGTACAGAGTTTTGGCTTAGCGCTAGCGCTTGAATCACCTCTTAATATGACTGTCACCGTTGCTATGACAGCGTAAGATGTCACTATTTTAGCAAGTATTTGCCTGACTTATCACTACTTTAATTATTTATGATTTATATTTAACTGGCGATGCCCATTATGACTGATAAAATCTCTTTAGAAACTGACATGACTGATAACAATCATGAGCGTAATCAGCAATTAAAATATTGGCTGCAGCAAGTATTTGCAGACAAACCTTTTGTCTTAGACAGCCTACCTGGTGATGCAAGCGCCCGTCGATATCATCGCATTCAGTTTGCGGACAATCAGGAAATAGCAGATGTGCGTTATATCGTGATGGATTCTGCTGATGAGCAGGATGCCATGCGCCAGTTTATTAATGTTGCAGAGCTGATGTCATCTGCCATCAATGTGCCGAGCTTTGTCGCACAAGACTTGGATAAAGGGTTTTTGGTGCTACAGGATTTTGGCACAGTAGAGTTCGCTCATTTGCTCACGGATGCGGCACCTGCTCAGATTAATGATCATTATCAATTGGCCATGCAGACATTGGCTGATCTACAAACTGTGCCAGTTGAGACCGCAAAATCTCAGTACCAGCTACCAGATTATGATGCTGAGTTATTAGATCGCGAGATGAATCTATTTAGCGAGTGGTTCATGCCTTATGTTGGCGTAGAGCTAGAGACAACTGTGTGGGGTAACCTAAAGTCAGCGTTAATGACTGAAATCTTACAACAGCCACAGGTCATTGTTCATCGCGATTATCACAGTCGCAACTTGATGCAAGACCAAGCAGATATCTCCCGCTTGGGTGTGATTGACTTTCAGGACGCTGTGATCGGGTCTTATACGTATGATTTGGTCTCTTTAGTACGCGATGCGTATGTTGACTGGTCGGAGAGTCAAATATCTAGATGGGTTGATGATTTTTGGCAGTTGCAACAGCAAAGAGCCATCGCCACCACTGACACAGTAGCCCAGCTCGAAAACGATATGAATGTGATGGGTGTACAGCGCCACCTTAAGGTGCTAGGCATATTTATTCGACTGTCTGAGCGAGATGGCAAAGACCGCTATTTGGCTGACATCCCTAAAGTGATGCGTGATTTGATTGCTGAATTAAACTGGCTGGCCGAGCAGGGTAGTCATGAGATAAAACAGGCAGTGCTACCGTTTAACCAGTGGCTGCAAGACACTGTTCTACCTGCGTATCAAGATAAATTCAAAATTGCCTCGCTATAAGCTGTATCAGAAAAACTGAACATTTAGACAATACAACAAGGAGCGCATATGTCGAATGCTATGTCCACACCTAACATTACGCAAGCCATGATTTTGGCTGCTGGCAAGGGTACCCGCCTGCGTCCACTGACACTTGAGACCCCTAAGCCGTTGGTTGAAGTTGGCGGACAGCCACTCATTGTTTGGCATATCAAAGCGCTACAAGCGGCAGGTATTACCGATATTACCATCAATGTATCATGGCTGGCGGACAAGCTCATGGACACGCTGGGTGATGGCTCTCAATACGGTGTCACACTGCATTGGTCTGTGGAAGATGATGAACCGCTTGAAACAGCGGGCGGTATTTTTCAGGCATTACAATCAGATAAGTTACGAGACGAGCCATTTATTCTCGTCAATTCTGATGTTTGGACGACCTATGATCTTGCTCAGTTGCGAGACTACGAATTAGGTGCTGATCAGCGCGCGCATTTACTACTGATTGACAACCCAGAACACAATGATGGTGGTGATTTTGCTATCAATAACGGTCTTGCTAGTGAGCAGCCTGTTGGTGATGCAGACAAGCATACCTTTGCGGGTATCAGCGTCATGTCGCCGAAATTGGTAGAAGGGCTAGTATCAGGACAGCCTGCCGCGTTGGCACCACTGCTCAAACAAGCCATGCTTAAGTTTCAGGTTACCGCTGAAGTCATTACCGACAATTGGATAGATGTGGGTACCCTTGAGCGCTTAGCCCAAGTAAACGAATTTATTGAACAAAACAATATCGATAATCATCAAGGTCGACCACGCTAACGTACAGAAAATCTAATAAAACCGCAGTCATAAAAAAACCGCAATAAAAAAAGCAGCGCCAATCAATCGGCGCTGCTTTTTTATTGTTATCAAGTATAACTATTAAACATTGTTGTTGATTATTAAGCCAACTCTTAAACACCCATGGCCAGTTTAATTAACTGTGCGATCGTAAATACCACCAAAAATCCAGTTAAATACAAGCCAAAAAACCATGCCCATTGGGACTGTTTTTTACTGATTTTTTTCATATAGATCTCCTGATTAGCTTCTGAGATGTGGTCACCACAAGTGAATAATGACACCCACAGTTTCTAGCTGATCTGCGAGGTACCGCCGTTTGCATTAGTACATCGGATTATGATCAGATTTACCTTTAAACGTATAGTAGGCAAAGGCGGTATAACTTAAGATAATCGGCAGCATAATAACAGCGCCAATCAACATAAAGGATAGAGACGTATCCGCTGCAGCGGCCTCATAAATCGTCATTTGATAAGGGACAATATAAGGGAACATGGCAAAACAAACGCCAATATATCCCATCAAAAATAAAACCACTGTCAATAAAAATGGACGATATTCACGCTCAGTCTTTAAGTCTTTACGCATGATAAAGAACAACAGCATGACGATGATAGGCATAGGGGCAAGGTAGAGTAGCTCTGGAAAACCAAACCATCCTTCAAGCGCATCGATATCAGAAAAATACATGAATGTCGTCACCACAATCATCGCAATGATTAAGGCTGTCAGCATCCAGCCAGATACGCGGCGTGCCCATACTTGTAGGGTGTGCTCTGTTTTTATGATAAGCCACGTCGAGCCCAGTAATGCGTAGCCGATAATCATGGCAAAGCCGCAAACGATAGAGAAAGGCGTTAACCAGTCAAATGGCCCGCCCGTGTACAAGCGATTGCTTGCCTCTAATCCTTGCACCAACGCCCCAAGCATAATACCTTGAGAGAAAGTCGCGACCACTGAGCCGACAAAAAAGCAAGTGTCCCACACATGGCGACGTGTCGAGGATTTAAACCGAAACTCAAATGCCACGCCGCGTAGAATAAGACCAAATAACATCGCCGTCACAGGCAAATAGAGACCGGTCATTATGATGCCATAAGCAACAGGAAACGCTGCAAACAGCCCGCCGCCGCCTAACACGAGCCACGTCTCATTACCATCCCAAAAAGGGGCGATAGAATTCATGATACGGCTACGGTTTTTGTCTGAGCCGGCAAACGGAAATAAAATCCCGCAGCCCAAGTCAAACCCGTCAAGCAGTACATAGACAAAGACCGCCAAAGCAATCAATCCGCCCCAGATAAGAGGTAAATCTAATACATCACCGAAGTTAAACATTAGCGTAATCCTCCATTATCGACGTCATTTGCTGGAGCATCTAGGCCCTCTTTTGTACTTTTTTCATGGTTGATATCACCACTTAACGCACGACCTTGACTCTCTGTTACTGAGTGCTCATAGAAATTATCCTCAGCAGGATCTGTGTAAGGCTTTGGCCCTTGAGCAATCAAGCGCAGAATATAAAAACTGCCTGCACCAAAGACAAAGATGTACAGCACGATGAATCCAATCAATGTCGTAGCGACTTGCTGTGCAGCGACTGGTGACATACTCTCAGCGGTACGTATAACCCCATAGACCGTCCATGGCTGACGACCCGTTTCGGTCACAAACCACCCTGCCAACAATGCAATAAACCCAAGCGGCGTCATCATCATCCACGCACGGTGGAACCAAACACTTTCGGGATTGAATTGTTGTTTTCTGAAATATTTATAGACGCTAAATAAGCCGACCAGCACCATCAACATGCCAATACCAACCATGATACGAAATGCCCAAAATACAATAATGACATGCGGTTGGTCTTCTGGTGCCCAGTTTTTGAGACCCTTCACTTCACCATCTAATGAATGGGTGAGAATCAAACCCGTGACATAAGGGATTTTTACTTCGTATTTATTGGTTTGATTTTCTTGGTCAGGAATCGCAAAGAGACGTAATGCTGCACCGCGCTCATCCTCCCAAATACCTTCCATCGCAGCCACTTTGGCTGGCTGATGCTCAAGCGTATTCAAACCATGCTCATCACCAATCAACACCTGTGCTGGTGCCACAAAGATGGCCATAATCATTGCCATACCTAGCATCACACGACCATGCTCACGGTGCTCGACGTGTTTCTTAGATTGGATATAGTAGGCACCGATACCACCAATGACAAAGGCAGTGGTCAAAAAGGCCGCCGTCATCATATGTGCGTAACGATAAGGGAATGAGGGGTTGAAGATAATTTCAAGCCAGTTGGTCGGATAAAGCAGGCCGTCTGCACCCATCATAAAACCTTGAGGGGTTTGCATAAAGCTGTTAGCAGCCAAGATCCAAAAGCCTGAAATCAGTGTACCGATAGCAACAATGGCAGTGGCGGCAAAATGCATGCGTTTGCTCACACGGCCCCAGCCAAATAGCATAATACCTAAGAAGGAGGCTTCTAAGAAAAACGCGGTCAATACTTCATAGGCAAGTAGTGGACCTAAAACGTTACCGGCTTTGTCAGAGAAGACGGCCCAGTTGGTACCAAACTGGTAAGACATTACCACACCTGACACTACACCTAGACCAAAGACCACGGCAAATATTTTTACCCAGTGCTTATAGACCTCAGCGTAGATAGGTTTGCCAGTTCTCAACCAACGAAACTCGAGTACAGCAAGCCAGCTGGCAAGACCGATGGAAAATGCAGGAAAGACAATATGAAACGAGATAACAAAAGCGAATTGGATGCGAGCGAGTGTCAGCGCATCGAGCTGGTCAATCATAAATGTAGCGAACATAAACGGTTACTCTCATCTGTTAGCTGAATAGCGCTGCCATCCGTACAACGCTCAAGTAACTGTCCGTAACTGTCCATCGATCAAAGGGGCAAGCATTACGGGCAATGGCTCAGTGACGTGGGCTTAGCAACGTTGGACATAAATTGCGACTAAGTTTGCGGCTCACTGTTTAGCTGAATTGAATAATTTATGTCCCTATAAATTCATATATTACAGTCATGTGCTATAGATATATTATGCGCTTACCTAGATATACACGCAAGCAACCTAAAAGGTCAGTTGCATACCTAGCAGTCATCGAAAAAAAGCACTATCAATGTTGAAAAATAAAATTAACATTATTAAAAACAAAGCATTATGTAGCAAGGGCTGCGTTCTTTAAAAATAAAACTCTGTGTTTAAAGAGGGCTATTCGTATCTCAAAAACCCTCATAAATAACAAAAATCTACATCATTCTTGTAGCTGCTTATGCAAAATTCTTCGCAACGTCAAAATAGTTTGCGGATTGGTTTGAATACTATGTCCACCATTGATAATCGTCTCAGAAGCGGCACCATCTAGATGCGCACTGGTGTAGGGAACAATACCATCTGACAGACGCTCGGTCAGTGCTTGACTGATATCCTCGTCGACGGTGACAGCCGCGACTAAGGGTTCGGGCGGCAGCTTTGATTCATCGCTTGAAGTATCAGTAATAGCAGTACTGTCATCGATACCCTCTTTTTCTGTGGCCGCTTGTGATAGGTCAATCTTGGCACCCTCTGGCTGCGCTTGTGCCAGTCCTTTGGTAATGTCAGCATCATTATTGGCAATAATGGAGTGATATGTAATACGATCATTAATGGCAATGTCTTTGGTTAACGCTATAAAAGAGGATTTATCACTGAGCTGGCTGGCACCGTTCTGTAAATAAAGCGCGCCCAATGGATTTTCTGCCAAATCGCCTTGCGTTGCGATGGTCGCCAAATTATCAGTAAACGTTTTTACCAATCCCACTGGCAAATAAACGATCCGGCGCAGCGCACGGGTGAACCAGCGATCTGCGTAATCAGTACCGCGAAACGGTGCTGACAAAAACACTGCCGTGTCTACTTGCGGTAAGGTTTGTAGCTCAAACCGTTTCTTTAGCTCTTCTTCGCCAAAGGACGCTTTTAGCGCATCACGGATTTTCTGTTTTTCATTATTAGAAAGTGTGTCTTGATCATTGAGCTTATCTAGGTCGTTGACCAAATTGTCATCAGATAGCATCATACGAGCGATGATAGCGCCCATACTATGACTGACAATGACGCTATTGCGACTCGCACGATTTTGCCCCTCTGGGTCTGTCTTGTCATACGTGCTACTGATTAGGCGTTGAATCTGATAGCGGTTTTCTAAGATAGGCAAGTTGGTTGGATAAAATATCTGCCACACCTGATAGTTGTCCCGCAGTTTGTCATCATTCAAAATATCGTTGGTCAGATTGACCCAAGTGGCAGGACTAGATGCCAGACCATGCAACATAATTAAGACGCGCTTGTCAGGGTCATAAGGTTCGAGCATAAATAGCTTGGGGAGCCGCTCTTCTGGCTGGCGCGTGATGAGATTGAGATAACCCACGCTATCTAACTGGTTCTCTGCTAGCCATAAACCATAACCGGCAGAAAAATTGGCCGCCAGTGGGTAGTCATCATTGAGAATATTGACGGTTTCGGTCTGGTAGGGATTGTACAAATGAATGTCCAATTGACGACTGTTCAGCACATCTAGCACGCTGTCACCACTTGGTTTTATTAGCCCAGTCAGCAATAGATGCCCAGTAGGGTAAATGCGTGAGCTGGTCTCGCTGTCATTATTGCTGCCCTCAGCATTGCTCTTGGTGCTTTCATCTTCACTTGCCAACCTGTCTGACAGCGTAGAAACCAGCAGCTGACGAATAGTGGTGGTATAACGATCATCTAATGAGGCAACCAAGCTGATACCTAAGCCTGGACGCTTGCTAATAGAGTTAAGGCCAGAGAGGCGCAACTCGTAAGTTGAGACTAAATCGGCGAGTGCCGAGGATTGTTTATTCGCATTTTGTAGATAGTTGTTTTCATTAGGCAGATAGATATCAAGGTTATAGTCATCTATGTGTACCTTCATGACTTTGACTTGATCAATCGCTTCACCTTTTAGAGGCGCACGATTGGCGATAGAGGCTTGATGATTGCTATCACGGTCAGTAGATGCGATAGGCAGATGCTCTATTTTTGTATTGCTAAGCAAATTATCTGAATTCTCGGTCGATCGATAGAGCTGCGTAATCACATCATTACTGGCGGCATTATAAATATCTTGGGTTTGGATATCGCTATCAGTTGGAATACGAGTCTGACTAGGTGTGCGGCTATCACTCTGTGCTGCGCCTTCAAAATCATGATCTAAGCTGTCATAAAATAAGTAGGTATAACTCGATTTGACGGCATCAAACAACCGTTCTTGATAAGCGGTTAGACACAGATTGGTATCTTCTTGCTTCGCTTTAGCGTCTTCATCGCTTAAAGGCGCATTGGCATAGTAAGGGTCAAGTGGTGGGCGATCGAGGGCACTGCGGCAGCTCTGTGAGTCAGCCAGTTGACGGGCTTTTGCATAGTGTAACTCTGCAAAAATTGCTAATGCCGGACGATAATGCTTGTTTAAAATACTGTCGGTTAACTGAGTCAAACATAAGTCAAATTGCTGCAGACAGGCTTGCTCATTAAGACCTGCTGATAGTAGGGCGGATGCGGTATCGCTACTCAGTTTGTCGTCAGTGACAATATTGCCGCGCTGTGCAGTGATGGTTTTGGCAGTGGCTTGTTTTTCCACTGAGACGACGCTACAAGCAGGTAGTAGCGTTGTCGCTACCAATAAGAGAACTGCGGTGATGGGCAAAGGGGTTTTGGTAGCGTGTGTTACTACCTGTTTGCCAAGGCTAGCAAAAATCATAGGTCAGTCCAATAAACCGTGGTCATGAGTGCGAACAATGAGCGTAATAGCGATATGAATGAGTGTAGCGCAACTTTTGCTATTAGAGGATTTTATTTCAAGTGCTATAACGAAGATCTATGTATCGGATAGTGTGGTCAAATTAGCGTTATTGATTCTAAACCTACTTAGGTTTTTAAAGCGTATTATCGTTAGGCACAAAAAAGCGCGTTTGCTTTATCCATAAAACAAACGCGCTTGGTATCTGATAACGACGTTACTTATAAACCATTAGTGTCCAAAAAACGGATTAGGCACCTGGTTTTACGTTGATATTAGGCGCAGCGATATCCCAAATGTAGAATTTACCATCTTCAATCATCTTAATCTGCTCAGGAATGACTTTGTTATCAGGATTTTGCCCTTCAAGGCGACGTAGACGCTCTAATGCATTGGCTCTACGATCACTCAATAGATCTGACTGTGCCAAGCTTTGCTCCGCTTCGGTATAACCCAAAGACACAGCGCGATCTAGATATTTCTGACCTTCTTTAAACCCGCCACCCTCTGACAGCATCATGCCATACAAAAAGTTCGCTTCGGCGCTACTCGGTTGCAGCTTGATAGCGCGGTCAACATATTGACCCCCGCGCACGGTATAGTCTGACCCTAAGTCAAGATTACGCCCCATACCGTTGAGTTTGGCTGCGCGTAGTAACACCTCGTAAGAGGCTTCTGGTGACTTAGCATACGGCTCAATCCAATCAGCCAATACTTTGATTTTTTCACGCGTGTAATGACGCTGCGTACGGTTAGGGAAGTTTGGCGGATAATGACGAGCATTAGGTGATACATCCGCGATGAAATCATCGAGCAAGCTGACATCAAGCTTGTTTGTGCCAAGGCCTTTTTGCTGAGGAACCAATACGGTGGTGACAAAGCTCATGTCTGACAGTTGTACTTGCGGCGTTGGTATATTAGGCAGCTGACCACTACGTAAGTCGATACCTGGGGCTGTCATCGGACCTGGCTCATAAACGCGAGTGGTGCCGCTCATCACAGGGGCGTCATTTGGCATCATCATTTGCGATGCTGGTGGAGTCATCTGTGGTTGTGCAACACTGACAGCCGCATTGTTTTGCGGTGCATTATTGAACTGCATGTTAGCTGTTGATTGGGCGTTACTCGCAGGTGCTGATGCTGTGCTTGGCTGAAATGGGCTAGTAGTCGCGTTAGGACGAGCCAATCGGATCACACGTTTACTTGAGTCCATCGCACTTGGTACAGCCATAGACGTCGCTGCGGTATCAGTTGCTGCATTGACTGGCGCAGATAGCATCATCGCGCAGGCAGCAGCCAGTGCAGTGAGTGTGGCAATCTTTGATGACTGGCTGTTAGAGAGAGTCGCTTTCATAAAAAATATTACCTTATTTGATTTATTTGACGGTTATTTATGCATTGATTGGTAGATTCTTTGGATATGTCTTTACGCTAAAATAAGACCATTACAAATACCCTAGCAAATTGAGCGTCAGGCTATCTGTGGTAGGACTGTTAATCATCAATGTGCATCATATCTAATGACATCAGTCACGCTATTGATGAAAGATACCATATCCACTATCACAAATGATATGCAGTGGCTTTCATACGATTGGCCATCCAGCGCATGGTATGGCGTATCGGTGGTGATAATGCTGCGCCGCCACTGGCGAGTGCCAGCTCACGATGATGCAACTCCTCAATATCCATCTGTGCCAGTATCTCTTTTGAACGTGTATCATGCGCGGGTAGTTGTCCGATATGGTCTTGCAGATGTTCGCTGACCTGCGCCTCTGTTTCTGCGACAAACCCTAAGCTAAACTCATTAGAGATTGCGCCTGCGACAGCACCTAGCCCGAACGACATGCCGTACCAAAGCGGGGTAAAAATACTGGCATGGCTACCAAGCTCACTCAAGCGAGTCTCACACCACACGAGGTGATCGACTTCTTCTTCAGCAGAGTGTTGCATGGCCTGTTTGACACCGCTATCTTTGGCAGCGAATGCTTGCCCATGGTACAGACCTTGTGCGCATACTTCGCCAGTATGGTTGATACGCATGAGGCCCGAGACATGTCTTGCCTCTGTAATGGTCAGCTCAGGAATCTCATCACTACTGACGGGTAGCGGACGAGTACTGAGGTTTGAATGCGGCACGACAGCTCGTAAGGCCTTGTCGACGCCAAGTAATAATTGGTCGATTTTAGATAAAGGGCGCAGGGCCATGGTTCACTCCTGATGGCGTTGAGCGTTATCGATAACATAGGGTATAGATTGCTACTGTTTTCAATATTAGCAACCAAAGCACGTTTCTAGCAGAACTGTTCTGGGTTAAATGGCTCTGGTAGCTATATATTTAACTTTTTAATAATACAAATTCTAGTGGGGCAATGTTTAACTATACAGCGTGCTCATCTTCGGTCTGAATCACCGCGTGTTTAATGTGCTTATTGAGCTTAATATATAAAAAAGCACCAAAGGCAATATTGAGTAGTCCTGTCACCATAAATAGCTGTGGTAGGCTCAGGCCTAAGGTATTTAAGATCACAATCGCAAAAATCGCTGAGGTGACCATAAATATCGCATTAAAGATATTGTTGGCACCAACCACGCGTGCACGATGGCTTTTGGGTGCATATGCTTGCATCGACGCATATAAAGGGACGATATACAAACCACCGCTGAATCCCAAAAAGAACAAATCAAGAAAAACGCGCCAGCTACCACTGATACCAAACAAATCGCTGATACCCAATAAGGTTCCATTATTCACATTTATATCGAGTGCGGAAAGTGAAAAGTACAAATCAACAGCAAAGATACTCAAACCAGCAATACCGAAAGGCAGTAAACGTAAGCTGACTTGGTTTTTGGTAAAGGATTTGCATAGCAGCGAGCCGATTGAGACGCCGACAGAAAACAAGGTCAATAGGAAAATCACTACCGACTCATCACCGTTCAAAATCACCTTACTAAATTCTGGCACTTGGGTCAAAAAAGTTGCCCCATAAAACCAAAACCAGCTATTACCCAGTACGACAAAAAACAAAAAAGGCAGTGAGTATAAATAGCGTACAGTAGACAAACTGGTGGTAATGATATTCCAGTTAATCTTCAGCGTCGGCTGCATCGCTGGCATGTTAGGGATGTAACGTGCGGCCAGATAACCAAAGACTGCGACGACCAAGACTGTGGCACTGATCCAATACAGTGATTGAGACAGTTGGGTGAGGACACCTGCGACAATCATACCAACAAGAATAGCCAGTGAGGTGCCCATCTGAAACAGACCATTAGCACCGACCAATTCGTCTTTATTCATGGCCTGCGGTAGATACGCGTATTTAATCGGGCCAAAAAAGGTCGAATGCGTACCCATCAAAAACAACGCCACAAACAATAACGCATACCACTCAAACACAAAACCAATTGCGGCAATGGCCATAATGACCAGTTCAAGCAGTTTAATAAACTGGGTAAGCTTTGATTTTTCGTACTTATCAGCAATTTGCCCTGCCAACGCCGAGAATAGGAAATATGGCAGTATGAATAACATCGCTGCTAGATTGTTTAAAATACTGACTTCCATTCCTAGCTGGCTAGCTGCGGTATAAGTCAGTACCAGAATGAGAGCTTGCTTAAAAATATTGTCGTTAAATGCCCCCAAAAATTGGGTAAAAAACATGGCACTAAAACGGCGGTGCTTAAATAACTGGAACTGACTGGACATGGATATTCCTACAGATAAATCGCGGCTGATAGAGTAAAGAGCAGTGCTAACTATGGTTATTTATATAGTCATAATCGTTAATATTATCAAAAACTTATAGAAATATAGCGTAGGTTTTATCGATATTAAGCCGTATAATAGCAAGGCTTCATAAAAAATACATGTGACGGGCGCTATGATTTCATAATTATCTAAGTTATGATTTGTAAATTTTGCATGATTGCTTTATAAGGTGTGGTGCCCATACCTCTGTGCATTACTATTTGCTAAGGTCGCTAAAATCATTTGTATCATGACACATCGTATGGTGATAGCGCACAGCACAAGATGGCGATCTGAGCGGTCAAAATTAAGAGCAAGGTAGTAAACCATTAATTGCAGCCAACTGCTATAAGTTTATTCACCGGTCAGACTGAGCGATGGTTTATCGCTGACACAGCTGCGCCGCGTGAGATGATAGGACGTAAATATGACCCAGCAGCCGTTAAGTCGAGCACCTCATGCAATACTGACACCGCATCATACCGTTATTATGCAAAACGATAGCGGTGTTCACTGTGCTCACAATACTGCGCCGCGTGTGCATTTTTCGCGTTCAGCGCTTTTTACAGCGCTTGCCACCAGCCTGATAGGCATTGCCCCTGCGGCATTGGCAGATACCACAAATTATAGCAACTACAGTAATGACGCCAATCAGCCCACGACCAATCAAGTCGCCGATGCTCAAGCAACAACGCTGTCAGCAGTTGACAATCTATCAGAAAGTAATCAACCAGCAGATGATATAGAAAGTGATAGCCAACTCGATGCTGCTCTAGATGCACTGCGCCTAAAAAAAGCGGTCGAGCAAGGTATCATCGAGCAATCGGTATTAGATGATTATAGAGAACAAACCCTCGGTATCAAAAAGACTAACGCGAATAGTGTCTCTTCTCAAAATAGTAGCACTCAACCTAATAATTCAAAAAATAGCAGCACTCAAAATAGTAATAGCGCTCAAGATGCAGACACGTTCGACGAAGATGCAGCACTGCAGGCGGCTGTCTTACAGCAACAGGGTTATCAGATGATGACGCCTGAACAGATTGATCGTGAGCTGGCTGCGCTGGATCTAGAAAATACGCAAGACATTAACGGCATAAACAATAGCAGTAACAACGACAGTGACTTTGATGTACCCGTTGCAATGCTCGCTGATACGTCACCGCCGATCGGGCTAGATATTGATCTGGATGCGACCAGTGTACCCACGCCGAGTAATCTTGAGAGCTTGGGTCAGAGTGACTCAACTATAGAACAGGCTGTTGCTACCACACTGTCGCGCCCAACCACAGTTATTGACTCTGTAAATAATGGGCGTGCCAATCAAGAAAACGGTACCAGTAACATAGACAATATCACTGTAGAAAACGCTATCATTAACGATGAAGTCATGACGGTTAGTGATGATGTAGCAGCTAGTGACAATATAAGCGATGAGACAGGTACCACAGCTGATATTATCAATCCTGATGACTACTTACCGGATTATCAAACCGATACTCAAGCAGTCGATCAAAGTATTAATGCCACTGAACAGAATAAGCCACGCGCGCGTAATAGAGGCAATATCGTAAAACGTCTCTATAATCGTTTCTTTGGCGATGGTGTCATAGCGCTACCAAATGTAGAAACCACTATTTATCTACAGCAAGCAGCCGATAAAAACAGTGACATTGAAGACAATGACATTGAAAACAGTGCCGACAGTGGTTTAATGGGTACTCGCTCAACGAGTCTTGACGCTACGAGTGATAAGGTAAAGCTCGTTGAAGCGGATACTGATGTGCAGCCAATGAAAAACATCAAAGCAGCACTCGATGAAACGACCGTGCAATCACTCGTTGACTTTACAGCGGCTCTGCCACGCTTACGCCAGACTGCGATGGATGCCGCTAAAGCAGTTGGTTACTACGAGGTTAACTTACGGCTGCGTCAGCCTAATCGAGATACGATCGAGGTCATCATTGAAGATTTGGGTGAGCCGGTACTCGTGGATAGCCGCATTGTTGAGATTCGCGGTGAAGGTAGTGAACAAGAAGAGTTTATCGCGCTCCAAGAAGACTTGCCGCCGCAAGAAGGTGATGTCTTTAATCACCGTGTCTATAAAAGCAGCAAGGCTGCGCTCGAAGCGCTGAGCAATACCTATGGGTATTTTGATCAATACTGGTTGAACAAATCGGTTGATATCATCTTGCCCGATAACAAAGCTGATGTATCTTTGGTCTATAACACTGGGGATCGCTACGCATTTGACGATGTTGTGTTTTTTACTTATGACGCAAAAACCAATACTTTGACACAAGATCCTGACAAGTTACCAGTTGAGTTGTCATTATTGCAGCAGTTATATGGCTTTACGCCAGGACAGCCTTTTTATCGTCCTGATGTGACCAAGTTTAGTAATGACTTATCAGCGACGCGCTATTTTAATACTGTCAATGTCGAATCGATATTGCCACCAGATGATAGCAGTAGAACCAGTACGTTGGCGTTCGATAACGCACCAAATAATAGCAGTAACACGTTAGATGATGATGTGGATAGCGGTAATGGTTCAGAAGCTGTTACTAATAGTGATAACGATGTGGTAACAGCATTTAAAAACGGTCAGGCCAGTGCAGAAAACACCAGTAATGACAACAGCGACATTGGTGCAGCGGGTAATAGTACATCAGGTAGCAGTAGCGGCGAGACGGTCAATCCTGCGGACATAGCGGCTATCGAGTTTGAAGCGGATGAAGCCACGCTCGATAAGCTAAAAGCCATTCAACAAAAAGCAGATCGTCTCAGCCGTTTGCCAAATGACCGCGTACTCGATGAGAAGCAACAAGAAACAGACAGTATATTGGGTAAAATCAGTGATTCAATCACCAATGTCGCACAAAAAATATTCCCTGATGAAGTCAGTATACTCGCTGATGAGAACTTTGTACCGCCAACCTTAGCAGGGCGCAAAACCCCGCAAGAAGTAGCAGAGAGTAAAAAAATACCGCTCTATGTGTTTGTCGCTGCCAACAAGCCGCGCGACGCGCAAGTTGGACTGGGTTATGGTACAGATACAGGCGTTCGAGCGACAGCAAAAATAGACTATAACCTCCTTAACCGTCAAGGCTATCAAGCAGGCGCGGAGACTGAGGTATCAAGAATTAGTAAAAACGTTGCAGTCTATGCGAGCAGGCCATGGAACCATCCGCTGAATGACAAGCTAGATGCGCGCCTCACCTATGAAGAAGAAGTCATTGATCAAGGTGAAGGCAACTTTGATTTATCGACCAAAACGCTTAAAGCTGCCTTGGCACGCAATATCCGCCGTGATAATGGCTGGAACCGAAGCTACTCTGTGCGCTATCGTTTAGATGAGCTTGAAACGGGCGTTGATGGGGCAGCACTTGACGACTTGCCAATCCGCTTCACCTCATCAAGTCCGAAACAAAGAGCGCTGTTGTTTGGTTATGGCATGAATAAAACCGAAGTCGATAACGCGACCAATCCAACGCAAGGTATCCGTCAGTATTATTCGATTGAAGCAGGCAGTGACGCCGCGTTAAGTGATACAGATTTGGCGATTGTACGAGCTGGTGTCAGTGGTATCTATAGCTTTGGTGAAGATAAAAAGCACCAAGTGCTGGGTAGTGTTAATACAGGCTATATCTGGGCAGATGATTTTTATGATGTGCCTTATAAACTACGCTTTTTTGCGGGCGGTGATCAAAGTATCCGTGGTTATGACTATGAGAGCTTATCACCATTAGACAAAGGTTATTTGACAGGTGGTCAAATACTAGCGGTCGGTAGTGCTGAGTACAATTACGAATTTAAACCTGGATTCCGCGGCGCGTTCTTTACCGATGTTGGTAATGCGTATGACAAAGACTTTGAAACAGAGACAAAAGTCGGTGTCGGTGTCGGTATCCGCTGGGCATCTCCAGTAGGTATGGTACGTGTTGATGTGGCCGCTGGTGTGACAGAGGAGAGTATTCCTGTGCGACTACATTTCTTTATTGGTTCCCCTTTATAATGGTATAGCGGCCTAGTCTTTTTACAATGGCACAGCGGCCTAGTTTTGTCATAGTACTATATAGTCGATTCAATTTAAAAATAGTACAAGGCAACCGAGTGTAGATGTATATTAAATACTTCAAGCGAGGTTAACGCAGTAATAATTTTATAGTGGAATGACTATAGTCTAGCCATTAAACCGCTTTATATATTATCCATCGTACCGATTGCTGGTCATCATTCTTTAACGTAGTTGAGTGTCATGCTGACAAAAAATACCCCGCCTAATCCTGCACCAGATGAAGATCCAGCACAGCGCGATGCGCGTGCGGTCAGGCGGTTTTATCCGCTCTCGTTTTTGCTCAAACTACTGGGGCTGATGCTCGTTATCCTTGCGATCATGTTTGCGATATTTTTCTATGCCGCAGGCACTGATGCAGGTACAAAGTTTATTTTAGAAAAAGTCAGTGCCGAGACAGGTATCGATTTTCAGTATGGACAAGGCAACTTGCGCGATGGTATCTGGGTGACAGATATCGATATCGAGGCCACAGAAGACCTTGAGATATTGGTAGACAAAGCTTATGTCAAGATAGGCTGGCGCGCGGTATTTGCAAAAGAGGTGCATCTGAGTGACGCCACGATACAAACCATTGAAATCATCAATAAGAAGCCTCCTACGGGTGAGCCGTTTGATTATAAGACTCTAAAACTGCCAGTCAATCTGCGTTTTGATCAAGCCACTATCAAAAAAGTCATTTATAAACAAGTCACCAAAGATCCCATCATCATCAATAACATCAAAGCACGTGATCTGACATGGGTGGGTAGTACTGTCACGGTCGGTCGCGGTGATTTACAGTATGCTGATATTGTCAAAGTCAGTGCCCTACAAGGTGAAATTGACCTGCAAGGCGACTATCCATTAGATCTGAGTGCGATTGCAGAAGTCAGTGCCCTCGAAAAAGCCTATATCGACCCGTTGAATATCACAGCAACAGGGACGCTAAAACGTACTGTGGGTAAAGTGCGTAGCCGTTATAACGATAACGACGTTCGCGGTGATTTCGTGGTGCAAGGATTGGATGCAGGATCGCCGTTTGATGCAAAACTCCAATGGGACGATATTTTTATCCCCTATGCAGAGGGTCAAGACATCCGCCTACAGAGCGGTATCGCGACAGCATCGGGTGTCATATCTGACATACGACTTCGTATCAATACTGACCTGACGGCCAAAGACATTCCCTCTGGCCACTATCAAGGCCGTGCGGTTATTGCCAACAGTCAGCTACGTATTGATCGCCTAGAAGCGGACGTGCCAGCGGGCCGCTTGGCGTTGCAGGGTATCTTGGACTGGAAAGAGGGTTTTGAGGCGACCATACGTGCGTCTGGTCGCAATTTTGATATTCGCCGTGCCATTCCTGATAAATATGCGGACTTTAAAGCCTACGCCCCAAAAACCCTTGATGGCAGAGTGTCCGTACGTTATCTACAGAAAAACAGCACGGGCAACACACAGATTGATGCTGACTTGCGTCAGCGTGATGGTGAGCATATTAATGCCAATATGATCTTTGGTAAAACATCAGCCAAGTCTACACAAGTAGCCCCTTTGTACATCGATGCGAAATGGGAAAACCTAATACGCCGTGATGTGCCCAATATTGGCAATATTGATAGTCCTAGCGGTCAAGCAGACGTCATTCTTCGCGGTTCACGTCTCTCAGTCGATGCCAATGCGGTCATCAATGAGCTCAATGCTGCTCCTAAAGGCAACTATGATGTGCGCTTACGTAAAGCAGGAGACATCATTGATATCAATCGTCTCAACTATAATGGTATTGTCGGCGACCTATCAGGGACTGGGCAGATTCAACTGGCCAATAAGAAGCGTCCACTGACCTGGCAGATCGATGCCAGTACCAAAGGCTTATTACCCAAAGAATACCGCAGCGACTTGCCGCTTGAGCGTCTGACCGGACGTATCAGTGCGCGTGGTCGATTGCTAAATATCACCAAAAGTGGTGTCAGTGGTCAGCGCCATGTCATAACACTAAACGACACAGATATGCAGGCACAGCTTGATACCACGCAAAACGGTCGTACCATCGGTATCAAAGGTAGTGGTGATGCGAGCGTCGATATCGTCGGCGGTGAGATGTCTGTCTTCGATGTACGTTTTGATGGTCAGGTCGATACGGCAGACGTACCAGCGGGCCGTCTCTCTATTGATGCTGCGGGCACACCAAAACTGATTCGTGTTCGGAAACTCAATTACAATGGTGAAGCGGGTGCAGTCAAAGCCAATGGTGTCATAGATTTACGTAAAAACATTGGTTGGACGATTGATGGCCGCTTTGATCAGTTCAATGTGGGTTACTTTTTGCCTAACAATCCAGCCATCATTACAGGGGATCTAAAAACCAGTGGTGAGTGGCAAAATGCGCCCAAAAATAGCGCAAATGTCACCGGTAAATTACAGCGTTTCGCGATTAATTTTGACGGTGTATTGGATGCTGAGCAATTGCCAGCAGGCAAGTTATCCATCGAGGCCAGTGGCGATAGCCAGTTGATTCGAATCAAGCGATTCCGTCACGTAGGCGCTGCGGGCAGTATCAATGCTAGTGGTACTGTCGATGTCCGAAAAGGTATTGCTTGGGATGTCAATGCGGTGATGGATCGCTTTAACATCGGGTATTTTCTAAAGGATACGCCAAGTCGTATTACTGGCACGATCGATACTGATGGTAGTTGGGGTGACACGCAGCAAATTATCAATATCAAGCAAGTAAACTTAAGTGGTATGCTAAAAGGTCAGCCGCTCAGTGCGAAAGGCAGACTATCGGCGAAGATGCGTTTACCAAAAGATTTGGCAAGCTATCTTAAACGACTACAAACACAAGATGCCCAAGCACAGTACAAGCAAGTCAACGCCTTAATAGATAGCTTAAATGCCAATAACTTGGTGCTGCGTTGGGGTGACAATTACGTCACTGCTAATGGCAATGCCAAGCAACTACAAACCAAAATCAACATCACTAGCTTAGACCAGCTATCAAGTCAGCTGGCGGGTAAAGTCACTGGTGGTGCGACGTTATCACAGCCAGCAGGTCAGGCGTTACCCACCATTTATATTGATTTGGTCGGAGAACGCCTTGCCTTGCCAGGTTTTGTACTGCGTCAAGGTCGGGTACGTGGCAAGCTGGTCAATTTAGCCAACAGTCCAAGTCAGCTTATCATTACAGCTGAGGGCTTGGATGCTGCTGGGCAAAGTTTTGATAACATCAAACTGTCGCTTAATGGTACCGAAAAAGCTCATGTCATTGATCTGAATGTTGCCAACAAGCGATTGGATGTGGGTGCGAGAATCAAAGGTGGCTTTGATCGAGACAAGCTCAGCTGGTCAGGGATAATCGGCAAAGGCCGTGTCAAATCAAAGTATGCGACCTTAAATCAGCTGCAACCTGCACAACTGATTGTGAACCTACCGAATGACCAAAATGGTAAAAACAGTGATCTAAAAGTACAGCTTGCCGCTCATTGTTGGCAAGCGACTGACCAAACAGGTAAGTTATGTCTGCGTGAAAATTTGGTGGCCTCGCCAGACAGTGGAGAGGTTAATATTGCGCTACAGAACCTAGATACGTCATTATTTTCGGTTTTCTTACCAAAAGATATCGACTGGAATGCCAAGATCAATGGTAAAGCGATTGTCGGTTGGAAACGTGGTCGTCCACCAACCATCAACACCACGCTGTATTCAGACAATGGCAAAATCGGTCTGCTGCAAGATGGTGATAGTACTCCTGTGACGTTGTCTTATAAGCGTGTCTCACTCATTGCCTTGTCAGTACCTGAAGGCATTAAACTGCGTACGGATATCAATACCGGTCGCGGTGCTCGCGGCTATGCCGAGGCTATCGTGGATCCTTATAGCACACCCAAGCCCATCTCTGGCGCGCTGGTGCTTAATGAGCTTGATCTGGCGATATTTAAGCCGTTCTTCCCTGGTATGCGTGTCTTAAAAGGTAACGTGACAATGGCAGGCGGACTGGGCGGTACACTAGAAAAACCGCAGTTCTATGGTGATGTCAAACTCTCTAATGGCCGTATCGCGATGCTGGATCTGCCCGTGAATCTGACCAATGTGAATACAGAAGCCAAAATTCGTGGCACACAGGCCACCATCGCTGGTACCTTTAATAGTGGTGAAGGAAAGGGCACTCTAGACGGTACGGTCAATTGGCAGCAGAAGCTACAAGCCAAGCTGAGTATCGTTGGTGAGCGCTTGTTGATTACGCAGCCGCCGCTACTGGTGGCTGAAATTGACCCTGATATCGACATCATCGTTCGACCAGGCGACCGCTATGTGGATATCAAAGGTGCCATTAGTGTCCCAACGGCGACGATTCGTCCGCCAGAGGCCAGTGAAGACATAATCACTCAGACTGAAGATGCGGTGGTGCTAGATCGTCGTTTGATTGGCAATATCGATGAAGTATTGGCTATCTCCAAGCCTTGGTCGATCAATGCGGATATTGGTGTCGACTTGGGTGATGATATTAACTTTCGAGGCTTTGGTGCGGTTATTCCTTTGGCAGGTGCTATTAACATCACCCAAAATGGCACAGGTATTATGCGAGCCAAGGGGGTCGTTCAGGTCTCACGTCGTACCAATATCAATGCCTTTGGCCAAAGCTTGGAGCTGAACTACGGGCAAGTGCGTTTCAATGGCGATGTGATGAAGCCTAGCCTCAGTATTGAAGCTGCCAAAACCATCAGTGGTAAAACCGTTGGCTTACGAGTCAAAGGCTCTACTGAAAGCCCCAATATCGTTGTCTTTAATAATGCCGGATTGACCCAGCAGCAAGCGATGAATGCGTTGGTCACCGGTCGTATCGATAATAAGAGCGCCACCCAGATCAGTGAGCAAGGGTTCAAGTCGCAGGTGACCAATAATTTAGCCGCCGCTGGATTGAGTTTTGGCCTTAGTGGCACACGTACTTTAACCAATCAAATAGGTCAAGCGTTTGGGTTGCAGAGTCTGACGGTTGATGCCTCAGGCAGTAGCGAGGACACCAATGTCAATGTCACCGGTTACGTGACGCCTGATTTATATATCCGCTATGGCGTGGGCGTTTTTAATGCTCAGAACAGTCTTTCTGTTCGTTATCAGCTCACACGCCGCATTTACGTTGAAGCCAGTTCAGCAGCAGAAAACGCAGTCGATGTGGTTTATAGTTGGCAGTTCTAAACGTCATGCTATAGTCAGAGAACGACTAAACTACTACGATGTTAGTCTGCCTAAATGTACTACTTGTACCATCTGCAGTCGACTGCCTTGTGGCAATTTTAGACTTCTTTGACTCTAAATGACTGTTGATAGCTAACAGCTATCTCAACTAATGATGACCATAGTAATTTTTAACCAATAAAAAAACGCCTTAGTATCTAAGGCGTTTTTTTATCAGTAGACATCGAGTGATGTTCATTCTATTTGGTTAGAATTAGGCGGTTATTACGAGTTAAGCGCAGACGATATTCTTCACCTTCATGTTCGATACGCACTTCTTTGGTCAAAGCAAACAGATGCTGTGACTGTAATGTAGGGAGACGGTTTTCGCGGCAATTCAAATAACGAGAGATGACCATGCTCATAATAAAATCCTTTTGATAAAAAATAGCTGAGTAGCGATAACAGTAAGTAATCGTCTTTAACGATAATAATTATCATTTAGATTGAATGTTTTTGCAAGACAATTGATAAAATAAAATGCAGTTATTATGTAAACTTATCTAAAGCAGTTGTTATAAAGCCTATCTTATTCGAGATGAACCATAATTATTGTATTTTAAATCAGTAACTTAAGTTATATTTCTACTATTTCCTAATATTTTCGTATGACTGAATATACTCTAATAAAAATAAACAACGAAGGACAAAACCATGCCAATCGAACCAAATAACCAAGAAATAAACCAAATCATAGATAAAAAAGTAGTCATCGTAAACGTTGCAGTCGCTGTTATTCATCATAAAGAGCAGTATTTGCTTGGGTTTAGAAATGCTACCCAACATCAAGGCAATCGCTATGAGTTCGTCGGCGGTAAGATTGATGCCAATGAGAGTGCAGAACAGGCATTGGTTCGAGAAGTCGCTGAAGAAACAGGTATTGCTATAGATAATGACATTATCGTCAAGCTTGGTCGTTTGCATCATGACTATGGTGACAAGCAGGTTGTACTACAGGTTTACAAGATTGAGCTGACAGCGCAGCAATACGAGCAGCATAAGCATTGCGAATATGGATTAGAAGGGCAGGCGCTGACATGGGTGGATAAGTCTAAGCTATTGGCAGGTGAGTATCCCTTGCCCGCTGCAAATAAAACGATTCTAGAGTGGCTGAGGTTGCCAACGCAGATAACCATTACCTATCCATTATCACATTTTAGCGAATGTTCTGATCCAGCGGCAGCATGGTTACAGTATCATCAAACCCATTTAGCACCAGAGTCTTTGGTTTATATTAGAACAAAAGAAGCTGATGCAGAGCGCTCAGGCAATCTAGCAGCGCAATTGATGCATGGTCGTCCAGACGTTCAAGTAATTGTACCTTATGGTACTGATAGCCAAGTTGTTGACGTTGATAAGTCAATACTGATTAAAGATGAAAATATCTCTCATCAAGTCGTTGCAAATCATTTGACCCATACGGCATTAATGCAATGGCTTGAAAGTGTTTCAGACACTTCTGAATCTGAGCATTGTTTATCGGATGACTTTCCATTGATAATCAGCTGTCACGATATTGGCAGTATTGAAGCGACCAACAAACTCGCCAGTGCTCGAATACAGCAACAGCTACCGCCAGTGATCGGTATTTTCATCTCACCAGTATTAGCCACTCATACGCATCCTGATACTGTACCACTTGGTTGGGAGGCATGGTCTACCTTAGCACAGCTAGCCGATATGCCAGTCATTGGTTTGGGCGGTCTATCACCCACGATGATAGATCAAGCGTTAGCACATGGCGGTATCAGTGTTGCTGGTATTCGTCAGTTTTTTAACAGTGAAAAATGAGAAGGAATTCGACTTATATTGAGCCTATTATTTGTTGAAAATTATCAGGAATATCACTGATTTTTCTGATATTTATCCAGTAAGTAACTATGTTTTTATTAGGTGTTTGTTCTAACGCATAAAGACCTAGTTACTTACAAACCGTTGCGTTTCCCTACATTGCGACACTGTTTTAATAGTCAAGTTGTCCTTAATATAGAATACCTAATTAAAGAGTGTTTACTCTATCATTCATAAGCAAACTGTTTATTATTCATTAGCAAATTGCCTATGAAAATATATTTTGACCCTTGCAATAACATCAAATTCTGTAGCGCTGGTTTACTTATTAGACACGCTTTTTGAATTTGGCGACGTTCAGAGAGTTAGACTAGATGGATAAATACACAAAGAATTTTTCACAGTCATTATTAATAACGGTAATTCTATGAAAGCCAACAAGTTACCTAAGTCAGGATGGTCTGATTCACAGGAAGCTGGTTCTCAATCTCAGCAGACTAGCCAGTCAAGCAGTTATTATCTGGATAAAGATAATGCGCAAAAGGCAGGCTATGCCAGCAATGATGCTAGCTACAACCATGACGAATCGAATGATGAGTATCCGAGCCATTCGGTAAAAGACACGTCTTCGCAAGATAGCTATTTTGGGTACAAGAGTGCTGTCAAAAGCCTGTTAAAGGCAAAAGAGTCTGCTATGTCTGATAACGACATTACAAAAAATAATGATTCGAAAAGCAGTCTTGAACAGTCCCAAGGACCAACTCTGCCTGCGCCACTGACCTTAGCATCTGTAGATGATCAAATAAAAACATCAAAAGATAAGTCTGAGCATAGAGATTCTGAACAAGAAACCGATTCGTCATCGGATACCACTCACTCATCATACAAAGAAATACCGGAGCGCGTATTTATGAATGGACTGATCAAACATACAGGCATTGCATTAGCGATTATTATACCGTTAGCAGCGTTCTCAGCTTATGCTGCGACGCCACCAGTCAATGCAGCGTCTATGGCTGCTACCAATGCAACGATGGATAAAATGACAACAGAGACGCTATCTATCGAACCAAGCGCCATCATTCATAAGTCTGCAAATACACCAACCACAGTGGATAGCGTTGACCTCGAAAAGTATGCTGGAACATGGTATGAGATAGGGCGTTTACCAATGTACTTTCAGCGTAAATGTGCAGGCGATGTTACGGCCAATTACGCCCAAAAAGCTGATGGAAAAGGTATAACTGTCACTAACAAGTGTATGGCGGAGGATGGCTCTGAGATTATAGCTGAAGGTCTTGCCAAGACAGCGGATGATACGGGCAGTAAGCTGAAAGTTACGTTCCTGCCTTCTTGGATTCGTTGGTTACCAGTTGGCCGTGCCGATTATTGGGTACTAGCACGTGATGCTGATTATAAAACGGCATTGGTCGGCACACCTGACAAAGATTATTTATGGCTATTGGCTCGTTCGCCTAATGTGAGTCAAGAAACCTATTCTAAATATCGTCAGATTGCACAACAACAAGGTTATGATTTAAAAGAATTTAAGCTCACACCGCAAACCAATCAGACGGTGAATTTAACACCATAATTGATATAAATGTAAAACGTTAAATTCGATTGTAGAATGAGTTTTTATATCTGATTGAGAACTGGTTACCATCAGGTTAGTTCAATTAATAAAGATTGATAGCAACTCTCATTCAAAAAAAACCTAATAAGGCAGCATATATGGCTGCCTTTATTTTTATTGCTGTCTATATATGAGTCTGTACATGAGAACCAAACCTATTATGCATACTAGCTAATCGGTTACTACTGGCAAAATGAGGCGTTTTAGGCTAAAATCTATGCGATTCAAATACTCTAGCGTCAATAACCCATATTGATAGTGGTTGATTATCATATTAGAGTCGCCATTTAGAGCATACACAACCCATCTATTTCATACTTCTTCATATTTTATTGATCATACATTACTGACCATAAGGATGTTTCTCGTGAGCAACGCTGATACCTTACGCCAATTACATCAAGACCACTTAAGCAACTATAATAATCAAGAGCAACAAGCGATTGAGCTAATGGGGTTATTGAATAAGCTCTATAATGCGCAAGACGTACAAGTGACCTTGTTCGGCGAAACGCTAGACTCTACCTCAGTTGGTCAAATACTCGCTTTGCATCAAAAAGTTGCGTTGCGTGACCATGGCGCTAAGTCTATTGATATCGCTGATACGTTAGCGATGGTAAAAGTCATCGCAGAGAGCAAAGATATCCAAGCCACTCGTATCGATGTTGGTCAATTGATTGCTAATGACACTGACGTACAAGCTGCGCTAAAATCTGTTAATAATGCAGGTGCCGTGAATGGCGCGACAGATGTTGTATTATATGGTTTCGGCCGTATTGGTCGTATCTTGACCCGTTTATTATTGGCGCAAGCATCAAGTGCAAAAGGTATGCAGTTAAAGGCTATCGTCGTACGCCCAGCAGCTGCTGGTGACTTGGCCAAACGTATTTCATTGCTTGAGCGTGATTCGATCCATGGTAGATTTTTGGGTGGCATTAGCATCGATGATGACAACAATGGCATGATTATTAATGGTCGTTTTGTACAAGTTATCTATGCTAAAGACCCTAGTGAAATCGACTACACCGCTTACGGTATCAACGATGCTCTCGTTATCGATAACACGGGTATCTGGAAAGACGAAGCAGGCCTTGGCAAGCATTTACAGTCTACTGGCGTGAGAAAAGTACTACTGACTGCCCCTGCTGGTGGTGACATCAAAAACGTCGTTTATGGTGTGAACAATGACACGGTTGGTGATGACACTATCGTTAGTGCTGCTAGCTGTACCACCAATGCTATTACGCCAACGTTGAATGTGTTGAATGATGAGTACGGTATCGAAAACGGTCACGTAGAAACCATCCATTCATTTACCAATGATCAAAACTTGGTTGATAACTATCATAAAGCAGACCGTCGTGGTCGTAGTGCTGTCATGAACATGGTTATCACGAGCACAGGCGCGGCAAAAGCAGTTGGTAAAGCATTACCCGCATTAAGTGGTAAGCTAACGGGTAACGCTATCCGTGTACCGACACCAAATGTCAGCTTAGCAATTTTGAACTTAACGCTTAAAACGGCACCAGAAAGTGCTGAAGCGTTGAATGAATTCTTGCGTAAAATTGCTAACAGCAGCACTTGGCAGTCGCAGATTGCGTATACCGATTCTACAGAAGCCGTATCAACAGATTTCGTTGGCACGACTCATGTCGGTATCATCGATGCGCAAGCGACTATTCTGACTGGTAATCAAGCCATTGTGTATGTTTGGTATGACAACGAAGTAGGTTATAGTACTCAGGTATTGCGTCTGGCGACACAGATGGCCGGAATTAGCTACACTCAGATTCCTGCATAGAACGCTAAATATAACAAACCAGTCTTCTGATATTGTGTAAATTGGTGCAGTCATACTGCAAAATTTGCCATAATAGCGTCTGGTTTGGATAGCTTGATATTGCGTTAGCTGTCATACTTAAACACCCGATAGTCCGATTGATTATCGGGTGTTATTTTCATATTGAATATCAAATACAAGTACAAGTAGCGTGCTTTTAGCACTTATGTTGTCCCAATATTTTTTGTGACAACACAGTAAAACCCCATAATATAACCGTTGGTTGTAACCAGTATATAAACTGGATTGTGAATTAAGGAAAGTAAAATGCGATTTATTGATGAAGCCGTCGTAACGGTAAAAGCAGGTGACGGTGGTAACGGAATCGCCAGTTTTCGCCGAGAAAAATATGTCCCACGTGGTGGCCCTGATGGTGGTGATGGTGGTAAAGGCGGAGATGTTTATGTCATTGCAGAAGATAATACCAACACCCTAGTTGACTATCGTTATACCCGTCGTCACGACGCCATGCGAGCTGAGAACGGTCACAGTAGAAACTGTTCAGGCAAAGGCTCTGATGATTTGTTTTTACCAGTACCTATCGGTACCACGGTCATTGATACCGAAACAGATGAAGTATTGGGCGATTTGATTGAACTTGGTCAGACGTTACTGATTGCCAAAGGTGGCGATGGTGGTTTGGGCAATACCCACTTCAAGAGCTCTACCAACCAAGCACCGCGTAAAGCGACGTCAGGTTTTGAAGGTGAGTTAAAAGTTCTTAAATTTGAGCTCAAAGTAGTGGCCGATGTTGGCTTGATTGGTTTGCCTAATGCTGGTAAATCTACCTTTATTCGTCAAGTTTCTGCTGCTAGACCAAAAGTGGCTGATTATCCATTTACTACCCTCGTTCCGAATTTGGGTGTGGTCGATATCGGTCGTCATCGCTCATTTGTGATGGCAGATATTCCAGGTTTGATCGAAGGTGCTTCAGAAGGCGCCGGACTTGGCATTCGTTTCTTGAAGCATGTGGCGCGTACTCGTCGCTTGTTACATGTGGTTGATGTACAACCAATTGATGGCAGTGATCCAGTAGCCAACGCTCGTGTTATCTTGAATGAACTTGAACGTTTTTCGCCTGAATTATCCAACTTGCCTCAGATTTTGGTATTAAACAAAATCGATCAGGTGCCTGAAGAAGAGTTAGATGAGCTCTGTACCCATATTGTCGCCGAGCTTGAGTGGACAGGTGATGTATTTCGCACCTCAACCTTAATGGGTGAAGGGACTGATGCGGTTAAATATCATTTGATGAATGAAATTGAACTAGAGCGTGAGCGTGAACTAGAAGATCCTATCTTCGCTGAAGCACAAAGAACCCGTTTTGAGCGCTTAGAAGTAGAAGTCCGTCTGAATACTGAAGCGCAGCGTGAAGCCTATCGTGCGGCTCGCAAAGCAGCACGTGAAGGGGTAGACTTAAATGACGATGATGACGACTTTGATGATGAAGACGGTGTCGAGGTGGTTTACGTTCCATAAGTGAACAAGCTTGAACTGATGTACCTGAATTTTTTAATCAATTCATAAGATAAAAAGGAGTTTATATGGCAGATGACATAGCAAACACGACCGAAGAAGCAAGGTTTATTAAACAAACTCGCAACTTTGATATTAAGCGCGTTATTGTCAAGATTGGCTCGTCGTTGTTAACCAATAACGGTCGAGGGCTGGATCGAACTGCCATATACGAGTGGGCCAAACAGATTGCTAAGCTGCACAAGCAAGGCGTCGAAGTGCTACTAGTATCGTCAGGTGCTGTTGCTGAAGGTGTGGTACGTATGAACCTTGAGGAGCGCCCTAAAAAGCTAGCTGCACTACAGGCCTGTGCTTCTATTGGTCAAATGGGTTTGATTGAAACATGGTGGTCAGCTCTGATTCAGCATGGTATCCAAAGCTCGCAGCTACTACTGACGCATGATGATTTGTCTAATCGTAGCCGTTATCTCAATACGACAGGTGCACTGACGCAATTATTAGAATGGCGCGTGTTACCTGTCATTAATGAAAACGACACCATCACCATTGATGAAATCAAGTTTGGTGATAATGACACATTAGGGGCAATGGCAGCAGCGATGGTCAATGCTGATCTGTATATTATCCTCACCGATCAAGATGGTGTGTTTACAGATAACCCACGTGACAATCCTAATGCAAAAATGATTCGTCAAGAGCGTGCGATGGCTGATTATTTGTTTGATATCGCCGGAGATGGCGGCAAGCTCGGACGCGGTGGTATGCTCACCAAAATCCGTGCTGGTCGTCTTGCTGCAATGGGTGGCTGTCCAACCGTTATCGTAAGCGGCGCAATTGATGACGTTATCACTCGTGTGGTATCAGGTGAAGCGGTTGGTACGCTATTGACGACTAACGATGAAGACAAGATTATTGCCCGTAAGCAATGGCTGGCGGCTCACCTGCGTATGTCAGGTAGCTTGGTTGTGGATGCAGGTGCTGCAAAGGCACTGACTGAGCATAATAGAAGTCTACTACCCGTTGGCGTTGTTGAAGTCCGTGGTGGTTTTGATGAAGGTGACGTGGTTGAAATTATTCATCAAGATACCGGTGAGCGTCTCGCAGTCGGGCAAGTCAACTTTTCATCGCAGGATGCGCATCGAGTAGCACGTGAGCGTACCGAACAGTTTGATAAGATTTTTGGTAGTAGTGAAGAGCGTGTGGTCATGGTACATCGTGATAACTTGGCATTAACCGTATAGTCAATTGATGACGCATCGTTTGTATTAGTGAGTAGGGCTTGTTTATGGTTTTAGACAAGCCTTACTTATTAGTGACAGACAGATAGGTCATACATGGTTTTTTACGTTCATACACAAGTATCAGTTTATGATGTGGCTATTATAAATGAGAGCAATACCCTTTAATCAGCATAGATGCTGACCCTGTATCATAGGTATTAATCAATTTTTATTTAATTTATTTAGCACAGTATTTTTAAAGAATGATAAATACTGTGTGTTTCGGAGATTTGTACATGAGTGCTTTAGACAACAGTGACTCGGCCCAGCAGCAGTTTGCGCCTCTAAAAAACGACAGATTGCTACGTGCGCTACGCTTCGAGCCTATCGATACCACCCCAGTTTGGATGATGCGTCAAGCAGGTCGTTATTTACCAGAATATAAAGCAACTCGTGCTGAAGCGGGCGACTTTATGAGTTTGTGTAGAGATACAGACCGTGCCACTGAAGTGACTTTACAGCCACTGCGTCGTTATGATTTAGACGCTGCTATCTTATTCAGTGACATCTTGACTATCCCTGATGCCATGGGACTGGGTCTATATTTTGAAGCGGGCGAAGGTCCTAAGTTTAAGCATCCTATTCGTACACAAGCGGATCTTGATAGAATACCAAAGCTTGATCCGACCGACTCTCTTGATTATGTCATGCGTGCGGTGACGAGTATTCGTAAAGCGCTGAATGGTCAAGTGCCGTTATTTGGTTTTTCTGGTAGCCCGTGGACGTTAGCTACGTATATGATTGAAGGCGGCAGCTCAAAAGACTATCGCTATACCAAAGGTTTTTTATACAGTAATCCTGATTTTTTACATCAACTATTGGATAAATTGGCAACGTCTGTCATTGATTATCTAGATGCGCAAGTAGTTGCTGGTGCCCAAATTTTACAGATATTTGACAGTTGGGGCGGCGCGCTTGGTCATCGTCAGTTTATTGACTTTTCTCATGCTTATAATAAGCGTATTGTCGCTGAACTAAAGGTACGCCATCCGGAAATACCAGTGGTATTGTTTACGAAAGGTGGTGGGCTATGGTTAGACATCCAAGCTGATAGCGAAGCCGATGCTTTGGGCCTAGACTGGACGATGCCGATTGACCGTGCACGTCAAGTATTGACTGACAGTCAGCGCCAGTTGACCAAGCAGCATAAAAAACTACAGAGTAGCAAAGCCATCCAAGGTAACTTGGATCCAGCAACCTTGTATGGTTCACCTGCAACGATTCGCACTGAAGTAAATGCAATGCTAGATAGCGCTTATGCGAGCGGCGAAAAAACAGGTTATGTTGCAAACTTAGGTCATGGTATCACCCAGTGGGTCAATCCTGACAATGCAAAAGTGTTTATTGATGCAGTGCACGATTACAAAATCTAAAGTTTGGATATGCAAAGCTTATAAGCGTCAACATAGACGTTATATTTATCTGCTATTTACTGAGTAAAAGAAAAAAGGATATCTTATGATTTCAGCAGCGATTGTTGGTGGTACAGGTTATACAGGCATTGAGCTGATTCGCTTATTATCTGCTCATCCTGAAGTATCTATTGATTTGCTAACCTCGCGTAGTGAAGCTGGTACTCGAGCTGATGAGATATTCCCAAGCTTACGCGGTATATCAGATATCGTCTTTAGCGACTTAGGTGACGATACGCTTGCGACGCTACAAAAGTGTGATGTGGTGTTTTTTGCGACACCACATGGCGTGGCAATGCAACAAGCTGAAGCGCTTACTCAAGCTGGTGTAAAGGTCATCGATCTGGCGGCTGATTTTCGCTTGCAGTCATTGACTGATTTTGAGAAATGGTACAAACAGTCACATGCGTGCCCTGAGCTATTAAAGACAGCGGTTTATGGATTGCCAGAGATTAATCGTGACAAGCTGGCAGATGCGTTAGTAGTGGGCAACCCTGGCTGTTACCCAACCACTGCCATTTTGGGTTTGAAGCCAATCATTGAAGCACAAAATAAACAAGCAGAACGTTTGATTGAATCTCGCATTGTTATTGATGCAAAGTCTGGTGTGTCTGGCGCGGGTCGTCAAGCCTCGCTTGCGCTCAATTATGCTGAATCAACAGATAACTTTAAAGCTTATAGCGTCGAGGGGCATCGTCATCTACCTGAGATTGAGCAGGGTGTTGCACAATTATTAGATAGTCAGTTTACCCATCGTATTCGTTTTTTACCGCATTTAGTACCGATGATACGTGGCATGCTCAGCTCTATTCACATGGAGCTCACGGATGCAGGTGCTATGATTGATTGGCAGCAAGCATTTGAAGCGTCTTATGTCTCAGAGCCATTCGTTGACGTCATGCCAAAAGGTATTTATCCTGACACACGCAGCGTGCGCGCCAGCAATCGTTTACGTATCGCTGTCCATCAGGACAATGACCGTGCTGAGCTGACGGTGATTGTAGTACAGGATAACTTGGTCAAAGGTGCTGCAGGACAGGCCGTCCAAAACATGAACGTTATGTTTGGGTTTGATGAATCGATGGGACTGAATTTTGCGCCTATCGTACCTTAGTACGAGATTTTTTGCGGCTAAGTCATTCATATTTATGCTACTAGGTATTGATTATAAATTCCGCTATAATGACTTGCCCTTACTCTTAAGAGATACTGTCTAAATGCGTTTTAAGCTTGTACTACGCTTTTGCCCACAGCCAACACGTCCATCGTGTCCAGATTTTGCTATTGATGATTTGCAGAGCAAGCAGTGTCTCCTGAGAGATGATGATGATTTTGTAAATGCTAAAAATATGACTCAGCGCGGTGCATCGACACTGGTATTGGCGTTATTTGTATTGGCAGTGCTTGTGACAGCTGTGGTCGGATTGATGTTCGGTCATAAACTTGGCTATCAGCGCGGCTTGCACTCAATGCAAACAGAAGCCAAGCAAGCGATTATTAATGGCAATGAAGCCACGAAATCGCTTGAAGATTTGCGGCTTAGCAATAAAATAGCGACCAATCAAGCAGCGACCTCTAAACAGGAGCTGGCTATCAGTTTGGCAAACTTGAAAGAGTTGCGTGAAAACCAGCAAGCCATGACAGTAGAAAACAAGCAAGTCACACAGCTTAATGAGTTCTATGCCGATTTTATTAGTGAAAAAGGCGGTATGCCTTTGCAAATATTGGGCGCCAAGATTGAGCCATTACCTGAAAACGCTTTTGAGTATGGTTTTGATATCGGTATGCTCAGCAGCGATGGTCAAGCCAAGCGCTTAAGACCCACGTTGACGTTATTGAATAACGATGATTTGGTAGAAGTACCATTAGATCCTACCAGCTATACAATTGAAGGTATCGTTCGCATACGTGGTCGTTTTGTGATGCCATCAGGATTTAGGCCGTTACAAGCTAAATTGACACTCCAGTCGGGTGCTCAGAAAATAGAGCAAATATATGATTGGAAGCTTGGGAGCCGTGTCGATAATATGTTGCCCTCGCTATTAGATTTACCAGATGTTGATCAAAGTCCTATTTCAGAGTAACTGCTGAATCTTGCCTTGACTGACTGACTGCCTTGCTTGAGAGTATTCATGCAGGGTTGGACATGTTGTATTTAAGGTATCAATCATTCATAGTCAGTACGCTTTTTAACATTGCCTAGGTGGGTACTACTGATTTCAATCCCTGTGCTCTAAGCGATATGGCGACTCTGTTCCAATAAATCTTCTTTCTTAAACTCATCTCACGATTGTATTCCGATTATGACAAAAAAAATGATATTACATAGCATGCCAACGATTGCTGATTGGCACCTGCCAAGTACGCCTGTTCACCGTGCACAAGATAGTGACACTGATGGTGAGACGTCACCACAAGCTGACGTGCTGGTTGCCGAACCAGAAGTAGCCAAACCACCTATGTATGCGGTAGTGATGTACAACGACAACTACACTCCGATGGAATTTGTGGTCTACGTACTGCAATCAGAGTTTCGTCATAGTACAGACTCTGCAGTCGAAATCATGCTGACGATTCATAACAACAGTAAGGGTATCGCTGGTATTTATCCAAAAGATATCGCTGAAACCAAAGCCAAAAAGGTAAACAGCTTGGCGCACCGTGAAGGTTATCCGCTATTAACTCAGATTGAGCCGCATCAAGGCGAATAACGGCCACTGCTATGCATTTATTTTTTACAAACCCAGTTTCTGTATAATTAGCGGGTTTTTGCATAATCCGATAGTGCTTATCAATAGCTCACTTTTATTGTGAGCTTATTATTTTCTGTCTTGTTACTATTCAAATCATTGTTAAATTGACCATATAAATCCTCATTAAATTATTCTAACTTTTTCTTCTCTTGTTCATTCTATTGTTATTTCTCTTTTTTTGGCTATCTATCTTCTTAAACGTGGATAATCTGCGTCCCAGCTCCCTTTGTCTGCTGTTAGCATGCTTTGATACACTTTAGTCTGCGTTAATAGATTGACTCTATCCAAATATCGTGTTGATATAAAGAAAAGCGAACCAGTATTGTTGCCATCATTGCCAACCGTCACATAAACAGCGGCAGTGGTTGAAAATTCTATGGTTCATACGATGTATCTGTGGTTTCTGCGTCTATTCGATTTCCAATAATACAAATATAGCCCTTGAACAATGCATCTATCGCCCTGATTTACTTACTAACTCATTCATAAAACTATCAATTATAAAGATAGATATAACCGTAGGAAGTTGTTATGTTAAGTCGTCATCTTGAAGTTTCTCTACGTTTAGCAATGACGCTTGCGCGCCAAAAATCGCATGAGTATCTCACTGTTGAACATCTATTATTGGCGCTATTAGAAAACACCCATGCTGCTAATACATTGACTGCCTGTAACGCCAACGTCTCGGCGCTGCGTACCGAGCTTGAAGTGTATATCAATAAGCACACGCCAACGGTCGATGCAGATACCGAGCAGTCACCGCAGCCAACGCAAAGTTTTGATCGTATTTTGCAGCGTGCTATTTTTCACGTGCAATCGATTGGCGGGGGTCGTCTGGTCGAAGGTTCTGATATCTTGGTATCGATGTTTTCAGAGCATGATACTTATGCTGTTTACTTGCTTAAAAAGCAAGGCATTAGCCGTCTTGAACTGACTCAATATCTATCGCATGGTCAGGACAAAGATGAGCCTTCTGAGTCACGTGCTTCTGGTACTGGCGAGCGTCGTAGCGCGTCTGAAAAAACCAGCAAAGACCCTTTGGTTGAATTTGCGACCAACCTAAATCAGCGTGCTGCTGAAGGTAAAACTGATCCGTTAATTGGTCGCGCTTCTGAGATCGAACGTGCCGCTCAGGTATTGTGCCGCCGCCGTAAAAACAACCCATTGCTAGTAGGTGAGCCAGGTGTGGGTAAAACCTCTATCGCTGAAGGTCTAGCATGGCTTATCATCAATGATAAAGCACCAAAACCACTGAATGGTTGTGTGATTTATAGCCTTGATATTGGGGCGCTTATTGCTGGAACCAAATATCGCGGTGACTTTGAAAAACGTATGAAGTCCCTCCTTGATGCACTGAAGAATAAGCCAAATGCGATCTTGTTTATCGATGAGATCCATATGATTATTGGCGCAGGTTCATCCATGAGCAGCAATATGGATGTGTCTAATTTAATTAAGCCTGCACTTGCCAACGGTGAGTTACGTTGTATCGGATCTACAACTTTTACTGAATATCGTCAAGTGTTTGAAAAAGATCATGCATTGTCACGCCGTTTCCAAAAAATCGATGTGAAAGAACCGAGCGTAGACGATACCATTGATATCTTACGTGGTCTGAAGCCTCGCTATGAAGAGTTTCATAACGTTGAATACACGGATCAAGCGCTCATTACCGCAGTGCAATTGTCAGCCAAACACATCCACGAGCGTTTTTTACCGGACAAAGCCATCGATGTGATTGATGAAGCAGGCGCTTATAAGCGTTTGGGTGTCGTCGCTGATGTAGATGATATCGATGCTGAAGAAAGCTTTATTGCAGACATAGAGCATGATTTCGATGCACAGATTGATGCCGATCTCGAAGGTATCGGTAGCGATACAGATAATGAAATGCAGAATGAAGCCGCAACGGCAAAGGCACGCGATGGTAAAAAGTCAGCAGATGGTATCAAGGTATCTAAAGCCCAACGACCACCAATGAAAATTGATGTGGCTGATATCGAAGCTATTATTGCTAAATTGGCACGTATTCCGCCCAAATCAGTGTCTAGTGATGACAAGAGCATTCTTCAGCACTTAGATCGTGATCTTAAACACTTAGTGTTTGGTCAAGACGAAGCGATTGCAACGCTTGCGGATGCCATCAAACTGTCTCGTGCTGGTCTAAAATCACCAGATAAGCCGATTGGTTCATTTATGTTTGCAGGTCCGACAGGCGTGGGTAAAACAGAAGTATCACGTCAATTGGCCAATCTATTAGGTGTGGAGTTGGTACGCTTTGATATGTCAGAGTACATGGAAGCCCATACTGCCTCACGTCTGATCGGTGCACCTCCAGGCTATGTTGGTTATGACCAAGGTGGACTACTGACGGAAAAGATCAATCAACATCCGCATTGCGTGTTATTGCTTGATGAGATTGAAAAAGCGCATCCTGATGTCTTTAACTTGTTATTACAGGTTATGGATCATGGTACTTTGACTGACAACAATGGCCGTGTTGCTATCTTTAAGCAAGTCATCGTTATCATGACAACCAACGTCGGCGCAGATAGTATTAGCCGCTCGTCAATGGGCTTCACTCAGCAAGATCATAGCCGTGATAACACAGAGTCACTCAAGCGTGTGTTTACGCCAGAGTTCCGCAATCGTCTAGATGCTATCATCCAGTTCAACCCACTAGACAGCTCAGTGGTAGTATCGGTGGTCGATAAGTTCTTGGTTGAACTACAAGTGCAGCTAGATGACAAGCAAGTGACGCTAGAGATTGATGATGACGTGCGTGACTACTTGGCTGATAAAGGCTATGACCGTCTGATGGGCGCTCGTCCAATGCAGCGTTTGATTCAAGATGAAATCAAAAAGCCATTAGCCAGCATGATTCTGTTTGGTGATTTGGTCAATGGTGGGGTAGTCCATCTGACATTAGAACCTAAAGCAGATGAGGCGCAGGACAGTGATACAGTGAAGCTTGGTAAGTCTTCTGATAAGGGATCTTCTGACAGCCGTATTATCTTGACTGTCGTCGAAACGCATGAGCCACGCTCAGACTCTGAGTCAGTAGCTAGCTAAGTTATTTAATGTCAATGCAATAAGACGGCTACGGTATTATTACGGTAGCCGTTTTTTTATTGCTATAATTCATTAACAAAGCTCATAGCGTTTTTTGTTAGTATAAATGCTTAAAAAAAGCCAATATATCTATTCCATAACAAATATAAAAAGGATACACCATGGAGTTGTTTGACGAAAAGCCAACCAAAACCGCAGAGCAAAAGCAAGCCATCTTAGACAATGTTCGCTTGCCTGAAGACTGGAAAACAGCATTGGCAGATGAGTTAACGTCTGAAAACATGGACAGCTTGCGTGCATTTTTAAAAGAGGCGTATCAATCAGATGATAGTATCTATCCGCCAGCCCCATTGATGTTCAATGCGCTTAATCTGACGCCTCTATCACAGGTCAAAGTTGTCATTTTAGGACAAGATCCTTATCATCGCCCAGGACAGGCAATGGGACTATCATTTTCTGTGCCAAAAGCCATTCCGAAACCGCCTTCACTTAATAATGTGTTAAAAGAAATGGCAGATGATATCGGCATCAAACCGTCGGCACATGGCGATTTGACCTATTGGGCACAGCAAGGGGTTCTATTACTGAATAGTTATTTGACAGTGAAAGAGGGTGAGCCAAACAGTCATCAAAATCAAGGGTGGGAGCAGTTTACCGATGCAGTGATTGATGCGGTCAATGAACAGACAGAGCATACTGTATTTATACTGTGGGGCAGTAAAGCCCAAAAAAAGGGCAAATATATCGATACCGATAAGCATCTGATACTGACTGCTGTCCATCCTTCACCACTCGCTGCCAACCGCGGTGGATTTTTTGGTTCTAAGCCATTCTCTAAAACCAATGATTATTTGGCACAGTATGGTCAAGCACCAATTGACTGGCAATTGCCACAATAAATGCTGAATACTATGAACCATATCCATACGATGAATAACAAGTTACAACCCTATTTTTTAGCAAATATGTCGTCAGCATATGATGAGGCACAGCATAATCAGGCAGCTTATTTTCAATTCAAAAATCACACGTTTTGGTCACAACAAGACATGATATGGATGAAAACTGCACTGAGACTTGCCAAACAAGGCGCTGAGCGCGGAGAGGTACCAGTAGGTGCTATATTGGTACATGATGAGCAAATCATTGGACAGGGTTTCAATGAGCCTATCGGACGTCATGATGCCACGTCACATGCAGAGATAGTGGCAATAAGAGACGCCTGCAATCGTCTTAAGAACTATCGATTGCCGTTAGAGACAACGTTGTATGTCACGCTAGAGCCTTGCACGATGTGTATTGGCGCGCTGATACATGCTCGCGTGGATAGGCTTGTATACGCCGCTAGTGAACCACGAGCAGGTATGGTTGGCAGTCAACTGGATTTGTCCATACAGCCTTTTTATAATCACAGTATCCAAGTTCAGAAAGGGCTGTGTAGCGAACATAGCGGTCGAATGCTAAAGGCATTTTTCCGTGAGCGTAGACGCGCTGCAAAAAAGAACAAACAAGCTGCTATCGCTGACAAGATGAATCGACAAGATATCAGTCTTGGTGCTAGTGATAGCTAGGATTCTTTGCTATAATATTGCCCTGTTTGATACCTAACGTTTTAGCGTGTAATTAAGCACTTGAAATAGCAGTAAATATTGCTGCATGGCTATGAAATAACCAGTATATAAGCGCCACCTACTATTGAGCGAGTATTATGACAGTCCCTGTATCCGACAGTTCAATAACTGATAACGATGATAGCCAAAAGCCGTCAATTCGCTATCCTGTTATTTGTATCGATGGACCCAGTGGCGCAGGCAAAGGCACGGTAACTTGGCGCTTAGCACAAGCTTTAGGTTATCAGTTATTAGACTCGGGTGCGTTGTATCGTATCGTAGGACTTAAAGCATTCGAAGCGGGACTGATCACAGCGGATGCAAGTCAAGTTATTGATGAGATGGCCGTGTTGGACCTGACAAAAAGTCTAAAAATAGCTTTTGTACCGAACAATGAGTCAGGACGCGTGGACATTATTGTAAATGGTCAAACAGTTGGCGACCAGGTACGTAACGAGACGGTTGGTGGCTATGCATCACAGATAGCTGTATTCCCGAAAGTTCGTCAGGCATTGCTACATCTGCAACAAGATATGGCGACCTTTTCAGGATTGGTCGCTGATGGTCGTGATATGGGAACGGTTGTGTTTCCAGACGCGGATGTGAAAGTATTTTTGACCGCTAGTGCTAAAGCACGTGCAGAGCGCCGTGTGGCCCAGTTGATGCAAGCTGGCCAAACCGCAGATTTTGATGCGATTTTGACAACGATTAAAGCCCGTGATGATCGTGATGAGAACCGTAGCACCGCACCATCAAAACCGGCAGTAGATGCTCTATGGCTTGATAGCTCTACGCTAGATGCTGATGATGTTTATAAGCAAATCAGTCAACATTGTCAGGATAAAGGCATATTTTTTAATAACGAATAAAAACAACATATTAAGTACTAAAAATTTGAACATAAGCTTTGATTTTAGTATAGACTAGTACAGTTAATATTTGGTATTTCACAGAGCGTAAATAGCGCTTGAGTTAAGACAGTTGTTGTTAGTAAGTTTGATAAGTTATGTGCTTATTGACAACAAACGTTTTTATATATGATTGTATGGGATATAAAACCAGTATTCTCGTTTTATACAATCATAAATTTGATCCGTACTGTGCTGGACAGGATACGGCTATACAAAGGTAGACATAATGGAATCATTTGCTGAACTATTTGAAGCGAGCATCGAAGAAACAGGTCTTGATATCGAGCGTGGCTCGGTTATCACTGGTACTGTTGTGGCCATCGATAACGACTGGATCACTGTTGATACTGGTCTGAAATCTGAAGGTATTGTCGCTCGTGAAGAGTTTTTAAGCGAAGAAGGCGAACTTGAAGTTGAAGTTGGCGATAGCGTTGATGTCGTGGTTGAAGCAGTTGATAACGGCATGGGTCAAACCTTGCTGTCACGTGAAAAAGCTAAGCGTGTTGAAACTTGGAACTTCCTTGAGAAAATTGCTGACAACGATGAAATCGTAAAAGGTATCATTTCAAGCAAAGTTAAAGGTGGTTTCACTGTAGATATCGGTTCAGTACGCGCGTTCTTACCAGGTTCATTGGTAGATGTACGTCCTATCCGTGATACGACGCATCTTGAAGGCAAAGAGCTAGAATTCAAAGTCATCAAACTTGATCAAAAACGTAACAACGTTGTTGTTAGCCGTCGTGCAGTTATGGAAGCTGAAAATTCAGCTGAGCGCGAAGAGCTATTGAACAAGCTTGAAGAAGGCATCGAGATCGAAGGTATCGTTAAGAACCTTACTGATTACGGCGCATTCGTTGACCTAGGTGGTATCGATGGTCTATTGCACATCACTGACATGGCATGGCGCCGTATCAAGCACCCATCTGAAGTAGTTGAAGTTGGTCAAGATCTTAAAGTTAAAGTATTGAAGTTTGACCGTGAGCGCAATCGCGTTAGCCTAGGTCTAAAACAACTTGGTACTGATCCTTGGGATAACGTTGGCGGCACATACCCAGTGGGTAGCGTTGTTAAAGCACGCGTAACCAACTTGACTGATTATGGTTGTTTTGCTGAGATCTCTGAAGGTATCGAAGGTCTAGTACACGTGTCAGAGATGGATCATACCAACAAAAACATCCACCCATCTAAAGTAGTTCAAGTGGGCGATGAAGTTGAAGTGATGATTCTTGATATCGACGAAGAACGTCGTCGTATCAGCCTAGGTATCAAACAAACTCTTGCTAACCCATGGGATGAGTTTGATAAGAAACATGAGCGCGGTGATAAAATCACTGGTACGATCAAATCAATCACTGACTTCGGTATCTTTATCGGTCTAGACGGTGGTATTGATGGTCTTGTTCATCTGTCTGATATCTCTTGGAACGAAACTGGCGAAGACGCTATCCGTAACTACAACAAAGGCGACACCGTTGAAGCAATGGTATTGTCTGTAGATGCAGAAGCTAACCGTATCAGCCTAGGCGTGAAGCAGTTAAGCTCTGATCCATTCAACGAATACCTAGTCAACAATGACCGTGGTGCTATCGTTACTGGTAAAGTAAAAGAAGTAGATGCTAAAGGCGCTACTATTGAGCTTGCTGACGAAGTTGAAGCATACTTACGTGCCTCTGAGATCCAACGTGACCGCGTTGAAGATGCGACTAAGCATCTGACTGTTGGTGATGACGTTGAAGCTAAAATCATCAGTGTTGATCGCAAAACACGCAGCATCAACTTGTCTATCAAATCGAAAGACGAAGCTGAAGAGCGTCAAGCAATCAAAGAACTAAGCAGCACTAGTACTACTGCCGCTGCCGGTTCTGAAGCTCAACCAAAAACTATTGGTGACTTGATCAAAGAACAAATGCAGTAAGCATTAAGTTATTGATATACAAGTAATAAAAAAAAGCGACTTCGGTCGCTTTTTTTTATCATTAAATTTTGATAATGATATTAATCAGGGATGTTTTTGCCAAAATTGGCAAACTCTTATTCCTATTTACCCCAATATCCGCTATCATTTGCAACATTGAGTAACAAGATGTGAGTCACGGTGTATTAGCAGTTTTAGTGTAATGCTAATAAATACATAGTGTTGAAAATAGCCCTTGGTAATTGGCTGTTAAAATAGGGCTCTGATTCATTATCAGTTTATCCATCAATCTACAAGGCAAGTGTAATAATGCAGCAAACGATCAACAAATCCGAATTTATTAGTAATTTAAGTGCGAACTGTGACAGTATGGCCGATACGGTTGTCGATGATGCAGTGCGTGAAATATTGAATTTGATGACGCATACTTTAGCCAACGATGGCAGAGTTGAAGTTCGTGGGTTCGGCAGTTTTTGTCTACATCATCGCCGTGCTCGTCTGGGTCGTAATCCTAAGACAGGTGAAAGCGTACCAGTACCTGCCAAAGCCATTCCTCATTTTAAGCCAGGCAAAGCGTTGCGTGAAGCCGTCAATGATACTGTTGCCAATATTTAATATTATTGACAGTTAATGTCATTGCACGTGATGATCCTAATATTATGACTCCAAACTAAGGTAACTGTCTCATGCGCTTTTTACTATTTGTACTGCTATTTCTGAGCTTTGCTTATTCGCTGGGTCTAGTATTGGCAAACAATACCGAGGTTGGAGTTAATCTCATATTTTCGCAAGCACCTACGATGAATTTGGGGCTGCTGCTGATTTTATGTCTGATACTCGGTATCGTGATTGGTATTCTCATGGCGCTACTTATCTTTCGAGTATTACAGAATAAATGGGAAATCTCGCGTTTGCAAAAAGCGAATACGAATTTGCAAGAGCAGCTCACTCAGGCCAATACAGTCATCGATCGTCAGGCAAGTGCTCCGACCGTAGAAGAGGCTGTTTATGGTGCAACGGCTACCAACGTGCAAGACAGTACAGATACTCACTTAAATGAAGGCGGTACGCTGTCTAAGCGTAAGCGAGATTAGTAACCAGACGTCGTGATGTCTCTACGCTTATCCACGCTTGAAAATACGCGACTTCGTTCACTCTGATATAAATATGGCAAAACCATGAACAATACAATAAATTCTCCAGTCATCGTGGCTTTAGATAACATGACTTCGGACGCCTCTTTAGCACTAGCTGACCAATTAGACCCAAAAACATGCCGATTAAAAGTGGGTAAAGAGCTTTTTACACGCTGTGGCCCCGATATAGTCAAGGCGCTACATCAGCGTAACTTTGACGTGTTTTTAGACTTGAAATTTCATGATATTCCCAATACTACCGCACAAGCGGTATTAGCGGCGGCTGAGCTTGGTGTGTGGATGGTGAATGTCCACGCAAGTGCTGGTTTAGAGGCGATGTCTTTAGCAAAGCAGCGTTTGCTAGATAATGATTTTGATACGTTATTGATTGCTGTCACGGTATTGACCTCGATGGACACTCAGGCGTTGATGCAGACAGGAATCACTGACAGTTTGGATGCCCAAGTCAGTCGATTGGCGCAGTTGAGCAAGCAAGCGGGTTTGGATGGCGTGGTATGCTCGGCTCAGGAAGCAAAGGCACTCAAAGCCCTTTGTGGTCAAGATTTTAAACTGGTGACGCCTGGCATTAGATTGGCAGACGATAGAGCTGATGATCAGAAGCGAATCTGTACACCAAGTCAAGCGCTAACGGATGGCTCCGACTATCTGGTTATTGGTCGTTCTATTACTCAGGCCATAGATCCTGCTGCCAAACTAAAGACTATACTTCAAAGTATACAATGAGTTATGAGCTCGAGGCATAGACAGTAAAAAGACAGCTTATATGGCTGTCTTTTTACTGTCTGGCAGTAGATAAAAAGGTGCTACACTATTTAAATTTATGCTGTTGCCACGATAAAAACATAATTGGCTCTAATGGGATACGCTTAGCTTGCCAGATAAAAGCAGTACAGATGCTTGTTTTTATCAAAATTTCAGTAATGACATGATTGAACGGTACGAGATAATATGAAATTACAGATACTCAGTGACCTACACATTGATAGCTATGCACGTCAGTTGCATCCTATTGGACATATTCCTAAAACGGATGCAGATGTGGTCCTAGTGGCGGGTGATACGGCAAATAGTGATAAAGGTATGCCATGGCTACAAGAGCAATCAGCACGCTTGCAAGTGCCAGTGATTACGGTTGCAGGCAACCACGAGTATTTTGATGAAGATGTATTGAGTTTTGATCAAAAGTTGAAAACATGGGACAACTATAACGCTGCGTCTAATCAAGGCGTTCGCGTATTACAGTGTCAGCATATTGATATCGGTGACGTTCGCATTTTGGGCTGTACGCTTTGGACAGATTATCAATATCACGCCAATGAAGACACGATGGCTGCTGCTCGACAGTTTATGCGTGATTATAAGCAAATTTATGCCGGTAACGAGCTATTTTCACCTGAGGTTTCTATGCAGATCCATGCAACGCATCGTAAGTGGCTACAGCAAGCATTGATAACCGCCAAAGAGTTGGGCAAAAAGACCATAGTAATGAGCCATCATAGTATCAGTGCACTCTCTGTGTCTGAAAAGTACGCCAATCTACCAAGTAATGCCGCTTTCGTCAGTGATTTGTCTAAATGGATGCATGAGGACTGGGCGCCTACATTATGGGTACATGGGCACACACATGAGGCATTTGATTACCGTATTGGTCATACTCGGGTCATTGTCAATCCTCGGGCATATCCCAATGAGGTGAGTAGTACAGCATTGGATTTTGCGTGGGATAGAGTCGTAGATATTGGCTAGTACGCACTTTTATGCGTATAAAGCGGTTTATTTACTACAGGTGGAGGAATATTTCTCTTTCACAATCACAAATACGCACTGCTTATGCCACGATCGAAAAATAAAATTCGCCTCAATTCGCTTAATAAGAATCTGATTTTCAAATCAGAAACAGTATTCACAATATATATTGCAACTGGATTTGTATAGTATTCATTCCTGACAAAAAATCTGCTACGCTTGCAGTATGAGTAAATATCTTAGCAATATCCCGCCCCAAAGCGCCATTGACAAGCTTGGCAGTCACACGCCAAGCGCGCCTGCGCCCTCACACCTGCCAGATAGTATGATTCCATCAGTCAGTTTATTGCCAGAAAATAAACGTCTGATTTTATTTACGAGACACTCTTTACGTGAGCGCTCTGATGGCAACGGTTTTGCCAGTTATCAGTTACCACTGACCCCTAAAGGCCGAATACTGGCAAAGTCTTGGGGGCGTTGGTTGGCAGGTCATCTTCCATACTCACTCGATGTCGATAGCATTTCAAGCCCAATTGGACGCTGTCTTGATACGGCCTATCTGATGCAGGAAGGGGCAGGGCTACGACGAGACATTACACATCAATCACTACTGGTTGAGCCTGGTAGCCTCGTCACCGAGCCTGAAATTGCCAATCCAGTGTTTAAAGAGATTGGCGTATTGAACTTTATCAATCGTTTTTTGCAAGGCAATCTTGAAGGCACCAAAAATGCCTATCAAGGTGGCCTCGATATTCTGTCACTTTTTTATCAAAATCAGCCGCAGTCAGGTCATTTAATGCTCGCGGTTAGTCACGATACCTTACTCTCTGCATTTTTGGCGGTGATGTTTGATGTGGTTGAAATTGACTGGAATGACTGGCCAAAGATGATGGAGGGTGTGTTCTTGTGGTTTGATGACAAGCCATTTGCGCAGAGCAGTGCACATTTTATCTGGCGCGGTAAGGTCTATACCCGCCCGATCAGCTCTCTCTTAGAGGACTACCAAGCTGCAGGTCATCACCCAAGCAAGTTGCTACTGCCGCCAAAGGTGAAATGGGACTGATTTCTAAGGCGTTTTATGATTATTATGCCTGCGTCTGACCCACTCTTTTCAACAACGTAAAATGATTCTGTCTTCTAGCCTTCTGTTCGGTTTTTTCCATAAGCAAACTGAGAACGATCTCCTACGCTGCGACCCTGTTGCCATAATTGCATGCCGTGTGATAGCTGATGGCTCTCCCATGCTTGTAAGGCATTAGGAACGTTATGATTATGGTCAACGAGTGCTTCGACCAGTGACATAGCATTTGCTGCCGCTTTTGCCGTACCCGCTGCTGTATGAGGCCGAGGAATAAAAGCGGCATCTCCTATCAGGGCTATGCTATCGAAAACCATCTGAGGCACTGCCAAGTCCAAAATGGACTGTACAAAAGGCTCTTTAGTTGCGGTGATTAGTTTTTTAAATGGCTCAGCGAGGACGCGTTCTGCGTAGTCTCGCATGGCTTGCTCTACAGTAGAAGACATCATTCCTGGTGGAACAGAGTGTTTTCTATGTTTACCGTTTTTATCAGTAAGTATATGGGCAAGTTCCGTCTTTTCATCGTAATTAACGTACCAAACCCAGTTGAATCGGCGTTTTCCTGAAACCAGCGACTCATTTTCGCCGGGAATGACGTAGGCCAAAATATGTGAGTTTGGAAAATCATAAAATACAAACCGTTCAGTAAATATTTCGGCCGCTTCTGGTGATAATTTAGCTTCTTCTATCAAACCTCTGTAGGCTACGTAACCTGCATATTGAGGCTGATACGTAGGGAGAAGCTGCTGGCGCACGGTTGAATTGGGTCCGTCAGCGCCAATCAACAAGTCTACAGCTTCACAAGCACCATCGGTGAAAGTAGCGGTGACTTTGGCACCTTTTGATTCTACTTGTACTAATACTTTTCCTTGATGATAATGCTCATCTGGAAAGTGTCTTCGCATCGAGCGATAAAGGATGTTCCAAGAGGTAAGCGTCTGACGCATGGCCATTCTTTCAATTTGGCCATTTTTTTGCAGGTAATAGCGTTCAAGGGCATCGACGCCCAGTTTGTCTGTCGCAATACCTGCTCTTTTTAGCGCCATTACGACATCAGGTTGTAAAACAATACCGCCACCTCTACTGTCTAAATCATGAGTAGAGCGCTCGTAAATATCTACTTGCCAGCCAATAGAGCGTAGTAGCGTGCCTGAAAAAAGCCCAGCTAACGAACCACCGATCACGATTGCGCGCTTATTCATTGATTCCACTGAGCATCTTCCAATTATTGACATACCAATAATATAGCATAAAAAAACCTTGCCCCAGTATTAGAACCAGTAGCAAGGTTTTAGTCATCACGCTGTCAAAGCGAGATGCGGTCTAAACGCGACCAATCTTAAGCTTGTAGGCCTTTGATTGTTTTGTTTAGGCGGCTCTTACGACGAGCAGCTTTATTCTTATGAATAATACCTTTGTCAGCCATACGATCAATAACTGGTACCGCTTTTTTGTAAGCTTCGGTAGCCGCGTCATAATCTTTAGCTGCGATAGCCGCATCAACACGTTTTAAGTAAGTACGAACCATAGAGCGTTGTGACGCAGAGTTCTGACGACGTTTGGTGTTTTGACGGGCGCGTTTACGAGCTTGTGCAGTATTAGCCACGCGTATCTCCTTGATAAAGACAGATAAAAGTATGAATGTTGATTGCAATAATGGGTTTAACAGTCATCGGTGACGAGCAGCCTCTCGTCAAACATGATGTCGATGTCTGATATTAAAGTATCTAATACGAATAGATCATCGCAAGCGCCAGAACTGTTTGGAATAATTAAACAGCGTTGACGTGTAAAGCCGGTTATCTTATCAAATTATTGAGCTAAGGACAATATATTTGATGATTAATGCCTGAAGAAGTTGTTTAGGGTCTGTTTAATATGCAAACATGGTGCTGGCAGTGACTATTTTTTAGACAATATGCAGTGAAATCTTTGATGCCTAGTCATTCTAGGTTAAATAATTTCGCCATATATTGGCAAAAACATGTAGTGGCAAAAAAGAGTACTTCCCTGAAAGGCTGATGCTAAAATCACCCCAAACGTTGTTGAAAACCTAGCCAAGGTCTCGATATTATCGTCAGTTTTTGCCTAGTTTGGTACAATTTTATCGATCAGCAGCCCTAATGTTTGAATATCAAACAGGCCCTAACAGAATAAAAGTACAGTTTGGGTAAGTTTACGAACCGTTCTCACATTCATGATAGTGGTAAACTGATAAAATCTCTTACAATAAATCTTACATAATCCGGTCGGTTGCCTGGGAATTTAGGTATGATACGGTAGCGATAGACCTTGATATAGGTATTTTTTCATCAATATAGATCATCTAACGTCATATAAATGGATAGGGTATGCAGCGAAAAGCAATTGTGATTGGCGCAACAGGACTGGTAGGGCAGCACTTGGTAAAACAGCTGAGTGAGCTCTATGATACATTGATTGTGATCGCTCGGCGTCCGCCACGCTATATCAATGCCAGCATGCGTTTTTATCAGGTCAATGACTTCGATAATCTCTCAGAAGTGTTTGCAAGTGTGGGCGCGGATCGAACGACAGATGCTTTTAGCTGTCTTGGGACCACCAAAAAACAAGCGGGTAGCGATGAGACTTTTCGAAAAATAGACCATGATTATAATGTGAACTTTGCCAAGCTCTGCCGCGATAAAGGCGTAGAGAACTTTTTCTTGCTCTCTTCTATGAATGCTGACATCGACAGTCGCTTTTTGTACAATCGGGTCAAGGCTGAGACTGAGCAGTCTATTATGTCATTGAGCTTTGGAAAGCTGGTGGTTTTTAGACCATCATTGTTGTTAGGTAAGCATAAGGGTCGCCCGCTTGAAAGCCTCGGCCAAAAAGCATTTAAGCTGATATCGCCTTTGGTCTCAGAGTCACTGTCGTTGCATCCCATTTCTGCTAAACGTGTTGCCAGTGCCATGGCTATGAGCGCCCATGAGATTTATCATCGGAGCAAATATCGTACGGAACCCCAAGCCATACATACCAATGTCATTGAAAATAAGCAGATGCTAGCGATGACTCGCGTCAAAAAATAAAGAATGACGTCCCAGGAGTTTTCATTAGCGTAGGTTTTTTATCAACAGGCGACTTTTACTAATCAGCAGCGTAGCTAACCAAATCACTAACAACAAGGAGTAAAACCAATGCCAGAATCGATAAAGATGGATAGAAACACTTTTGTGACGTGTGATTTGTTAGATACAAATCCTGAGTCGCAGGTATGTTTGCCAAATATTGAAGGCAAGTCGTTTCGTCAGTTTGGTGCAAAAAATAAATTTTGCGGTGAAATTGTGACGGTCAAATGTTTCGAAGACAATAGCCGTGTTAAGTCATTGCTGAATAGTGATGGTAAAGATAAAGACGGCAATGGCAAGGTGTTGGTTGTGGATGGTGGCGGCTCTATGCGCTGTGCATTGCTAGGCGACATGATTGCAGAATCAGCAATCGATAATGGTTGGGCGGGCGTGGTTATATATGGTTGTGTCCGTGATGTTGATGACTTAGCACAGATGGGTATCGGCGTCATGGCGCTAGGCTGTATCCCGCGTAAGTCAAATCGACGTGATGAAGGGCAAACAGATATCGAAATCAGTTTTGGTGACCTAACCTTAAACTCTGGTATGTTTGTTTACGCAGACAATAACGGTATTATCGCGAGTGTCAGCCCGCTCATCTAAACTTGGTTTTATGGGTACGAATAGAAAGCCTCAGCTTACCAGTTGGGGTTTTTTTGTGCGGCTATAACGGTCAGCGCTTAATGGTTTCACGTAGAGCGTGTTGCCTCTTTTATGATAAATGAGCTTGCAGGTGACAAACCGTTACGGCATAAGTTTTGGTAATTGCTGAAATATTCGTATAATAGCTTTCTGACTTTTAACTTTGATCCGACTCTCTATGCCTATCACTGCTTTAACTGACGCCTTTGACCCTATTAATCAGCAACTGTTTCCTATCAAAAACGCCGAGCGGCGTTGGCTGGCACCTGTGCACGGTGCGGTCAGTAGCTTGTGGCTGGCAAGCTTGGTTCAGGCATCTAGATGGGATATTGCCGATCGACTAAAGGTGGTGGTGGCACGTGACCAAAACCAGCTCAATCAGATAGAGACAGAGTTGGCGTTTTGCGGGGTCGATGCTTATGTGTTCCCTGACTGGGAGACATTGACCTATGATGAGCTGTCTCCGCATCAGGATATCGTCAGTGAGCGTATTAATCTGCTGACAGATATGCCAAGCTCAGGTGTCCTGCTCATCTCAATACAAGCGCTGATGCACCGCGTGGCGCCGCCAAGCTGGTTAATTGGTCAGCATTTTGATCTGAGTGTGGGTGACCTGTTCGATATCAGCACTCAGCGTGGGTTACTAGCAAAAGCAGGCTACCGAGCAGTTGACAATGTCTTTGAACCAGGTGAGTTTGCGGTACGTGGTAGCATCATTGATATTTTTGCCATGGGTCAGCCATTTCCGCTGCGCTTAGATCTGTTCGATGATGAGATCGAGACGATTCGTTTTTTTCATCCACAAACACAGCGTACGTTAACCAACGATGATCTCAAAGCACTGATGTCTGGTAACGACACCAGTATGGCAAAAGAGTCATTATCGCTACTGCATAAACTGCCCGATATCTCAAAACCGATTGAACAATTTCAAATATTACCCGCAAAGGAGTTTCCGCTCGATGAAGGGCGCGAAACCTTTCGCATGAATTTTGCCGCGATGTTTCCGAATGCCAGTAGCCGTAAATTTGAATTACACAAAGACGTAATGGCAGGCATAGCCAGTAGCGGGCTTGAATACTATCAGCCGTTATTTTTTAATCTAAAAGACTGGGAGTCCGAGAGTAGTTTATTTTCCTACTTGCCTAGTGATGCGCTATTTATCACTGATGAATTGATCAATGAAAAGCAGGCTGAATATTGGTCACAGATCCAGCGTCGCTACGAAGAGCGTCGTCATGACATAGACAAACCCATTGTGGCACCTGAATTGCTGTACCTACTGTCCAATGCACTGAATGAACAGCTAAACCAGTATCCACGAGTGATACTGAGTGCGCGTGATGAGCTTGCGATAGATAAGCAGCAGGGTTCGGTCGCACTGAGTGCACAAGAACCACCGCAATTGGCAGTGAATCATCAAAAATCTGAACCGCTAACTGAATTGTTAGAGTTTCTAGAGATACAAGCGCAAACGGCCACGCCTGTCCTGATTGTGGCTGAAACGGCAGGACGTCGCGAGATTCTGATTGAGCTGTTTAAAGGTAAGATTGATATTACCGCTTATGACAGCTTTGAGGCGTTTCTATTAGCAGATAAAACGAGCGCAACTCATACCAATCATTTGCCAAAAGTAGGTCTGACGGTAGCACCTATCGAGCGCGGCGTTTATGTGCCTGAGCGTTTGGTATTGATTAGTGAGACACAGCTATTCGGTCGTCAAGTACTGCAAACGCGCCGTCGCCGTCAAAGCGGGGTGTCAGAAGAGTTTTTGGTCAAAAGTGTTACTGAGATAACAGATGGTAGTCCGGTCGTCCATATTGAGCATGGCATTGGTCGTTATAATGGTCTGATTACGCTGGATGTCGGTGATGGTGAGCAAGAGTTTATTCATCTAAAGTATTCTGACGATGCCAGTATCTATGTACCAGTGGCCAATTTACAGATGATCAGTCGCTATAGTGGCGGTGACCCAGCGTTAGCACCACTGCACAAAATTGGTAGCGGTAAATGGGACAGAGCCAAACAAAAAGCCCTCGAGCAGATTCATGATGTGGCAGCAGAACTGCTAAATATGCAAGCAAGACGTGAGGCCAAAGTAGGCATTCATTTTAAAATAGACCTTTCTCAATACGAGCTGTTTTCTAGTCAGTTTGCTTTTGAAGAAACCCCCGATCAGGCCCATGCCATCCATGCAGTGATGGAGGACATGAGACAAAACCAACCCATGGATCGTCTCATCTGCGGCGATGTCGGCTTTGGTAAGACTGAAGTGGCCATGCGAGCGGCTTTTATTGCGGTTAGTGCTGGTTATCAGGTGGCTGTACTAGTGCCGACGACGCTGCTAGCAGGTCAGCACGAAGACAATTTCCGTGATCGTTTTGCTGATTGGCCAGTACGTATCGAAAGTCTGTCGCGCTTTGGTGGCAAAAAACACCAGGAAACAGTCTTGGCTGATTTGGCTGCTGGTAAAGTAGATATCGTGATTGGCACTCATAAACTGCTGCAACCCGATGTGAAATTCTCAAATTTAGGGCTGATGATCGTCGATGAAGAACATCGCTTTGGCGTGCGTCATAAGGAGCGTATCAAAGCCATTCAGACGGATGTGGATAGCATGTCTATGACGGCGACCCCCATCCCCAGAACGCTGAATATGGCGCTCTCAGGTATGCGTGATATGTCAATCATTGCTACGCCGCCTGCACGTCGTCTTGCCATCAAAACTTTTGTGATGCAAAAAACAGAAGCCCTGATGAAAGAGGCTATCTTGCGTGAGTTATTGCGCGGCGGGCAGGTCTATCTATTGCATAATGATGTTGCGAGTATCGAGCGTATGGCAGAGACTATTCGTGAGCTTGTACCTGAGGCGCGAGTAGGGGTGGCGCACGGGCAAATGCAAGAGCGTCAACTCGAACAAGTCATGCAGCAGTTTTATCATAAAAAATTCAACGTGCTCATCTGTTCTACTATCATCGAGACAGGTATTGATGTGCCCAATGCCAATACGATCATTATTGAGCGTGCGGATAAGTTCGGTCTGGCGCAGCTGCATCAGCTACGTGGCCGAGTCGGACGTAGTCATCATCAGGCCTATTGCTATCTGTTAGTGCCTTCTATCAAAGGGCTTAAAGGAGATGCCAAACGCCGGTTACATGCGATTGAGCGTGCCAATACGTTGGGCGCAGGGTTTATGCTGGCGAGTGAGGATTTAGAGATTCGCGGTGCAGGCGAAATATTAGGCAAGCAGCAAAGTGGTAATATGCAGGCCATTGGCTTTAGCTTATACATGGATATGCTTGAGCGGGCGACTAAGGCCATCAAAGCGGGCAAAGAGCCTGATTTGAACACACCGCTATCGTTGACCAGTGAAATCAATCTACACAGCTCTGCACTCATACCAGAAGAGTACTTACATGACGTACATCAGCGTTTATTGTTTTATAAGCGCATTAGTAATACGGATGACAAAGAAGCGTTGACTGACATTCGTACGGAAATGATAGACCGTTTTGGTACACTGCCAGATCAAACCAAACAGCTCTTTGCGATTCATGGATTGCGCTTGCAGGCAGAGCCATTAAAGATCAATAAAATTGATGCCAATGGCAGTAGTATGACGCTTGAGTTTGCACCAGATACACCGGTCGACGCCTTGGCCATTATTAAGCTGATACAGTCGAATGGGCAGCATTATCGTATGAATGGCGCATCTGGTATTCGTTATCAAAATGCTGATAAACTGGCAACGCCGCAAAAGCGAGTGACTGTTATCCAAGAGCTGCTGCGCTATTTTAGCGAGCATAGGGTGACGGAGTCCGCTTAATCTATTAAACACTGAGTGTCGAGCAAAGAAGGGCATTAGATAAGTGACGTTTATCATGCCAGTGAGGCAAGTTGTCATACAATCTGTCATGGCGCTATTTTATCAACCAGATAACTGATAAAATAGCCAAACTGCGTTTTACCCTTTTATATTTTATGTGCTTTTATTTGAATTAAACAACAAGAGAACCGTCATTATGTTCCAACTTCATCATAAACTTGCTGCTGATAGTTTTTTAGTAGGGGACTTCCCACTGTCTACTTGTCGTTTAATCAATGACTGCCAATTTCCTTGGTTAATATTAGTGCCGCGCGTATCAGGTATCAAAGAGCTGTATGAGTTATCTGAAGCCGATCAAACACAGTTTTTACGTGAGTCAAGTTGGCTATCGAGTCAGCTGGCCAAAACTTTTCAAGCAGATAAAATGAATGTAGCAGCCCTTGGTAATCAAGTGCCCCAGCTTCATTTTCATCATATCGTCCGCTATCAGAATGATATGCAATGGCCTAACCCAGTGTGGGGTGTTCCTGCTATCCCTTATACTAAAGAGGTGCTAGCACAGATGCAGCAAACACTAATGATGGCGCTACGTGGTCATCATCAAATGCCTTTTGATTGGCAAATGTAGTCAGACAGTAAGAACGAGGCTTTTAGGTTTTGGTCTCATAATATGAGAGATGGCCAATTTTCGTAAGCCGATACTCATATATAGCTGCTGCGTATAGAACAGATAAGAGAAGCCAGATACCGTAGGGTATCTGGTTTTTTTATTAGGTTTTACTTGAGGTAAAGCTAATAGTGACTTATTAAGCCATAACATTGGACAAAGGGCGTTTTTTTGAGCACCAGTGGTCTAGGTTTCATCTGTTTTAAAAAGTATAATATATTATTAGATATATCTTATAATGATTTGTCATAAGCGAAAATCATGTAGCTATGTTACTCTCAAGTACTATCATCTCATCGATAGTCTATCTAGTTTAAGTGAATACTCCCTATGCCCTTACCAGAGACATTAAAGCTAAAAATGTTGTCAAAGGGTAATGGTATCTGCCAATTCGACTATCCAGAAGTTTTCGTTTTAATACTCACCGTTATATTACTCACGTTTCATTATGGGTTTCGACCGACATCGATGGCATTATCGATTATCATTATTCTACCCAGTTTAATGATTTTTATTTATAACTATCGACGCAAAACCAGTTTTTGGACGTCCAATATTGTCATTATTTTACTGGCAGTAGTGATTGGTGCGATACAGTTCTGCATGGTTATATCACTCAGTCTAGCGTCTTTAATCGCTATGCGAATCATCCTAAACAAGCCTGAAAACCATTTAAGACTATTTACTGTCGCTTTAGTGACCGCTATTGTCTTCTATTATGTCAGTAATATTTTGGATGCTGGTGGTATGGATTGCAATGACAGCTGGTTGCCAACTGTTATATTGCTGGCAAGCATGGCGGTTATTCTCTGTCAATTTCGACGAACTCATAAAAAGCACACTGACTATAAAGAAAGTGCTTATCAGGCAGGCGGGCGTTTGAGTACGATGGTTTCAGTCATCAATAAACTGACTCGTTTTGTACCACCCCAGGTTTGGGAACCTATTGTCAGAGCGGATATGCCAGTTACTGTCTCTAATAAGCGTGCAAAGCTAACCATTATGTTCTCGGATATCGTGGGCTTTACGGAACTATCTGACAGCCTGAGTGCGGATAATTTGGCGGATATCTTAAACACTTATATGCACTGTATGACCATGATTGCTGACAAACATGGCGCAGTTCTGGATAAATTCATTGGGGATGGCATGGTGTGTTTCTTTGGCGAACCTGATAGCCGCGGTTCGCGTCAAGATGCACTAGATTGTGTGGCGATGGCGATAGACATGCGCCGCGAAATGCGCACACTGCGTCAAAAGTGGCGACTAATGGGCTTTGAGGGTTTGTATATACGTATCGGTATTACGACTGGCTACTGCCATGTGGGTAATTTCGGTAGTAACAATCGACTTAGTTATACACTGATTGGTAAAGAGGCTAATTTGGCTTCTAGGCTCCAATCATGCGGTGGCAAAGATGAGATTTTGATCAATGAAAGCACTTATGATTATGTTTGTCATAACTATGAATGTCAGTACATTGCAGCACTTGAGTTGAAGGGCTTTGATGATAAGGTCAACGCATGGCAAGTGTTAGACCCTGATAGCCATGGAGGCTACCTCTCTAAATGGGTAGATCATACATTACCTGGATTTAACCTACATCTAAATTTCAAAGATATGAAAGATGAGGATTATCAAGATATCAGGTCACGCCTAAATGTTGCGCTTGAACGGGTTGAGAAAGAGGAAGAAAAAGTGGCTGCAAGCATCGCAGCAGAGAGCAAACGTCATAAAACTGGCCAGAGATAACCGTTCAGCGGATAATGATGGCAAGTATGGCCGTGGTTGTCATGACTGACAGCTCGAATGACGACATAAAAAACGACCCGTTATTAATATCTAATAACGGGTCGTTTTTTTGTACACAAGTGAAGCGTGCTAAGTGTATTTAGTGATTTTCTTTTGCATGATTGAGTGTGTATTTAGGCACTTCAATAATCAAATCTTCATCATCGAGCATTACCTGACATGATAGGCGTGAGTCAGGTTCTAATCCCCAAGCGCGATCAAGCAAATCTGCTTCGATGTCATCCATTTCATCTAGACTATTAAAGCCTTTGCGTACCACCACGTGACAAGTGGTACATGCTTTTGACATCTCACAGGCATGCTCGATTTTGATGCCTTTTTCTAATAATGCTTTACACAAGTTTTCGCCAGCTTTTAGCTCAACTTCTGCACCCTCAGGGCAAATTTCGTGATGGGGTAATACGGTAACCTTTGGCATAAATTATCTGTCCAATGCTAATCAATTTAATATAAAAAACGTCAACTTAGTACGGTAACTAAGCTGTCATTTGGAGCGTATTTGCTACCAATCTTGGGCGCTTGTGCCTGCCATACTGGCTTTAACGCTTTGATTCATAATACGAGCCGCAAAGGCGTCGCTATGTGGTTTAAGCTGTGCCTGTTGAGCTTCGATCACGGTTAGGTCATCAGTGCCAAGGGCAGTCGATAATGTTTGAATGTGCTCAGCCAAAGTACTTTGTTCTTCAGCAGACAATAATGTGGCAAATTCGTTCAATGCAGATTGCAGAGCCAGTACTTCACGCTCCGCTTCCACTTTGGTTTCGATCAGTGAACGCGCGTTTTTGTCTTCTTCTGCGTATTTAAAGCCTGCTATTAGCAGTTGCTCTTTTTGCTCATCTGATAGTCCATAAGAAGGAACAATCTCAATTTTGCTTTCTGTTTTGGTGGTCGTTTCCTGCGCGCTAACCGTCAGCTGGCCATTGGCATCAATACTGAAAGTGACTTCGATACGAGCAAACCCAGCCTTCATAGAAGGAATGCCATACAATTCAAAGCGTCCAAGCGAGCGGCAGTTATCGACAGTTTCACGTTCGCCCTGAACAACATGGATGACCATGCCAGTTTGACCATCTTGATAAGTTGTAAACACCTGACGTTTTTTGACAGGGATAGGCGTGTTGCGTGGTATGAGCACTTCGACTAGGCCACCCATTGTCTCAAGTCCTAACGATAGGGGGGTCACATCCAATAAGAGCAAATTATTGTTGCTATCGCCATTGACCAGTTGGTGCGCTGTCTGGGCCGCGCCCAAGGCAACGACTTCATCTGGATTGAGGCGACAAAGCGGCTGTTTGGCAAAGAAATCAGTCACAACTTGCTGTATCGCAGGCATACGTGTCGAGCCACCAACCAAAATAACTTCATCCAAATCTGCAGCAGATAGCTTGGCATCACGCAGTACTTGTTCGCACACGCTTAAGGTGCGGCGACTGACTGGCTCGACGATCGTCATGATGTCTTCACGGCGTAATATACCTTGATAAGACTGGTCGTTAACGGTGATGTCGATATCGACTTGTTCGGCATCCGTCAATGCTTGCTTGTAAGCTTTGGCTTGTTGCGCCAGTATCGACTTATCATGGCGACTGACGTCTTTTGGGTCAATATTCAGTTGTTTAATAAACCAATTGGTAATAAGACGATCGATATCATCGCCACCTAGGGCGCTATTGCCACCAGTTGCTAAGACTTCAAAAACGCCATCGTTCAATTTTAAGATAGAGACGTCAAACGTGCCGCCACCCAAATCATAGATTAGATAATAGCTTTCTTTATCACTATGCTCGTGATGCTGATCAAGTCCGTAAGCGACTGCCGCTGCAGTAGGTTCGTTTAATAAACGAAGTACATTTATGCCCGCCGCTTGTGCTGCGTCTTTCGTCGCTTGGCGCTGCGCTTCATCAAAATAAGCTGGTACAGTAATGACTGCGCCCTCGATACTGTCTGCGGGCAATGCACTCGCTGCACGTTGTTCAAGCGCCGCTAATATACGGGCAGACACCTCAACAGGAGAAACTTCGCCTTGAGCAGTCACAAATGCTGGCATAGCATCTTCATTGCCAGACAACTCATAAGGATGCGAGAATTTGATATCAGCTTGGCTACGACCCATAAAACGTTTGGCCGAGACGATCGTATTTTTTGGATCATCCGCTAAGTGAGCCAATGCATCATAACCGACTAAAGGATTGCCAGTCGCTGGATAATAGACCACAGAAGGCAATAGGGTATCTGTTGCAGCCCCGGCCTCTAAAACTTGCGCTTTACCCGAACGTACGACAGCGACTAACGAGCGTGTCGTGCCAAGGTCGATGCCAAGACCAAAACGATGTTGGTGAGGTTGGGCGCTTTGATTGGGTTCGGCAATTTGCATTAAAGACATAAGACAACTCAGAGATAAAGTAAATAAGAGAAACGGAGCAAATACAGTATGGGTACTATGACAGCGTCAAGACGGTATTTTCACTCCAAATATAGGAGGATTTGGCAATCAAGGGTGTTGGCAATCAAAGATTACATATACAAATCATCGTCATCTGATTGATCCGCTGTGGCAACCTCATCGAGACCCGCTGTAACGTCAGCGTTCAATTTGACCAAAAACTTTAGCTTTTGCGTCGCATCGATGGCTGTTTGCCAGTTTTGGGTAACGTAAGCGTTATTAAACCGCTCAGATTGTTTGGCTAAGCGTTCTGTGATTTGAGGATGTAACTGTTGCAAGGCTGACAGATTTTCTCCTTCGATGGCATCATCTAAATCCATTCGTATTTCCATCGCATCTTCCAAAAAATCTAAATCGGCGATAGAGTGCTCTATGTTTTGAGCTTGATCCGCCATATCTAGTAGGTAACCTGCACGGCTATCAGGCGCACTCAACGTCTGGTATGCTTGATTAATGAGTGCGGAGGTTTGCTCTGACTGCTGCTTTGCTTGTGCGGTATCGGCTTGGTTTTTTGTGACGTTGTCAGGATGATAGAGTTTTTGCAATAGACGTAGATGCTGATCGAGACTGTCTTGATTGACTTCAAATTGTACAGGCTGCTCAAATAAGGCAAAAAAGTTATCGAACTGCGTTTTTGAAAGAGTGTCTGTCATATCTTACGCCTTGCTTTTTTATTGATTTTTAAAATGCTGATCTGGTTCAGGGTTTGTCTGTCGCCTTATCCGATGGTCAGACATATCATGATTACGATGGTTCTGATCATGAAGCATCGCCATTCGAGTATTCACAGTTATTAAACGATGATTTTTGATTATACAGTCAAAAGCATTGAATAGTTAGACGGTAAAGGACTCACCGCATCCACACTCACCCTTTTGATTGGGATTGGTGAATTTAAAACCTTCATTTAAGCCTTCTTTTTCATAATCCATCAACAAGCCATCTAAATATACCAAGCTTTTAGGATCAATAAAGATGCTAACATCTCGGCTTTCATAGCGTGTGTCATTCTCATCAGGGGTATCTACAAACTCTAAGACATAAGCCAAGCCTGAGCAACCCGCTGTGCGAATACCCACGCGAATACCTTCGCCTTTGCCGCGATTGTCCAAAAAGTCTCGAACATGCTGAGCGGCGCGTTCTGTCATTTCAATCATGCCAACTCCCATTGACTATTAATTATAAGTATCAATAAAAAAATCTGTATCAATTGGCAACTGAAATTACGAGATTGCCAAGATAATATGCTAGCGGATCTTAGAAAATAAAAGGTGACAATTACATAAGTGTCATTGTCACCTTTTTAGCATCAGTAGCTGTTTAACGTGTTGCTACTATAGCGCTGCTAATACCATGCAGCGCATAGGCTAGTAGGTTTAGCCTTAGATAACAGCTTCTTCAGTTGCTGCTGCTACGCCATGCTTACCTTTATAGTCGCTAATAGCGGCTTTAATAGCATCTTCTGCAAGTACAGAGCAATGCACTTTTACTGGTGGCAATGCCAATTCTTCAGCAATGTGACTGTTCTTAATTTCGCCAGCTTGGTCTAGACTCTTGCCTTTTAGCCACTCAGTAACGAGTGAGCTTGAAGCAATAGCTGAACCACAGCCATACGTTTTAAAACGTGCATCTTCGATGATACCGTTATCATCAACTTGGATCTGTAGACGCATCACATCGCCACATGCTGGGGCACCGACCATACCGGTACCGACATTTTTGGCATTCTTATCAAGATTGCCAACGTTGCGTGGGTTTTCGTAATGATCAATAACTTGGTCGCTATAGGCCATGGGGTTTTCTCCTGGTTAGATGATGAGTAGTCCTTTATCAACTTTAAGTATCTAACTACTCATCGATAATTGGGGTCAAACGTTAGTTTACATTGTCTGATTAATGTCTTGTTCGACAGGGTTTGTACCCTGTCTTTTTAATATTAGTGCTCAGCCCATTCAACTGAATCTAAATCAACACCTTCTTGATACATATCCCAAAGTGGCGATAGGGCACGTAATTTATCAACGGCCTCATGCATCTGTTTGATAACTGTATCGATGTCTGCTTCGGTGGTATAACGACCAAAGCTAAAACGGATTGAGCTGTGTGCTAGCTCATCTGGGCGACCGATAGCGCGTAGTACATATGATGGCTCAAGCGTGGCTGACGTACAGGCAGAACCTGATGAGACAGCTAAGTCTTTTAGTGACATCATGAGTGATTCACCTTCAACGAAGTTAAAGCTGATGTTCACAATGTTAGGAACGCTATGCTCTAAGTCGCCGTTTAAATAAATCTCTTCAATATCTTGTAGACCATCCCACAGCTTTTGGCGTAGTTTGGCTGCATGCGCATTGTCTTCTTTGTAGCTGTCATTGGCTAGAGCAAATGCAGCACCAAGGCCGACGATTTGATGCGTTGGCAAAGTTCCTGAACGCATGCCACGCTCATGACCACCGCCATGCTGCTCAGCTTTTAGACGAATACGTGGCTTGCGGCTAACAAACAAAGCACCGATACCTTTAGGACCGTAGGCTTTGTGACCTGAGAAGCTCATCAAGTCGATTTTCATCTCTGCAAGGTCGATCAATACTTTGCCCACTGATTGCGCGCCATCCACATGGAAGACCACACCCGCTTCGCGAGTGATTTCACCAATCGCAGTGACATCGGTAAGCGTACCAAGCTCGTTGTTCACCATCATAAGTGATACTAAGATAGTATCTTCACGTAGCGCTTCTTTAACTTGCTCTGGCAAAATAAGACCGGTGCTTGGTTGCGGCTCAAGATAAGTGATCTCAAAACCTTCTTGCTCAAGCTCACGGCAAGTATCTAGTACGGCTTTGTGTTCAATTTTACTAGTGATGATATGCTTACCACGAGACTGATAAAAATGGGCGGCACCTTTAATAGCAAGGTTGTCAGATTCGGTTGCACCAGAGGTAAAGACGATTTCGCGTGGATCAGCATTGATCACTTCCGCCACTTGGGCACGAGCAGTTTCTACTGCTTCTTCTGCTTGCCAGCCGTAACCGTGTGAGCGCGAGGCTGGGTTGCCAAAGACGCCATCTACCGTCAGATACTCGCTCATCTTAGCAGCGACTGATTTGGCTACTGGAGTGGTGGCGGCATAATCTAAGTATATAAGGTTGTTATGTTGGCTCATGCTGGGTTTGCCTCGCTGTTCGATAGAGTAATAGTGTTGATGTCTTTTATGGAGAAATCTTTTGTAGAGCTGTGCTGACGTTCTGAAACTGCAGGCACGTTTTCCATATCTAATAATTGCGCTAATGTGATATTTTTCAAGTACTGTTCAATATGATTTGATAATGAACACCATAAATCATGGGTTAGACACATGGCACCACCTTGGCAGTCACCGCGTCCTTCACACTGCATTGCATTCACGGATTCATCAACAGCAGATATGATGCTCATCACATCAATCTCATTCAGTGGTTTGGCTAAGTTATAACCACCAGCTGCACCGCGAATACTGGTGACAAGGCCACGCTTGCGAAGTTTGGAAAACAGCTGCTCAAGGTATGAGATAGAGATAGATTGCCGCTTGGCGATATCAGATAGAGATACGGCACTGTCTTGTTGGCTAGTCTGTACGGCTAAGTCTAGCAATGCAGTAACGGCGTATCTGCCCCGAGTAGTCAAACGCATGTGTTATCTCCAAACTTTTATGTCATTTTGTTTAACAACGATTTATTCAACAGTAACTTTAACCAAGAATGCTGTTGAAACGATAATCAGCGGCATACTGGTTAAGTCATATTTTATCGCTAGTAAACAGCAGATGATGAACTCGATGTGTGCAACGATTAGGTCAATTATACTTAATCCCGAGTAATTTAGTCAAGATTAAAGTGTGGATGAATGGTTAATCCAGCTTATCGCGATGATTGATAAAAACAATGGTATTTAGAAGCGGTCATAAAACCGTTTAGTGGTGGTGATTACAGAGATTGTGCTTAGAGCTTTTGAATCTGTTGAGAAACAGAAGACTGTAAGTTTGTCTATGTATTCTGTTGAAGTGACTAATTATTGAGTTGATTAAGTATTGAGGTGGTAAAGAAGCAAAAAGTGGCTGATATCCTGTAATAGATATCAGCTGCTTTTTTATCAAGCTATTGTTTTAAACTACGATGTACCGTTGAAATCAATTCATCACCAGTGCGATGAGGGCACCAACCATAACGACTAAAGCGGCTATGGTAACAATCATTAATGTTTTTTGCTTACTCTGTAGTTCTTTTACCGTGGTTTCAAGTTCTCGGTTTTTGATGGTCAAAGTGTTGATTTGGGTTTGCTGCTCTTTAATGCGTACTTTATAGTGTTCTTTCTTTTCTGCCATTTCAGCATCAGTCGGCTTGGGCTTTGATTTGCCGCCCTTTATCTTTTTGATGATACCTTGAATCAGACCGCCAAGACCCAGCTGCATGATGAACTGCTTGACCAATTGTACTTGAACCGTTTCACCGCGCATTTGTAGTTTTTCGGTCGTTTCGCTGTCATGAGTGGTGATGGCATTGATGACTTGAAGACTATAGGCATTGATAACTACATCAGGCTCACTACGGCCAATAGGCAACTGTGCATCGAGCAATACGCCTTTGGTACTAAACGTCGCAAATACCTCTACATGAGGTAGATATAAGCGAAGTGCGACCACGGTGCCTTGCTTGGCAAGTGGATAAGCGGCCTTACGCAATTCAGGGTCCAAACGTAACAGTAGTGTCAGCGCTGACTCGATAAACACTAAAATGATATTAAGAAAAGAGTGAGACAACGTAGAACGCTTCATGTAAATAATCCGTTTTTTATTTAGCAAATTGAGTGTATCAAAGCCATATAGGATGGCACTTATTCAAAATTTGCAGTGATATTTTGCTTATAGTAACGTCTTTATAATAAAAAGTAACGCTAGTTTCTGTCAGCAGCTACATTATTACAGTACAATTTAGTCTTCAATAAAGACACTGCTATTTGTGACTCGCAATATAAAATATGGACAAATAAGCGTCCCAAAAGCCAAAATTTGAGTACGCTAAAACTACTTAGGTTGAACTGCGTCATTCAAACAATAATAATGTTGGCTATTTGGGCTACAATCGTAGGCTATATGCGCCAGATTTGCGTTTCACGCCGTAATGGTGAACCTATTGTAAAATAGCTGAGGCGTAAAGGTTGCAAGATTGTACGGGCGTTGCAGATGTTTTGCGTAACATTAGGTGTCAAATACGTAGTACGTGGCATAAAAATATGTAAAATCGCTTGCGCTCCTTATGCTGCCTTGATATAAAGACGATAACAATGCGAGACCTGTTGATACGCCAGTGCAGTATTTTTTATTGCGTAAGTACCGCGTGAGCGTTACAATACTTGGCGTGAGCGTTTATTACCCCCTTAAACTTGAAGGAAATTTTATGAATAAGTCAGAATTAATTGATAGCATCGCAGACAAAAGTGGTCTAAATAAGACTCAAGCTGGTGAAGCTCTGAATGCTGTTATGGAAAGTGTTGGCGAAGCTTTAGAAGCTGGCGATAGCATCTCATTAGTTGGCTTTGGTACTTTTAGCGTAAAAGATCGCAAAGCACGTACTGGCCGTAACCCTAAGACTGGTGAAGAACTAAGCATTCCAGCAAGCAAAGTACCAAGCTTTAAAGCGGGTAAAAACCTAAAAGAGCGTTTGAACTAAGCCTTTTTTAGTCGTAATATGATTCAAGGCTGCTTTGGCTGATGTTTTAAGCCAAGCGCAAAGAGAGCACCTAACTATTTAGGTGCTTTTTTTGTCGCTATAGTTTGTATCATATGATGTGAATATTTTGAGTCTGCATCAAAAATCACGTATCATAGGGCGCGCGATAGATGCGTTGTTTGGATAAGGTTTTTTGATCGAGCCTTTTTATCAAGTCCTGTGTCGTCTTATATAACGCACACGTCTTTACTCTTACCATTGCCAGCTTAGACAGCACTGATATTAATGGGCCGTATTGAACATGCCCAAACAGTATTACAATGGTTTTTCATCAATATAGGTTAATAAAGCAGAGATAACTATGGATAAATTGCGCGATTTCTTAAAAAGCTGGCCAGGTCGCATTTTATTGATTTTATGCCTATCGCCACTTGCCTTATTAGGTGTCGAAAGTTATTTTGGTGGTGGCGTTGACCCCAACCAGATCGCTCAAGTAGGTGATGCAAGCGTAGGACTGTCCGAGTATCAGACTGCCGTAAATAATCGTCGCACTGAAGTGTTAGAGCAGGTTGAGGATGCCAGTCTACTGAACGAAGATGTATTGCACGAGCAAGTGTTAAAAGGGTTGATTGATCGGACTTTGCTTGAGCAGCAAGCAGGCAAGCTTGGCATGACAGTCTCTGATGACACGATCAATCGTCTGCTGCGTCAAGAAGAGATATTCCAAGATGCAGAAGGCAATTTTTCTAATGATCAATTTGCCAATTTTTTGCGTCAGCGCGGTATGAGCAAAGACCAGTTGTTTGCAGAGTTTCGCAATCAGTTGAGTCTCGATCAGCTAAATGCCAGTATCGTTGGCACGGCCGTATATCCAATGCAAGCAGTCAGTCAGTTGATTGATCTACAACTTGAGTCGCGTAATGTGTGGATACATCGTTTTAATTGGCAGGATTATCAAAGCCAAGTTAAGCTGAGCAAAAGTGATATTCAAGGGTACTATGATGCCAATAAAGACACACTCAAAAGTGCGGCAATGGTCGATCTGGCTTATATCCAACTCAGTCCGCAAACCATCAAAGTAGATGACATCACTGCTGAAGATTTACAGCAGCAGTATGAGGCCTATAAGCAAAGCATAGCGGCCACCGATGAGCGCAAAGTTAGCCAAATTTTATTGACGGGTACTGACGCTAAAGCCAGAGCCGATAAGGTAAAAGCGCGTATAAATAAAGGCGAGGCCTTTGCTGCATTGGCTAAAGCTGAGTCAGATGATCCATCAGGAGACACAGGTGGTGACATTGGACGCTTCAACCCTTCAGTGTTTGGCAATGACGCAGATACGGTTCAAAAAGCGCTAGAAGGCTTGAGCGTTGGTGATGTGACTGCACCTATCAAAACCAGTTTTGGCTACCAGATATTTACCGTCACTGAAGACAATGGCAAAAAGACACCAAGTCTAGACAGCATGCGTGATGACTTAACGGCCAAAGCCAAAGAATATAAGCGTCAGGAAATCTATGCTGATAAAGTAACGTCGATTAATGATTTGGCAGCAGATGGTTTCAGTATCGAGGACATCGCTCAGCAAGAAGGTGTGACACTAAAACGTCTCAAAGATTATCGCAAAGAAAATAACAAGTCCGTACTGTCGCAACCAGCCGTGGTCAAACAAGCCTTTGATGAATTTACGATTCAAGATCAGGCCGTGACGTCAGGTATAGAGGTAGGTAATGGCAATGTATGGGTACAACCGACCAACTATCGTCCTACCAAGACACTGACGTTGGCAAATGCAACGCCAAGAATCACTCAAATATTGCGTCAACAAAAAGCATCTGCGCTGGCATTAAAAGAAGCCAAAGCAATTGCTGCTGGTATCAAAACGCCAGCTGATATTGCTAAGCAATCTGTCAGCTTTCAAGCATTGGGTGAGATTAATCGTCAAACCACTAGATTGACAAACAAAGAGCGTGGGTTGGCATTTAGCCAACAAGCGGCTGCCAATGGCGTGTCAGCTATCGCTAGTGAAACCGAGATGGGCGTAACCCTACTGGTAGGTGATCGCATCAAAACGGAGCAACAGTCGCCACTGTCTGATATGCAACGTGCACAAACAGCGAGCATCATTCGTGATAACTTAGGTCAAGATCAGCTACAAGACTACTTAGACTATCTGCGTTTGGTGTATCCGGTTGAGATTAATGAATCTAACATGGCAAACGCACAAGGACGCTAAGTGCTTATCATTTAAGCAGCCCTAAACGTTGAACATAAAAAAGCCACTGTCACTATTCAGACAGTGGCTTTTTTAATGGGTGCTGCTTTTATCACAGATCTTTGTAAAAAAAATTATCACAAAGGCTAAACCTGAATGTCAGTTAAATAGAAAGACGATAGTCAAAGAAGTCTAAAATTGCTACAAGGCAGCCGACTACAGATTGTACAAGTCGTACATCTAGGGAGGCTAACACCATCGCAGTTTAGTCGTTCTCTAACTATACCATTCATACCAATCTGCTAAGTGACATAACCGTCTAGTGACGGAAATGGCGCATACCCGTGAATACCATCGCAATACCATGCTCATTAGCAGCTGCAATCGTCTCGTCATCACGCATAGAGCCGCCTGGCTGAATGATAGCAGAGATACCTACTTCGGCTGCGTTATCGATGCCATCACGGAAAGGGAAGAAGGCATCTGATGCCATCACCGCACCTTCAGTGGCAAGTCCAGCATGTTCAGCTTTGATAGCCGCAATACGTGCTGAATTGACACGGCTCATTTGACCTGCGCCAACCCCGATAGTGCGCTGACCTTTGGCATAAACGATGGCGTTCGATTTGACGTATTTTGCCACGTTCCAGCTAAACAATAGGTCGGCGATTTGCGCCTCAGTAGGTTGTACGTCAGTCACGACGGTAAGATCGGCTGCGGTCATCAGACCAAGATCTTGCTCTTGCACAAGCAGGCCACCGTTGACACGTTTATAGTCAAGTTGGATATCACGTTGATCGGGCGCTGGCAGGTCACCGCAAACCAACACGCGTACGTTTTTCTTAGATGCCGTTGCCTCAAGTACGCCGTCTTCGATACTAGGAGCGATAATCACTTCGACAAACTGATTGTCGATAATGGCTTTTGCAGCGTCTAGTGTCAATGGACGGTTGAATGCAATGATACCGCCAAAAGAAGATTCAGGATCTGTGCTAAACGCCGTACGATAAGCCGCGACTTGGTCGTTATCCACTGCCACACCGCAAGGGTTGGCATGTTTGACGATGACGCAAGCGGGCGTGCTAAAGGCTTTTACGCACTCAAGAGCGGCGTCGGTATCAGCGATATTATTATAAGATAAGGCCTTACCTTGTAATTGCTTGGCTGTAGCAATAGAAGCTTGCTGGCTCTTTGATGACTGGTTTTCAGTATAAAAAGCGGCGTTTTGGTGTGGGTTTTCGCCATAGCGTAGGTCTTGCGCCTTCGCCATTTGCACGTTGAATGTGCGAGGGAAGTTCTCAGGCGTTTGTGTTTCATTAACACGGCTGCCTAAGAAGTTTGCAATCATGCCATCATACTGTGCGGTATGTTCAAAGGCTTTAACGGCTAAGTCATAGCGTAGGGCAGTGGTCAGTTCAGTGCCACCATTTAACGCCTCAAGGACGCGATCATAGTCTGCTGGATCGGTCACAATACCTACGTGCGCGTGGTTTTTTGCGGCTGAGCGTACCATGGTCGGGCCACCGATATCGATATTTTCGATGGCATCGTTCATGGTGACATCAGCGCGTGCAATGGTCTCAGCAAACGGATATAAATTCACGACAACTAAGTCAATGCGCTCAATGGCATGCTCGCTCATCACAGCATCATCGGTACCGCGGCGACCCAAGATACCACCATGGATTTTAGGATGCAGTGTTTTGACACGGCCATCCATCATTTCAGGAAAGCCTGTATAGTCTGATACTTCTGTCACAGCGACGTTGTTTTCTGTGAGCAGTCGATAAGTGCCGCCAGTAGAGAGCAAGCCAAAACCTGCTTTGATAAGGCCTTGAGCAAATTCAATGATGTCGGATTTATCAGAGACTGATAATAGGGCAAGTGGGGTTGTACTCATAAAAAATCTTCCATAAAAAAAGCCTGACGTAAACGTCTGGCAAGGTGATGATGACAATAACGGTAGACTGCATCACGATAACTGACACCGTGAACAGCGAATGGCCACGCATGATAAGTGGCAGTGATAATGGCTGAGCTCATATAGCAGGATTACATCAAATGGTAGGTTTTGAGTTTTTTACGTAATGTGCCGCGATTAAGACCTAAAATTTGCGCACATTTTGTTTGGTTGCCACGTGTTTTTTCTAGCACAACCGATAATAGAGGCTCTTCGACCTGCTTTAAGATAAGCTCATATAGGTCGGTCGGTATCTCATCGCCTAGCATCGCAAAGTACTGACGGACAACGCGCTCGACGTGGACACGTAGCGGTTGCTGCATGTGACCGGTGTGGCTATCTAGAGATAACTCAAAATCATGAGTAGGGGAGTGGTAATCTTCTTTATTATAATCGGCAAGGTGCTCAGAGCTTTTAGCAAAATGATTGGCATTATGCTGTGCGTGAGGTGCCATAAGATACTATCCTTAAGATGAAAAAAGAGTCAAACTATTAAAGGTCAGAATAACAGTATATCAAATTAATATCGTCTAGCGCTGACAGATTACTCGCAATCTAAATAGAACAATCGCTAAAACTGACATCGATTATAAGTAGCCTACAGAATCAAAGCTATTCTATGAAGTACCGCTTAATAAATTGGCGTCATCGTCACCTGACGAATCTGGGTATTAGAAATGGGTACTGTAAATAGCAACCGGCGCTGATCAGCAGCAGGCAGTTGGCTTTGTTTGCCCAATAGGTAGTCACTGGGCGCTGCGATAAACACGCCAATGAGAGCGTTATCACCATAGACGCTGACTTTTACATTCGGGTACAGTTGCGCCTGAGCGCTTTGGTTATTTAAAGTTGCGCCGATGTCACTAAAGGCGCCCGTTGTTTTTATTTGACTGGATCGATGAGTGGTATTGCTGACTGTGAGTGCTGATAGATCTGCACTTGGTAACCGACAAGCAGCGATAGAGCATATTGCTTGCAAGCGCTGAGCATGGTTGGGGTTTTTAATTAACGTGTCTAAATTGAACATGACATACTGCGCTGCAAGTAGCAGTGCCAACACCAAGCAGCCAAGCACCCATAAAATAGATGCAATGGAATGTGTCGTTGGTGTTGAGGCAAAATGTGACTGCGATTTTTTCAAACGTTCTTCAAGTGAGCTCTCATCTGTTCTAATCGGCACACCCATATCTAACAAAATCTGCGATAAATCGGTATCGTCAGCGGGCATCTCTTCGCGTTTACTTTGCTCTTCGAGGAGTTTTTCTAACCATGAATGATCTGAGGTACTATCGACATTGGCATGAATACTATTGGCCTCAGAGGAGCTGATAGATTTTTTTGAAGGTGGTGAGGATGCTGTTGACGTCTTGGGTAATGAGGAAGATGCCGGTACACTAATATTCTGATTAGTGTGCTTGGATATGGTAGGCTTCGGCTTATCCGTAACTGCGGTTATAGGTTCGCTGTGGCTCACTTTTGTCAACCAAGCGTCCATGCCGTCTAAGGACTCGTCGATGTCCATATCCATGTCATCATGGATTAGACCGTCAGGAATTGAAGATTTGGATGCTTGCTGTTTAGTCACTGACGACCCATCATCGTTTGATAGGTTTTGACTCTGCTGCTGATTCTTAGGCGATTGTACCGCTTGCTTATTTATAGCTTGTTTATTGTTCGATGCGGTTGGCGCTATCTTTACTTTAGTAGGTGAGGTGCTAGCCACATCATGACTAACCACCAAATGCTTATTAACCAAAAAACTTTGGTGACATTGATCACAGCTGACCGTGGCATTCACTGTGTTGAGCTGAGTTTGTTGGACTTTAGAGTAAGCTTGACAATGAGGGCACTGAGTTTTTATTGGCGTGGTCATAAGAGCGAATCCAAAAAAGTATGGTTATCAATACCGCATAGCCACTCACCAACAGCTCCCTATAATACAAATCGTACTTTTTGATTTCGATGTCATCATGGGCGACGATAGAGTGGCGTCAAATACATAACATTTGACTGCCACCTATCGTAACAGATGTAATGAAATGTTGCTAGCTAGTAAATGTACCAGACAAACGCTGCCAATGCTGGTCTTCTTGCGTAGTAAAAGCATGCTTTGGATCGAGTGCAAAATAGGGCTGATATGCTTCAGTGACTTGTTCAGTTTGTGATTCGATTAATCCTGCTAATACGATGCGGCCCTTTGGCGCGATTAGCGTAGAAAAATACGGTGCCAATCCAATGAGTGGTTTTGCCAAAATATTGGCGACAATAACCTCTACCGGTATAACCTCGTTTTGTGAGCAATAATCAGTGAACTCTTCTGGCAAAAATGCTTGCAGACGATTACCAACTTGGTTACGTACGGCGTTTTGATTGGTTGCAAGCACGGCTTGTGGGTCGATATCTACTGCATAGACGTGGCGTGCACCCAGCAATAAAGCGGCAATGCCTAAGACGCCTGAACCACAGCCATAGTCAATAACCACTTTATCTGCCAAGTCTTGCTCGGTTAGCCAGTCAAGACATAAGCGAGTCGTCGCATGATATCCGGTGCCAAATGCTAGGCCTGGATCCATGATGATATTGGTTGCCTCTGGATTGGGCGGTGTGAGCCATTCTGGCACAATCCATAAATCATTAGCACATTGAATAGGATGGTAGTTGCTCATCCATTCGCGCTCCCAGTCCTTATCATCAACGGCAGTTAGCCAAGTACGAGTCGCTTGCACTTGGGCGGCGATTTCGTGACTGAGTTGCTCAATAGCTTGTTGAGAGCCCGCATCGGTGGTTGCATCAAACAATCCTGTTAGTATGACCTCATCCCATAGCGGTGACTCACCTGGTAGTGGTTCAAACAAGGGCTGATCGCCTGCATCGTCCAAGGCAATTGATAATGCACCTGCTTCTAGTAATAGCGCTTCAGCCAAGTCGACGTTTGATTTTTCACATTGTAAATGCAGTTGTTGCCATGCCATAAAAATAACCTTAAACGAAAATAAATGTATGTTTTGAATAAATCATGATGGCGTCGTATGTAACAAGCTAATGGATACTATTCTTGTGACCATCGCTCACACATAAACGCCTTAGTAAATTAGAAGCCAGTAAGCATTAACGCAGGGCTTTTTTTGCCTCACTGACCACTCGTGAATTGCCCTGAGCTTGTCCTGATTGCAATATGATTTGCCAGAGCGCTCGTCTGCGATTGGCATCCTGAGAGACACTAAGACCACGCCTAGCCATTGCTTCTGCTTTACGAGGTTGGTTTTTTTTCAATGCCACTTGTGCCAAATAAAAATACACCGCAGACGATTTCGGTGCCAAGCGCTGTGCACGCGTAAAGCTGTTCTCAGCATTGGTCAATTGACCTGATTTTAGCTGACTGACACCCAATTGCATCAAATTGCGAAACGCTGGTAAATTACTGTTGTTACTGGCCGCTTGTTGCGTTCTTTGCTGTGAGTTTCTGCGGGCGTGCTCTAGTAAATCGCTGTGTGACGGCACAGAGGGCTCGGAGATTATATAGTCATTGCGAGAAGGTGCAACGACAATCTCCTCCGGTTGTGTGAATACAGGCGTAGGCGGCGTATAAACAGGCGTCTCTTGAGTCAGCGGATTCGATGGCTCAGATGATTCGGGTGGAATATAGGGCTCGACTGGGTATTCGTTCTCATCATCAGATCTGACCATTGGTGCTTGAGTCACGGTGGTTGTGGTCACTGGCGTCTGTGATGATACTGCTGGCTGAACAGGCATTGTTTTCATCGGCGCCGATGAACTGGGTACTGTCTGACACGCACTTAGGCTCAGCATGCCAATGAGCGCGCTACCTGCCAGTGCTGTATTGGCTGACATGAGTTTTTGCTGCCACCGAGTCATTGTCTGTTTCATTGAAACCTTGTGCTGTGAAGATGAGACCATGTTCAGACCCTTTTTAAACGTTAAAAGCTAAATATTACGTATCATATTAAAACCACTCAACAGCACGGTCATACCAAGTATCAGCACGGTCTTGACCTTCACCATCATTTTGCCCATTGCCGTCTTCTGAGCCATCAGCATCAACCGCTTCACCATTTGGAATCTCTAAGCCTTCACGGCGACGTTGCTGATTGATCGCACCTTGTTGGTTTTGGAATTGGGTTTGTTCACGGGCACGGTCTTGTTGATATAAGCTCATCGCACAGTCACTGGCTTCTTCTGGTAGGTGTGCTGACATCACTGGCAAGTAACGTGCGTTGGCACAGCGTTCGTTAGACAACTTACCTGAGTTGTTTTCTAACCACAACCACTCAATACCTTCAGGCTCTGGCAAGGCCACAGGAGTCAGTTTGAGGCGTTTCATATAATCAACCCACACTGGTAATGCCCCAGTACCACCGCTCAAACCAATGGGCTTGTTGTCATCACGACCAACCCAAACGACGCTGACATAGTTGCCACTATAGCCTGCAAACCACGCATCACGGTAGTCATTGGTGGTGCCTGTTTTACCCGCAAGGTTTAGATTGCTGCCAAGCGACTGAGCACGTTTGGCAGTACCATTTGAGACCACTTGCTGTAGTGCATAGTTCGTCAAAAAATTGGTCTCAGGCGGAATGCTGCGTTGAGTATTAAGGCCAGTACGCTGCAAAATACGGCCGCGATCATCAATCACGGTGCGAATACTGTGGATAGGGGTACGGAAACCACCAGTTGCAAAGACTTGATACACACCCAGCATGTCCATTGGACTAAGATTGACTGAGCCTAATAGTGCTGATGGATAAGGTGGGATTTTTTCTTTGACACCCATGCGCTGTAGCTGTTTGGCAAACGTATCGACACCAAACTCCATGCCCAAGCGCACTGCTGCCTGGTTATAAGATTGTGCCAGTGCCGAGGTAAAGGGCACATAGCCATGATCTCGGTTGTCGTAGTTTTTTGGGTTCCAATCAGTGCCATCTTTTAGATTGACTGTGATGGGCGAATCATCTACTGAACTGGCCAAATTATAACGGCCACTCTCAAGTGCAGTCATATAAATAATAGGCTTCAATAGAGAGCCTACTTGGCGTTTCGCATCGACTGCTCGGTTGAATCCGGTAAATTCACTACCACTACCCACCACTGAAACCAGCTCGCCAGTCTCTGGGTTGGCACTGACCAACGCACCTTGCAAATCTTTGGTTTTGCTACCACTACGGCGCAGCTCGCCGAGCTTTTGATCCACGGCTTTATCTGCGGCTAACTGAGCGATAGGGTCTAAGGTACTGATAATGATCAAACCTTCGTTTTTGAGATCGTCAGAGTAATAGACATCATTCAGCTCACGTTTGACAATATCCAAAAAGTCAGGGAATTGGCTCTTGCCTTCAGCAGGCTTATCCACGATACCAAGCGGTTGTTTTAGAGCTTTGTCGTAGTCTGCTTGGCTCAGTGAGCCCACACCCAGCATATTGTTGAGCACCACATCACGACGTGCTTTTGAATCATTGGGATTACGACGAGGGTTATAAATACTAGGGCCTTTTGCCATACCAACCAACATGGCTTGCTGGTCTAAGCGCAGCTCGTTGAGTGGTTTGTCAAAATAGAACTGTGAGGCCAAACCAAACCCATTGATAGAGCGGTTGCCATTTTGACCCAAATAAATCTCGTTCAAATACGTTTGTAGGATTTCATCTTTACTATAATGCAGCTCTAGTAATACCGCCATGAGTGCTTCATTGGCTTTACGTTTTAGCGTACGGTCTGAATTAAGATAAAAGTTTTTGATCAACTGCTGGGTGATGGTCGAGCCACCTTGTCTAGCACCACCAGTAAAGTTATTGATCACGGCACGTGCAATACCACGTACTGATATGCCTTTGTGCTCATAAAAATCTCGGTCTTCGGTAGCAATGAGAGCATCAATTAATGGCTGAGGCACCTCATCTAACGACACCACCATGCGATCTTCGTTACTGTCTGGATAGATACCACCGATATTGACTGGCTCTAGGCGAATGATGCCACTTTTGGCAGGCAAGGTGCTTTGAATAGATTCGACTTTATTGCCAGCAATGGTCATCTTAATCACTTGCTCAGTGTCTTTGTCGCTTGAGCTATAAGTGAAGCCGCGCGTATGGATAAAATACGTATTGCCCGATCTATGATACGTACCCGTACGATCATACGCTTTATTGCTTTGGTAATTGAGCAACTCAAGCCATGTCTTCATGGTGTCTCGATCGACATTAGCCCCTTGATACAGCTCAAGCGGTTGAGAGTATACTTTGGCAGGGATGTCCCAACGCTTACCCTCAAACTTATGAGTAATAGTACGATCAAGCTTAACCAAATATAGTGCCAATAGCACCATACCTGCGATGATAACAATCAATAGAAGGCTACTAAACACCAAGCCGCGCTGCTGTGAGGGTAGCGTGTTTATAGCAGACCTAGAGGGCGGTGATATTTTGGTATTTGGTAACTTAGAATCGGATTTTTGCACGGATGTCGCACCATTTTTGGATAAAAAACTGCCTCATAATGACGCAAATTGACAAATTTTTCAATCTATCATCGTTAATGCAGGCATTAATTGGTCGTAGACTGTGAGCGATGATACTGCTCACAGCAATTGCTTATAGTATAATCACGATTGAAATACCGATGATTATTTTAAAGCACATGAAGCATATGAAGTATTAATCACTTTCAATCGGGTAGATAAGCACCATCTAAGATAGCAATTTATGATTGCTCGCATGATGTATTTTGTATGAATCTGCCGCTGCGGCTTATTCATGGTTATTAGCCCTCTACTATTAGTCTTATACTATCGAATCTGTGCACCTAGCTGTGCCATGCTAACGCTATTAAAACTGGCTATTTTGAATAAATAAATGCATTTTGAGCAAGCCTGTCAAAGGAAGTAAGCGCGATTATGTCTAGTATTCCCTCATCCGTATCAGCTGTTGCCAATCATCCTTATGAAGACAATTCTATCATCGATGGCTTGGTGCTTCCTCTTGCCGATCACTGCTTTCACTGTGGTGACCCCGTACCTCAGCCACCGTTTCATGCTCAGATATTGGGCAAGTCGCGTGAGATGTGTTGTATGGGCTGTCAGTTGGCGGCCCAAAGCATTGTCGAGGCGGGTCTGGAGCAGTATTATCTTGATCGTTCGGAGATTAACCGCACGGCAAGCCTGCCAACCCAGCTGACACGCCTTGAGGTCTATGATCATGACGAGATAAAATCGCAATTCGTTTATGCGCAAGATGGGATGTCGGTGGCGGAGCTGTCAGTGAATAATTTACGCTGTGCGGCTTGTACTTGGCTGATTGAGTCGCGTCTCGATGAGCTAGAAGGTATTCGTAAATGTCAGGTGAATTTGACCAATCAGCGCATGCGAGTCATTTGGAATGAAGACAAATTACCAATCAGTCGCATTTTAGCGGTCATCAATGAAATCGGTTATGAGGCCAAGCCTTACAGGCAGGACACTCACGAAGCCATGCTGGCACGTCATAACAATCAGATGCTATTGCGACTTGGTATTGCCGCACTGGGTTCTATGCAGGCGATGATGTATGCCGTCGCGCTTTATTTTGGTGAATACAGCGACATGCTGATATTCCAGCGGGACTTTTTGCGTTGGGTCTCTTTATTTGTTAGTACGCCAGTATTTTTCTATGCAGGTGTGCCTTTCTTTACCTCAGCATGGTCGGCGATTCGCGCGCGTCAAGTCAATATGGATGTGCCTGTCAGTCTGGCTTTGATTATTACGTTCTTTGCCAGTCTCTATGCCACTATCACTGGGCAAGGGGAGACATACTACGACTCCGTCAGTATGTTTATTTTCTTTTTGTTGGCAGGGCGTTATATCGAGCATAATGCCCGTCTAAAAGCTGCCACTATGGCCAATGATTTGGTCGTGGTCGAGCCAGTCTTGGTTCAGAAAATCGCTGAAGACAAAGCCGCGGCAGCGCTTATTTTACAGCAGCTCAAAGACCATGAGTCTCAGCAAGGTGAGAGTGCTAAAAGTGACACTATGATAGGTGATACTGCTACGATAAATGACAATACCATCACACAGAGCAGTCATCTAGCACTTGATAACGCGCAAGGTGCACCGAGTGTCATGGTAGAAACAATGCCTGACTTTATGAAGCAGATGGGTGCCACTGTCCATCAGCTTACCGTACGTATTGCTAAGGACTGGCAGCTGTCACGCAACCACCGGACTGCGCCATCACAGCGAGAGGATGAGGTAGGCTCAAGGCAAATGGTGACCGCGCATAGCTTGCAAGTGGGCGACATTATTTTGGTTGAGGCAGGTTCAGAGATTATCAGCGATGGGATTTTGCTGAGTCCGACTGCGACAGTGTCACAAAGTCTGCTCACAGGTGAGGGTGATTTAATCATCAAGTCTCAAGGGGATTATGTCGTTGGCGGTGCACAAAACGACAGCCAACCGTTTGAGATGCTGGTCACTGCATTACCGAAAGACAGTCAAATCGGTTTGATTGATAGGCTAATGAACCGTGCTATGAGCGAAAAACCCAAGCTGGCGCAGCAAGCAGATAAGCTGGCACGTTGGTTTGTCGCACGTATTCTAGTGTTGTCAGTCTTGGTATTTGTCGGCTGGTATATCGTCGATCCAAGCCAAGCCATTTGGGCCACCGTCGCAGTATTGGTCGCCACTTGTCCTTGTGCATTGTCATTGGCCACGCCGATTGCCTTGACGGTCTCGACCAATCGTTTGGCAAGCTATGGGTTTTTGACCACTCGTGGACATACGCTACAGACATTAGCCGAAATCACTCACGTCGCTTTTGATAAGACAGGCACGCTGACTTATGGTAAGCCAAATTTATTAAATATTGAATTGGTAGAGCAGGTAGGCGATAACAAGTCTGACGGTTCAGTCTTAGAGATGCAGACTGCCCAAAAAGACAATTTGTTAGCCATTGCCGCGGCTCTAGAAGTAGGGAGCCGTCATCCGATTGCCCATGCGCTATTGACCGCTGCTTATCAATTGCATTTGCCTCAAACGCAAGCGTTGCAGCATTATCCAGCGGGCGGCGTAGAGGCAATGATTGATGGTGCCAGATACCGTATAGGCCACAAAGACTTTGCGCTAGGTAAAACCAATAACAGCGCTGATCATAGTATCAATGAAAATAATGATTTGACCATCGACTTGATGGCACAGCGAGCGAGCTCTGCAGTGGTCCTTTCTCATAAATCTGCTGATGTAAATGAGTGGCAAGCGCTGGCATGCTTTTATTTTAATGATAAGGTGCGTGATAGTGCCCAATCGATGCTCGACACGCTGAAAGGGTTAGGTATCGAGTCTGTGATGCTGACGGGCGATCCAAGCCCGCAGGCACTGGTGATGGCTGAGCGTTTAGGCATACAGTCGGCCTATAATGGTCTATCACCAACTGACAAGGTCAACCATATTCAGCAACTGCAAGCCAACGGTGCAGTTGTACTGATGGTTGGCGATGGCATCAATGATGCGCCAGTATTGGCAGCGGCTGATGTCTCTACCTCGATTGCAGGCGCTGCCGATTTGGCGCAAGTATCGAGTGACAGCATTATCTTAAATGGTCAAATCGAAGCCATCACTGCTGCTAAACGTATCTCTGATAAAACAGAGCGTATCATTAAGCAAAACTTCCGCTGGGCGCTCGCTTACAACAGTATCGTACTGATACCCGCTGCGTTAGGGTATGTCCCGCCATGGCTTGCTGCGATAGGTATGTCGCTCAGCTCGCTGTTTGTCGTGTTAAATGCACTGCGCTTAAAACGCGCTTAGAAACTGAATTTACGACATAAGTACATTCTAATTATGAGCAAGTATTACTGAGCATCGTGCACAAAAAAACCGCCTCAGCTGTTTATATAGTTGAAGGCGGTTTTTTCTATACAGAGTTACTGTTGGACAGTTGATTTAATTAGTCTTGTAGATAGCTCAAGAGACGCATAAATTCAATATACATCCATACGAGGGTCGCAAGAATACCAATGCTGAACAGCCATTCGTAGTCTTCTGAGATACCCATTGCCACACCTCGATCAATATTATCAAAATCTAATAGCAGCGTGAAAGAAGCGATAACAATCACAAATAGGCTAAAACCGATAGCAATAGCGCCGCCTTCAAATAAGAATGGTAACGTTGAGCCAAAGGCTAAAGATAGTACCCACTGTGCTACGTAGACAAGCATAATCGCAATAACTGCTGAGGTTACGATAGAGCGGAACTTTTCAGTGACTTTAACCAGACCTGAGCGATATAAACCTAGCATGACTGCTGCAGTCACAAAAGTCGCACACATCGCCGTCACTGGAACGGTTGGGTACATTCTCATAAAGAACAGTGAGATACCGCCCAAAAAGATACCTTCTAGCAATGCATAAGGCACGGCCAATGTCTTCGCTTTTTGCGGCTTAAAGGTGATAAACAAGGCAAGCACGAATGCAGCAATCATACTACCAAAGGCTGCCATCGTAATGAAACCTTGCGATAAACCAGCCATAAGCGCATAAAAGAAAAAGCCCACACCAGTAATAGCAGATAAGCCAAGTAACAGACTGGTCTTTTGAATCACACCTTTGACCGTCATTGGAGTACCGCCGATCGCAAGCTCTGCGCGACTGACAATAGGGTTGGCCATACATAAGTCCTTAATAATAAAATATAAAAATAGAATGTCAGTTACTTTAGCAAAACTGCCATTATTGTCAACTGTGTTTGCGTGACTACTAGCAGGGGTTTTGCAGCGTCCTAATGCGGGTCATTGACGAGCGTACAAAAACCTCAAAGTAAGGAGATGATTCTGTCTAAAGTAAGGGGTTGATTACTCTAAGATGGGGGCGGTTACGACAGTTAACAACGATAATTCACAAACATGCTAGTCTAAGCGCGCATTTATCGCTATCATTACTCTGTACTTCACCGTTATACCGAGTCGTTTTATGGAAAACTCAGCGCAGTCAGCAAGATTGCCACACTTAGATGAATCAGAGCTATTCCACGCTATCAAAAACCCTGCTTTTAGGCGTATTGGCCTAATGGGCCGCGCTGGTAAACGCAGCGTCACCAAAAGCTTGGTACAGATTGCCCAAACCATCAATGATATGAATCTCACATTAATAATGGATGTACAGACCGCTCATCTGCCAACGCTAAACCTTAATGAGATCGAAAGAGTCAAAATCGTTAAGCGCGCTTTGATTGGAGAGATTTGTGATTTGGTCATCGTGGTGGGCGGTGATGGGTCGATATTACATGCCGCTGAGGCATTGGCGCGCTACCGTGTACCCGTATTGGGTGTCAACCGTGGCCGCTTAGGGTTTTTGGCAGATGTCAAACCTAACGAAGCGGCTTTTAAGCTACGTCAAGTATTGATGGGAAACTATCAGCTGGATCATCGATTTTTGCTCACGATGGAGATACGAGAAGGGCGCAATATCATTCATGAAGACATGGCGCTCAATGACATCGTATTGCATGCTGGAAAGTCTGTACACATGATCGATTTTCAGATGAAAATTGATGGACACGATGTTTATAGACAACACAGCGATGGCTTGATAGCTGCCACACCGACTGGCTCTACCGCTTATGCCTTGTCTGGCGGTGGTCCTATTATTCATCCCAGTATGGATGCTATTTGTTTGGTGCCTATGCATCCGCATACCTTGTCTAGCCGTCCGATTGTGGTCAGTGGTAATAGCGAGGTCTGTATTCGCATTCACGAAGACAATCGCACGCAGCCAATGGTCAGCGCCGATGGCAAACCAAGTGTACCGCTTGAACAAGAGCAGCGGCTATATATTCGTAAGCATCCTGACAAGCTCACTTTATTGCATCCGCCCGGGTTTGATTTTTATGAGGCGTGTCGCACAAAGTTGCACTGGAACGTACATGCCGAAGAATTCAGTCTTGATATCGATGATGATATGATGGACGATGAATAAGTGTGCCCGTTATATAAACACATTATATTTAATATGTTATAAAAAATAGTTGTGGAGAGTAGGTAAGATGGACAAACAAACGATACTAGAGAGTCTGACGCCTGAAGTGGTTGATAAGTTTCGTATGGCAATTGAGCTAGGCAAATGGCCTGATGGTCGTAAGATTACTGCTGAACAGCGCGAAACCTGTATGCAAGCGGTGATGGTATGGGAGCATGAGCATCTAGCGCCTGCTGAACGTACGGGTTACATTCATAAGCCAGTGAAAGACGATGGCTCTACCGTTGGGGCTGAATGTGATGTCGAACACGAACATCATTATCCCAATATGCCCAATCCTAAAGGGGCGGTGCAACCGGTGAAGTTTCGCGACAAATAAGTCATTATAGGATAAGCCGTTCTTAAATAAGACATCATAAAAAAGCCACGCTAATCAGCGTGGCTTTTTATACGTAATTAGAGGCTTTACAGTATAGATAATTTTTTCAATTCACAATTGATTAAAGTGCAGTCGTATCAACACTAGGACGAACGGTTAGCGGATTTTTTTGCATCAAAAACCCTTGCCAGCCCCAATGTAAAAAATTGCGAATATTGGCATGATCAGTACCTTTTGGGGTTGCTTGAACCTTGGCATAGTGTTCACCAAAAAGTTTTAGCGTGTCCAATTGGTTTAGGCCATGGTGCTTAGCAAAACCGAAAACCTTTGCGCTGCCTTCGTTTTCACCAGCGGCATTATGTACCATGCCGTTGACAAAAGGCGCAGGTGCATAGCGATAAAAATCATCGATAAAGCTGATAACATCATTGAATCCAATGGCTTTTTTGTTCAAACCATTAAGTAATGCCGATACATCTGATTGGCGGATACTCATAAATAAATGACCTCAGAGCAGATTAAAAACAATATAATGCTTATGTATGCTCAGTTGTGATTGATAATTACGTATTGACGCATTCGTTACTATTAACTAGCGATTAAAGTAATCTTCGTCATCGAAAGAAGGCGAAAAGTTGCCTTGCTCAAGATGCTGCATTTGCGACTGTACAGAACGCTCATGCTGAATACGTTGATAAATCTCTTCGCGATGTACAGCAATATCTTTAGGTGCATTCACACCGATACGTACTTGATTGCCTTTAACACCCAACACAGTCACACTTACTTCATCGCCAATCATTAGCGTTTCGCCCACACGGCGTGTCAAAATTAACATGCGTCACACTCCTTATGTCGCATCAACAAATTATTACTCATTAGATCACTTCTCAATTGCAGGACATTACCGTCGTACTCAACATCTCATATATCAATGACTATAATGTTTGATAATCATCATAGGCGATGTCGTCTCAATAACGGCAATGATAGGTAGATTCATTTAGCCCAAATGAAAGCCCCATTATAGGGGGCATAACAGATACTGTCACGGTTTTTCACAAAACTATTAGATAATTACTAACCCTAATTATTATAAAAAACAAAATAGGATCTAAAAAAGATCCTATTTTTTACGTACTATTCAAAGTTATGAATAGCGGCCATGCAAATTAGCATCACGGCTAACACTATCTTTTAATGATCTTGTATATTATAGCCCAGCGATTTTACTTTCACCGTCTTCACGATCGAGGCCAAATGCGGTGTGCAATGACTTAACGGCTTTTTCTAAGTGTTGGTCTTGAATTAAGACAGACACTTTGATTTCGCTGGTCGATATCATCTGGATATTGATGTTGTTTTCGGCCAATGTTTGGAACATGAGGCTAGCAACCCCTGCGTGTGAACGCATACCAACACCAACCAATGAGACTTTGACCACTTCACTATTGCCTGAGATCTCTTTGGCACCAATCTCATTTTTGACTTCTTCATTCAATACTTTCAACGTCTTGTCTAAGTCAGAGCGGTTGACAGTGAAAGTAAAGTCGGTGGTGCCGTTATCCGAAAGATTCTGCACGATCATATCGATTTCGATATTGGCGCGGCCAATGGGGCTTAGGATAGCAGAGGCAATACCAGGATGATCAGGTACACCGCGTACTAAGATTTTTGCTTCGTCTCGATTGAACGCGATGCCTGAGATGATTGCCTGTTCCATATTGTCTCCTTCGTCTATCGTAATTAGGGTGCCCACGTTGTCTTGAAACTCTTGGTCAAAGCTGCCGTCAGTGTTTTCATCAAAGCTTGAGAGTACACGTAGTGGCACGCCGTATTTGCCCGCGAATTCTACTGAGCGAATCTGTAGGATTTTAGAGCCCAGACTTGCCATCTCAAGCATTTCTTCAAACGTAATCTTTTCAAGCTTTTTGGCTTTTGAGGTCACACGAGGGTCAGTGGTATAAACGCCATCAACGTCGGTATAAATCTGACATTCATCAGCACCCAGTGCCGCTGCAATGGCAACGCCTGTGGTATCCGAACCGCCGCGCCCTAACGTGGTCGCGTTGCCGTCTTCATCAATACCTTGAAAACCTGCGACGATGACGATATTGCCAGCATCTAACTGCTCACGTATGTTTTTATCATCGATGCTTTCGATACGGGCTTTATTATGGGCATTGTCTGTTTTGATCGCGACTTGACGGCCAGTCATTGAACGCGCGCCAATACCAAGCTCTTTGATCGCCATAGCGAGGAGCGAGATAGACACTTGCTCACCCGTTGAGACCATTTGATCGTATTCACGCGGGTCAGGCTGTGTGCTAATTTGGCGGGCAAGATCAATCAAACGGTTGGTTTCGCCGCTCATGGCAGAGACCACAACGACGATTTGATGGCCATTGTCATGCCAGCGTTTGACTCGTTTGGCGACGTTTTTGATGCGGTCGATACTGCCCATCGAGGTGCCGCCATATTTCTGTACTATTAACGCCATAAAAATCTACCTATTATTCATTAATGACCTTTCATTATCATTGATGAGGGTCAATGTGATACTCGTCAATGCTAGGGCATGTCCTCAATTCAATCGATAGTCATCTAAATGGATTAAAAATGGCTAAATCTTGCCAAACAGCGTCAAATAGCTGACTAATATCTTGATATTATCTGCGCGATTTTTCTTGTTTGACTGCAATTTATCTCATTTTTATAACCATTTTTAAAATGAGGACACGCCCTAGTATAGATAAAGCCAGATTATAAGAGTTACGCCCTATGCTTTTCATTCATCTAACCGTCGCTGTTGTAGAGGTAGTGAATGAGTAATATGTCCAAACGTTGACCTTTATACCATATCTACATCGTAACTTTAAGCCTTAGCGTCACTTAGATGTATGGCGATTGGTTATAGTGGTTATAACCAATCGCGTGTTCTGTGTGCAGTAGACTGGAGTAATGCTCTGTGTCCATGGCTTTTTCAGGACTGGCTAAGTTGGGTTTCAATCCAAGCAGGTAGGGCGCTCACAACCGCGCTCGTGTTGGCCGCTTTTGGTGCGCCGCCTTGTGCATAATCTGGCTTACCACCGCCTTTACCGCCCAGCTCACCTGCCAAATGACGAATGATATCGCCCGCTTTGACTTTGGCCGTAACAGATTTTGCGACGCTCGCTGCTAGTGCCAGCTGATCATCTTTATCACCAATCAATACAATGACGCTGTCAGGCAGTTTTGATTTGATGTCATCCATTAGCGTACGGATTGACTTGCCATCGACACCGCTTAACATGCTGATCAGCACTGGCGTACCTGCAATCGTTTGCACATCATCGAGTAAGTTGGCTGCTTGTGCACTGGCGATTTTTTGTTGCAAACGCTCTAGTTGCTTTTCTAGGTCGCGCTGCTTATCTGCCATGGTACGGACACGCTGAGCAACTTCAGGGCGTTTGACCTTAAGCTGACCGGCAAGCTCGCTGAGCTGCTGTTCGCTTTGCTGAATGTTTTTGACCGCATTCATACCAGTGACGGCTTCAATACGGCGAATACCAGCCGCAATACCTGATTCGCTAGTGATTTTAAGCACACCGATATTACCAGTACGCTGCACATGCAAACCACCGCATAGCTCGATAGAGAAAGGCTTGCGTTGACCTTCGACGATGCTGTCTGTACCCATCGTAAGCACGCGAACGTCACTGCCATACTTTTCACCGAACAGCGCCATCGCGCCTTGGCTCATGGCTTCATCAATCGACATGTTTTCGATACGGGCAGGGGTGTTGGCTTGGATTTGTTCGTTGACGAGACGTTCGATACGGCTGATTTCAGCAGTACTAACGGGCTTGTCATAAGAGAAATCAAAACGCAATACTTCGCTTGAGACCAGTGAGCCTTTTTGCGTGACCGCGTCGCCCAATACTTCTCTGAGCGCTGCGTGTAATAGGTGAGTAGCCGAGTGGTTTTTGGCACTGGCGGCACGGATGCTTGAGAGCACTTGGGCATCTGCCACTTGCTTAACATTAATCTCGCCCATGGTGACAACACCGTGATGGATAATCGCTTGGCCAGATTTTTTGGTGTCTTGGACTTCAAAGACGCCAGACGCAGTACGAATCTCGCCAAGCTCACCGACTTGACCACCACCTTCAGCATAAAAAGGCGTGCGATCGATTACCACGACACCTTCCATGCCTTCACTCAAGCTCTCTGCTGGATTGCCGTCTTGGTAAAGTGCCTCAACCGTCACGCCTTCTTCTTCAAGTTGCTCATAACCAATAAAGGTCGTCGGCGTTTCTACTTGGATAACACTGCTGTAATCGACGTCGAATTTGCCCGCATCACGCGCACGCTCACGTTGCGCTTGCATATGCTCATCGAACTCAGCTTCATCAATCACAATACCGCGCTCACGAGTGATATCAGCGGTCAAATCAAGCGGGAAACCATAAGTATCATAAAGCTTAAACGCCGCTTCACCAGAGAGCGTATCACCATCTTGCAAGCCTTCAAGTTCAGTGGCTAATAGTCGCAAACCTTGCGCTAGTGTCTTGGCAAACTGTGTTTCTTCTTTTTGAATGGCATTTTCGATGATGCTTTGCTTGTCTTTTAGATCAGGATAGGCGCTGCCCATTTCAGTGACGAGCGGCGCAACCATTTTATAAAAGAAGTCACTATCAGCACCCAGCTTGTTACCATGACGTACGGCACGGCGAATGACGCGGCGCAGCACATAACCACGACCTTCATTGCTTGGCGTGACGCCATCAGCAATCAAAAACGACACGGCACGGATGTGATCGGCAATCACCTTTAATGATGATTGCTGTTCATTATTGATCTCTAAAATCTCAGCCGCAGCATCCATCAGATGAGTGAACAAGTCTATCTCATAATTGCCATGCACGCCTTGCATGATGGCGCTGATACGCTCAAGTCCCATACCAGTATCGACACTTGGGGCAGGTAGCGGTAATAGCGTACCGTCCTTTTGACGGTTAAACTGCATGAATACGCAGTTCCAAATCTCAATAAAGCGGTCGCCATCTTCTTCAGGAGTACCCGGCAAGCCGCCTTCGATGTCGGCACCATGGTCATAAAAAACTTCGGTACAAGGGCCACAAGGACCTGTGTCACCCATTGTCCAAAAGTTGTCTGATGCGTAAGGCGCACCTTTATTGTCGCCAATGCGAATGATGCGCTCGCTTGGAATACCGATGTTTTTATTCCAAATCTCAAAGGCTTCGTCATCGGTTTCATAGATGGTGACATAGAGACGATCTTTATCAATCGCTAGCCATTTATCTGAGGTCAAAAACTCCCAAATATACTCAATACCTGATTGCTTGAAATAATCACCAAACGAAAAATTACCCAGCATCTCAAAAAACGTATGATGACGGGCGGTATAGCCGACGTTATCTAAGTCATTATGTTTGCCGCCAGCACGGACGCACTTCTGTGACGTCACAGCACGGGTATAGTCACGTGGCTCCATACCCAAAAAAGTTTCTTTGAACTGATTCATACCGGCATTGGTAAATAGCAATGTCGGGTCATTGTGTGGAATCAAGCTAGACGATGAAACTTGGGTGTGCTGCTTGCTTATGAAAAAATCGATAAAGGCTTGACGAATATCGGCTGAGCGAAATGGCTGGCTCACAGCGGCTCCTTACTGGCGGATAGAATTGAGTAAATGATATAAAATAATTTTGCAAGCGATTTTAGCACAAACGCCCAAGCTCTTGGTACAAGAGTTACATCTGCTGAGTGATTCTTCAAATGCAGCCATCGCTCATGTCACAAATTATAGAGGCTAATTGGTTAAGATTGCCGCATCAGTCTTATCAAGCTTGTCTGTTACCAACGGATTGGACTCAATTACTTGTACGGGTAAGTAACGCAGTTGTAGCTTGATGGGCAAATAATCAGGGAAGTTATCAGCCATATCTTGAGTAATAATGGTTTCTATTTTACGGACATCTTCTGAGGTGGGTAAGGTTTCACCGCGAATGACCGCTCGTACCACTTGATTGTCATCGAGCGTGTCGAACTGGGTATTGGTCAATACATTGCCTCGACCAATAAAGTAGCTATTGATCATTTCTTTGACACTACTCTCAAATACTTGTTGCTTGGCATTGGTTTGTAAATTAATGGTTAAGTAAGCACCTAGCGCGCCCAATAATAATAAAGTCACGGCGTTACGCTGCAAAAAAGTCAGATAGGTATTTGATTTATAGTCGTCATCGACCAAACGTCGAAACCCTAGCAGCCAAAGCACTAGGGCATTGGTAAATTGAATGGCAATAATGTTGGTCACTGCCAATAAGAGCGCGCCCAACCCAAGCTGCATCTCGCCATTGGCAAATAAAATACCACTAGCGGCAAGTGGTGGCACCAAAGCAGTCGCGACAGCAACACCGACGACAGCCACTGATAGATGCGGGGATACCATCGCATAAGCACCAGCTGTACCACCAGCTAAGGCAATCATCAAATCCATGGAGGTGGGCTGGGTGCGTGATAATATCTCTGCTGTTAGCGGCTGATCCTTATGTAGCCAACCAACAATAAAACCGACCAACACCACCAGTGAGACACCAGCAATGACAGTAATCAGCGACTTCCGTAATAGCGGCATACGGTGGTCAATGATAGCCAGCGCTACGCCAGTAATGGGGCCTAACATCATGGCAACTAACATGGCACCAATGACGACTGCTGCTGAATTGGTCACTAGTCCATAGCTGGCAATGATGGCAGACAGAATGTTCATGATGAAGTACATCTTGCTAGGCAGCGCATTCGCCTCAATCCTAACCCTTACCTCTGGATAATCTACCTTTTGATTGCTAAATTGTTCGGCGACAAATTGCTTATAAGATTCAAGCTTATCTTCTTTTTCTTTTTGGCCCTCTTCTTCATCACTTTCTGGTGCTTTGTCCGATTCAGTATCGGCATCTTGGCCACTATCCTGTGAGTCGTTAGATTTATTCTGATGATTATCATTAGATTCAATGTTAGTTTTAGGCTGATTAGCAGTTTTCTTAGCTGTTGATTGCATAGCAGCATTTTGGCTATCAGTTGCGGGCTTACTTTCAGCTTCTACAGTTACCTCAGCATCAGCATCAGTATTAATATCCTCTTGCGAGATGTGCTTTGCTGCCTCTGAAGCATCAGCATCTGGCTGAAAAAAGTCTGACCCTTGCTCTAATTTTGAGACCGATACAGATTCTTCGTCGCTCGATTGTATTTCAGACTCTAGTGTCACGACGACCACGTCCTCACTGATTGACTCCATCTTTATCTCGGCTTCAGGAGCCTTGGCATCAGCGGTCGCTTCATCTGCATCTGGATGAGTATCTGATTTCTCAGTATTGTCTGCTGCATCATCTGCTATTGACTCATCTGCTATTGAGCCATCTAAGGTATCTTTCAGATGTGAGTGCGCCATAGTGGTTGATGATGCGTTTTCAAGTATGGAGTCATTTGTGTTGGGATTTTTAGATGCAGTCATAGCAGATAGGATTCTTAATAGACAAAGAAAGTCATTATTGTAATGATAAACAGATAAAAATATAGGAGATTTTTAAGAATAGTGGGAAAGACTTATGAGGAAACAAGCGAAAAAAACGAGCGTTTTTTTGACTAAGTATAAAACCTTAATAATAGCATGGTTTTTAATACAAAGTCTTCCGTTATAACTGATATGAGGGTTCACGGTAAATACTTACTTTTTTTGTGGAATTAAGGTTAAATATGTTATATCCACAATAAATATAAGGAATAACTTATGAACTGGCCGCTATTTTCTGTTATATACTCAATGGCAGTAACCGTTACGATTGGACTTTTTATGATCGGTGCATTAGTTACAGGGTTTGATGAGATATTTCATATTCAAATAGCAGTAGGACTGGGCATTTTGGTATCTATCCCAGCAGGGTTATTCTTTACCAAAAAAGTCGGTAGTATCACTGGCAATGAGCAAGGGTATAAAGTGTAAGATATCTTCAGGGTATTCAACCATCATTTATAGTCAGACATAAAAAAAGACCTTGATATAGTTCAAGGTCTTTTTTGGTCACTATAATAACAGAGCGTTATTGAAGTTCGACTACTGCGCCATTTTCAACGTTTGCATAAACCTCTAGTACATCCCAGTTGGTCAAACGTACACAACCTGCTGACCCTTGGCGACTGATGCCTTCAGGTACTGGTGAGCCATGTAAACCATAAGAAGGCTTAGACAGTCCCATCCAAACAACGCCTACTGGATTATTTGGTCCTGGTGCGATCATGTGCACTTTCTTTTGAGCGCCTTCGCCGACGGTCGACTTATACCAAGGCATTTTCACTTTATTGATAATCTTAAACGTACCTTTTGGTGATGGTGTAGCGGCACTACCGACAGTCGTCGGATAGGTAGCAACCAGTTTGTCACCATTGTATGCATACAGTGTTTGGTCTGCTTTGTTAGCTACGATACGGTTGATACGTTGGTTAAGCTCGCCACGGTTGTTCAATACGGTGATGGTTTCACCGACTTTGTACTCTTTGTTCTTGTTCAACTTATCAAGGTAGCGTACGTCCATGTGGAAACGTTCGCCGAGCATCTCTTTGATGTCTTGATAATATAAACCTTTCATTTTTGACTTGGCTTCTGAACCAGAAGGGGTAGTCGCAAAGTTGGTATCCAAATCTGCTTTAGTCAGCGTATAGGTAACCAGTACGGGCTTATTAGCAGGAATATTTTTGATCAAAGCATCCCATGTTTTTTGATCCATTTTACCCGTTGCTGGCAAGCCTTTCATGGTTTGGAAGTTGACAAGGGCTTTTTTACTGTTCATACCCCAACCACCATCGATAGGACCAGGAGAAGCATGGTTCCAATCCAGTAATGCCTGCATCTTGATAGTCATCGCCGAGTTGACTTTCATATTTGGTGACCAGACAGCACTATTCACTTGCTTGGCATAGTTTGATAGGTTCAGAGTAGTGTGTTTTTTACCATCTTTGTCTTCGATATTTTTGATGGTAGGATCATCACTGAAGTCTTGACGTTTTTCGTTCTCAGGCAATTCAAAAGAAAGTGGGTCAGATGAATCGATCGATGAGAGATCGCTAGGAGCAGCAACCGCTTGACCTTCACTTATATCGTCAGTACGGTCAGCCTGCTCATCTTTACGCATCAGCTCAGCTGCGCTCATATTATCAGGCGCCGCCGCTTCTGTCTGTGCTTCCTTTGAATCAATCAATTGCGTCATGCGGTCAGCTGGTTTTGCGGCAGTGACAGGAGCGCGACTCTCTTGCACATTAAGGCTGACTTTCTTGGCGATACTAGGCATTGAGTCAGCGGTGCGTACTGGCAATGTGCGAGTACTGTCAGCGGTGGCAGCAAATGCAGTAGCACTGGCGCTAACGACAACGATAGATATGGCAGTAATAAGCGGTTTTATTTTCATCATATTGAGTTACTTGTGGTTGCTACTAATGAAGCTATTATGCGCATAATTAATAAGGTTCGCAAACTTTTGACACATATTTTTATGTCCGTAGGGTGCTAAACGTCAACTGCTGACGTATTCACTACAGTTGGGCAATAATTTAGCCATGGTATGTATGAAGTTTTGCTGGATTTTAACGTAAGTCACTTGTTATATATGCTATTTTTTTACACTAAAAAGCACAGTGATTGGCGCTATCTAGCGTTTGCGTCTATAATGGTTGGCTAGATTCTTATTTAATAAGTCAGCTCATTATAAAGAGCAATTTAACTTACCCGCATGTCGTCAGTGGACATGTAACCAGCAAGGTGCGATATGTCAGAAGACCAAACAATGAGCGCAGAAGAGTTTCAAAATCAGTACCTCAATGACGATGGTCTAGAGGGTGGTATGGTATTTGATTCAGAGACTGGGCTTCTCGGTGAAGATGATCAATTTGCCAATTTGCCTGCAGAGCTCGAAGAAGCACGCGAGCAGCTGGTCAGTATTCGTGATTTTATACGTTTTTCGGTTACTCAGCTTCGTAATTATGATGTGGTCGTGGCTCAAGGAACGACTGATGAGTTTGCTGAAGCATCGGCGATAGTATTGCATTCTTTGTCGTTAGATTGGTCGGCGAATGAGCAGATTCTAGACTGCCGGTTGACCACATCAGAGAAGCAAGTGGTACTGAGCTTGCTAGAAGAGCGTATCGCTGAGCGTAAGCCTTTGAGCTATTTGATTAATTTATCGTACTTTTGTGACCTGCCTTTTTATGTCGATGAGCGAGTTTTGATTCCGCGTTCACCTGTGGCAGAGCTGATTCGTCAGCAGTTCCATCCGTACTTTGACACCAATGAGCTGGCCAAGCCATTGGGTATGAACGTCAACGATCAGGCAACCGCTTTTTACGATCATGGTTTGGATATCAAGCAACTATCACAGCCTGAGCGTGTTTTAGACTTATGCACGGGTTCTGGTTGTATTGCGATTGCGCTTGCAACACGTTTCGTCGATGCCTTGGTCGATGCCGTGGATATTGATAAAGGTGCGCTTGAAGTGGCGATGGTCAATGTAGATCACCATGATCTTGGTCATCAAGTGAATGTGATTGAGTCGGATCTGTTTGCCAAGATTCCTGCTGAAAATCAATACGAGCTTATCGTTACCAATCCTCCATATGTCGATGCTGCTATCATGGCAGATTTACCACCTGAATTCTTATACGAGCCTGAGCACGCATTAGCGGCAGGTCAAGATGGACTGGATCTGGTACATCGCATTCTTTTTGAAGCACCAGATTACCTAAGCCCAGAAGGCTTGCTTGTCTGTGAAGTAGGCGATAGCGAATGGGCACTAAAGCAAGCCTATCCTGAGATTCAGTTTGACTGGTTGAAGTTTGCTCATGGCGGTCATGGGGTGTTTGCGATTACCTATGATGAGCTAATGGCGCATCGTCAGCTGTTTGCTCCTTTTGTGCAGATGTTAGACAGTCATCAATAGGTCTAGACTGGCAGTCAAAAATTATAAATAATGGGTCAAATTAGCATAAGTTGCGTTTACTTGTTTAAGGATAAATATGGCAGGCAATAGTATTGGGCAAGTTTTTACGGTTACCACGTGCGGTGAGTCGCATGGTGCTGGTCTCATGGCAATCGTCGATGGCGTACCACCGGGTTTAGCATTATCCGCAGAAGATTTGCAGATTGATCTAGATCGCCGTAAACCGGGTACGTCTAAGTACTCGACCCAGCGCCGCGAGTCTGACGAAGTTGAGATTATCTCTGGTGTGTTTGAGGGTAAGACAACTGGAACGTCTATTGGCCTGCTGATTCGTAATACCAATCAAAAATCCAAAGACTATAGCGAAATCAAGGATACCTTCCGTCCCGGTCACGCCGATTATACTTATAGTATGAAGTATGGTTTTCGTGATTATCGTGGTGGCGGGCGCTCTTCGGCGCGTGAGACTGCGATGCGTGTGGCGGCAGGCGCTATCGCTAAGAAATATCTACAAGAGCGCTTGGGTGTACAAGTCCGTGGTCATGTCACGCAAATTGGCAATGAGTACAGCAATATTCTAAACCCAAGCCAAATTGATTGGGACTTTGTGAATAGCAACCCGTTCTTTTGTGCGGATGCCGATGCTGTCAGTCGCTTTGAGACTTTGATAGATAACCTACGCCGTGAAGGTACTAGCTGTGGCGCACGTTTAGAGATTATCGCCAGTGGTGTACCCGTTGGACTGGGTGAGCCGGTATTTGATCGTCTCGATGCAGATATCGCTCATGCCATGATGAGTATCAATGCCGTCAAAGGTGTTGAGGTTGGGGACGGAATGGCAGTCGCAGGGCAGTTTGGTCATAGCTCTCGTGATGAGCTGACGCCTGATGGCTTTACGGCCAATCATGCTGGCGGTATTTTAGGTGGCATTTCCTCAGGACAAGATATTCGCGTTAGTATCGCGCTTAAACCAACCTCTAGTATCACTACCGCTGGCAAGAGTATCAATACGCAGGGCGAGTCGGTTGATATGCTCACCAAAGGTCGTCATGACCCTTGCGTTGGGGTACGTGCCACGCCCATTGCAGAAGCCATGCTAGCCATTGTTTTATTGGATCACTATCTGCGTCATCGCGGTCAAAACGCGGATGTGATGCAGCCAGTAGAGTCGATTACTTAGGGTGGTTTTTCGAATTATACCCTAGAGATTTAAGCCCTTGATTGCTTCTGATAATTTTATTAGAAATAACCAAGGGTTTTTTTGTGGCAGATTAAAAATGAGTGATTCAACAGACCTTAATAAAGTGGATTCACTTTGAAACAGATACAGTGCGACTGGGATGAGTTTTTCGTAGCCTTAATAATAGTTCTAAGCAGCTACTTGATAACCATCAACCGCCACACACTGCTGATGGCGAAATACCAATAGCAGTTGTTGACTGGGAATGGCCAACCAATGGCCGAATTCGATACTATCGATGCCTTGGTTCGATAAGGCCTGCACGCAATGCTGACGATTATAGCCTAAGCAATTTTTTATCATTTGGTTTTGGTTAGTAGGTTTTTTCATAGCATTTCTATCCTTAGTTTTGATAACGAATTTGAATGACGCTATCGTAAAACAAGCAGATAGAAAACCTGTGTAGGAACGATGGAAATTTAATGAATTGTCGTTATTAATCATTTTTTTCTGAGTATAGAAAGTGAGCGCGTCTATTTTAGCCAAACATTTATTCTTTAGCTAAAGGCAAAGTAATACTGACCATTACGCCTGAATACTGCGTAATAGCAGCATTATTTTCATTGCTATTGCTACTACTGTCATCAGTATTTGCTTGAATATTCTTAATAGCAACCTGACCGCCATGATGTTCAATTACTTGCTTCACAAGGGTTAAGCCAAGTCCCGTCCCTTTTTTTGGCGTATTGCCAGACATGCTAGGCTGTGTTTGCTCAGTATCGGCAGTTGAACTTTTCTCTGTTGAAAATGTTGATAGAGGCTCTGATGTAGTATCAGTAGATTGACTCTGGTGCGACAAGCTGAAATAACGGTCAAACGCTTTACCAACGGCATACTCAGGTAATAGCTTACCATTATTAAAGATATCAATAGTCACAGTTTGCGCAGAATTGTTTTGCGCGGTGCTGTGCAGATAAATAGCGACTGTGCTATCGGCAAAGTGGATGGCGTTATCCAATACGTTTTGCAGCACCTGTACCAACCAAAACTGGTCAGCGCAAACGCTAGTAGCTGTTAATACTTCTGCTGGTAAGTTCACAGTATCAGCAACTCGTTTATCATCAAGATAGATGTCGATAGGCGCTAGGTGCTGCTGTTGCAATTTAGCGGTATTGTTTTTTGCAAGAGTTTGTAATAACGGTAGTAGAGGTGTCAGCTGCCGATTCAGCTTAAAGCTCGGTTGTTCAACCTTGGCAAGTAATAGCAAACGGTCAATTAATTGCTGCATTTTGATACTTTGTTCACCAATGGATTGGATGAGCATCTGTCGGTCTTCCTCATCAAGCCCGTCGTCTTCTAGCAACTCACTGCTGGCGCGGATAGCAGTTAAGGGGCTTTTGAGCTCATGGGTGAGGGTATGGACATAGTCGGTGACATAGGCACGATTTTCCAACCGATGCTTCATAGATTCAATGGTATTTGTTAGGCTGTTAAGCTCATGACCTAAGTAAAAATAGGGCTTTTTGGTATCCTCTGCCAGCGCACTGGTATATTGGGTAACCAAGGTGATGCTTTGCTTAAGCCACCATGCGACCAGTCCTGCTAATATAAGGGCAGCAATACTCATGAGCAGTGCTGTGATAAGCATGCGATTGCGCGTATTGTCCAAATAAGGCAACACGCTAGCGACAGGCTTGCCCACACTGACAACACCAATGATGTCACCAGCATTATCTTTTATTGGCTGTGCCACATACATGACTGAGCCATCACGCTGCTGATAGTCTCGCAGCGTGCTTCTAGCACCATATTGGCCTTTTAGTGTCAGATAGACATCATTCCAGCGACCATAGTATCGACCCTCACTGCTCTCAGATTTAGGTAAGGAGTCATAAATGACCACGCCTTTACTGTCTGTTACATATATCCGAAAGCTACTATAGCTTTTGGTTTGATTGACATCTCCTATCGAGTCGTCCATCGCTGGCACGCCGATAAATGCTGAATCCAGTCTGGCTTGATAAGCCTCATCATATATCTGCCCAGTAGAGAGCGGTATTTGCAAGCTAGCGGCCAACAGTTTACTGGTATCTAATAAGGTGTCCTCGATGACCTGTTGCGCCGTCGGTTTGACATAACCAAACAGCTGAGTAAATGCGACCACACCGCAGATAATCAATACCAACGCCAACGCAAGCCAAATCCTAAAAAAAATACTCAAATTCAGCAGTCGTTTTGGTTTAGTCGTTTGCTGCGCGGTGCCAATGGGATGCAGTTTTGCATACCAATTGCTTTGGCTGGCATCAATGCTATTGTCAGCTTTGTTATTAATATGAGTATTAGGGCGGCTATTAGCGCTATCACTGGTTTTATGATTCATATTTTTAGGTATGCTATTTGACGTTATAGAAGATCGATTTTAATCAAAATATGGCTATATAGTTGATACTAAATAAAATGGGTACACGACATGATGATGCGTGACTGGCACAAACTTTTCTTGCTTGCTGTGCCTACGCAGACAGAGGCTACGAAAAATTTATACCAGTCACGCTGTCCCTTTTTTATATTGACCTGACTATAGTTAGTTATGACTAAGCGGGACATAATGCGTAACCCAATCCACGATGAGTATGAATGACCTCAATGCTCGCGTCGACAGTGGCCAGCTGCTTACGAATGGACTTGATATGACTGTCTATGGTTCTGGCCAAGCGATGATCAGGGTAGTCGCTCACAGCGCTGAGTAATTGCTCACGGCTAAAGACTTGATTGGGTGCTTGCAATAATGTCAGCAAAATTTTGCGCTCGGTATTGCTGAGCTCCAGCTTTTGCTCTTGCCACATCAAGGAGTAATTGAGCGGTTGGTAATGCCAAACGCCAGATTGACATTCAAACGTCAATGCGTGCCCTGACATACTGTTCGATGAAGCACGGTTAGTGGTATTATCAGTGGCTGTGGTATGAGTAGCAGATTGCTTAGACAGTAATTGCTCACGTCGCCAAATGGCTTTTAGACGGGCAACCAACTCGCGCGGGCTAAAAGGCTTGGCACAATAATCATCACCGCCCATCTCTAAACCCAAAATTCTATCAACCTCGTCGCTACGAGCCGTCAAAAATACGATAGGGATGTCTTTTAAGCCATCGATATCAGGGGTGTGCCGTATTTGTTGGCAGAGGCTGAGACCATCACCATCTGGCAAGCCAACATCTAAAATAATCGCCGATAGATCTTGCGCCTCAAGGTTATGAAGCATTGGTAACACGCTGCTCGCATTGTCTAGCCAAGTGATTTTCCAGCCTTCACGTTTGCAAGTAACTTTGAGTGACATCGCAATAGCAGGGTCATCTTCCACCAGTAAAATATGGGTCATAGTTTCTATATCGTTTTATAATTTTAGTAAATTATCGTAGCACAAAACAGCAGCCTGCTCTTGCTACCACTATCCAAACAGTGTGAAAACTTGATGGAAAAGCAGGGTATTAGGGCATGTCCTCATTTTGAAAATGGAAATAAAAAGAGATAGATTTTTGCCAATCGATGGAAATTTTGCAGAGAATATGAACATATTGTCTATAAATTTTCGAAAAGTGGCGAGAATATAGCCTTTTTTAACCCATTTAAAAGGTTTTGTTCAGATTGAGGACACGCCCTAAGCAAATGGTCTATTATTTAATGATGCTGATACAACCAATGGAAAATAAAAAACCAGCTCAACAATAATTAAGCTGGTATTGGGTGTGTATTAATATTAGACACTTAGATAAGAAAAAGGAGTTGGATTAACCTATTTTAAGCCTTTGCAGTTGGCATAATAACTCACTGTAGCAGGCCAATCTGAAAAGATACCTTGGACACCGACGTCTTGTGCCAACACATCGATATAATTCATCATATCACCATCATTATTGATAGCCTCGCCAAGACCACTATAATACCAGTCACCGCCATTTGCCAGTGGACCTGAACGCTCTATTGACCACGTAATGATTTTTAGGTCATTGGCTTTTGCTTGTTTTGCATAGGCTGACGGTATCATTTTTCCATTGTCATCAGTTGTGACTAATAGCCAAAGTGCTGGCGCAATGATGTTAATGCCACGGGCTTTGATATCAGCCAAGGAGTGCTTCCATGTCGTCGCATCATCTTTATCAAACGTTTTGTTTTCAGCGGTTTCATTACTGTCATCGATGAGATAAACGGCATTGGCACCATAAGCTGGCTCATTTTTTATCCAGTAATCAAGGTCTTCTATATTGAACGACTGCGGAAATACATCGTTTGCAGGCACACCCGCTGCCTTATAAGTCTCTATGAGCTGCTGGCGGTAATCATCTAAACGATAGCCATTGAACGGCATGGTCACAGCGGGCGCTTTTAGCTCAGGCGTGTGCTTCATATCCAGTTGGCGTGCCAATGCGATATGCTCTTTCAAAGTCAATACCTTGCCATTTTGCGAGTATAAGTCTGTTCGCCAAGGTGCAGTCGCATTCATATATTCATCGATACTGGTCGCTTTTTTATTCGCGGCGTCCATTTTCCCTGTGAGGGTTTTGAATTCACTTGCGCTAATGTCTGAGGTACGGCATTCAATACTGTCGGCATTGGTCAGAACACCGTTAGAATCTATGATTGGCGGTACGGTGCACTGTTTGGCCAGCGGGGTAGCAAGGATATTAGTAGTGGTATGCAGATCGTCTTGTGCATGGCGGCAGACCAGCTCTCCGTCATTGGTAAAAGCCACATCGCATTCTAAGATGCCTGCGCCCATTTGTGCTGAGGCGACATAGCTGTCATAAGTGTGTTCAGGTAATTGCAGCGGTGCACCGCGATGCGCGATAGAAAAGTTCGTTTTGCTAGGTACTTGTGCTTTGCAAGCCATCAGCTCGTCTTTTAATGGTCCTGCATCCATGTCATTGACCAAATAGAAAGGCCGAACACCATAGGTATAGGCTTGAGGCTTAGCAGGCAAGCTTTTTGGTAGTTGTTTTAGGGATGGCTTAATGGTTTGATTTGATGTCTGAGTCAAGGTGGTATTGCGTATATCGTCTGCAGCCATTGATAGGGTGCAAGTAGCCCCTAGTGCTATGGCTATACTGACCGTTTTAACGGTTTTAAATGGCGTTTTTTTGAGTTGATTGAGCGTCGCCACTGAATTATCTAACATTGTCATGTAAACTGTCCCTACAAAAAGTGAAAAATAATAAGTACAATATTGCGGTCATTGACCCGTCCTTTACGTTACCTGATAATCTTTAAAAGATAATGACAGGCAAACAATTGTTACAAAAGTATTTCACTCTCCATCATCAAAATTAAGCTATCAAAAATATATTAAGGATCAGTCATGACTGACTATTTAGACGCTGTTATCGTTGAGCATAACCCTAGCCAAAAAACCATCAACCGTGCTGTCATTTGGCTTCACGGCTTAGGTGCCAGTGGCCATGATTTTGAGCCTGTAGTACCACAGCTGGGCTTGGCTGATGATATGGCTGTACGGTTTATTTTCCCACATGCGCCAAAGCGTGCAGTGACGGTAAACGGTGGCATGGTTATGCCAGCATGGTACGATATTTTAGAGATGAGTCTAGAACGTAAAATCGATGTCGCTCAGATTGAAGAGTCTGCCCAGCAAATCAATGATTTGATCAGCCGTGAGGTTGAGCGTGGTGTATCTCCTGAGCATATCGTTATTGCAGGGTTTTCGCAGGGTGGAGCAGTGGCTTATCATGTGGCACTTGGCTATCCTAAGCGTTTGGCCGGTTTGATGACATTATCTACGTACTTAGCGACCAATGATAATATCGATTATAGTGCTGCTAATAAAGACATGCCAATTTTGATTGAGCATGGTTCTCATGACCCAGTGGTTCCTGTTATTTTGGGTGAGCAAGCACAGCAACTATTGTCTGATAAAGGCTACAACGTGGCTTATCATACTTATCCGATGGCGCATCAGGTCTGTATGCCTCAGATTCAGAATATTGGCAAATGGTTAAATGGCGTTTTAGCCTAAGCAACTGAGCTGTAACGTAATGTAATGCAGGGTTTATAAAGGTTGAAACCTACCCGCTACCTACTATATAATAGTCGACCTTATTGGGGATGTTCTGGCTTCGACGCTGGTAATGAAACTCAATGATGCATGTCGAGAGTATATGTCCTCTCGTTAATCAAACATATATTGTTATAGTCGCAAACGACGAAAATTACGCTCTAGCAGCTTAAACCCTGTTTACATGGTTTAAACCCTGCTTACCTAGTTGCTGATCACCTACAGTTGGTCAACTAAGTTGAAGCGTCCGCATGTAGGATCGCCACAAGTGATTGTCTCAATCGCTTGGGTTCAAAAGTAGAGAATCGGCTAATCCATCCTGACTGTCGGATCGGTGCAGACTAAAATTAAAGACAGAAACTAAACATGTAGATTCATGAGCGTAATGCTGGCGGACGCGGGTTCAACTCCCGCCATCTCCACCAAATATTAAAAATCCGATCACTCAATGTGGTCGGATTTTTTTTGTCTAAATTTTAGGTGTCTGTATCCAAAATGACTATGAATTACTATTTAGAGCTGGAGTCTAGGAGAGCAGACATTATTTTTTCATCAATTGAGGTCATAATATTTGCTTGTTTTAACCAATAATTCTGATTATTCTTAATTGTGGCTTATTTGGAGTATTAGATGATATACCAATAAGAGTAAGCTGACGTTCAAACAACTACAGGGAATGTAATATGCTAGGAAAAATGATGTATCAGCCATTGCTGATCAGTGGTCTTATTGAACATGCTGCACGCTATCATGGTGATACAGCGGTTGTTTCCAAAGAAGTCGATGGACAGATAACGCATACTGATTGGCTTAGTGTGTCAAACAACTCAAAACGTTTGGCCAATGCACTGGCCACACTTGGATTGAAGTCCTCAGAACGAATCGCTACGCTGGCTTGGAACAACCATCGTCACTTAGAAGCGTGGTATGCGATTTCGGGTAGTGGTATGGTCTGCCATACTATCAATCCTCGATTATTCCCTGAACAGCTCAGCTATATTATCAATGATGCTGACGACCGCGTATTGTTCTTTGATGTGACTTTTTTGCCGTTGATTATGGCAATTAAAGGAGACATCAAAGGTGTTGAGCATTTCATTTGCTTGAGTGCTCGAGATGAAAAAGTCGTAGAGCAGTTACCGAATGTACTGTTCTTTGACGAGTTGCTAGCAGAGCATTCTCCTGATTTTGAGTGGCCTCAACTTGATGAGGCGACGGCCAGCTCATTATGCTATACCTCAGGCACAACAGGCAATCCTAAAGGTATTTTATACACTCATCGCTCCTCTGTACTTCATGCAATGGCATTATGTATGCCTGACGTCTCAGCATTATCTGCGCAAGATGTTTTATTGCCAGTAGTACCTATGTTTCATGTCAATGCATGGGGCACCCCGTATGCTGCTGCATTAACAGGTTGTTCTCTCATATTGCCTGGCCCCAATCTAGACGGTGACAGTCTAGTCTCTCTCATTGATGATTATCAGGTGACAGTCGCGCTAGGCGTTCCAACGATTTGGCAAAGTCTATTGACCGCTGCGAAATCTAAAGGCAGCAAGCTTGAAAGTATGACGCGAACTATCGTTGGTGGCGCAGCATGTCCGCCATCAGTCATCAAAACATTTAGAGAGGATTTCAACTGCGATGCGATACATGGTTGGGGCATGACGGAAACCAGTCCGCTTGGGACGATGAATCAAATAAAAGCCAAGCATAAATCGCTGAGCAAAGATGAAATTAATGATTTACGTAAGTCTCAGGGTCGTCCGCCTTATGGCGTTCAGCTACGTCTGATAGACACTGATGAGCCATTGCAGCGCGTAAAAGAAGATGGTCTGTCTCAAGGTCGTTTGCAGATTAAAGGGCACTGGATTATCAATGACTATTACACCGAGAACCCTGATGCCATCACTGAAGACGGCTGGTTCGACACGGGTGATATTGCCACTATCGATGCAGATGGTTATATGAATATCCGTGATCGCTCAAAAGACTTAATCAAATCTGGTGGTGAGTGGATATCTTCGGTGGAGCTTGAGAATATCGCAGTCGCGCATCCGGAAATCAAAATCGCGGCGGCCATCGCTGCAAAGCATAAAAAGTGGGGCGAACGTCCAGTCTTGATCGTCGTAAAAGAAGAAGATTCAGAAATCGATGAGGCGCAAGTACTGAGCTTTTATCAAGATAAAATAGCCAGCTGGCAGATACCAGATAAAGTTGTTTTTGTAGAAAGTATTTTGCTGAACGGTGCTGGAAAGATGGTGAAAAAAGACTTACGTGATGATCATGGTGATGTGCTGTTAGCTACGTCATAGTATGTTTTTATAATATAGAACGCAAAAAAAGCCCTTGATATCAGGGGCTTTTTTCATTTATACATGAGATTCTTTGATAAAGCTAGGTTTAGGTTAGACACCTTATGTGGTCATCACTATCAGTGACAACAGTAGTTATTCAATCAGCATAACAACAGGGCATTTTTTTCCACTGGCCATTGACTCGCTCAAGTAAGGCGTCTTTATTTAAGTATAACTGCTTTTTGTGCGGATAGCGATTGGGATAACCTGATATCGCCTCCAAAGTCTTATTGCGCACAAACTTTTTGCTATGAGAATCATAGAGCCAGTAGATATATTTTTCATCCATGACATCGTCTCCGACATCTAGCACGATATCAAAATAGCCATCATAGTTCATATCTGCATATGTGACGCTATATGACTGTGCTTCAAAACCCGTTAATGTCTGCACAATAGCCTTGGTATCTTTATTGATAATATCGACTCGAGTAATGGTAGCGCGATGCCAATCTGGGTCTTCAAAACCATAGTATTTAAAAGTATATTGTGGGTATGTTTTTTCCTTAATAGGAATTGCCGGAGTGAACGTCGTCTTCCGGACGGTAGCTGTGCCTTTTGGGTAATTGATCCTATTAAGGTATTGCTGCGTAGATTCAGTGCGCCCGTGACAGCATATTCTGGCGGCGCTTCTAAACCAATTTCTGGATCAAATGACGATAGGGTAATGTTTAAGCCTTTTTGAAACCCATCAACCGAGAGCCCGCCTCTTTTCTTTAGAAAAAATAAAGTACCATGCGGTTTCCATATCCCTGAATATAACGTCAAAAAGAACTGTCCATCGTCTGAGCGCCAATCACGTTCTACATAGGTAGTAACGTCGGTAATTAATTTGCTAGATGGTGGCTTATTGGGTTTTATAGGTGTCGCTGCTTGTGTGCTTCCTATAGCACTCATTAGTAAGCCTAGTAAAATGACGCGGCTAGGGTGGTTGGAGCAGTTATCGTGACTGTATTGATGGTTTGATTGAAGCTGTGGCATACGTTATCTCCTTGTATTACCATTGGGGTATGCTTATGCAGTCCTTATCGATTTAATAAAATTCGTGCACTGCATGTACTTTCCTTGTCCACATAGTCGTTTCTATTAGGGATTAATAATAGGGCGTTATTTCGATTATAAGTCGGTTTGATGAGTGCAATTGAGCATTTACTGTTAATGCGATGGGTAAGTTTGGTTGTAGCAAATCATTAAGATGTTTTGAAGGAGATTTAGATATATCTGGTGGGCGAGCGTAAGTAGATTACCACAGCTAAAAAATACCATGCTGACGTAGAGAGTTTAAAGTAGATGTAATTGAGAAGAGAGCTAGCAAGGACACGCTTAATAATATGGATTGGTAAGGCTGTAGAGCACTTGACTGCTGCAGCATGCTATAGAATAGCTGGTCTGACTGGCTGCTAAGCGTTAAAAATATAAGCAAGACGAGGTTAGTCAAAACGGGTTAACACAGGTGCTGTTTTCTAACTATGTAATATCTATTTATCCAGATTATCTTCTAAACGAAAATCCAAGCAAAGAAGGTGTTGCTACTAATAATGTACGTTGATAGTGACAATATCAGAATAATAGTCAGGTTTTACATCTGTGTTAGGTACAGTGGCGTAGACTGTATGTGCTTGCGTTTCCCCGTTGCCTTTACCAGTTACTCCGTTGGTTAAAGTATTATAGCTGCTACCGTTGTTGCCCCAAACCTCTCCACTTACATCTGATTGTAGTTGATAGGGTAGCTTGAATGTATCATCAGTTCCACTCATAACGCCCGAACCATTTATATTAGCATTAGACGGAGCCAAACCAATATTGTAGGAGGTATCGTTTGTACAAGTTACGTTGATTAGATTCACAGATGACCCTGAGGTAGAGGTAGTAGAAGCTGAGACACGACCAAGATCAAGCGAACCAGTTGTAGTAACGGAACAGTGGGGGCTAACAGAAGCACTACTTGTATAAGGGAATTTATAGGTTGATGAAATATCTCCGTCCGCTGGTGCAACACAATTAGCTGGAGGATTATTTCCTTCTATTGAATTGACGGTCATAAAAACTTGATTTTGAAGAAAGTAAGGTCCTGGAAAGAGAGAGGTCTGTTTAGCAAGAGTCTGGGCGTGTATAGTGATGCTACGAGATGTCTCAATGCTAGTTCCAGTGTTAAATGTAACTTGAAGCGGATTGACTGAAGTAATTGTATTTTTCAGTCCAGGGTCTGAAAATAAATTGAAAGCCATAACAGAGTTGTTAGGCCCTGATATGTCACGATAGGTATTCGTCGATTCTAGGGGGCCAAAGGCAAAGCAAATACGCGCTGAGGCATTGCTGCTGTTACCCTTACATTCGTAATTTAGTGTCGTCGATGTTGATATTTGACTAGATAAAGGATCTACCATGCCAAATGCGAGCATTCCTACACTTCCTTGAGTACAGGTAATAGGTCCAGCCCCAGTATCTGCGTGTGTAGTTTTAGATTGAAATAAAATAAAACTGGCCAACGAGATAGAAAGGAGATAGTGCCATTGAAATAATTTCTTCATCATTGTACCTTTTGACAGATAAAGGGTCCGATGAGCGGAATTTCATCACCCTGCTTGGAATAATCAAAGCTAACCGTGCAAATATCACCCAAGGGGGTCGTCACCTCAAGCACATTGCGTGCGTCAAGCGCGTCGAGATATACCTCACCATCAAAGCCAATGACGGTCGATGGCACTTCTTTATTGCTAAGTTGACGTACTTGACTGCCAAGCGGCAGAGGTTGGTTATTGCTGTCTGTTAGGATAACAGACGCAGAGCGCACTGGCGTGATATCAAAATCGACAAGAATACCGGCGCGGTCAGTAGGCGTAGCCTCAATGCTCACTTTATCAATACGTAGGTCAGCGGGCAATTCTAAGGGGTCAATTCCGATCTTGTTGTTTTGGTAGGCGTTCAAGGGTGATACCAATAACAGGCCATGGCTATTGGTAATCCCAATAGGACTGTTTTGCAACAATACGGGCACATTAGCGATGCCGCCTGTGGAGACTACGGCAAAACCACTATTAGTTTGACGTGCGGCAAAAAGACCGCCCCCCATTCTAACCAGAGACCCTGTAGCACTGGCATAGCTTGCGTAGTCACCATTGTTGCTACTGATACCCGCTCGTGCTTGACCGTAGCGCCCAAGGTAATTCAGCTCGGCAAGACCGCTAGTGTCATCCTCTCTATCCGTACTACCTTCTAGGCTATGACGTGCTTGAGCCCGCCACCCAATACCACCTGCATTCGGAGCAGGTCGCGAAACATCAGATGAGAAAACGGTGCTATTATCGGTGTGCTGTACACTGTTGCTCAGCGAAATATTGCGATCCAGTGATAAGGATGCGCTAAGAGAGGCGCTGTTATTAGCAGAATCATTAATGTCATGATTGTAGTTGGCGCTTAAGCTTAATCTGCGACCAAAGGATTTAGACCAGTAGGCGCTAGCAAACTGTGTGGTTTCATGCTCAGCCTGCGATACCTGATTATAACTCACACCAAAACGGCCTAAAGACTTTGTACTATAACCAGTTGAGAATTGCTCACTTCGAAGAGCAGGGGCAGAGCCGTATTGTGTGCCTACATCGCGGTAATCGTCAATAGTACCCATGGCATTGATACCAATATTGAAGCGACTGTTATTCCATGAGTAGTTTGTACTGTATTGTATGCCATCTTGACCTTGGCTCTTGCTGCCCGCTAATGAGGCGAATAGTATACCGCCTGATCTACCAAGCAGCCACGTGCCACCGACACCAGCATTACTCAGGCCATTGGTGACTTCAGCATGAGCTTCTGCGGTAAAGCGGTCATTCATGCCATAACGCCACGTTCCACTAGCAGCAATATTGCTACCATAATCAAAAGAATTAATACCATAATTTTTACGCACTGCGCCAAGCTCTATGGACCAGTCAGACAGGCCGGGCTGTAGTAACCGATGCGCATCATATAAAGAAAAATTAAGCGTCGTGCTTTGCCCTAATACATCGGTTATGACCAGTTGGGCAGTGCCTGAACCACTGAAGCTTGGCACTGTATCAAGCTCGAATGGTCCAGCAGGTACATCACCACTGTATTGTTTGAGACCATTGACATAAAGTTCTACCGCCGATGGTAGGGTGGCTTCGCCAAAAAACGACGGCAATGGTGTGGTTGATCTATAGGGTTGAAGGGAGAAATTGGTACCAATTTGTAGACCACCCAAGCGCGTAGGTCGTGTCCATGACAACGCACCCGTGAGAATATCGCCTGCACGAACCGTAATTAGCTTATCTGGAAATGACTGACTCCAGCTAGTATCCAGACGTACGCTACGACTATCCCAGTCATTGCTATCAGTATAACTATTCGCGTTAGTCAAAGCAGTAGAGCTGAGTACACCAAGCGTGTTAAACGCGCGCAGTTCGGTATAAACGCTTAAATTTCTTGCGCTATTTTGAGTTTGGGTGCCGTAAACATTATAGTTTAGCAACATGCCAGAAGATGATGTGGGCTGAGGGCGCTTGTTGGTACGCGTGTTACGGATAGTGGTGTCTAAATTGAGCATACTTAGAGGCGCGATAAGTCGCAAGGATTGCTGCCGAGCATCATAATCAATATTGAGATCAAGTAAGCTATTTAGGAGTATGGCGTCGGTCGTATCGGCAGGTACTATAAAGCCAAGCTGTTGTAGAACGGTCTTACTAGCCCAGAGTTGATCATCACGATAATAGAAATGAGTTAAGCCTGCACTAGCACCATTTAGAGTAACGTCTAGATATAGATCTAACCCAAATTCATCGTCGGCAGAGTTGTAGCTGTCTAAGTTGAGTTGGGTAAGTTCGTTTTCGTCAATGCTTATAGCAATATCATTTAGGTCTACGGCGTGACTGGCTGATACTGCCACGCACTGTAGAAAAACTGCTTTAGCGAATGGATGTGTCCATCGTGACGTTTGGTGTCGTCTGATTGCCATTCATCATAACCTTGAATTTACCGCCTGCCGCCAAAGCAGAGGGCGGTATTTTCAGTGTCCAGTTCATAGTTGCACCGGGTAATACATAACCTAGCAGCCCCGTATTAATCACCATACTATTACCCGCCACATCTACAAAGCTTAGACCAGATAATTTGGCATGACCATTACCACTGTTTCTGACGCGGAGTTTTATCGCTTTGCCATCTGGTTGCAGATGTGTACTCCACTGCAACTGTGGACTGGTTTCAGTAACCCCTATCGGCTGTACAAAGACGGGGAGTGAATAGCTTAGCGCAAATTGCAAGCCTGTCGTTTGGTTGGCAGACTTGATTGGCAGTTCATTAACCAAAATACGATAAGCGGCCTCCACAGCATCTGTACCTTGCGGTGGTGCTTTCGCACGAATGATTCGAATGAGTTGTTTTTCACCCGGTTTCAGGTCAAGCATCGGTGGACTGGCCAATAGTCCTCGAGAGGGAGTAAGCTGATCGCCTTGTTCATCCTGTAACCATTGATACACGCGTACTTGCGCATGTACTATATTGTTACCGGAATTACTAAGGGTCAGACCATTGGCAGTCTCGCGAGCTTGTAGGCTCAACGAGATGGGAGAGACCTGTAATCCACTCGCCACTGCCAAACTAGATGACAATAGCAAGGCTGAAATAAAAATAGGTCGGGCAGCGCAGCATAACCAGATATTTAGCATAGCAATTAGTAAGTTACAGTGACATTAACAGTGTCTGTATAAGTACCTACTGGCAGGTTATCTGTACTACCAGCAACTAAAGAGGCGTACACGGTATGCTCTTTTGCTTGGTCAACCGCCATACCTGTACCTATTCCCCCAACGTCCTCACCAGTGTTACCCCAAGCGTCACCACCTGCTGCTTTTAGCAGTTGATAAGCTACTGTATTGGCTGGGGTAGCACTATCAGTTAAGACACCTGTTCCTGCTAGACCAATATTGTAAGTTGTGCCGTTAGAGCAGTTGACTGAGATAGGAGTACCAGATGATGCTTCGCTGACATTAACACCAGCAGCGAAGCTACCGAAGTTAATATCTTGAGTGCCTGAAGCAGAAGTAACTTTACAAGATGAGGTAATATCTAGTTTGACATCGAAAGTACCAGCGTCTGTCGCAGCATTCGCGCTAGACATAGCAGCGAAGCCACCAACAGTGAGAAACGCAGCGGTAAGTAATTGTTTGTTAAATGTCATGGTAATTCTCCAGAAAATATAAGCGCTTTTAGTATTTCAATAAGTTAGGGGTAATACCAAATAGATATATACCTTATATTTCGTAAAGTATTGGAAGTTATAAACCTTCACAATTTACTGAAGTTAGTTTTTTATAGGAACTTACTAAACAATAGCCAATAAAAATATAAACCGTTTATCTCTAAATATATACCACCTGTCATTTTTTGTAATCGCATTGTAATACAGTTGTCATAATAATGCACGTTAAATGTTTGATTAACATTATAATTTATCGGATTTTACCAATATGCAACTAATTTCACCTTCATACTGACCTTACTTAATTTTATCTAAATTCATCCTTTAGAATTATAGTAATTACAAACAAAATTTCTATATTACATCCTAGTACCTGCATATAGATTTTAGTTGTATCTACATGAGTACTAGTTGGCTAGATATTCTTAACGGTTAAAAGCGAGGAATGTTAATAGCAGTCAATAGAAAGTTTTACACAATGCATAATGCGATTGATGTAGAACAAATTTTCAAGAAGAGATAACAATGTTTTATCAAAACATTTAAGATATATAGCTGACCCAGAAAAATAACTATTTATTTAGCACTTTTTATAACTGCTACTAGGGCCAATAGTTGGAGTGTATGGGGAGCGATAAGAACATAGGATGTAGTAACTGTAGAAGACGGAAAACTTTATTAACTTACAAAATAGATAGTTATAAAAAACTTGAGTCAATAGAACATAGTCTGTCGGTTAGCATATTAATCATATTTTGTAGATGTTAGATATTAAGGGTATTAGCTATCATACTCATCTTAGTCGCTGTGCAATTTATAAAATAATTAATGGAAATTCAGATCGTAGCGTGCCAGTTTTCCCTAAGAAAGTACAGTTTACGAAGGTCAGGGTAGTGTGGAGTGCACTATAAGTAGCTTACCACAGCTAAAAAATACCATGCTGATGTAGAAATTTTAAAGTACATGTAATTGAGAAGAAAGCTAGCGAGGACACGCTTAATAATGTGGATCGGTAATGCCGTAGAGCGCTTAACTGCTTCTACTACTCATACTATTTTTGGGATAGGTTCAGAAGTATTTATAGAACGCCAGATACAACAAAGCCCCTGATATCAGGGGCTTTAGCTGTTCTATAAGATAGTATAGGACTATGTAATGGTACCCGGAGCCGGACTTGAACCGGCACGCTATTACTAGCGAGGGATTTTAAATCCCTTGTGTCTACCAATTTCACCACCCGGGCAAAACTTGTTTTATCTAAAATGTAAGCTAGCTGATAGACCATCTAGTTACTAGATAAGTGGTCGCTATTATAATCGGTTGGGATAATAATGCAAGCCAAAATTAACGTAAAGTTAATAAATAATTGGAGGCTGGAGTCGGAATCGAACCGGCGTTAACGGAGTTGCAGTCCGCTGCATGACCACTCTGCCATCCAGCCAATCAAGGTGGCCTATATTAGCAAAAATATAGTAAATTACAAGTCCTTTTTTCGTTAAAGACAGGTTATTTATTATCTTATCTATATTTAGCGCCAATTTAGGGATATTTATGCTGTTAATAGAACTCATCAGGTCATTAGCAAGCTAAAGCTGAATGATGATTGTTTGAAATATAGTGCACTAAACAATATCTCTATTGTCACGTTTGGCACTTTTAACATCGCGATAAGTAGCTGTACAAATTAATACGAGTACCCCAAGGGTGATTGCTGGCCAAATTAGAATATATAAGCCATAAATAAAAACGTTGTCCATGATATCTCCTTATAGTATTTCTGAATAAGTAGCGATTAGCCATATACTACTGATCAATCACTACTCGGATAAAACGACTTTGGTTTAAGGTTTAGGCGGCGATGGTAATTCCGCTTTTTCATCGTAATTGCCCACACGTTGCTTGATTAGGTCAAAGTCAAAGTGTTCGTCTCCCATCAGGCTGATAATCACACAGACGACGGTACTGGCACCGTAAGCCGTTAGAGAGGCTAGCAGGACCATATATTGGAGTAAGAAGCCAGTAGCGAAGATAATCATCAACACTAGTGTAATAGCTGCGGCTACCATGCCAATCTTACGACCTAAGAAGCCAAAGACCATTAGACCAATAACGACTGCGGCACCGACGCTTGCTAATATTTCAAAGAATAGGGCAGTGATACCAGTGATTGGAAGTAATTCGAAACGGGCAACGCAAAATAAGAGTAGTCCGACGATAACTGCTGAAGTAAAGGCGGTATTGGTGACGCGATTCCAAAACACACTGGCGATAACAGGGAAGACAATAGCACCCCATAGTGCACCAACAAATACCAGCATGACGAGAATATCGAGCTTAAAGCTTGCAAAGATTAGTCCAGCTGCTGTCGCAACAATCATCGTGCCACGACCAATCAGCATCATCGTTTTAGGTTTAACATGGCCTTTTTTGGCGATGTTTTTACCGTAGACATCCGCCATCATAATGGTTGATAGCGCTGATAAGTCTGAGTCAGCGGTTGAGGACAATGACCCAATCACTAAAATAAAGAATAAGGCGATAAAGACAGGATGCAGATAAGTACTGACCATTTGAGGAATGAGGTTGTTCATATTGCCATCGAGTGGTTCGACACCAATCGTCACAGCCATTAGTCCAATCATACCAAGACCAATAACGATACCAGCATAGCCGACTGTAGCAGTGATGAACGTCGCTTTAATCTTGGTTTTATCAATCGCAAATAGGCGCTGAGTGATGGTTTGATTACCGATAGCATATGCTAATACAGCGACGAAGTAGGGTGCACCTTGTTGAAAGAATGCCTCAGAGGAGAAGAAGTTCTGCTGCTCTAACGTCAGGTTTGACAGTCCGCTAACCATAACTTCAGGGCCACCCATGGCAAATAACACGGCGGGAATAATAACGATACCAATCGCCATTAAAGCGACTAATTGGGCGAAATCCGTAAAGACGGATGCTCGAAAACCTGATGTCAAGGTATAACTCAGTACACCGATACCTGCGATCATTACCCCTGTTTGGAACGACAATGGCGACAGTACTGACACCAATGCCCCAGCAGCGGTAAAGTTGACCATCAAGCTAATTAAACTGCCCATAATATTGGATATGGCTAAGATTAATTGGCTTGATGAACCGTGGCGGGCATGAATCAGTTCACCTAGTGTATGACCGTCTGGCGCCAATTCACGAAAGCGCATACCGAAAGGGTAGATGAATAAAATCATCAATGCACCCCAAAAGCCATAATGTATTGGCCCTGATACGCCGTATTTATAACCAGAGGTAGCCGCAGCGTAAAATGAGGCGGCCCAAATCCAAGTGGCGGTCATGCTGGCTGCACCCATACCAAAGCCAACACCGTGACCTGCGACCATAAATCCAGAAGTCGTCTCTTTATCTTTTTTGATTAATAAGGACAGTAAATAGGTGCCGCCATAAAATGCTAATAATAATAAAATAATCGTTAATGATGAAAATTGGAACAATGACTCAGTTTTCAAACTCAGACCTCGCAATTGTTAGTTGATGAATAAAGTTCAGTAAAAATGAAAGATACCAAACCATTAGGAATACAGCACGGCCTAAATTACCCTCATACCGAACGTATGTGGCTAATATAAATAGTGAAAATACCAACGGTAGTGGTAAGCAAGTGCTAAGTGTCATGCCGCTGTTTGATGACTCACATGGTGTTAAATCAAAACGACAGGGACTACTCTCAATAGGCGTCAGTAAATGGATAAACCATGACGCTATTAATAGGCATACACAAAGGTAGCTGTGTGCTAAAGAAAGCTCATATGATGAGCGTCTGTAGTAAAATTACGAATAAGCACTAAGCCATGATTGCATGACCTGAACTCGATTTAGACAGCCTTATTAGCTGTAATAAGCAATAGGTAAGAAGTTTCTACTTAACTATTGCAATTGATGTGTTACCGAGCAGTATTAATAAATAAAATTACATGTTTGTTAAGCATATGTAACATATTTGCGCCGTAAGGGTAACCTATTATGTCGGCAACCTCAAACCTTATCCGGTATTTATCAGACAATGACTGAGGATGACGTATATGTATATATTTAGAGATACTTGATAAGAGGTTGAAGGGTAGAGTTTTACCACGGTCCATATCGAATGATATATCGCTATTGGTTAAATTATAACTACAGATAGTTAGTTGAATTTTTCATTAGAAAATGAGAGATGATTGGCGATAGATGTTTGCTCTCAATAAACAAGTAGATGTGATTTTTTAGATATCATCATGATTTGTATAGTAAGTGACTCGGTTGTCACGTAAGAATCCAGCCAATCCAAGGCCATAACTTTCAGCCACACGTACCGCTGTACTGGTAGGCGCTGACATGCCAACTAGCCAAGGAATTTGACTTCGAATAGACTTTTGAACCAGTTCAATAGATAAACGGGAAGTCATAAGCACACAGCTAACGTCTGCTTTCTGGCGTAATTGCCAACCGATTAATTTATCAAGTGCATTATGGCGACCCACGTCCTCAAATAAGTATAGGTGCTGATTATGCATCGTCGCTGCGGCATGTACAGCGCCCGTGAGCTGATGCGTATGCTGCGTGGAATCTACCTGCTGGCGTAGTGTCAGCAGATACTCAAGGCTTGGTACGGTCGTACTAGCGCTATTGACGCGTGACGGTTGGTGACGCTCGTGCTGTAGATGGTCTTGTGAGTAGGGACTCAGATCGGGCAGTGCCTGAGATAGACCGGTAATACCGCACATGCCGCAGCCTGTACGCCCTGCCAGTTGGCGTCTTTGAGCTTGGATACGTTGATGGCAGCGCTGGCTTAATACCAGTTCTACGACATAGATATCATAATCTTGAAATCGCTCTAGGCTTTGCGCAATTGATGCTGGCTCGAAATTCTCATCGTTTGAGTCCTGAGTAAATTTTTGATAGCTTTCAATATCCGTAAGATGAGTCACTTCCCAATCGAGTAACTCATGACTGTACTGGATCAAACCTTCACTAAATAAGAACCCGATGGCCAAATACTCTAACTGGTGAGGACTGGCCATTAATACCGCATAATGAATGCCATTAATGATAATAGAGACAGCGGCTTCCACGGCGAGACTGGCATGTTGGTCTTCTACTCGAACAGATGGCTTATCACTACCATCCTGAGCGTGTGAGGGATAAGAGTGCTTCTGTGCCTCATGGCTGCGCGCAAGCGGTGTCTCTGACAACCCATCATCGTTAGACCGTTCAGGGGCCACTATCTCAGCACCAGTTGAACGATCTATCATAGTAGGGTCAATAAAAGCCCCACTTTGCTCAGCGTTATCTTCAATGGTTATCACGGGTTATCATGGCCTAAAATTATCAGCATATTTATTGTCAATTAGAGGGATAGCCTTTGAAAATGATATGTTCATTGGCTATCCGCAGTCGGGCTTAGGCAGGATCAGGCAGGCTCAGCGGTGCTTGCTTCTACGCGTTCTAAAACGATGGTCGTCGATTTGTACGCTGGGATATGAGAGTCTGGCGCGTGCGTGTCCAAATCAAATAGGTCATTGCATTCTGGATAGTAAGCAGCAACGGCGTTGGAGGCAATGTCCATCTCGCTCAATACCAATGGGCCTAATATGCGTGGTTGCTCTAGGCTATCTTTGGCACGCTGGCGAGTGACCATAACACGATCCCCTTTTTGCCAACCTAAACGACTTATTTCATCTGGATGCATGAATAGCACGTCACGGCGATCGGTTTGACGATAGCGGTCTTTAAACCCAAAAATCATAGTGTTGAATTGATCGTGGCTACGGACACTGGTCAATTGCCAAACCTTTTGTGCTGTATCTTCATTGTCATCCGTATCGTTTGCGGCTGTCATTTGTGCAGCGACATAAGTAATCGGATATTGTGGGACTTCAAACTGGGCTTTGCCGCTCTCGGTATTCCATACACGATGACGTGCCGCATGATATAAATGAAAGCCACGCTCAGTGGTACGGATGCGCTGATTAAAATCTTCAAATCCATTAATTGCTTGAGCGATATAGTCTCGAATGACATCGAAATCTTCACTCATCGCCAGCCAAGGGATGGATGAGTCAGCGCCAAGTACATAAGTGGCGATATCTGCCACGATTTGCGCTTCAGATTTCAAAGTATCACTAACAGGTTTGAGCGTGCCTTGAGTGGGTACGATCTGACACATGGAGTCTTCAATAGTCGCAAACTGCTCACCTTTCGTCGTGACAATACGCTCAGTACGACCCAAGCAAGGTAGGATTAAATTATTTGCCCCTGGGTATAGCATGGTCTCATTGAGCTTAGTACCGACAAATATATTAAGCTGAGTGGTGGTTAGTGCTTGCTCAATGGCAGTCGTATCTGGCGCTGCTACAGCGTAGTTACCACCCATGCCCATAAACACCTTTAACTTACCGGCGATAAGAGCCTTAGCACCAGTGACAACGTCATAACCATGCTCTTGCGGCATAGGATGCTCAAACACATGCTCAAGACTGTCTAGTAAGCTCTTGCTAGGACGCTCATGGATACCCATAGTGCGATCGCCCTGTACGTTGGAATGCCCACGTACTGGAGATGCACCCGCGCCATCTATGCCAATCATACCCATCAGTAGTAGCAAGTTGGTAATCATCGCTACGTTGTCATCACCTTGCACGTGCTGAGTAATGCCCATGCCCCATGTACAAATCGTCGCTGGGCTATCAGATACCAGCTCAGCGAGATTGATGATTTCCGCTTGAGATATACCGCATCCAAGTGTGATATCTGTCCAGTTTTGCACTGTTAACCACTGTTTTAAAGGATCAAAACCTGACGTGTGAGTGGTAATAAAGTCATGATTGATTTTGTCGTTTTCGATCAGCCATTTGGCAATGCCTGTTAACAATGCAGCATCCCCACCGATTTGAATCTGAATGACCTCATCGACCATGTCATCACTTTGACCGGCTGCCATATGAGTAGGTTTTTGTGGATTTCTAAATTTGCTCAGGCCTTGCTCACGCATCGGATTGATTGAGATGATTCGACAACCTTGCTCGTGAGAATGCGCAAGCATCTCCAGCATCCGTGGATGGTTGGTCGCTGGGTTTTGTCCAAACATTAGTATCAGTTTGGCCTGCTCAAAATCTTCTAACTTGACCGTTGCTTTGCCAATGCCTAGCTGCCTGCCTAGCATCACAGAAGTCGGCTCGTGACACATATTAGAGCAATCAGGCAGATTATTGGTTCCAAAACAACGAACAAACAGCTGAAATAAAAATGCTGGCTCATTGGTGACACGGCCTGAGGTGTAAAATAGCGCTTCATGGGGTGAATCAAGCTGCCGCAATTGCTCAGCGATGATGCGATAAGCATTTTCCCAAGCAATAGGGACGTAGCGATCTTGCGCGGCATCATAAACCATCGGTTCTGATAAGCGGCCACTATGCTCAAGCTCGTAACCAGACCATCCTTGTAGCTCGGTGACGGTATGACGTGCAAAAAACTGGGCATCTGCCTTATGTGTCATAGTCTCACTGGCAATGACCTTGATACCGTTTTCACAGACGTCGATGGCTTTGTGGGATTTATGGTCAGGCCAAGCACAGCCTGGGCAGTCAAACCCGCCTTGAGGTTGATTGCTTTTAAATACGCTTATACTACCTCGCAAAAATGTCTTATAGTCCATTAGCTTTTGAGTAGAGGAGATCAGCGCAGGCCAACCAGCGGCAGGGTGGGAGTAAATAGGAATTTTGCGCATGACAGACCTCATATATAAGTGAAAACAGCGAAGCTTTGATAGACGACAACTATATAATGGTCAGTGAAAACTTCCTATGAGCATTAACTATAGATAACAAAAAACCCCCAAGAAATATCAATTCTCTTGGAGGTCTAGAAAGTTGTTAAATACTGTAATGTCTGACAGGTTAGCTTAAAATCAAGCTATCATCTTCAACTTTTTCACCACGCGTCTGCTCAAACATATCGAGCAAGTCATGCACAGTCATGCCTTGACGTTTATCGCCTGACACATCGAGTACCACTTGACCTTGGTGCAGCATCACGGTACGAGTACCATGTGCCAATGCTTGTTGCATAGAATGTGTGACCATCATCGTGGTCAACTTATTGTCCGTGACAATCTTATCGGTCAATTCTAAGACAAACGCTGCTGTCTTTGGATCAAGGGCGGCTGTATGCTCATCAAGCAATAAAATCTTAGATGGCTGCAGTGAAGCCATGAGCAGACTGACCGCTTGACGTTGGCCACCAGATAGCAAACCCATACGGTCAGTTAGGCGATTCTCTAGTCCAAGCTTTAAGACTGAGAGTTTCTCTCTAAACAAGTCTCGGTTATTCGGGTTTAGGGCAAAGCTTAAACCACGTTTACCGCCGCGCTTGTATGCCAGCGCCATGTTTTCTTCGATGGTCAACGCTTCACAAGTCCCAGCCATTGGGTCTTGAAACACACGAGCGACCCAATGAGCACGCTGGTGCGCCGTTTTTTTGGTGACATCAATACCATTGAGTAGAATTGAGCCGCTATCAACACGTGTCGTACCACTTACCGCATTTAAAAAAGTCGACTTGCCTGCACCATTGGTACCAATCACGGTGACAAATTCACCGTCCGCGATATTAAGGTCAATACCACGCAGCGCAGGGTTTTCGATTGGCGTGCCTGGGTTAAAGGTCAACCGTAAATCTGTGGCTTGCATCATAATCGTTATTCCTTATTGTCTTATCAAGCGTCGCAAGGCGTATAAATACTTGCTGTAGTTGTCATTAGGCACGCACTTTACGAGATAAAAACTTGGTTTTCGCTTTTGGCAATACCAAGGCCAATACCACAAGAAGTGCGGTAATCAAGTTCAAATCCTGCGGGCCAAAACCAATGCTGCGCAGGGTGTCGCTTGATAATGCCACTTGAATAAACAATTTATACAATACCGCACCGATAATAACGGCAAAAGTAATCAGCCAAATACGCTTGGCAGGGATGATGGTCTCACCAATGATGACAGCTGCTAGACCAATGACGATCGTACCGATACCGATAGAGATGTCTGCACCGCCTTGGGTCTGGACAAATAGCGCCCCTGCGAGCGCAATCAAACCATTAGAGACAGCCATACCGATGATGGTCATCCATGAGGTGTTGATGCCTTGTGCCTGCGCCATACGCAAGTTAGAGCCAGTGGCGCGCATGGAAAGGCCAGTTTCAGTATTATAAAACCAGTCTAGCAATAGCTTTGCGGCAATAATGACAACCCCAATGATTAAGCAGCGCATCCAATAGCCATTGGTGTCAGTCACCAAACTACTAAATACTGTGGTCTCACCCAGTAGCGGTAAGTTTGGCGCGCCCATAATACGCAGGTTGACAGAATACAATGCTACCATGACCAAAATACTGGCCAATAGCTGCAAAATGCCAAGCTTGACATGCAGCCATGCGGTCACAATACCAGCAACCGCACCTGCAAGCATACCAAAGGCACAGGCTAGCCAAGGGTTAACCCCTGCTACAATAGAGATACCGGCGACCGCGCCACCCAGCGGAAAACTGCCGTCAGCGGTCAAGTCTGGAAAGTCGAGCGTTCGGAATGAGATGAGCACGCCAAGTGCTACTAGGCCGTAAATCAAGCCACTCTCGAGTGCACCAAAAAAAGCAATTAAGGACATAAGATATTAGTCGGTTATCATCAAGCGTTTAGCGATTATTATCACAAGCGAACAGTAGCAAAGGTCTGAACCCTGCTATCTATAGGCCTATATAACCCAAACGGCTAAGCGGTGAATTTAACAGATTAAGCAATCTGCGGTTAGGGTAAACCAAAACATCTTCCTATGAGGAATGAGCATAAAATACCTTGGTTCGAAATTCGGTTTTAATGCTTATATCACATTAAAAATAACCCAGCTCATATACCAGTAGCTGGGTCATTTTTATATTGAAATAATAGCAGTAAATATCAGCAACAATCTAGGATTAAACCATTAATATAATTGTTTAACCTGCGGCTTATATTCAGAGGGCGCTATTCTACCACTTCTTTTGCTTTATCGATAACCGCTTGTGGCAATGTGATGCCTTCTAATTTGGCATTTTTTGGACTGACGTACAAATCAAGTGCTTGCGGGGTATAAACAGGGATATCGCCTGCTTTTTCACCGTTCAAAATACGCACTACAATTTTACCGGTTTCGCGGCCAAGTGCATAATAATCAACACCTAGTGCAGCAATGGCACCACGTGCAACAGAGCTGGTGTCTGAAGCAACCAGTGGGATTTTGCTTTCTTTGGCAACTTGGAACAGCGACTCGTAAGCAGATACCACGTTATTATCGGTTGACGTGTAAATCATATCAACCTTGCCAGCTAAGCTACGTGCTGCCATGGCAATATCAGTACTGCGCTGAGCTGGTGCTTCGTGTACCGTGATGCCCATCGGGGTCAGTTTTTCTTTTAGATTTTTTAGGATGATAGTTGAGTTCACTTCACCTGGGCTATACACATAACCCACATTTTTCAAGCTTGGAATAATTTGGCGCATCAATTCAATTTGTGGCTCATAAGGGAGCGCATCAGAACCGCCAGTCACATTGGTGCCAGAACCATCAAGCTTAGAGACCAGTTTGGCTTCTACTGGGTCAGTCACCGCAGAGAATACCAAAGGAATGGTGCTGGTGGCTGCTGCAACCGATTGTGCTGATGGCGTACCAATGGCAACGATGACATCTGAGTTGTCTGCGACAAATTGCTTGGCAATCTGACCCGCGGTTGCGGTGTTACCCTGTGCACTTTGGAAGTTAACGGTTAAGTTTTCACCTTCTGTAAAACCTGCTTCAGCAAGCTCTTCAATCACCCCTTTACGCACGTCATCAAGAGCTGGATGCTCAACGATGGCCGTAATAGCAACGGTTTTCATAGCGGTTGCCGCATCGGCAGTGGCCGCGCCATCATTGGCCGTGGTGTCTTCTGCTGACTGGCTACAACCGGTCAAAATAGCGGTACAAACACCGCCCCATAGTAAGGCTTTAGCAAAACGATTCTGATACAACATGGGTGTTACTCCTAAAAATAATAATGTGTCCATACATAAATAGTTAACGTGCTTATTAAGCGTTTACTGCTGGTTGTTGCTCTTATTGCGGGTTACTTGTTATCGGTTTTTGCTTTGGTATCCACATCAACAGCGTTTTTCATCATCTCTGCTGATAGGCTAACGCCTTGTGCTTTGGCATGTTTAGGGCTGACATATAACGTTAAGTCATTCATGATCTCAGGCTTGATGGTGCTGACAGCCTCGCCATTTAAAATTCTATAAACCATTTTGCCGGTCTTGCGACCGAAGTCATAGTCATTAACGCCTAAAGCAGCCGTCGCCCCGCGTTGCACACTAAACTCATCAGAGGCCACAATCGGCATTTTTAGCTCATTTGCCGCTTGTGTCATGGCTTCAAACGCAGAGGCCACGTTATTGTCCATTGAGGTATAGATGATATCAGCGCGCCCTTGTAGACTGCGCGTTGCCATACCGATATCGGTTGGGCGATTGGCAGGTATGTCTAAAATAGACAAGCCACGCGTTGGCAACATCTCTTTTAGCCTGTCACGCAGGGCTACTGAGTTGGCTTCACCAGGGCTATACACATAACCGATGGTTTTGGCATTTGGCTTGATTTGTTGTAGCAAGTCAATTTGTGGCTCTAAAGGCAACTGGCTCGACAATCCCGTCAAGTTAGCTTGAAAGGGGGTGCCATCTGCATTGATGAGCTTGGCTGCGAGTGGATCTGAAACCGCTGTATATACAATCGGCACACTCGTGGTCGACGCCACAACGGATTGTGCTGATGGGGTAGATATGGCCACGATAGCATCTGGATTGTCTCCAGCAAACTGCTTGGCGATTTGTCCAGCGGTTGCGGTGTTACCCTGTGCGCTTTGGAAGTTAATGGTCAGATTTTGGCCTTCGATATACCCATTGTCTGCCAACTCATCAATGATGCCGCGGCGCATGTCATCTAGTGAGGGATGCTCAACAATCTGTGTGATGGCCAGCGTTTTGGCTGGTTTATCGGTTGTTGCCGTGTTATCAGTGGTTGCCGTATCGTCAGCGCTTGAGCAGCCGATTAGGCCAAGCGTACTGATGGCAATGCTGCATAAGCTTAGGCGTATAGTAGAAGCAATGGTCATTATTAGTCTGGCTCATAGGTTAGAGAGTGCAGGTCAGCCGAATGACAGCAATATCAGTCCTGTAATGTCAGTTCTGTGATGTCAAATCTGCGATAGTAGGCTAACTTCGAGGCGATCGATTCCTTGATCATTATGGCTATATTATGACAGCAATGTAACTTATCGCAATAAAAAATTCAGTCGTGTTCGTCATAGGTGCTAATAAGGAGTATGTTGGCTATCTTATTCAGTAAAATCACCATCAAAAATCTTACAAGCTAGCAACGCATCTATTACGGACTGCCTTCATAATTAACGTAAGCTAATTTTCATACGAGAATCATAATGAGTCTAGAGGTCATATAATCATTATGCTGACATAGTGAATGTACAACACACTCTACTATTTATCTGATTTTTTCGAATGAATACTTTAAGGATAATATTATGAATACTGCTAATCTTAAGTTATTAGCCATTGCTGGTATCACGGCTACTTCATTGGTTTGCTTGCCTGCTATGGCAAAAGACAATCACGGTAACGGTAACGGTAACGGACATGGAAATGCCAAGGGCAACTCTGCTCATATTAGTAAAGATTATAAGCATAGTGGCGACGCCCATCCTAATATCAACGCTTATCGCAATGCTAGCCCTAATGCCTCGTTTAAGCGTAATCTTGATAAGTATGGTTATAGAGTAGTCGGCAAGATTGATAGAAGGGACTATGATCGTTCTGTCGTTTTAGACCGTTATGATGACCGTTACGTTCGTATTCGCACGCCAGAAAATAACATTGTGACAGTGATTAATGATACGTTGCAGATTATCGATGTTTTAACCAGATAAATATAAGATTCGATTTTTAACTATTGCATAAATCAACCATAAAAAAGATGCCACTAGGGCATCTTTTTTATTCTTTACTACTAAAAATAACCGTTATGCTAGTACGTCGCCAACAACACAAGCATCTGGCAAGGTAACGACAGTTAAGCTGGTCTTCGGATCGCCAGTTGATAGTACCATGCCTTCTGATATACCAAATTTCATCTTACGCGGGGCAAGGTTGGTAACACAAATGACTTTCTTATTGACCAATTGCTCAGGCTCATAGAACTTGCGAATACCGCTAAACACATTGCGTGTTTGTGCTTCGCCTACATCTAAGGTGAACTGTAGTAGCTTATCAGCACCTTCTACATGGTTACACTCTAAAACGTGAGCCACTTTCATCTCAACTTTGGCAAAGTCTTCGATACCAATATAGTCAGCTTGTTCAGCATCGGCGTCAGTATCTTTCGCTGCTGGCTTGTTGTTTGTGATAGCAGTTGGCGCTGGCGCGTCTACTGGTGCGAGAGAGGCTTTTGAGTCTTCTACCATGGCTTCAATATCTTTTTCTTCGATACGTTGCATCAGTGGTTTGAACTTATTGATTTTATGACCAAGTAACCACTGGTTACGGCTAGCGAAGTCTAAGCTGTCAATGTTTAAGAATGCTTTGGCATTATTAGTCAGCTCAGGCAATACAGGTGCTAGATACACCATCAACTGACGGAAGATGTTAATCGCGACCGAGCAGACGTCTTGAACTTCTTGTTCAGTGCCCTCTAATTTCGCGAGTGACCATGGTTTTTTGGCATCGATATATTCGTTGGCTTTGTCCGCACATTGCATGATTAAACGCATAGCACGTGAGAATTCACGATTCTCATAAGCAGCAGCAATCTCATCGCCCGTTTTGGTAATGTCTTCTAATAGCTCTGACTCGACACAAATCTCTGACAGCATACCGTCGTACTTCTTAACCAAGAACCCAGCACTACGACTGGCGATATTGACGACTTTACCAACCAAGTCAGAGTTGACCTTTTGCATAAAGTCTTCTAAATCTAGATTAATATCTTCGACTTTGTCAGACAGTTTGCTGGCGAAGTAATAACGCAGGTATTCAGGATGCAAATGCTCAGCATACGTTTCGGCCTTAATAAAAGTGCCGCGTGACTTACTCATTTTTTCGCCATTGACCATCAAGAAGCCGTGGGCAAAGACGCCAGTCGGCGTACGTAATTCGCTACCAGCTAGCATCGCTGGCCAAAATAGGGCATGGAAGTAAACGATGTCTTTGCCAATGAAGTGATAAACCTCAGTTTTGTGCTCGTTTTCCTGCATCCAATAACGGTCAAAATCAAGCGCGTTATCAGTACCTGCACGCTTATCACATAGGTTTTTAAAGCTTGCCATGTAGCCGACTGGCGCATCTAGCCACACATAAAAATACTTGTCTGGCTCATCGCTTGGGGTGTCTGGAATTTGGAAACCAAAATAGGGTGCATCACGTGAGATGTCCCAAGTCGCCAAACCTGCTTCAAACCACTCTTGCAATTTATTGGCGACCGACGTTTGCAAACGGTTATCGCTGCGTGTCCAGTCTTTCAAGAACTGCTCAAACTCTGGCAAATTAAAGAAATAATGCTTAGAGGTTTTGAGTACAGGCGTTGCACCAGACAGCGTAGACTGTGGGTTTTTAAGTTCGGTGGCATTGTATGTGGTGCCGCATACTTCACAGTTGTCGCCGTATTGGTCGGCTGATCCACATTCAGGACAGGTGCCTTTGACAAATCGATCGGCTAGAAACAATTGCTTTTCAGGATCGAATAACTGCTCAACGTCTTTGGTACTAATATGACCTGCACTGCTTAAACGACGATAAATCAGCTCAGAAAACTCTTTGTTTTCTTCTGAATGGGTAGAATGATAGTTATCAAAATTAATCAAGAACTTAGCAAAATCGGCCTCATGTGAGGCTTTCACTGTGGCGATTTGCTCTTCTGGTGTGATGCCGTTATCTTGGGCCTTTAGCATGATGGCGGTGCCATGAGCATCATCGGCGCAGACGTAAGTGACCTGATGGCCTTGCGCCTTCATCGCACGTACCCAAATATCAGTTTGGATGTATTCTACAAGATGCCCCAAATGAATGTAGCCGTTGGCGTAGGGCAAGGCACTGGTTACTAAAATCTCACGCACTTTCATCACCTATATTTTTATATGAACGGGTTGGTTATAACAGGCTTTAAGCCATCAGCTGTTGTTGGCAGATGCACTATTATAAAGTCTAAATATTATGAAAATTAAAAATGGTGTCTATGATACCGTAATTCAGCCAAATTTGTGCCATTGCTTGGTAATTAACTCTGTCAGCACAGGCGTTGACCACGCACTTTTTGGCAAGCTCTACTTAGGGCGTGTCATCAATTAGCACATTAACGCATTTAGTGGCCTTAAAATGGCTAAATTTTGCTAAACATCGTCAGTAATTTTGTCAATATGTTCATATTAACGGCAATTTCTTCCTTGTTTATCTACAATTTTTCTCATTTTAAGCCTCACAATCTAATTGATGACACGCCCTAGGTCAGGGACTTATAATAAAAATGCGCCGGTAAAAAACCCCACTCAGTTCACTGAGTGGGGTTTTTATTTTAATATTAAAAGTAATGCTTGGATATTGCGTGTGCGTTAGAACGAGCCAAACATCGTACCCAAAATAATGACCACTGTCACAGCGACCAATGGAATAACCATCGTCACCATGGCCAAGTTTAAATAAGATTGCTTGTGTGTTAATCCGCAAATAGCGAGTAGGGTGATGACCGCACCACTATGCGGTAGCGTATCAAGACCACCCGCTGCCATGACGGCCACGCGGTGCATCAGCTCAGGGTCGATACCAGCATTGACTGCCATTCTGAGATAGTCCTCACCCAAAGTCGACAGTGCAATACTCAAACCACCAGAGGATGAGCCTGTGATACCAGCCAGCGTGGTCATCGCGACCGCTTCTGATATCAAAGGGTTGTCAGGGGTTAAGTTTAGGATACTGTCACGAATGATAAGAAAGCCTGCTAGCGATGCGATAACCGCACCGTAACCCACTTCTGATGCGGTATTAAAAATCGGCAACATAGAATCATAAGTACCACGGTTAATGGTTTTTTGTAGATTATTCCAATGACCAATACGTAGCAGAATCAACACCACACAAGCCACGACCAATGAGATAATAATTGACCATAATCCGAGTGAGCCTGCGATATTTAAGTCAGGAAACTGTGTCTGTAGACTACTAAAATCTATCGACGGGAAAACCACATAGGTCAACAAAGCGTTTAAGCCAATGACCAATACGAGTGGAATCATTGCAATGGTAAACGAGGTGTGATGCGTGTTTAATGCTTCAGCTTGCTGTGTGGCTGCACCAAGACCGCCCACATCCTCTTCGTCATGCTGACCATAGCCTTCGCCCGCTGCATTGGCTTTTCTGGCGCGTGATTGTAACCACATCCAACCACAAATAAACATAATCGTACCACCGATAATACCCAAGATAGGGGCGGCAAATACGTTGGTGTTGTAGTAAGGAATTGGAATAGCATTCTGAATGGCTGGCGTGCCTGGTAGGGCAGTCATCGTAAACGTAAATGACCCTAGAGCAATCGCTGCTGGAATCAAACGTTTTGGGATATCTGCAGCTCTAAACAAGTCTTTGGCGATTGGATAGATAGCAAAAGCCACAACGAACAACGATACGCCGCCATAGGTCAAAATAGCACAGACCAAAATCACCGCAAGGATGGCTTTGCTGGCACCGAGTTTTTCGACGACGGTATTGGCAATGGCGGTTGCTGCGCCAGAGTCTGCCATTAAGCGTCCAAATAGGGCGCCCAGCAAGAAGATTGGGAAGAATTTGAGTAAGAATCCACTTAACGCGCCCATAAAGACATCGGTATAGGCGGGAATGGTACTTAAGAAGTCACCTGACAGTAAGACTGCTAATGTCGCCATAATCGGTGCTAGGATCAGCACAGAATAACCGCGATAAGCAAAGAACATCAGTAATAATAGGGTAATGACAATAGCAAGTGTACTAAACATGACGGCCCTCCTTGGCAAAAAATTAAGGCAGCGAGTATGCCGTGCTTATCAATATAGGTCAATTAAATTAATCAAAATCAGCCTATTTCGTCTGTTTTACTAAACATAATTCCAGACTAATATGCTGTTGGTTATCAATATTCTGTCGACCTATAGGGTGCAGGGTGTTGACTCGCATGAGCTGCTTGTTATTTTCTAGTCGCTACGAAAATAATATGTTAAGTTATCACAACTGTTTCACGCATGATATAGCGAGATAAAATGTATTGTTATGGATAATAATGTAAAATATAATGCTTGCTATCTATTAGGTGCAGTAAACAGTAATTATTCTAAAATATGACAATCATTCAATAAAGCTCTAACACTAACTTTTAAAACCAAACATCAAATTTACAAGGAATGTGAATATGTTTAGTGCCATCACTAATGCGAGCGTACAGTTAGTCAACCGCTATCTACCATCCCCATTCGTGTTTTCGATCGTATTGACCCTCATTGCATTTGCTGTAGGACTGGCAATTACTGGCCAAGATATGATTGCGATGGCAGGGCATTGGGGCAATGGACTGTGGTCACTGCATAGCTTTGCCATGCAAATGGCATTGGTTTTAGTGACAGGCTATGCCTTTGCCAGTGCGCCATTCATTCAACGCTTATTGGACAATCTGGCTAGTCGTGTTCACTCTCCTACGACCGCCATTATCGTATCAACCTTGGTGGGATTGGTTGGTTCATGGATAAACTGGGGTTTCGGTCTGATCATCGGGGCTATCTTTGCCAAAGCCTTGGCAAAAAAAGTGGCCAACGTCGACTATCCGCTATTGGTCGCTGCCGCGTATTCAGGTTTCGTGATTTGGCATGGCGGTTTTTCAGGTTCGATACCACTGACGCTCAGCTCTGGCGGTGAGACACTGTTGACGTTATCAGGCAATACCATGACGGAAGCGGTGCCTCTGTCACAGACGGTATTTGCAGGTTATAACTTACTGCTAGTGGGTCTGCTTATTGTCATTTTGCCCCTCGTCAATCGCTTTATGCATCCAAAAAATCCTACCGTCATCGATCCTAAGCTGATCAAAGAAGAGGTCTACGTCGCGCCCCAAAGAGACACGCCGGCACAAAAGCTAGATGATAGCCGTATTATCGCTGTCATCTTATTGGCCTTAGCATTGATGTACTATATCAGCGAGTTTGGTAGTAACGGTTTTAACCTAGGGCTAAACATCGTCATTGGGCTATTCTTATTCATAGGTTTGCTATCGCATGGCACGTTAGAGCGTTATTATCGCGCCGTACACTCAGGCATCGGTGGCATCACAGGTATTGTGTTATTGTTCCCGTTCTACGGCGGTATCATGGGCATCATGACCGGTGCAAACGCTGATGGTATCTCTATCAGTACGCAGGTTACGGAGTTTTTTGTCAATTCAGCTTCTGCAGATAGCTTCCCGATCTTTGCATTTTTAAGTGCAGGTTTGGTCAATGTCTTTGTACCATCAGGCGGTGGGCAGTTTGCCGTACAGGGTCCTGTTATGATTCCAGCTGGCATTGAGTTGGGTGTCAATCCAGCCGTTACTGCCATGGCAATTGCATGGGGTGATGCGTGGACCAACATGATTCAGCCGTTTTGGGCCTTGCCATTACTAGGTATCGCAGGTTTGGATGCGCGAGCCATCATGGGCTACTGCCTGATTGTACTGGCAGTATCGGGTGCTATTATCATGAGCGTGTTTTGGCTATTGGTATAGTCATTCCACTATAGAAGTATTACTGCGTTAACCTCGCTTGAAGTATTTAATATACATCTACACTCGGTTGCCTTGTACTATTTTTAAATGGAATCGACTATACAAGGTTATAACGTTCAAAAGAAAAATAAGCATGATGAGTTTTCGTTGTTAGGTTTTGTTAAAAGTAACAAGCAAACGGATAATTGAAATACTTAATTCAGCAGTAGTTTATGCACGGATTAAAAATATAAATAACAGTCATAGGAGACAAGTATGAGTCAATCAAAAATATATAGTAGTGCTGAAGAGGCGCTAAAAGGCGTCGTAACTGACGGGCAAACACTTGCTATCGGCGGTTTTGGTCTATGCGGTATTCCAGAATCGTTAATCGAAGCATTGCGTGATAGCAAGGTTAAAGGCTTGACCTGTATCAGTAATAACGCAGGCGTGGATGACTTCGGTCTTGGGCTGTTACTACAGACTCGCCAAATCAAAAAAATGATTTCATCATACGTCGGTGAAAACAAAGAATTTGAGCGTCAATATTTGGCTGGTGAGTTAGAAGTTGAGTTGACGCCACAAGGAACCTTGGCTGAAAAATTGCGCTCAGGTGGTGCAGGTATTCCTGCGTTTTATACTGCAACAGGTGTAGGTACGTTGGTCGCTGAAGGTAAAGAGACGCGTGATTTTGATGGGCGTACTTATGTGTTAGAGCATACACTACGTGCTGATGTCGCCTTAATCAAAGCACAAAAAGCAGATAAAGCGGGCAATCTAATCTTTAACAAAACTGCTCGTAACTTCAATCCAGACTGTGCAATGGCCGGTAAAATCACCATCGTCGAAGTCGAAGAAATCGTTGAGACAGGCACCTTTGATCCAGATGAAGTACATCTACCGGGTATCTTTGTTCAACGTATTGTATTGAATAATAGCCCTGAAAAACGTATCGAAAAAACCACGACTAAAGCTTAATTGTGTTTGAAACTAATAATCAGTTTTTATATTTATGACAGTTTAGATAGCTCATCGTTTAGATAAGTAAAAATAGAATATCGTAAAAAATAAGGAAATCAGCATGGCATGGACAAGAGAGCAAATGGCGCAACGCGCTGCACAGGAACTACAAGACGGCTATTACGTAAATTTAGGCATTGGTCTACCAACGTTGGTCGCTAACTATATTCCTGAAGGCGTGGATGTGTGGTTACAATCAGAGAACGGCTTACTAGGGATTGGCGAGTTTCCAACAGCAGAAAACGTCGATGCTGACTTGATTAATGCTGGCAAGCAAACGGTCACAGCAGCGCCAGGCTCCAGTTACTTTAGCAGTTCAGAGTCTTTTGCGATGATTCGTGGTGGCCACGTCAACTTGGCAATATTGGGTGCAATGGAAGTATCAGAAAATGGTGATTTAGCCAACTGGATGATTCCTAAAAAGATGGTCAAAGGTATGGGCGGTGCGATGGATTTGGTTGCAGGCGTACAGCGCGTGATTGTCCTAATGGAACAAGTCAATAAACACGGCGACCCAAAAATTCTGGCCAATTGCGAGCTACCATTGACAGGCAAAGGCGTGGTTGATCGTATCATCACCGAGCTTGCCGTATTAGACGTTACTGATAACGGGTTAAAATTGGTTGAGTTAGCAGAGGGTGTGAGCTTTAAAGAGTTACAAGAAAAAACGCCAGTAAACATTATCCAGTAAACTTTGTACAGTAAGCTCTTTACTGTAATGTGATTGTCTTAACATTAATGAGCTCCATCCTTCAGATAAATACGCCACTATAATTATAGTGGCGTATTCATTCAGTTCTATTTTTATAAAAACTAACAATATTTTAGACCATTATAAGGAATATGTATGGCGACCCAATTACAACAAGATTTGACAGGCAAAGTAGCATTAGTCACTGGCTCTGCAAGTGGTATCGGACGTGACATCGCTGAGACTTATGCAAAAGCAGGTGCAGCGGTTGGTATTGCAGATATTAACCTAGAAGCGGCACAAAAAACCGTTGATGCTATTGAAGCTGCTGGTGGACGTGCTCTCGCGATTGCCATGGATGTTACCTCAGAAGATGCCGTAAACCAAGGCGTACAGCAGCTAGTCGATACCTTTGGTGGTATTGATATTTTGGTCTCCAATGCCGGTATTCAGATCATTGACCCTATTGATAAGATGGCGTTTAGCGATTGGAAAAAAATGCTTGATATCCACTTGGATGGTGCATTTTTGACCACTAAAGCTGCGATTGGGCACATGTATAAAGGCGACAAGGGCGGCACCGTCATTTATATGGGGTCAGCTCATTCGCATGAGGCCTCACTATATAAAGCGCCTTATGTGACTGCCAAGCATGGACTGCTAGGCTTGTGCCGCGTACTCGCCAAAGAGGGTGCAGCACACAAGGTACGCTCGCATGTGATTTGTCCAGGGTTTGTCAAAACGCCATTGGTCGAAAAACAAATTCCCGAGCAAGCGGCTGAAAAAGGCATCAGTGAAGAGTCAGTGATCAACGATATCATGCTGGTGAACACAGTAGATAAAGAATTTACCACGGTGGAAGACATTGCCCAATTGGCACTATTTTTAGCCGCTTTCCCAACCAACGTATTTACCGGACAGTCTATCGTTGCCAGTCATGGTTGGTTTATGAATTAAGCGATATATGTAAATGCTAAAAACCACAAAGTCAGACCTACTGGCGTTGTGGTTTTTTTATGCGTTCAATTCAGCTACACTAGCACGATAAAAGGTTTGGCTAAATGGCTCTATCGGCTCACCACCAGCATGTGTTAGATATGCTGCGATATGCCTTAAGCAGTTTGCCACACCTATCCACTTGTATAGGCAACAATAGTCGCTATGTTTAATTTTATGAAAAAAAAGCCCACAGAAGAAACGCCGCAGTTGCAAGCGGAACGAGACAGCGCTGTCGATAAGGTATTGCTGGGTTACGAGATAAACTCGGTCAGTATTGCCACCATGGTCACCGGCCTTGAGCGTAAAGGCGATGCACTCACGTTAGACTTGCGTCTGCCGAAAGATAGTAATCCTGAAGCTATCCAACAGGAGCTAGGACAGTTGCTACATCCGCATGGTATTACCACGATTCATATGAATGTGCGTCTGCCTGCGCCAGAAAAAGGCTCAGGTTCAAGCTTACCAAAGAAAATGCCAAAAACGACTGACGCGATGGCATCTCAATCTAAACCATCATCGAACGTTGATAGCAGTGCTAACAATACCGATGCTGAGCCACCAATCACTAAAGCAGCACCAACACAAGCCTCATTAGCAGCGCATCCTCGTATTCGTCATATCATCGTGGTAGCATCAGGCAAAGGCGGTGTTGGTAAATCGACAACGACAGTCAATATCGCACTGGCACTACAAAAACTTGGTAATCGTGTTGGTGTGCTAGATGCCGATATTTATGGCCCTAGTATGCCTACGATGTTGGGCGTTGCTGACGTAAAACCGCAGTTAGAAAACGAGCAGTTCGTACCTGTCGATGCGCATGGTATGGCAATGCTCTCTATCGGTAGTTTGCTCGATGGTGATAACACGCCTGTTGCATGGCGTGGGCCAAAAGCGACTGGTGCATTGATGCAGCTATACAATCAAACTAACTGGCCGCAGCTAGATTATTTGGTGATTGATATGCCACCCGGTACGGGTGATATACAGCTGACATTGGCGCAGCGTATTCCAGTCACGGGTGCTGTCGTTGTCACGACACCGCAGCATGTTGCGCTATTGGATGCACAAAAAGGCATTGAGATGTTTAACAAAACCAATATCCCGGTGCTGGGTGTGGTTGAAAACATGGCGCTACACACTTGTAGCAACTGTAACCACACCGAAGCGATTTTTGGGTCTGGCGGCGGTGAGTTTATCGCTGAGCAGTATCAGGTGCCACTACTGGGTCAGTTGCCACTTGCGAGTGGTATTCGTGCACAAGTAGATAAAGGCATACCAAGTGTCTTGGCTGATGATGAGTTTGCGAGCTACTATGTGAGCATTGCAAAAAATATCGAAGCCAATATCAATAAATTTGCCAAACCTATTGATGACAAGCGGATTTTTTAGCGAGTATTGATAACAATAACTGTAAAGAATAAAAATGATATAAGGTGATGGTTGTTTGAATATCCTGAGGTCAATGTGGGATAAAAAAGCAAGTAGGATAAAACAGCCTTCACCCTATAAATTTTGCCATCACTTCCGTATAATCGTCGCTATTAAATATTTGCTAAGGAACAACAATGTCTATCAAGTCTGACCGCTGGATTCGTAAAATGGCTGAAGAGCATGGCATGATTGAGCCATTTGAAGCCGGTCAAGTACGTTTCAATGATGCAGGCGAGCGTTTGGTGAGCTATGGCACCTCAAGCTATGGTTATGACGTGCGCTGTGCACCTGAGTTTAAAGTTTTTACCAATGTACATTCAGTCGTGGTTGATCCTAAAAACTTCGATGAAAAAAGCTTTATCGATATCGTTGGTGATGAGTGCATCATTCCACCAAACTCATTCGCACTCGCTCGTACGATGGAGTATTTCCGCATTCCACGTGATGTATTGACCATTTGTCTTGGTAAATCAACTTACGCGCGCTGCGGTATTATCGTCAACGTGACGCCGCTTGAGCCTGAATGGGAAGGGCACGTCACGCTAGAGTTTAGTAATACCACCAATTTACCAGCACGTATTTATGCGGGCGAAGGCGTGGCACAAATGCTGTTTTTCCAAAGCGATGCTGATGATGTCTGCGAGACCAGCTATAAAGATCGTGGTGGTAAATACCAAGGTCAGCGCGGTGTCACACTACCGCGAACGTAATGGTATTAAAGATATAAGCATTGAGTAATGCATAAAAAGGCCCGTCATTATTTAATATGACGGGCCTTTTTTTATAGCTGATGGCTTTATAGATTTGGTTATTTTAATACTTTGAGACCCGCTTTGTTATCACGCTTTGGTTTAGGCGCTGGCGCAGTAGACTTGTTAGACATAGGCGATGAATCATCTACTGGCTCGTAATTGTCATACTCGTTAGGATCAAAAAACATGCCCTGTTGGTTTTCTTTGGCATAGATGCCTAAAACAGCAGTAATCGGTACCCAAATCTCTTGTGAGACACCACCAAAGCGTGCACTGAAGTTGATATACTCATTCCCCATAACCATGTTACCGGTCGCACGACTGGCAATATTGAGTACGATACGACCATCTTGTACGTGTTCAGTGGGTATTTGCACGTTGTCAGCAGTCGCATCCACCATCAAATATGGCGTTAGGGCATTGTCTTCTATCCATTCATAGAGTGCGCGCACCATGTATGGACGGGTCGGGGTAATAGAGGTGGTTTCGCTCATCTAATGATTTCCTATACTCATGATATTTAATAATTAAAGTTATTTTATTTAGCCATTTATCACGTAATAAATGCAAACGGACTTTTGTCTTATTTATACTTATTTTAGGATTGGTATTTATTCTAAGACAGCTTTTTGTATTTGTCTAATTAACGCACGCTTTTTTGAAAGCTCTTGCGCTCAAACACTCTTGTCTGGTATTCAAACAACGGACGGCTAATCGCACGTGGTAGCTCGATATCCATCTCGTCTAGTCGCCACAATAGCGGTGCTAATAGCACATCACACCAACCAAATTCATCCGCCATAAAATAAGGCTTGTGAGCGAACAGCGGAGACAAAGTAATTAATGAATCACTCAGCTGTTTTTTGGCCAACACTGCCTGTGCTTTGTTAAAGCTGTCTGGATGCATGAGTAGACGCTTACCGAGGACCAGCCAGTCCCGCTGAATGCGCCATGCCAATTGACGAAACTGTGCACGTTCCTGCGGTGTCTCAGGGAGCAATTTATTGGTATGGTAGCGCTCTTCAAGATACTCAAAAATGACATTAATCTCATAAAGCGCAATCTCACGCTGCTGTAATACTGGCAAAGTATGATAGGGGTTTAGCTCAGTCAAATCTTCAGGACGCTCAGAGTGCAAACGTGACAAATAATAATCAAGTTTTTTTTCTTCAAGTAATAGGCGTACCACATGACTGTCGTAACCGTCATCAGCGTACAAAATCAGCTGACTACTTGGAATATCGTTTGCGTCAATCATGAAAACCTAATGTTAAGAGTGAAGACTGCCATCGTAAACAAAGTTGCCATGATTATCAAGGCAACGTACGTAAACATTAGCGCTGAGCGACTTATTTCCAACTTATTTAATAAATATAGCCAGTATCAGCACATAAAAAAAGGCACTACCGAAGTAGTGCCTTTTTTATTTCCAAAACTATCTGCTAACCATTACTTACTTAACATCTTTCCAGAATTCTTTGTTCAATAAGTAAACTGGGATGAGTAATACCAATAAGAACAGAATGACAAAGAAACCAATCACTTGACGATCGTGACGAGCAGGTTCACCCATCCACGCCATAAAGTTAACCAAGTCACCAACCTCAGATTCAAACTCTTCTTGGCTCAACTCTTCTTGCATGTTATGCAGTACGTGAGGCATCGCTGCATTGGCCAGTACTAAGTTATTAGCACCCCAAGGGCGGCTTGGATCTTCATAGAACGACAATAGATAAGTATATACCCAGTCATCGCCGCGCAAACGTGTCTCAAGTGATAAATCAGGCGGCGCTGCACCAAACCAAGAGGCTTGAACCTCAGGATCAATCTCAGCATTGATATGATCACCGATTTGATCGGTAGTTACCATCAGATACTTTTCAACCAACTCAGGCGGTATCTCTAAGTCTTTGGCGATACGCGAGTGACGAACGTACTTGGCTGAGTGACACCCAGCACAGTAGTTCATAAAAGTTTTCGCGCCGTTTTGTAGCGAGCCCTTATTGGTAAAATCAATAGGGGCAGTGCTACAAGCCAAGTGCTCTTCAACACCTTCAGCATTGGTGAATGTACCACATCCATGACCGCCAGCTGCAAATGCCGTACCAGCCGTCAAGGTCAATGCTGCGCCTAAGCCTAGACCTGCTAGGGATTTAATTAGCGTGCTCATCAGTGACCTCCGGTAACGCGTTCTGGTGGCTGTTTACACTTCTCAATGGCAGTGTAGAACGGCATCAGTAAGAAGAACAAGAAATATAGAATCGTGAACACACGCGCCATGATAGTTGCTGTCGGCGTCGTTGGCGTTGCACCCAAGTAACCTAGTACGACAAAGCTGATAGCGAACACAGTCAATGCAATCTTAGACAAGATGCCTTTATAACGTATAGAACGTACAGGCGATCTATCAAGCCATGGGATCAAGAATAGTACAGCAATAGCAGCACCCATCGCGACAACACCACCAAGCTTATCAGGAACCGCACGTAAGATGGCGTAGAACGGTGTGTAGTACCATACTGGTGCAATATGCGCTGGTGTTTTCAGTGAGTTCGCTGTCTCAAAGTTTGGTGGCTCAAGGAAGAAACCGCCGCCTTCTGGGAAGAAGAATACCACTGCAAAGAAACAGATAAAGAATACAACGATACCAACCATGTCATGCACAGTGTAGTACGGGTGGAATTCGATACCATCTAATGGCACGCCATTTTTGTCTTTTAGCTTCTTGATATCGATACCATCAGGGTTGTTCGAACCCACATGATGCAGTGCCACGATATGCATGAATACTAAGCCCACAAGTACGAGCGGAATAGCAACCACATGCAGAGCAAAGAAGCGGTTTAGCGTGATACCTGAGATAATATAATCACCACGTACCCATTCAGCCAGACCATCACCAATGACAGGTAGAGCCGCAGGTAAGTTCAAGATAACCTGAGCACCCCAGAATGACATGTTGCCCCAAGGTAGGAGGTATCCGAAGAAACCTTCTGCCATCAGCGCTAGGTAGATACCCATACCGATGAGCCAAATAAGCTCACGCGGTTTTTGGTATGAACCGTAAAGCAGAGCTCTAAACATGTGCAGGTATACCACGACGAAAAACGCAGAGGCGCCGGTCGAGTGCATATATCGGATGAGCCAACCGCCTTTTACATCACGCATGATGTATTCAACAGAGGCAAAGGCCCCTTCAGCGCTTGGGTTGTACATCATTGTCAACCATATACCAGTCACCAATTGGTTGACCAATACAATCATTGACAGCACACCAAAGAAGTACCAAAAGTTAAAGTTTTTTGGTGCATAGTACTTTGACATATGGTATTCATAGGTTTCAGTCGCTGGAAAACGCGCGTCCACCCAGTGCATTAACTTTTTGCCAATACTCATATTAAGCCTCCCCAACGGTCAAGATGGTACCATCCATACCATAGTCTGGGACGGGTAAGTTAAGTGGTGCAGGGACGCCGCTATAGACGCGACCTGCTAGGTCATATTTTGACCCATGACACGGGCAGAAAAATCCGCCGTACCAGTCGTTACCACCCAAATCAACCGCGCCCACATCAGGACGGTAGTTTGGTGCACAGCCCAAATGCGTACAAACGCCTTCAACTACCAATACGGTAGGATCTAAAGAGCGCGTAGGATTTTTGCAATATTCAGGCTGTAGAGATGCATCCGACTCAGGATCAGACAGTAAAGGTTTGACTGACTCAAGTCCTGCAACCATGTCTTCTGTGCGTTTGACGACATAAATAGGTTTGCCACGGTATTTGACAACGATCATTTGTCCATCTTCGATAGAACCAATATCTTGGGTTACTGCAGCCCCTGCAGCCTCAGCTTTAGCGCTTGGGTACCAAGAACGGACAAAAGGTGTCGCCACGGCAGCTACACCAGCTGCCCCGATTGCGGCAGTTGAGGCAATAAGAACTCTACGGCGTTGTACATTAACGCCTTCGGCTTGGCTCATTAATACTTCCTCCAGGTGAATGAAATGGGATTATCCCACACTGGGTTTGTGGCTTAGAAAATATACAATATCAAGCCACTTTGGCTGTGCCTAATTTTGCTAATTGTTGCTATTCTAAGCTATTTCGGTGATAAAATAAATTATTGCGTTAAAAATAAAGCAACCTTGATAGGACATATTATAAGGTTGAATAGGGCAATCAAGCCACAAGGGCTAGATTATCAGTGTTTAACGGCAGTTTTGTTTTAACAAGGATTGTAAGCGTGATGACCTTAAAATTAATAAGGGTTTTTAGCAATAGCGAATGATACTTGAAATTAAGGTAATGTTCACTAACTTTCACTATCTAATCACTATGTAAGCAGCTGTAAAACAAATATCACCACTTTATACAATAAAGTGGTGATATTTTCATAATAAGTGCTAGCTTTTTTATCTGGCTATCAGGCACTTGATTATTGAGATGCATACGTCAAAATGCGTATGCCACTCTCAATAAACTTAGCTCGCGAATCGCTAATATAATGTTAGCCTTCTAAAACGCTCCAACGTTCAAGCTTAGTCATCATTTCATCTTCAATCGTTAGCAGACGTTCGCTCGCGGCAGTGGCTGCAGTGATGTCAGTCGTGAACCATGAGCCATCAGCCAGTTTCTCTTGTAGTTGAGCTTGTTCTGCTTCTAGTGCAGCGATTTCTTTTGGCAAATTGTCCAGTTCGCGCTGCTCATTGAAGTTAAGCTTTTTGGCAGCTTTGCTAGGCTTTGCGGCAGTTGGTTTACTGGCTACTTTACTTGCTGCATTATTGGCTGGTGCTCTAGCAGCATGTGCAGCTTCCTCACGGGTTTTTTGTACCAGATACTCTTGATAACCCCCAACGTATTCGCTAACGGTGCCTTTACCATCTTCATCTTCGCCGAACACCCATGTTGAGGTGACGACATTGTCCATAAATGAGCGATCATGACTGATGAGCAAAATCGTACCACCAAAGCTGGCGACTGATTCTTCTAATAGCTCAAGTGTCGCCATGTCCAAATCGTTGGTTGGCTCATCGAGTACGAGGATGTTGGCAGGCTTCAATAGCTGCTTGGCAAGTAGGACGCGGTTACGCTCACCACCTGATAATGCTTTGACTGGGGTGCGCGCACGCTCTGGGGCAAATAAGAAATCTTGCAAGTAGCTCATGATGTGTGTCTTACGACCACCCACTTCTACAAAGTCTGAGCCTTCTGAGACGTTTTGCGCCACGCTCGCTTCAAGATCTAATTGATCACGTAGTTGGTCGAAGAAAGCAATTTTTAGGTTAGTCCCTAATTCGACGTTACCAGACTTGGTGACTTCGTCATCAGACATATCGAGTAGGGCTTTAATAAGAGTGGTTTTACCCGCACCGTTGGGTCCGACAATACCGATTTTATCGCCGCGCATGATAGTGGTCGTAAAGTTATCGACCAATACGTTGCCATCATACTCAAGATGTAAGTTTTTGACTTTACAGACAAGCTTACCGCTTTTCTCGCCTTGACCCATGGTGATATTGACATTACCGACTTGCTCACGGCGGTCACTACGCTCTTCACGCAGTGCTTTTAGCTCACGCACACGGCCTTCGTTACGGGTACGACGGGCTTTGATACCTTGGCGAATCCATACTTCTTCTTGAGCCAGTTTTTTATCAAAGTTGGCGTTGTTTTTCTCTTCAGCCAGTAACTGTAGCTCTTTGAGCTCTTGATAGCGTGCATAGCCGCCTTCGCCTTGAGTCACGTCATAGCTGGTCAATTGACCACGATCCAGCTCAATGATGCGCGTCGAGAGCTTATTTACGAATGCTCTATCATGCGTGACAAATAGTAGGGTCAGACCTTGCCAATCTAATAAGAAGCGCTCTAGCCACTCAATACTATCAACGTCCAAATGGTTGGTTGGTTCATCGAGTAGTAGTACATCAGGTTTGGTCACCAATGAGCGCGCTAGTAGTACACGGCGCTTACGACCACCAGATAGTGAAGACAAATCATCGTCTGGATTAAGCCCCATGGTTTTGATCAGACGGGTGGCTTCGCGCTCTAAGTCCCAACCATGTACGGCATCGATATCATGCTGCAAATCAGCCATACGCTCACACGCATCCATGTCGCCATTGGCGCATAAATCTGTTTGGGCGTTATAATTGATTAGCAGATCAGCGGTGCGGCGGCTACCACCCATGACGATGTCTAGGATACGTCCACTTGTCTCAGGAACGTCTTGCTCTAGCATCGCAACACTTACGCTACTATTAATAATGACTTCGCCACTATCAGGCTGTAAGGTGCCGTTAATCAGTTTAAACAAGGTTGATTTGCCTTCGCCATTACGGCCAATCAGACAAACGCGTTCGCCAGCTTCAATCGCAAAATCAATGCCATCAAGAACAGGAGCCACGCCAAAGGCTAGGTGGATATCTTTTAAATGTATCAGTGCCATAGAGTATCTTAAGCTTATATAATAGTGAGGTAAGGGTTGTTGCAAAATTGCCAGCAGTATAACATGCCACCACGAGACTGTAGTGCGAGTAAATGGTTTTATCAGTACTATTTATCGCTTTTATCATTTGCGACTACTGTCTAATTATTATCACAATTTTTTAGCGACTGTCTCGCACTGACCATTCGACTTTCATCGCTCTCATGAGCGCGTATGCTTATTGTCTACCTATTATAATTAAGAGAAGAATATGAACCAATCCAGCGATATAAACGAGACTGCTACGAGCCAAGTTGATTTGCAAGCACAGCTTATTGACTTACAAACTAACTTCTCGCATCTTGAGATGACAGTAGAGCGTCTTGATGAGGTGATTGCACGTCAGGATAGAGATCTGCAAACACTACAGCGTCAACTACAGCTGATATACAAGCAAGTTGAAAATCAAGACACAGACAGTGGTATCGCGCCATTTGATGTCATGGCAGACAGACCACCTCATTACTGAAAAATAGAAAAATCTATCCAGTGATGGGCTAGCTAATACGCAGTAATATATTCATATTTAAACATAAAGATACTGTCTAGTCATAAGGCAGATATAATGTATTTTTATAGTTGTTTTCATGTTAAAAAATCTTTAATATCTCCCACCTAGGATGCTGCTCATTACTAAAAATAGTGTCGAGCAGTAAAACAATGCGGATGTTTGGAGATATACAATGCGGGCCACCTTTCACTTAAAAACTCTTACAGTTGCTGTTGCAGCGCTTTCTGTTGCTAGCATGGCTAACGCTGCCGGTCTTGATCGTTCAGGCCAAGATGTCACCGCATTTTTACAAGACGGCACTTACGCTGAAGCGGTCTATACTTATATTGATGCCGACGTCACAGGTAAAGATACGTCAGGTAATAAGATAGGCGACATTGCAGAATCATATGACTTCTTTCGCTATGGCGTAAAAGCAGACGTTAATGATACTTTTAGTGTTGGTATCTTATATGATGAACCGTTTGGTGCAGCAGCTGACTATACTGGCACCAACAATTTTGTAGGTGCGCCAACTGATGCAGTCAATAATATTATTGCTTCAAGTTTAACTGGCACAGGTGTTACTGATATTCAAGGGTTGAAAGCTTTGGTTGAAGGAACTCAAACCCAACTAAGTGCTGCTGAAAACCGTTTAGATGCAGCGAGAGCACAGGTTGGACAAGCTCAAGCAGCTGTTAGCCAAAACCCAGCGCTTGAATCAGTGCTTCGTCCGCAGATCGAAGCTGGTTTAGCGGGTATTGCTGCTGGTGAGACGCAGTTAGCTGCAGGTCAAGCGCAGTTGAATCAACTTGAGCGGTTAGAAGGCTTTGCAGATGAACGTCTTTCTAATGACGAAAGCACCAATGTTGAGGTTCGTACAGAGAGCTTAACGGGTATTTTGGGCGCCAAGTTTGGTACAAATAAAGAGTTCCAAGTCTATGGTGGTCCTGTTGTTCAGCGTGTGAAAGCTGATATTAAGCTACGCGGTAGTGCTTATGGTGCTGCGACTGGTTATACCGCTCATCTTAGCACAGATCAAGATTATGGTTATCTAGCGGGTATCTCTTATAGCAAACCTGAAATTGCATTGAAAGTTGCGTTGACATATCGTTCAGAAATTGATCACAGTATGAATATCGACGAAAACTATCCAGTGGTTGCTGCTTTAGGCGGAGATGCAACTCAAGGTGGCACAATAGATATCACCACACCTGAGTCAGTTAACTTTGACTTCCAAACAGGTATCAATCCAACCACGCTAGCGACTGCAAAAGTACGCTGGGTGCCATGGAGTGATTTCTCAATTGTACCGCCGCTCTATAACGAAGTGAGTAAGCGAGCCACTCTTGATGATAAAGGATTGTCATTGGTCAGCTACGACGATGACCAATGGGTAGTTGAACTAGGTCTTGCGAAACGTCTGACGCCTGCGTTAGCGGTCAGTGGTAACGTTGGTTGGGATAGTGGCGCAGGCAATCCAGTTACCTCTTTAGGTCCTATCGAAGGCTATTACAGTGCAGGTCTTGGTGCCAAATATAACATTACTGAAAACTGGGCAATCTCAGCTGGTGGTAAGTACCTATGGTTCGGTGATGCTGAAGGTCAAATCCCAACGAAAACGATTGTTAGTGACTTCGAAAGCAATGATGGTTATGTTGTTGGTGTAAAGGTTTCTTACCAAGCTCAGTAAACTATAATTAGCTATATGATGTTTGTTATTTAATAAAGAAAAAAGCGATCCTTTATGGGTCGCTTTTTTGTGATCTGATGTTTGCAAAATGATATTTAAGTGTGTGTGAGTTAGCGTGCCATTTTGTCCAAAGATTACATTTGTTTGTTAAGATATAACACATGATTTTCAAATATTACTATTAATGAACGTCTAATATCTTATTTGTACTGTTCAGTCATATTTGGGAAATAAAGCACTTTAATTGTTGTTTTAGTGTCAAAAAGGCATTAGTATTCAACTTAGGACACGACTTTGATAATTCAAATGTTAAGCAGAGTAACGCTAACTATTGGATATTGAAGTAATAATACAACAAGGACCGTTGGAGATACAAAATGCGCACTACCTTTCATTTGAAAACCCTTGCAGTAGCGATCGCTACTCTTTCTGTTGCTAGCGTGGCTAGCGCTGCTGGTCTGGATCGCTCAGGCCAAGATGTCACTGCTTTCTTCCAAGACGGTACCTACGCAGAAGCTGTCTATACGTATATCGATGCCGATGTAAGTGGCTACGATAGCGCTAACGGTAACCCTTCTAGTAATACCTATGTTAAGGGAGACTCTACTGGTGATATCGCTGAATCTTATGACTTTTTCCGTTATGGCGTAAAAGCAGATATCAATGACACGTTTAGTATTGGTATCTTATACGACGAACCTTTTGGTGCTGCTGCTGGATACACTCAAAGCAACTTTGTATCGGAAGGAGATCTTGACGCTTCCATTTCTTCTATTACTAACGGCGCCGCTCCGAGCCTAGCAGCAGCACAGGCTGGAATTGGTGCACTGGCTGCAGGAGAAACAGCTGGTGTGTTAACCACAGCACAGCAAGCTCAATTAGATGGGTTGCGTGGGGCAGTAGCAGTAGCGCAAGCCGAAGCCAGTACCGCAGGTGAAGAAACCAATGTAGAGGTTCGTAGCCAAAGCCTAACGGGTATTCTTGGTATGAAGTTCGGCGCCAACAAAAACTTCCAGATCTATGGTGGTCCAGTAGCGCAGCGTATTCAAGCGGATACTAAGTTACGCGGCCTAGCGTATGGTCCTGCTACCGGTTATACCTCAACCAGTAACCCTGATATGGATTATGGTTATATCGCAGGTGTTGCCTATTACAAGCCTGAGATTGCGTTAAAAGCAGCGTTGACTTATCGTTCTGAGATTGATCATGACACACAAATCTCTGAATATTATCCGCTAGTAGCTATTAGAGCTGCAGCAGCAGGGGCTACACCAGAGCAAGCAGCGGCAGCAGCGAATAGAAACAGCAAGTACGAAATTAGTACGCCTAAATCAGTCAACTTTGATTTCCAAACTGGTATTAATCCAACGACGTTAGCCACGGCAAAAGTACGCTGGGTACCATGGAGTGATTTTGTCATCACGCCGCCACTGTATAATGCTACTAGTAAACTTAATCCTTTATACGCAGATGGCGGACTTAACTTGGTCGAGTATGATGATGACCAATGGATGGTAGAGCTAGGCTTAGCGAAACGTGTTGCACCAGCACTTGCTATTAGTGGTACGGTTGGTTGGGACAGTGGCGCTGGTAATCCAACGACCTCACTAGGTCCAGTCGAAGGCTACTATAGTGTCGGTCTAGGTGCTAAATACAACGTGACTGAGAACTGGGCAGTGTCTGCCGGTGGTAAATACTTGTGGTTCGGTGATGCTCAAGGTGCTCTACCAACAGACAAAATCGTTGCTGATTTTGAAGACAATGACGGCTTTATCGCTGGTGTGAAGCTATCTTATCAAGCGAGATAATTTGACTTTATAATAGCAACCTAACAAGGAGCGACCTATCATAGGTCGCTTTTTTATGGCTATGACATTGTTACATCATCGAGGTCGTCAAGGCCAACATCATGAGCGTAGGATGAATTTTTCTTAGTCTCTGAGCTGGCTCACAAGCAGTTACCATTGATACCAGTCGCATAGGGTTATTGGTGAAGCCGCTTTATGTCTAGCGCCCTTAGTTTGGCACAAAGCACTTCAATTACGATTGAGTCTATACCTTGAAAAACGTTAACCAAGTACTGGGTGGGCATGTCTTCAGTCTAAGTATCACATTTTAAATGGCTTAAAAACGGCCAAAGCTGTGCCAAACTTCGTCAGAAGCTTTATCAATACGCGCCTATCTGCGACGAGTCCCTACCAGTTTAGTAGTCATTTTCTTCTTCTGAAGCCTTGTAATCTAAATAATGACATGTCTCAAAGGCTGACATAATCAGCTGACAGAGCGCTTTGAACACCACTATTATCATATCGTTGTACAGCCACTGAGAGTGACATTGACGCTGTAGATATTCTTTTTGGTGTATTAGGATATATAGTGAGTTCAAGAGTATTTGGATACAGGGAAACCGAGTGTAGATGTGTAAGTGATTCTTCAAGCGAGGTTTACGCTGTCACTCTTTTATAGAGGATGGAGTGATGGAGCATTGATGGTTGGTCATGTTTGCTATCACTGCAATGAGCCATAAAAAAACCTCGCCATTATTGGCGAGGTTTTATATAGCAATACGATAAACTTATTTGTTTAGATTTAATTCCATTTCTTTGTACTTAGCAGATACTGAAGGTTTCGGACCACCAGTCATGATACTAACGGCAAAGATTGCAATAGTACTGAGTACAAAGCCTGGAACGATAGCATATAACCAGCTATTTAATGCCATACCGTTCATTTGGAAAGGACCATAGATCCATAGAATGACTGTCAATGCACCAATGACCATACCAGCGACAGCGCCGTTACGGTTCATACCGCGCCATGTCAGACTGAAGATAACCAATGGACCAAATGCAGCACCAAAACCTGCCCAAGCATTAGAAACCAAGTTCAATACTGAGCTTTCTGGATTAGAAGCAAGCATGATAGATACGAGAGCTACCGCTACTACAGAAATACGGCCAACCAATACCTGACGAGCTTCTGGCGCATCTTTATCAAAGAATAGTTTATAGACATCCTTGGTCAGTGAGCTTGACACAACGAGTAGCTGTGAAGAGATCGTACTCATGATGGCTGCTAAAATGGCTGCCAACAAGAAACCTGACACTAGTGGATGGAACAAGAATTGAGTGAATACCAAAAAGATGGTTTCAGGGTCATCTAGTGTCATGGCTGTTTTTTGTACATAGGCACGACCAGCAAAACCAGTCATCAACGAACCAACAAGACTGACAACCATCCAGCTCATACCGATGTTACGTGCAGTAGGTACGTCTTTAACTGAACGGATCGCCATAAAGCGAACGATAATATGTGGCTGACCAAAATAGCCCAAACCCCATGCCATTAGCGAAATAATACCAATAACAGTCATACCACTAGTAATATCTAGCAAACTCGGATCAATATTTCTAACGGCTTCCGTAGTGGCTGAAATACCACCAAGATCAGTAAAGGCAACGACAGGCACGATTACCATCGCAAAAAGCATGATAACACCCTGTACGAAATCGGTCATAGATACGGCTAAGAATCCGCCAAATAGAGTGTATGCAACGACCACGCCTGCAGTGACCCAAAGGCCTGTGCCATAAGATAAGTTAAGCGAGCTTTCAAACAGTTTACCACCACCAACTAGACTGGCAGCAGTATAAACGGTAAAGAATAGAATGATAACCACTGCTGAGATGACACGTAGCATGTGCGACTTGTCTTCAAAGCGGTTGGCGAAATAATCGGGCAGGGTGATGGCATTATCAGCCACTTCGGTATAAACACGAAGACGCGGTGCCACGATGATATAGTTTAATAACGCACCTAGCGTTAAACCAAGCGCAATCCAAATACTGACGACACCATCGGCAAACATATAACCAGGTAGACCAAGTAATAGCCAACCTGACATATCTGATGCACCTGCTGACAATGCAGTAACTGCTGGTCCTAAATTACGACCACCCAGCATATAGCCCTCAGTATCATTGGACTGCTTAAAATAAGCATAAACACCAATACCCAGCATGACTAAGAAATAAGCGCCTAACGATATAAGCACACCACCTGAAACTCCGTTCATAAAAATTGTCCTTAACCAACATTGTTGGCTGTAATTATTTTTAACTATCAAATTTTATATTTACAAGACAAGGTCTGAAACAAAAATCAAAGACAAAAAAAGCCATTAATTAGGACATAATGGCTTCTTTCAGTACGTGCTTTTAGTGATATATGATCGGTGCTATTCTATGGCTAGCACTCATATAGAGATAGAGAACAATGGAAAACGCGCATTTCGCTTTTCTGTTTTTATTGCTCGCATCTACTATTTATATATGAGTATTAGCAACCTATGTAACCAATCATATAAGACTATAAAACTTACTGTTAACCATCATATCTTACTGAAAAGATTCAATATATGACTATCAGTGTCCTTGTAGTAAATTTTTGTTATAAAAACAACGTCAAGCGTATTATAACGCATGATAGATATAAATGCGAACAGGCTAAATTTATATCGTTATATTAGGTGGTTTTTATTCAATAGGAGCAAGCAAATCTAATAGAGCAGTCACACTGCTAGACTGAGTCAGTTTTGGATTGATGACCACCCCAAGATAACGCTGAAGCTCGATATTGTCTGCCATGTCAATACGTTCTAAATCTTGACTGACCATCGTTTGAGGTAGTACCGACCAACCAAGACCGACAGACACTAGCATACGAATCGATTCAAGTGGGTTGGTGCTCATCGTGGCATAGGGTTTGAGGTTATGCTTGGCAAATTCTGCCAAAGTAATTTGACTGGTAAAAGTATTGGCAGACGGTAAAATAGCAGGATAGCGTGCCAATTGCTCCAATGTCACATTGGATTTGCTAGCAAGTGCGGATAAGGTGCCTGTCATAAAGTAGAGCGGATCTGACCATAGGGTATGGTAGGTCAAGCGCTTATCATAGACAGGCGGCAGCGTCACAAATGCCAGTGACAAATCGCCATCCAATACGGCTTTGTGCGCTTTTTCTGAATCAACAAAATGCACTTCTAGCTGTACAGCAGGATAGGCTTGAATGAAGTGCTTGAGTACAGGTGCTAGATGATGCAAACCAATATGATGGCTTGTGCCAATGACTAACTTACCTGACACGATATGCTGAGAGTGTTGCAGATTTATCTTAAAATTTTCGTAGTCTTCTAACCAGCGCTTGGCATGTGGTAGCATCTCGCTGGCCGCTTGGGTCGGTACAATGCCGCGTCCGACGGTATCAAACAGCGTAATATTGAATTCATCTTCAAGGTTTTTGATGCGTTTACTGACAGCAGGCTGCGTGATAAACAGTTTTTCTGCCGCCCCTGAGATACTGCCGGTGTGCATGACGGTGACGAATGTGGTTAAGTTTGTGGTATTCAAACGAATGTCCTTAGCTGCTTTATGAGCTATAAATAAAAGTTGGCTGACCCAATCACAATGTATTAGAAATAAAAGTTTGCGTCTGGCTAAAAATCATCAATTATTATTATAGGATTAGCCTGCTATAATCACAAGACATCAAGACGTATTGTGACATATTTATTATAGGTATTTGATGATATACCGCATAAAACAAGCGCTAAGAGTGGCATGGCTGTAAAATAGACAGTAATAAGTATCAAAAATATCTCATCTAAAAATCGCTAGCTGAAAATTATAGAAGCACATAAAGCTATATAAGCAAGCTGAGAACAACGCAATTAGCAACTAATAAAGGATAGCAACATGGCTGGTCAAACGTTATATGACAAACTTTGGAACGCTCACGAAGTCACCAAGCGTGACGATGGTTCAAGCCTGATTTACATCGACCGCCATCTGTTGCATGAAGTGACGAGCCCGCAAGCATTTGAAGGATTGGAGCTGGCCAATAGAGCACCGTGGCGCTTATCTGCCAATATCGCAAGCCCCGATCATAATGTGCCAACGGTTACCAAAGAGCGCCTAGAAGGTGTGCCTGGTATCAAGGACAAGGTATCACGTCTACAAGTTGTCACTTTGGATGAGAACTGCACCAAATTTGATATCGCTGAATTTACGATCAATGACGCACGCCAAGGTATTTTGCATGTCGTTGGCCCTGAGCAAGGCTTGGTATTACCTGGCATGACGGTAGTATGTGGTGATTCACATACGGCGACTCATGGCGCGCTTGGTTGCCTAGCACATGGTATCGGCACCTCAGAAGTCGAGCATGTATTGGCAACCCAGTGCTTGATTCAAAAGAAATCAAAAAATATGCAAATCCGTGTCACCGGTCAGCTAGGTGCTGGCGTGACATCAAAAGACGTGGTGCTGGCCATTATAGCCAAGATCGGTACGGCAGGTGGCACAGGTCATGCCATTGAGTTTGCAGGACAAGTGTTTGAAGATATGAGTATGGAAGGTCGCATGACCGTCTGCAACATGGCGATTGAAGCGGGCGCTCGTGTGGGTATGGTGGCTGTCGATAGCACAACGATCGACTATGTAAAAGGTCGCCCTTATGCACCAACAGAATCACAATGGGCACAAGCGGAAGCGTACTGGCGTACGCTGTATTCAGATGATGACGCGGTATTTGATACTGTGGTTGAGATTGATGGCAGTCAAATAGCACCGCAAGTGTCATGGGGCACATCACCTGAGATGGTCGTTGATATCACGCAGTCCGTACCGACACCTGATCAAGCCATTGACGAGGCTCAAGAAGAAGGCTGGTTACGCGCTTATACTTATATGGGTTTAGAGGCAGGTCAAAAGATCACCGATATTCAGCTTGATCGTATCTTTATTGGTTCGTGCACCAACTCGCGTATCGAAGACTTACGTGATGCGGCAGCCGTTATTAAAGGGCGTAAAGTCGCTGACAATATCAAAGAAGCGATCGTGGTCGCAGGCTCTGGTCAAGTGAAGCTACAAGCAGAGGCAGAAGGTCTGAACACTTTGTTCACTGATGCAGGCTTTGAATGGCGTGAGCCAGGTTGCTCAATGTGTCTGGCCATGAATGCTGACAAGCTTGAGCCACAAGAGCATTGCGCCTCAACCTCTAACCGTAATTTTGAAGGTCGTCAGGGTAATGGTGGTCGTACGCATTTGGTAAGTCCGGCAATGGCTGCTGCTGCTGCATTGGCAGGGCACTTCGTCGATGTGCGCACGTTTTAAAAACAGTGATGGATAGCTGATACTAGATAGCCGTTCTCTGCTACCTGTCAGTAGCTGATGAGCAATATCGAGGTGTTAGCTATGACTCATTTGGATGATAAACCATCATAAAGAACATAATTGATAGGAAATTTTATGCAAGCTTATAACACCCAAACTGGTATCGTTTGCCCCCTTGACCGCGCCAACGTCGATACCGATCAAATTATTGCAAAACAGTTTTTAAAATCGATCAAGCGCACAGGGTTCGGCGTGAACTTGTTTGACGACTGGCGTTATCTGGATGAAGGGTATCCTGGTCAAGACAACAGCACGCGAGTGATTAATCCTGACTTTGTCTTGAATAAGCCGCGTTATCAAGGTGCGACCATATTACTGGCACGTAGAAACTTTGGTTGTGGTTCTAGCCGTGAGCATGCGCCTTGGGCATTGTCTGAATACGGTTTTCGTACCGTCATCGCCCCAAGCTTTGCAGATATCTTTTATAACAACTGCTTCAAAAACGGCATGCTACCGATTGTCTTGGATGAGGCGATTGTTGACACATTGATGAAATCCACGCTTGCTAATGAAGGCTATGAGCTAACGGCTGATCTTGAGCGTCAAGTAGTCATCACCACAACTGGCGAAGAGTATCCTTTTGAAGTGGATGCTTTTCGCAAGCATTGCTTATTGAATGGCCTTGATGATATTGGCTTAACCCTGCAACAGAGCGATGCTATCAAAGACTATGAGCTTAACATGATGCAAAAAACACCGTGGATATTCAACGATGTGCGTGCATAAATAACCACGCGATAAGCGACTGCTCATTAAACTGCTGAACAGTCGTAAAGCAACGTTGAGTTATGGTGGGGAACTGGCTAAAATAAAGAATAATCTTATTATATTCTTCTTTTTCTTATGAGTAGCTGCCCTTATGAATAAACACCGTTATGCTCTAGCGACAAGCACAATTGTCGCTGCAAGTTTATTATTGTCAGGTTGTCAGTTACTGACGGGTTACCAAAAAATAGATGAGGCAGAAAACGCAGCGGCAGTAGTAGGTAAAATACAACCGATTGCTGGCGAGGTGAATATTGCCTGTCTGGGTACCTATCACTGTGAAATCATGCAAATAGATAAAACGCTGATTATGGCACCTGATAAGCATGAGCCAATTCATGCTCAAATGGTGGCGACTTTGCCACGTGATAAAAGTGTCAAGTATCCATCAAAAGCCCAACTCAGCATGGACATAACGCCGCTCACCAATAAAAGTGCCATAAAAATAGTGCCACTGGCTGCATCTGGTATGGCAGGGCTGACCAACTATTATGCAAGGGTGCTGCCTGCAAAGCGTGAAGTACATGTTAATTTTTATCCAGAAAATAATATGGGCTATGTTGAGCGTTTTGCGATGATTCATGATTTTGTGGAAGCGGGCACTTATCAGTTGCGTGCTTATCAAAAAAAATCTAGCCAAAATTCAGGCAGCTTGCTGGAGACGGCATCGCCTGCGCCCTTGTGTATTGAGCTGTTGCAGGACAACAGCGTGCAGCGCCGATTCTGTAAGCAGATGGATGCAGAACGTCAAGGAGAGTTTGTGGAGACGGGTATGATCAAAGCAGTATCATCAGCCCCTAAAGCTAAGAAAACCACAGCGTAATAAGAAAATTAATTAACCAATAAAAATATATCCAAAAGGATTAGTATGGCGACGATTTTAACATTAGCAGGCGATGGTATCGGTCCTGAGATTATGACCCAAGCTATTGATGTGCTGAACGCAGTCAATGAGAAGTTTGCACTAGGTTTGACACTTGAGTCTGGATTGATTGGCGGCGTGGCTATCGATGCAACGGGTGAGCCTTTGCCTGATGAGACACTAGCACGCGCGCGTGCTGCAGATGCCGTATTACTAGGCGCTGTTGGTGGACCTAAATGGGACGCTATTGAGCGTAGCAAACGTCCTGAACGTGGTCTGCTTAAGATTCGCGGTGAGTTAGGTCTATTTGCTAACCTACGTGTGGCCAAGCTCTATCCGCAGCTCGCAAACGCCTCAAGCATCAAACCTGAGATTATATCTGGTTTAGACTTGCTTATCGTCCGTGAGCTGACTGGTGGTATTTATTTTGGCGAACCACGCGGTATCCGCACATTAGAGAATGGTGAGCTGCAAGGCTATAACACGATGGTGTATAGCACCAGCGAGATTCAGCGCATTGGTAAAGTGGCTTTTGAGTTGGCAAAGACGCGTGCTGAGGCGGCAGGCACTGCGCCAAAAGTATGCTCGGTAGACAAAGCCAATGTCTTGGAAGTTACTGAACTATGGAAACAGACGATGACCCAGATGCAGCAAGCAGAGTATACCGATGTGGCATTGTCACACATGTATGCGGACAATGCCTGCATGCAATTGATCAAAGACCCCAAGCAGTTCGATGTCATGGTAACGGGCAATATGTTCGGTGATATCTTATCTGACGAAGCGGCGATGCTGACAGGTTCTATTGGTATGCTGCCCTCTGCTAGCCTAGATAAGGATGGCAAAGGTATGTATGAGCCATGTCATGGCTCAGCACCTGATATCGCAGGTCAAGATAAAGCCAATCCATTAGCTACCATTTTATCTGTTGCCATGATGCTGCGTTATACCTTTAAGCAAGAAGCCGCTGCACAGGCGATCGAGCAAGCAGTCAGCGATGTACTTGATGATGGCTTACGTACGCTTGATATCTTCGATACTAGTGAAGAAGGTCTGAAAACAGTAGGCTGTAAAGAGATGGGTCAAGCAGTATTGGCTAAGTTGGTATAAGCTTCGATTGACTGCTTAATCAAGTCTAGATGGCCATGATTACGCTAATATAGCGTGCTTGATAGAATTATTTCACACATTAAATACCCATAAATTGCTTAGCGATTTATGGGTATTTTTGGTTAATATTGTAATAAAATTTACCAATCAGCATGGCATTAACAGAGAGACTGCACAACTAGAGCCTATTTAACATAAAGCTGTTATATGATCACAAGGGAATATGGCAATATCTGTTATTTACGAATGAGCTATTTGTTAATCGTTGGAGATGTCGTTTATTGATAGGGACTATCACAAAGATGGAGTGAGCCCTGTTATTTCGACAATATCAAGCGAATGATAAATAACCGAATGAATGGCAAAGGATTAATAGCATATTGAAGCATGATTGAAAAACTAAAACTACATAATAAAAACTGTACCAATCACTTAATAATTAAAAACTGAGGAGTGTTTCATGTACCAATTAACGAAAATAAGTAAAGCAATGGCTGTCATCGGTCTATCTACAGCAGTGTTTATGGGTCAAAGTATCGCAGCGACGACTGATAGCATGAGTATGGATAATGGCAGTGATAGTGATGTAAGTAGTGATAGTGAGGCAAGTTCTGTCAATGAGGAGGTCAGTCCAGTAACCAGTGGCTCTGGCATGAGCCAAAAACTCACAGGCGATACTAAAACTACTGTGTCACGTAACAAGTTTTTGCCTACCATAAAATATACGACTGAGGATTTATCGACGACAGCCAAAAAGGTCAATGAAGCAAACTGGACAGAGGGTGCCAGTATAGATCGCAATACGGGTACAAAGCTGCAAGCGTTATTGAATTGGCATCATAATGGTGTGGGCGCTGTCGATGGCTATTGGGGGAAAAATACCCGTAAAGCCATGCAAGCGTTTCAACAAGCAAATGATCTAGCAGTGACTGAGACCTTAAACGACGAAACATGGCAGGCGCTCACCAAAAATGAAAAGCTTATGACGCAGCCAGTTTTGATCAGCTATCAGCTAAGTGAGGCCGATATCAATGTCAAAACCACCACCATACCTACTGAGACAGCAGCAAAGGCCAAGCTAGAAGGGATGTACTACGAAAGCCTAACAGAAGCGCTCGCCGAAAAATTTCACATCAGTGAAAAATATCTAAAATCGCTCAACCCTAATGCTCAGTTTGCTGTTGGTGAGACGGTTACTGTCTATAATCCGGGCAATCCTAATACCAAGCCTGTCAGCCGTGTGGTTGCGGATAAAGACACTGAAACGCTTTATGCTTATGACGAGAATGACAACTTGATTGCTAGCTATCCAACGACGGTGGGTAGTACCGCGACGCCATCGCCAACAGGCACGCATACGGTAAAAGTGAAAGTGTATGAGCCTAACTATACCTATACTGCTGAAGATGGTAGCAAGTTAATCATTCCACCAGGACCCAATAACCCAGTGGGATCGGTATGGATTGGACTCAGTAAGCCTACGTATGGCATTCATGGTTCACCAGATCCTGCACGCATAAGCCGTCAAGCATCGGCAGGTTGTATTCGTCTGACCAATTGGGATGCGCTCAGTCTGTTAGGGGTTATACAAAATGGTGCAACTGTAGAGTTTAGCTAAATCATAACGGTTAACTATTCTAAACAATAGACAAAAAAATACCGCTGATATTTAGCGGTATTTTTTTGTAAAACAAACAGCGAATACTAAATAACTAAAACATTGATAGGCAATAATGAGCAGATTAGCATTTTCATTATTATTATCAGTTAAACCACCCAAGCGTCTATATCAGCTATCAGCGATAAAGTAGCTATTCGGTTATTGGCTGTATTTTTACAAATACGTTGATAACCATCTTAGTTAGCAATGATTCTGATTTAACTATGATTTAGTTTTTACCACGGTAAGTGATACGACCTTTAGATAGATCATAAGGGGTCATCTCGACCTTAACTTTATCACCTGTCAAGATACGAATGTAATGCTTACGCATCTTACCAGAGATGTGCGCAATGATTTCGTGTCCGTTTTCTAAACGAACTTTGAACAAAGTGTTAGGAAGGGTGTCAATGACTTCGCCTTCAAATTCGATAATATCGTCTTTTGCCATAATTTATATCAATCAATTAAAAATAAGCCGATATTATACGTAAGTTAATGGATTAAAGCAATACGAAACCCGGTTTTCACTTGACAGCATGTAAGTGATATGTATGCTAATTTACATGAATTTAGTCAGGTAAGTTCAACCAAACCGGTGTTAATGGTGCATCCGGCAACAGACGCTGGAGACGCTCAGGATAGTAAGCATTAATAAAGTATAAGCCATCTCCTGAAGCAGTAGGCGGCGCAATCGTCCTGTCTTTTTTATTAAGGATAGTTAAAAAATCTGCTGGCTCTAGCTCATGCTTACCAATCGCGTATAGCGTGCCCATTAGGTTACGTACCATGTGGTGCAAAAACCCATCTGCTTGAATATCAAACACAATAAACTGACCATGTTCAAAAAGCCTAGCATGGCTGATAGTACGCACTGGCTGATTGGACTGACAGGCAGCCGCGCGGTAGCTACTAAAATCATGCGTGCCAACGATATCGGCAGCAGCTTGCTGCATGGCTGCTAGGTCAAGAGGCTCGTAAATATGGGTCACCTGATGATTGAGTATCGCAGGCCGCTGCGGTTGATTGAGTGTGATATAACGATAACGACGAGCAATCGCCCCAAAGCGCGCATGAAAGTCCTCTGGCATCGGTTGAATCCAGCGCAAAGCAATATCATCAGGTAAGAGGCTATTGACCCCGCGTAACCAGTTATTAGCAGGACGATAGGCGTGTGTGGTGAAGTGAGCAATCATATTGCTGGCATGTACACTCGCATCAGTACGGCCTGCTGCGATGACCTCAACAGGTTCATTGGCCACTTTTCCAATAGCCTTCTCCAAAGCTTCTTGGACGCCAAGCACTTCGCGTTGACGCTGCCAGCCATGATAATGGGTACCCAAAAACTCAATGGCAATTGCTAAGGTATACGTCGGTAAAGATTTAGATTCGATAGAGACAGTTTCGGACATGGTGTTTTTGAGCTTATAAAAATAGAGATAGTTAAGAGTGACTTAGCGTTTTTTGATGGTTGTGCCGGTTTTACTGACGGTGTTTATCCAACGCTGTTTGCGTCTGGCAGGACTGTCGTAACGTAATAGGAGCCATAATAACCGTGCATAAATAGCAGGTATGGTTAAGCGACCACCTGCAATAACATGATGGTCATACTGCCAACTGCCTGCCGCATAGCTATCACTAACCCCGCCAAATGGACACTGACTGGCGCATATAACGATGTGTCCTTTTTTATGAATCAGCTCTAATGTTTCTGCTAGTGCTTCTGAATAAGGGACATTGCCAGCACCAAATCCCAATAGGATAATGCCGCATGGTGGCTCTGATAAGAGAGCCAGTAGCTGATTATTTATCACTGAGACATCATTGGGTAGACAGTATAGAGCGTGAATACTGGCATGTTCAGCACGCATTTTGACTGTAGCGATGGCCTCTTGCTGATCATCAAGCCAATGTTGTCTGCGAGTGTCAGGTAAATGCTTGATATAGCTGTTGGCAGGATAGGCTGCTCGAGAATGGCCCGTAAAAGCCATCAGGTCGTGACTGTGAATTTTTTGTACAGTTTGGGCAGGCCATGATTCACCGCCAAAACTAATCTTGACACCCGATTCACCTGCAGCGGCCAGTTTTAATGAGTCACTTAAGTTGCTCCACGCATCACTATGGGCATCTATATTATAAGAGTGCAGCATGTCACTGTCTAATAGAGGGCGCATACTGGCAGTCAATACCACACAAATATCGCTACCTGCAAACGCCTCTGCCAAAAATGCTCCTAGATAGCTCAATGTATCCGTACCAGTGATGAGTAAAAAACGTCTGTCACCTTGCGAATAGGCATTTAGCAATAATTGATAAAAATGCACGAAGTCATGCGGGGTCAGCTGGCTACTGTCTTTAATCAGCGTGTTCTCTAACCAAGATATTTTTGGCAGAGTTACTGCTGTATCTTGAGCGATAAGGAGCTCTTTTAAGGTAGGTAAAAACACCTCTGCCGATAGTGGCGCTAGAGGACGCCCGTAGCTACCAAAGGTGCCACCCGCATAAATCAGTTGGATAGGGTCAGAGAATGTTTTAGTCAGAGCTGAAGAAGGCATAGTATCAACACAGTAAATAAGTTCGAATGAGAGGTGGCTTTAAATGGTCTTGCAATGCGTTAAACAGTTTTAGAACGATGATAAGAGGGATCAATAATAGACAGTATTAGTGCCAAATGCAAAAAATCAGCAATTATTCTAAGCGTATAGAATAATTGCTGATAAGTATCTAGAGGTTTATATTGAATTGATATGCTGACTTGAATTGACGGAGCATTGAATCGGTTACGCATTTTAAAACGACCATGCTTAGTAAAGCGATTATGCAGTGCGTCCAAGTAACATTTTAGCTTTGCTCTTTTGCTCATTATTGCCTTGAGTCATCACCTCATTCAGCAACCGTTTGGCGCTATCGTACTCGCCCAATTGTAGGTACTGATCAGCCAACTCTAGAGTAACTTGATTACTATCAAGTGATTTAACGAAATCAAAGTCTGCTGCGAAACGCGATGAAAAATCTGCTGCTGATTCAATACCATCAGCATACGTGTCGTCTTCAACAGGCGCATCAGCAGTTGATGATAGAGCCGTACTATCGTCAGTATCAAAGCCATCATCGTCTATCAACGTGTTGTCATCGAACCTTAGGGGCGTGTTGGATTCGGCATTAGAGGTGTCTAAACGACTGACATCAACATCATCATTTAAAAACTGCTCTTCAAAGTTGAAATCAGCGAAACTATCGACTGCCGCAGTCGACGCTGTAGCCGTGTCATTTTCAAGAGCAGTATCCTCAAGAGTAACGGCACCCATATCATCATCTGCTTCGATGACAGAAGGCTCACTATTGAATGCAGTCTCAAAATCATCTGAGGTATCGAGACGGTCCAAAGACAGTGCAAAATCATCCTCGTCGTTTTGGAGATGAGCAATGGAGGTTTCGTCTATATCGTTAACGGCATCAGTTGCGACGACAGTATCTTTATCCGTATCAGCTGCTAAATCATCGAAATCTAAGACGAAGTCCTCATTTTCTAATGAGGCTTCGTGGTCTTGTATCTCTGAGTTTGAAGTGGTAGGTGTCGTTTCTTCAATAGGTGAATCAAAATCGAATTCAAAGTCACTGAAATCACCATCTTCGTTAGCGTCAGCGCTATCGTTAGTCACTGTGTCGAGAGCGTTGTCATCTACCGTTGATATCGGTGTGACGGGCGTCTCGCTCGTAGCGGCTGGCGTATCAAACCCATTTTCCAAATCGCTAAGTGTTAGATCAAAGCTATCGTCTACATTTTCAGCAGTAGAATTAATATTATCAAATTCATTTGAAAATGCCAAAGGATTGGTGGTGTCATTGAGAGTAATCGCAGAATCACTCTCAATGAATGGAGCATCAGCTATCACATTTGTCGTATTGGCTTGGCTGGTAGGTAAGTCGAAATCTAAACCGCCAAAACTATCGTTGGTCTCCGCTGTTACTGTAGACATAGACTGGGTGGCTACTGGAGATGCTGACTCTCCAATATAAGAGGCCTTTAGCTTATCAGCGAGGGTAATGGTGTGTGCATCCTGCTGAATTTTTATGCGGTCATAAAGAGTATTGAAGTTCTCTGGTTGATCCATCGTAGCGTATATACTGAGTAGCTTGAGAGACAATGGCCCGTCATTAGGTTTTTCACTTAGACCGCGATTGACCGTTTCCATTGCTTTATCATAGCGCTGCTGATCCATGAAGCGCTGCGCAATCATAATATGATCAAACCTATTGGTTTCAGTGCTTTGCGTTGGTGTGCCATAATCCGTTTTTGTCGTCGCAGTAAAAGCATTTCTTGCTGAATTTGCAGGCGGCCTTATGGCAGATTTTTGCGCTTTATTTTTGCGCAATACCAAAACAGCCCCTAACAATATAAGTACTAGCCCAGCGATGATATATAGCATATTGTCCATGAGTTACTCCACACCTGTGATCACAGCCTATCGTATTGATTCAGTAGGCGGTTATTGATTGCGTAATTTTTTAAGACGAGCTTGTAGCTCAGCCAGTTTTTGATTTTGTAATTGAATCTTTCTTGTATAGTCACTGAGTGCACTGCTGGTCTTCATCAACTGCTGTGCTTGTGAGGCAGTGCTTTGTCTTGATGCTTTGAGTGTGGCCAATATATCAGTACTGATGCCGTTACCAGTATTAGCTGCGGCTTTTGCCTGTGTGCCATCTGCATTCCCATCACGTCCAGGAGCGAGTACAGAAAACTGTGCTTTGGGTAGCGTTCGTGTTTTGGTGGTTACAGGCTTTTCGGGGCGTTTGGCTGCAGTAGATGTCTCAGAAATCGGCTTGGATGATTTTGGCACAGGCGTCATTGCAGTAGGGGTATTCACTCTGCGGCGATATTGTCTTTGAGCATTGATGGCCGCTTCTAGGTTTTGCTGTGAGGGTATGACATCGTAACTGGGTAGACTGAGCTTGGCATCGGCTTTTAATTGATCGGCATCTTTATTGATAAAGGCATCAGGATTCTGTGATTGGATTTGTTTCATCACCGTTTGAACGTTTAGATTGTTTTCTTGTGCAATCTGCTGCGCAATCATCCATAAGCTGTCGTTATTTTGTACTTGATACTGATGAGTGGTATTAGCAGTCACAGTGCTATCAGAAGGCGTCACGCGATTATTGAGTGCGACGGTATTAGATGTGGTGCTAGTATCGACACTGTCTGTTGGTATATTTTCTACATTATTGTTTGGCGTTGGCGGAGTGTTTTCTGCGACAAAGGTTGCATCGTTTATTTTACTACTTGGCTGTATTTGGCGTGTGACCTGAATGCTCAATGTATCAAGCGACTTATTCGTCAGTAACGGATCAGCTGTTATTGCCTTTTTGCTCGTATTGACCTCGTTACTACTGCTATTCGTGACGGTAGACTTGTCACTATTTTTGCCATTTAAAGGCTGATTGTTTAAACTCAGCGCAGAAATGCGTTTGTCATCAGTAGTACCCAAGTTATCAACAGCGGCACTAGCGTCTAAAGGCGTTTGATTTGGGCGAGAGGGCGTATAGGTACGGCCACTACTCTGTGTAGTAGCGGTTAGTAATGGTGCTTGGATACGAGATACTGGTAGGTTAGGCACTGGTAATCTAGACATGTCTAGGTCAGTTGTTGGCGCTGTCACTAGTGAGGTTTTCGGTTGTGTCCGCGTGGATGATGACAGAGCCGACATGGCCCCCAGTGGCGGCGGCGCGCCTTTCCGTAGCATTAAGGGTTTTGCCATACTGGGAGAAACGCTTGGCAAATTTGGTTTTTTGGCACCAGTGACGATATTCTTGGCCGTATTAATAGGCAGGCTATTACTCAGCGGCATCAGTAATGTTTTTGGCACCATGTTGCGCTGGCCGTTGTCATTGATCGCTAAGACTACATCAGCAAAAGGCTTGGATACCGGCTGTGACGTGGTAATGAGTACCTGGCCACTGGTGGCTGAAGTCGGTTGAAAGCGCACCGATATAGAGTCAGTCGGTGTCAAGCCCATCTGTTGATAGATGATAGGATTGGCCAGACTGGCAGAAAAATCAGCAGCTCGGATATTACTAATGCTAATACTGGCGACTAAAGGCTCGTGCTGAGCTGAGGTAACCACCGTTTGACCAATGGTTGCAGCTTGCACACTTGATATGAAAGATACATAGCTCACAGAACACAGCAATGCCATCGATACCGCGCGATGTATAGTAGTCAAGCGACGAGAAAGATGACAAGACATGAGCAGTCCTTTAGAGTATAAGTTGTCTATGCTTTTATAACAAAATACCAGTTAGTTTACCAGTTTATTTCAGAACTGTTGTGACTAATGAAAAAGTGTCTATTTATTGTTTACTGTGTTTTCTTATCGAGCAGCATCGCATCGCCATAACTAAAAAAGCGATATTGTTGCTCAATAGCATGTTGATAGGCATGTTCAATAGCAGCTTTGCCTGAGAACGCCGACACGAGCATAAGTAGGGTTGATTTTGGCAAATGAAAGTTAGTCAATAGTCTGTCTATCACACCGAATTTAAACCCTGGATAAATAAATATATCGGTATCGCCCGACCAATTAGACAGCACTTGTCCATTGATCGCCGTTTTTTGATAGGCCGTTTCAAGGACTCGTGTTACCGTCGTCCCAATAGCAATGACTTGATGGCCGTTTGCATGGGTTTGATTGATCATATCAGCAGTAGCTTGTGGTAAGTGCGCATATTCACTATGCATGGTGTGATTGAGCAAGTTATCTGTTTTTACTGGTGCAAAGGTGCCTGCGCCAACATGCAACGTCACAAACGCTGTATTAATGCCTTTTTCAGCAAGTTTGCTGAGCACTGACTCATCAAAGTGTAAACTTGCGGTAGGCGCAGCCACGCTGGCAAGTTTGGCAGGGTCATGGAACACCGTTTGATAACGAGTATTGTCGGTATCATCAGCATGACGTTCAAAATAAGGCGGTATAGGCAATTCACCATATAGCTCTAAATGTGGCAGGATAGGTGCATCAAACGCCAAAATAAACAAGTTATCTTGACGTCCAATCATCGCAGCGCTCATATTGCCATCCGCCAGTTGCAAGCGTTGACCGAGCTTAAGTGCTTTACTCGCCTTTATATGACACAGGGCAATATGCTCTTGGTTGACTGACTTGCCATTATTGTCTTCTAAATGCAATGTGAGACTCTCTAGATCAGACATACCCACCAAACGTTCAATCAGCACCTCAAGTTTACCGCCCGTATCCTTTTGCCCAAATAAGCGCGCTTTCATTACCTTAGTGTCGTTGAACACAATCAAGTCACCCTTACTCAATAAATCTGGCAACTCAGAAAATAAGCGGTCTTGTGCCTGTGCTGCTTGTGTATAAGCAGGTAAATAAAGAAGCTTTGAGGCAGAACGCTGTGCCAATGGATAACGCGCAATTAAGATATCCGGTAGCTCATAATCATAATCTTCCACGCTTAGGTAATCTAAGACATCAGGGTTTTTATCGGTATCGAGTGGGTTAGTAGAGTCAGTCATAATCAGTCTTTCGGTAGATAAGAATTTTGGCATGATTGTAGCAGAAATGGCTATATAGGAGGGTCTTTTACTTCAGGATTATCATACATAAAATATGATTGAAGTAGATAAATAGCCTAAGCACAAAAGTAATTAATCTCTATTAATATCATGGTTAACGATGCAACACGCCTTAATACTGTTAATTGAAGATAAAGGTAAGGAATGAGGAATCGCCTAATATTTACTCAAATAAAGTCAATTGAGGTAATAGCTGGCTGGCAGGTGTTAAAGAAGAAAAAGTCACACCGACCAGACGAATAGGTAGATGACGCGGAATGCTCAAAAATAGCTTGTCTAACCAATAATGTGCAGATTCCGCAGTGTCAAAGGATCTTGAGAGCGTATGTGAACGTGTGATTTGAGTGAAGTCGGAGTACTTTATTTTCAAGGTAATAGTATGAGAGACAAGCTGTTTTTTGTGCATCTGATTAAAGGCATCGCTATTTTGCTCATAGATCTGCACACGCAATTCATCATCATTGCTCAAATTGTCCGTAAACGTGGTCTCTGAACCAACGGATTTATGAGTATGTTCAGATTTGACAGGACGCTCATCGCGGCCATGAGCGATATCATGATAGAACTGACCGCGTTTGCCAAATTCCTGAACCAGTGTCTTAGCTGGCACACCTCGAAGATCTGCGCCATTACTCACACCCATTGCATACAAGCGCTTTGCCGTTGCTTTACCGATACCATGAAAGCGTTCAATAGGTAGTGTACTGATAAAAGCCTCGGCATCTTTTGGAGTAATAATGGCAGTACCATTGGGCTTGTTGATATCAGAGGCAATTTTGGCCAGCATTTTATTGAATGAGACCCCAGCAGATGCCGTCAGTCCTGTTTGCTCTAATATTTGTGCTCTTAGCCAGTTTGCCATCAATGTCGCTGAGCCTTTATGTACCAATAAGCCTGTGACATCGAGATAGGCTTCATCCAACGATAATGGTTCAACATGAGGCGTCAAGCTATACATAATACGTCTTATGTCGTCACTCACAGACCGATATACCTCAAAACGAGGCCTAACAAATATCACATCTGGGCATCGCTTACGCGCCTCATAACATGACATTGCCGAACGTACACCAAACGCCCGCACCTCATAACTGGCTGCTGCAACGACACCGCGGCCATTTGGATCACCACCGACTACTAAGGGCTTGCCGCTTAATTCAGGGAAGTCACGTTGCTCCACACTGGCATAAAAAGCATCCATGTCTATGTGAATAATCTTGCGAGGGCTGGTATGTATAGAGGTCATCATAGCTATCATTTTACCCCATATAACGACCATGCTTTGGTATCGATTATTAGACTCTAAACTACATTTTTGTATACATCAGTGTTAGCTAACAATAGTATAAAAATATTTGTATATATCAAAAAATAAATATAGTGTAAAATTAGTTATCTAGGAATAAGGAGGTGCACATATACTGATTGGGTGGAATAAAAGGTAAATTGCTGTTTTATATATATTTATATGCATATATAGCAAGTTATATTACTTTTCCATACCGTTCATCTTAAAAGCTTTACCACTTGTCATAAAAAATAGATTGATTGTTACAGTCATGATGCTATTACTTTACAATAAATTATCGATAGTAACAAATTGCTATGAAGAGTGAACGCTGACTTTTGTCATGCACTATCAGCTAAAAGGACAACGCTGATAGCTCATACCAAAACGATAAGTCAGAAACGGAGATATTGTCTCTCTAAGGACGTCATTTATAGAGGACAAAGGATAATTAAGGAGCTGATGATGAGTAAGTTAGAAGGAAGTGACTTGACCCGAGCAATGCTCGCACATGATGCTCAAGAAATATGGTGTGCGGTTTGTGATGAGAGTGATGAGCGTGCCATGACAGAGCTTTGTGGTAATGACTTTACCGCTTATATTGTCTCATTTCATGATGGGTACTTTTATTGTACGGGCGGTATGCCCTGGAAGTACGCTGTACCAATAAAGATAAGTGCTGTCATGCAATGTGAAGTAGCAGTATAGACATATATGTAATAGTAATATGAGTGGCATAGAACACACTGCCATCATAAGCAATAATAAATAGGCACAAAAAAACCTCCGAATAGGAGGCTTGTTTGTACTAAATATTGGTACCAGTGGTCGGACTCGAACCGACACGCTTATTAGGCAACGGATTTTGAATCCGTCATGTCTACCAATTCCATCACACTGGCATGTTACAAGATAATGTTTATTAAATAAATATTATCGAATTGGGCTACAGGGTTAACTCTGTATAGGCTGCGTATTATATCAGCATATATTTTAGCGTCAAGGATTATTTTCTATAAAATCGAAAATAATCCTTTTTTATGCTTATCTATCCTACAAAAGCACGTTCGACAGCATAGTCAGCTTGAACACCCATACGTGGAGATACTGTCAATCCAAAATCATCTAGAATGGCTGATACTTCAGCATTAAATGGCATGCTGCCACAAATCATGACACGGTCATCTTCTTTATTGATTGGCGGTAGACCGATATCTTCAAACAGCTTACCTGATTTCATCAAGTCGGTGACACGGCCTTGGTTTTTGAACTCTTCACGTGTAACGGTTGGGTAGTAGATGAATTTTTCGCGATACCATTCACCAAAGATCTCATCGTTAGGCAACTCATTTTCGAACATGTCGCGATAGGCCAAATCATGGGCATGACGTACGCCATGAACCAAAATAATTTTATCAAAGCGCTCATATACTTCAGGATCGCGTGCCAATGACAAGAAAGGTGCAAGTCCTGTACCTGTCGAGAGCATGTATAGGTGCTTACCTGGTAATAGATCGTCTAGTACCAAAGTACCGGTTGGTTTTTTGCTGACCAATAACTCGTCACCCACTTTGATATGCTGCAAGCGTGAGGTCAATGGACCGTCTTGAACCTTAATAGAAAAGAACTCTAACTGGTCTTCATAGTTCGGACTGGCAATCGAGTAAGCACGCAATAGAGGTTTGCCATCGACGACGAGTCCAATCATCGCAAATTCGCCATTACGAAAGCGTAAGCCATCGTCACGAGTGGTTTTGATACTAAATAGAGAGTCATTCCAGTGATGAACCTCTGTGACCGTTTCGGTGCGAAGTTTTGACATAAAGTCCTCGTTAATAGGTTGTTATCAGTATGGTTGAATATAAATGCGTATTAAATAAGAATTTTCAACGACGAGCAATAGACCCATCGGTATTTTAATATTGGTAAAGCCAGTTATCTTTTGCCATATGCGTGAGAGACATGCCCAATTATGCGTTGGTTTATTCGTCTATTTGGCATGCATACCATACTATCTTCGACAGTATATTGATGCAGTAGCGACACTCACAGTTTCTATAAATAGTAATAAACAGTCAGAATGAGCCATAAACATAAGGGGCTGTTATCAAATTTCTCGCTCATAATACCAAACTTTAAAACAAAAAACCGTCCAGCAGTGCCTCTTGAGCATGATAAAATGGAATATCGTTAGTGAGTAATTTTGTATCATTTGACAAAGTTGTCTGGTAAAAGCAGTTTGTCCTTATTGGCAGGTTTTTGGAGAGGTTTTATGCCGGGCGATATTTTTGATGGCACAGCAGCATCAGATGGCGATCATTGTGCACCAATCATAGGCTATCATCGTGCGCCGTTATCACAAAAATTCGGTGCACCGCGCCAGCCAAATTTGGTGCCATTAACTAGCGTGATTGAGATGTTACCACCTTACGATACACCTGCTGCCTTCGAAGGACTAGAGACTTTCAGTCATATATGGGTCAGTTGGCAATTTCATCATAATTATCGAAAAAAAGACACGAATCAGACAGATAGCAGCTTTCGCGCACAAGTGCGACCACCAAGGTTAGGTGGCAATCAAAAGATAGGGGTATTTGCCAGTCGCAGTATGTATCGGCCATCAGGATTGGGGTTGTCTGTGGTGACGCTTGATCGGATTGAGATAGTAGAAGGCCGCGTATTACTGGTCATCAAGGGCGCCGATATGATAGATGGAACACCTATTATCGATATAAAGCCTTATGTGGCCTACAGTGATGCGATTACGCATGGAGAAAGTGGCTTTGCGCCAACTGCGCCAGCGCTGCTAGAGGTTGTGATGACTACACCAGCCTATGAGCAGTTTATGACAGTAGTAAATGCAAGACAGACTGGTGAGATTGATAGCAATAACTGCGATAACGTTAATAATCACGATGACGTCGACAATCAAGACGCTAGCCAAACATTAAAAAACGCGACGATTGTATCGAGTATCCATAACGTACAGAGTCAATTGCTTATCTCTGACATGGCAATCATTCAAGCACTCATCGCGCAAGACCCAAGGCCTGCCTATCGCCGTAATGAGATCGACAAGTCTTTTGTGATGCGTTATAAATCGATTGATGTGAGCTTTCAGTTGATAGATTCAGGGCAACTACAGATAACGGCTGTGGTGGCAGTATAAGTGATACTATCCTTGATGATAAGTTTTCGATAACCATAGGTTTTCACTTAATAGAAGAAGAGATGTATGTCTGCCCAAAAATATTCGATTGTGATTGATTTGCGCTGGTGCTTAGACGAATTACTGGCGGACAAGGTAATTGATCAGCGCGGCTATAACTTAGTGATTACTAGCCGCCGTAATCAGGCACAGCATCCGCTGCTGACGATTAGTGAGTTTGGCTTGCCTAATGGTCATGCTAGCGATAGTGACAATAAACTGACGCTGGCATGGCTAAATCAGTGGCTCGCGGCCAAAGCAGACATGCCACTCGTTCGGATTGATCCATTAAAGATTGATGTTCCTGCAGTGACTCAGCTCATGTCGTTTGAATATGCGCGTTCACAGCATATCTTGCCGATCGAAGTTGGCTTAGCTGAAGTCATTATTGGAACAGATCAGCCTTTTTATACCGACTGGCACTCTAGTATCGAAAAGTTGATTAAATCAAAAACTTACCGTACGGTCTACATTAATCCCGAGCAAATCAATCGCTATCGTCAAGAGTTTTATCAAGTCACGCAAGCGATAGCAGGGGCAAACAGCGTACATAAGCGTGCCGCAGCTGATGTCACCAATGTCGAGGCATTGCTACAACTGGGCGACAATACCAACCCAGATGCAAACGATCAGCATATTGTGAGGGTCGTTGATTGGCTGTTGCAATATGCGTTTGAGCAGCGTGCCAGTGATATTCATTTAGAGCCTCGCCGCGAGACGGGTAAGGTGCGTTTTCGTATCGATGGTGTACTGCATACCGTGTATGAGATGCCGCTGGCTATCATAGTAGCAGTGACCGCACGTATCAAAATTTTGGGGCGGTTAAATGTCGCAGAAAAACGCAGACCACAGGATGGTCGCCTAAAGACGCGAACGCCAAAGGGATTAGAGACCGAGCTACGTCTCTCCACTATGCCCACCGCTTTTGGTGAAAAGCTGGTCATGCGCGTCTTTGATCCTGAAGTGCTGGTGCGCTCGTTTGCTCAGCTTGGTCTATCGGGTAAGCAACTTGAAACATGGCATGAGATGACCGCACATCCCAACGGTATTATCTTAGTCACAGGTCCTACAGGGTCAGGTAAGACCACGACGTTATATAGCACCCTAAAGCAGCTGGCCACCGAGCAGGTGAATGTCTGTACGATTGAAGATCCGATTGAAATGATCGAGCCTGCTTTTAACCAAATGCAGGTCAATCCAGGCGTCGATTTACACTTTGCTGATGGTATTCGCTCGTTGATGCGTCAAGATCCGGACATTATTATGGTTGGGGAAATTCGAGATGCAGAAACGGCGAACATGGCGGTACAAGCCTCACTGACAGGGCATCTGGTACTCTCGACATTGCATACCAACGACGCCCCAAGCTCACTCACTCGTTTGCACGATTTGGGCATTCAGCCGTTTTTGACGTCAGCGACCATACTAGGCGTGATGGCGCAGCGTTTGCTACGTACGCTATGTCCGCATTGCAAAAAGGCCATGGACGTGATGCCAGACAGCGAGATAGCCATTCAGTGGCAAGAGCTGGTACAACCTTGGCGTGCGCCAGTACCCGCGCAGATTTATACGGCGCAGGGCTGTGAGCACTGTCGACATACGGGCTATCAGGGTCGCATCGGTCTCTATGAGATCATGCCGTTATCCAATGAGCTAAAAAAACTCGTGGCAGCAGATGCAAATTTAGATGTGCTCAAGCAGCAAGCGTATCGCGAAGGGGTACAGCCACTGCGGTTGTCAGGTGCAAAACGCATCAGCGAAGGGTTAACGACCATAGAAGAGGTGATGCGTGTGGTGCCTTTACACTAATGCTATGGTCATTAGCTATTGAGAGCAGGTGTATGTTTGCTACTTGAAAACAGCACCCTTTATAGCAATCAACATGCCCTAGCGACTCTTAATTTTTTACAGACAATGTTCCAATAACGAGATTATTTATGTTTACAGATACTCATTGCCATCTTAATCGTTTAGATTTAACCAAATATGATGGTCAGCTGTCCGGTGCAATTGACGCGATGAAAGCTGCTAATGTCACCCGTGCCATGGCCATCATGTGTGATTTTGCCGAATATGATGATATCGCCAATATCGTTAGTACTTATAGTGATGACACCTTAAATTTAGGCATGAGCGTGGGCATTCATCCTTGTGAGGACATGAGTGTCTTGCAGTCAGCGACAGTAGAGCGTCTGATAGAGACTGCCAAGGCTGATCATGTGTGGGCGATAGGCGAGACGGGGCTTGATTATTACTGGTCAACAGAAAATAAAAAAGAGCAGCAGGACAGTCTTGCCCGTCATATTCATGCTAGCCAAAGCTTAAAAAAACCACTCGTCATTCACATGCGCGATGCCAAAGAAGACACTATCGATATCTTAAAAAGTGAAGGTGCTGAGCATGGCATCATTCACTGCTTTACAGAAGACTGGGAAACGGCGAAGCATGCTTTAGATTTGGGCTTTTATATCTCATTTTCGGGAATCGTCAGTTTTAAAAGTGCGCAACAAATCAAAGATGCCGCAAAAAACATGCCTAGAGACCGACTGCTTATCGAAACCGATAGCCCTTACCTAGCACCCGTGCCTAAACGTGGTCGACCCAATGAGCCTTCTTATGTACCCTACGTGGCAAGTTGTATTGCAGACATGTATGGGTGCAGTAGCCAAGAGGTCGGTGCACTCACCGCAAAAAACTTTGAGAATTTACTGGCACAGTATCATTAAAATGGTTATGCTATGACCAACCAGTCATTTAACTGACAATCTCATGGTTTCATTCTTTTTAGTATGCATAATACTGAATGTAACCATATGATTATTTAGAAAACATAAGCATATTTCCTATTGTGGTCCTTGAGCAGTCTTTGTATAAAATCATACTCTTATTGCCAATATACTGACATAAACGATGGTCGTATGCTTAATCTTGTCATGTTTTAGGAGAGATTATGAGTCGTCAGCATCAGTTTAAGGCACGAGAAGAGAACATTTTAGCGATGGCAGAGCAATTGCTACTTGAGTCAGGTGATGGTGATATTACTTTAGACAGTTTGGCAGACCAGCTTGATTTGGCTAAAGGCACACTATACAAGCATTTCTCCAGTAAAGATGAGCTATACCTGCGTATTATCATTCGTTATGAAGAGCAGCTGTTTGATATCAACCGTATTGATGACTGCCCATCGGCAGGCGTTGCTCGTATGATCTTTCAACAACTATTCAATCCACAAAAAGCCATGCTACTCAATCAAATCGAAGAGCGTCTAGCGGCATCAGTCACTGGATTGAATCGTCTGTTTGGCGAGCTGTATGATATTCGCCGTCAGCGTATGAAGCGTTTGATTGATATCATTAGTGCCTATCTAAAAGATGAGCACAGTAGCCTTAGCACGCGAGATTACTTATCGTCTATTTGGGCGATGGGTCAGGGCGGTGCAGGGCTATTAAATTCAAGTTTTTATCAGCGTTATCTGGGTCGCCGTGATACCTTGCGTTATGCGTTCGTCCAACAAATACTTGAGCTGCCAAGCCATTATCCTGCTGCCGATGACGAAGTGATGGATGAGGATATGCAAGAGTTGGTCGAGCAGATCGATACAGAGTCAGAAGAGCATCGCAATACCAATTATTAATGTGCTTATCACATGGCAGATAATACAATAAAATCTTTAAGTGTCCGTGCTGTCATATCTATTGTGGCAGTACGTTAAATGCTACCTGCTCACAATCGGCACATGCCTATTAGTTTTATGATTATCAGTATCATGACTGTCGTAGCCACTCTCAGTTAATCATTTTATATACCACCGCCTCATCGTAGGCTTATAGGTGCAATATGCCGGTCACTGTCAAAAATCAGTCCAGCTCAGTGATCAATCGCTCTGTACCCTTAATCAATCAGTTCTCACGTATTCATACCTTAAAGACCCTATCACCATGCCATGATGGTGACTTATCTTTCGTACCAAATAACACTCGCAGTCGCTCGTCTAGGCTACCAAACCACACACAGTCGCAATTAGGTTTTACCTTGGTCGAGCTGGTGGTAGTGGTCGTTATCTTGTCTATCTTTGCAGGTATGATGAGTTTGTCTGTTGGGAGTAGTGAGTCCCGAAAAAACCGCGCATTTTATGAGCACCTGACCGACTCCTTAAATTATGTGCGTTTGCTATCTGCTGAACGTATGCAGCCGATGGGCTTGAGTTTGCAAGCAGACAAACAGGGTCAAGTGTCGCCTGTTATTGTCACCTTATCAAATCCTTATATTGCTTATCAAACTGCTGATATCGCATCAGGTAGCACTGACAGTCAACCCAAAAACTTAATGGAGCTGTCTGCAGATTTGAGCGGCATGTCAGGCTCTACTGGAGAGCCGCAGCCAACACCGAGCTGGGAGGTTGAGCCAGAGGTGAGCTTGCCTGAACTGCCTGATGGCGTCAGTATTAGAGTTCAGAGTTTGGATGCTAGCAATCCATCAAGCACAGGACAGACGCTACAGCCTTGGTTCAGCAATCAAACCGTACCGCAGATATTGTGGTTTGGAACAGGCCAAGCAACCCCTGTGACCATTGAGGTACTTCATAACTCGCGACTGGTAGGGGACGTCATTACGATAATGCCTGATGGTAGTATGATGATGGGACAGGGGTTATAGTGGATAAGTTTTCTAAAAACGCTAAGCTGAAGAATAAGCCTATGTCTCTGAAATCTAAGCGTGAGAGCGGCTTTACCTTGATTGAGGTGATGGTCGCTCTAGCTATTTTGGCAGTGGTGGCAGTCGCTGCCAGTCGTGCCAGTAGTGCTTATCTGCGCTCGGTTGATATCTTGCGCACCCGCACACTTGCACACTTTGTCGCACAAAATGCAGCAGCCGACCTGCGCATTCAAGATACCTGGCTGACAGCCAATCGTACTCAAACGATCAACGCTCAGGGTCGTGATTGGCAAGTAACCATGACCGTTGGTGATGCTATTACACCCGCATTAAAAGAAGTCAATATCGCCGTGGCACCCATTGTAGATGGCCAGACAGGCAATTCCGTCACCGATATTGGTGTGATGCTAAGTAATGCTGAGCAAGACATGGGTAGCTTAGATTTGAGTGGGCGGGCTCAGGGCAGTGCTGGACAATTGGGGTCTGGCCTATGAAGTATCAGCGAGGATTTACACTACTTGAGCTGATGGTTTCTATGGCGATATTTGCCATGCTAGCCGTTGCAGGCTGGCAAGTATTTGATGGCGTCAATCGCGCACGTGAACGCGCACAGGTTTACGCTGACCATTTGGCTGTACTGCAATACGCCTATTTACAGTTGCAGCAAGACATGGGACAAGTGATTCCTTATCAGGCTTCTAGCAGCCAAAACACCAATGCAGTAAATAACAGTACAAATGCTAACGACAGCACTAATAGCAATGCCCAAGCAAAGGATATAGCACCTGAGCCATTTATGAGCTTAGATGGTGATCACGTCAGCTTTGTACGTTTTGCCGATCCTGATCCACGCTATCAAAGTAGTACCAGTGTCCAACGTATCGAATATATATTTACTGATGAACGACTGATTCGTCGCCAATATACTGGCCTTGAGGGCGATAGTGTCAGTTTAGACAGTGTGTTATTGGACGGCGTGACAGCTGGGCGTTGGCAAGCTTATATGCCAGAGCCAAGTGATAAGTTTCCCACTAATGATAGTGCGGATAGTAACAGTGCAAATATTGCATTGGCGCAGATGGTAAACGGCGCGAGCACTGCGCCAGATGCGGTTATGCTACCGAAGGGTGTCGCAGTCAGCTTTAACTACCAAGATATGCCGATCACTTGGCAATGGGCGCTTGCACCGCAAGCGATATCACAGCGTCCTCCAAATACGAATGGTCGCCCAAATAGCACGAATACCAAGGAGGGTAATGATAGTGGCAATAGCAATGACGATAATGACAACAGTGATACAAGCAATGGCAGTGTCGAAAATGCTAACTAATAAGACACTCTCCAAGAGAAAAGCGGTCCCTAACCTGAATCAGGTGTCTCATAATAAAAGCCATACACGTCCATGACAGGTCACTCTCAGCGCGGCGTCGCACTGCTCACTATCTTATTATTGGTGGTGAGTATTACTGTGGTGGCAGGATCAATGCTTGCCAGTCAAAAGGTCGCCATCAGACGCAGTGGCCTATTGTTTGATCAAAACCAATTGCTACAAGACATCAATGCAGGTCAGCAGTTAGCAATCACGATGATTCGTGCTGATAGCAAGCTCAATGATACTGATAGCGAGCAAGATATTTGGGCGCAGCCGATACCTCCTTATGCATTGGCAAACCATAGCATCAGTATTGAATTGCGCGATGAGTCTAGTCGTTTTAATCTTAATAATTTATATCAAAATGGTGCCGCTGACCCCGTCGCTTTGGCTATATTTCAGCGACTGCTGACACAATTAAATCTAGAGGTAGATATCGCAGTTGCTGTATTGGACTATCAAGATACAGACAGTGATGTCTATCAAGATGGCGGTGATGAGAGTGCGGTGTATGCGCAGCAGTCAAATGGTACAGCACAGCAAAAGCTACCAAATCAGCCCTTTGTTAGTATTGATCAATTGAAGGAAGTTAGAGGGGTGAGTGCTGAGGTACTAGCGGTATTACGGCCTTATGTTACAGCTGTGCCTTATTACGTGCCTATCAATGTGAATATGGCCAGTCCTGTATTGCTAGCAGCATTGGTTGACGGTGGTAGCAGTCAGCAGATGCAAGGGTTGGTTGATATGCGTGAAACCCAAGCACTGACCTCTATCGATGAGTTATGGCAGCTACCAAGTTTGAGTACTCTGGATGAAGCGCAGCGTACAGCGCTTGCACCACTATTAGCAGTTGACAGCTCCGCTTTTTTGGCACTGGTTATCGCATCTGATAATGTTAATAATACTAGTCAGACCAGACAACGGTTTGCCACTGTATTGATTGGTAAGACGGCAGCTAATGATGGTCAGGCTAATAATACTGGTAACAACAGTGGCAATAATAACAATAACAGCAGTACCAATAGTAATGCCGTCAATAGTAGCGCTATTGACGGCAAAGTGTCTGAAGAGGTGGAGAAAGAGGTGAAGATAGTCACGCAGCGACTATGGGCATTTCGACCCAGTTTTTAATCAATCACTATTAACGGTCTATAGTTAAGCTCAAATAATTGATATAGCGGATTTATATGGATTTGGCTATATCAGTCTCTCAGGCGTGTTTCTTCCGTAGATTTCCAGTTATAAGCACCATAGAACAACATCTGTGCTTGGCGCGTACAGTTATGTAGCATCAGCTGTTTGTTCTCTTCGATCTCTTCCATATCGATCTCATCATCATGGTCTTCTGTATAAGTCAGCTCCAACCAATCAATAATCCAAGAAAAGAACATGTTGACGCCAGCCTCGGCCAATAGACGACGATCATAGGCATTGATATGCGTAAAGGCTGGTTGTAATGCCAGATCGTCAGCCAAACTCTGAGCGTGCTTCTTAACCAATTCGTTGATGGCTTTTCTCACCGCTTCTGAGCCACCATAGCGTTCACTGACCAAAAACTGCCAGTAATAAGGCTGGTCGCTGACCATATGTAAAAACAATTGAATGCTTTTGGCGATTTGGCGATCAAAGCTACGCTTGCGTCCAATTTGTAGACTATCGCTCAAAGCCGCTAGCGTACCGCCCAATTCCTCAATGACCAGCGCGCGACCAAGCGATTCCATGTCATCGAAATGTCGATAAAACGCAGTCGGCACTACGCCAACCTCGCGCGTGACTTGCCTGAGGCTAATGGAGCTAAAGGATTGTCCTGTCATACATAAATCAAGCACGGCATTAAAAAAGGCGTGCCGAGTTTGAAGCTTTTTCTGTTCGCGACTGCTCATAATATTTCAAAATTGTCCGATAGGTGTTTATCATACTCATTTCGACGCATAAATACGACTGAAATACGCAACTTGTGTTAATTTCTCAAACTTACACTGTTTTTTTAAACCATTGTGCCCCAGTGACCTTGCAATTCCTGCGCCAATCGATAGGCTTCATGGTCATTCATACCAGTGATAAAATCTAAGATATTTAAAATATTGTGATAGATATTATCCGATAAATCGCGGCGATGCTCATTCAGATGTGGCTGTAGCAAGCTGAGCAGACGCTGCTGTTCAAAAGACATCGATGCGCTGGCTATCGCTTGTGTGCCCGCCCAAGCCAACGGCATAAAAGCATCTAATAGACGATGCAGGCATTGATTGGCCATCAGCTCCATTCTCACTTTGCTTGGATGGTTAAATATCTTTTCGCGTGCCAACTGTTTGGCTTGTTTGATACCACTTTGTACACTGATATCACAGTGGTCAAATAAACTGCCCTGCAACGTGCCTGCTAGCAGCTCTTTATTGTTGACTACAAAAGCATCGGTCACTGTGTTGACCAGCCGCATCATAGCACGTGCACGCAATGACGCTAGGCTTTGTCTGACAGATAGGTGTGTTGGCAAGCTAATATTACTAGGGCGCTCACCAATCAGCTCATAAAATATCGTGGCGACCTCCTGATAAGTGAGCATGTTTAGATTGATGCCATCCTCTAAATCTATGAGCGCATAGCAAATATCATCGGCCGCTTCTAGCAAATACGCCAGTGGATGTCTGGCAAAACCATCATGTTGCTCAGAGCGCGGCAGATTTAAGCACACTGCCAGCTCTTCTAGCTGAGCCGCCTCACTATAAAAACAGCCAAATTTTTGCACGTTGGTCGCGATGCCGCCTAGATTTGTGCTTTGAGGAGTATCGTTGCTATGCGTCGCTAACCAAGGGTATTTCATAAAGGCACCTAAGGTCGCACAAGTGAGGCGCATACCACCTTTGTCCGGATGGTGCTCGTTATTGACGAGCAATCTGAACCCTTGCGCGTTACCTTCGTATGCCAGTAGATCTAGCTGTTCATGGGTGCTCAAGGTTTGCAAAATCGTCTGTGGCTCAGGCAGCCTGAACCAGTCACGAATGGCATATTCTCCTGCATGACCAAACGGCGGGTTGCCAATATCATGAGCGAGGCAGGCGGCTTGTACAATGACGCCGACATCCGCGGGCGAGATACCTGCTGGTAGGCCATTGCCTAATTTATCATGGAGCTTTTCTGCTGCCATCATGGCCAACGAGCGTCCAATACAGGAGACCTCAAGCGAATGGGTTAAGCGAGTATGAATGCCGAGCTGATTGGTCAACGGATGAACTTGGGTTTTTTGATTGAGCTGACGAAAGGAGTGCGAAAATACCAGTCTGTCGTAGTCTTTATGAAATTGAGAGCGAGTGCTTGTATTGGCGTTGAACTTCTTGGAAGCACCAAGGCGCTGTGAGTTGAGAAGGTGAGACCATTGTGTGGTAGGAGACGGCAAAGAGGTTGGTGTACTTAGCATATTAAAACATCCGAAACCAAGGGAGCCTCTAGCATAGCAAAATAGCGCCCTTGGTACAGCTATATAGTCAGAGAACTACATTAAGATTTCTGGCAGTTAAAAAGGACTTCTTCCTTTTCGATAGCCACATTACTGCCCAATGTTTTGTTGAGTAAGGTTGCTTTGTCACTATTTACTTGCCAGATGATGCCATGGGTATCATCTAGGCCAATATCACTCATATAAATGGCCTTATCAGCGTCACTATCAGCAGCAGCTGTTAAATCGTACTCTAGATCGTCGATGAGTAGGGTCGCTGTCTGCGGTGTACTGTCGTTATGGTAAGAAACATAGATAGTAGCCGTAGGCTCACAAGAAAAAGGCGTGCCTGCACTGGCATGGTCATGCCCTTTGTGATCATCATGCTCTTCGTGATCGTGCCCTTCGTGATCATCATGTCCTTCATGCTCTTCGTGATCATGACCTTCGTGTTCTTCTCCCTCATGTTCTGCGTGCTCATGTGTTTCATGCTCATCGATTTGTACTACGTTTTCAGGTTCAGGTGTCTCTTTATTAGGCTGACAGCCCAATAGTGAGCCTGTCATCATACTGCCTATGAGCGTAGCACTTGCAAGTTTAGAAAAAGAGAAATAAGCCGCCATAATATAAGTCCTCAAATAAGAAAAATAAAGATATGTTATAATATAACAATTAATGTACAAAATAAAGCCGATGCTGGAGAATCTCCAACATCGGCTTATTAACTGTCAGACAGGATGTGCCGCTTAACGTTATACGTTAAAGCGGAAATGCATCACATCACCATCTTGCACGATGTAAGTTTTGCCTTCTAAACGTGATTTACCAGCAGCAGCTGCGCCTTTTTCACCATTGTGTTCGATGAAATCATCATACGCAATGACTTCGGCACGAATGAAGCCGCGCTCAAAATCAGTATGAATCACGCCAGCAGCTTGCGGGGCAGTTGCGCCAATAGCGACAGTCCAAGCACGTACTTCTTTAACACCAGCGGTAAAGTAAGTTTGCATATCAAGTAAGTCATAACCACCACGGATTACTTGATCAAGACCGGCTTCTTCCATGTCCATCTCAGCTAGGAAGTCTTTTTTGTCATCTTCATCGAGCTGAGCGATTTCAGATTCGATTTGGTTGCACAGCGCGATGACGATAGAGTCTTCACCAGTGGCGTAGTTACGAACGGCATCAAGGTAGGGATTGTTCTCAAAACCATCCTCAGAGACGTTAGCGATATACATGGTTGGCTTTAGCGTGATTAAACCATAGCTTCTGATGAGTTTTTTCTCATCCGCATCGAGATTGGCGGCACGTGCTGCCTGACCATCTGCTAATAATGGTTCGATTTTTTTGAAGATATCAAGCATGGCACCAGCGTCTTTGTCACCGCCTTTGGCCTTTTTGGTCAAGTTGAATATAGCACGCTCAACAGCCTCTAAATCTGCCAATGCGAGCTCAGTATTGATGGTTTCGATGTCATCGATTGGGCTGACGCGACCATCGACGTGGACGACGTTGTCATCATCAAAACAGCGCACGACATGAGCAATCGCATCAGTCTCACGGATATTGGCTAGGAACTGGTTGCCCATGCCTTCGCCTTTTGACGCGCCTGCAACTAGACCTGCAATATCAACAAACTCCATGGTCGTTGGTAGCACGCGTTCAGGATTAACGATATCAGCCAATTTCTTCAGGCGTGGGTCTGGTACTGGTACGATACCCGTGTTGGGATCTTTGGTACAAAATGGAAAGTTTTCAGCGGCGATTCCCGCTTTGGTCAACGCATTAAACAAGGTGGATTTACCCACGTTTGGTAGGCCGACGATGCCGCAATTAAAACCCATAACATTCTCTCAATGTATTAATAAAATCAGTTGGTATAAAGATTGGTTAAATGATAAATCAAAATTGGGCACATTGTAGCAAATTTACCGGAATAGGGGTGAGGTTGTTGTATTGTATACTGAGATTTTGCTTCTTCTCATGACTGGCAACTTTGCTGTTTTATCGATTATGGTAAGCTGTGTTATAAAATAATAGTTTGGCTTATAGGCGTATGACAGGTAAGCGCCTACGACTCGCTACACTGTACGAGCAGTCTTCATTATGAACGCTAAATGTATTAATGTGCTAATTGACGACACGCCCTAAGTATAAATGATAAATGCGCCGTATCGATAAAGGCAGCTAAAATAAAATGAAAGGCAAAACCTTATAATGACTACCACGATCTTTGACACGCGCTACTATAATTATCCACAGAATTTCATGGAAATTAAGCCCAAGCTGGCACGTCTGGAAAAGGCGATTAAAAAGCTAGAGGCAAATTTAATCGATGCTAATGGTGATGCCAATATTGAGCTGTTAAATCAAAGGCTGAGTGGTGAATTAGGATTAAAAGTAGACTATGTCCGTGAGTTAAATCCCGACCAATTATTAGCAGCCACAACTATCGAAGGCAAAGTATTGGTTATAGCAGGAGCTGGCTCAGGTAAGACTAAAACGCTTACGTACCGGACCAGTTATTTGTTAGAGAATGGGGTCACGCCTAAAAGCATCTTGCTACTGACTTTTACGCGTAAAGCTGCCAATGAAATCAAAAATCGTGCAAAGACTTTATTGACTAATAGTTTATCTGATGAGGATTTGGCTAAGGATGAACTGCCAACTGATAAGCGGCTCAACGATATCACCAGTGGTACATTTCATTCGTTTTGCAATATGTTGCTGCGCCAATATTCAGGTCTACTCGGTATCAATCCGCGATTTACGATTTTAGATACTGGCGACAGCGAAGATGCCATCGACTTAATCCATAAAGAAAAAAAGTATCCTGCGCAAACCAAAAGCCAAGCCTTTCCGCGTAAGAAGACACTGCAAAATATCATTTCTAGCTCTCGGAATAGACGCATTCATATCCGCGATTTAATCGAAAGCAGTTATCCTGATATCGCCGTACATATTCCGATTATCGAGCAATTGGCGGTCGATTTTCATGAGTATAAGCGTGCCAATCACCTCTACGATTTTGATGACATAATTAGCCAAGTTGTGCGCCATTTGAAGACCAACGACACCTTTCGGCAAATGCTACAAAACCAATATCGCTATATCATGGTTGATGAATACCAAGACACCAATATTCCGCAAAAGCAGCTGATAGATTTGATTTGTGAGCCTGAGTCGGTATCGCTGATGGTGGTCGGTGATGACAATCAAAGTATTTATGCTTTTCGCGGCGCCAATTACGAAAACATTCTGTTATTCGGTGAGACCTATCCTGATGCCAAGCTGATTAAGCTCGAACAAAACTATCGTAGTACGCCTGCTGTTTTGGATTATATCAATGCCTTGTCCGCGCAAATCACGCTAGGCTATCAAAAACAGCTGTACTCTGGCGCATCGATAAGTGGGCATAAGCCAGTGTTTAGCCGCCTAAGTAATGAGACAAAAGAAGCAAAATATATCGCCGATAAAATCATCGAGCTAAAATCGGATCATGATTACGATGATTTTGCGGTACTGTGCCGTACGTCGTTTCAGTCCAACTATGTCCAGCTAGAGTTTATGGAGCGTCATATTCCATTTATCGTGGTGGGTGGTATAAAGTTCGTTGAAAGGCGACATATCAAAGACGTTTTAGCCTTTATGAAAATTCTTTATAACCCCAATGATACGATTGCTTGGCATCGTATTTTGACCTTGTTCCAAGGCGTTGGGACAGTCACCGCGACGCGTTTGACCCAAGCGATTAATGCCGATAACAACTCCTTTGAGCCACTACTCACGGCGAAGTTTGCTAAAAAAAGCGAACAGCTTGAGCCTTTATATAATACGCTTACTAAGGCAAGTCAGGCCGAATCAGTAGAGACGGTCATTGAGCATATTTTAGAGTTCTATATTCCTGTCTTAAAAACAATTGAGGAAAATTGGCGAGAGCGTAACGAGGACTTTCGTGTGCTCAAAAATTTGGCAACAGAACAGAGCAGCCTTGATAATTTCTTAGAAAATTTGGCACTCGATCCACCCAATGATTCGGTAGCTACAACCAGTCAACCTGATGATAATGACAGTGATAAAGTTACTATCTCGACTATCCATAGTGCGAAAGGGCTAGAGTGGCCAGTGGTGTTTGTCAATTCATTGGTCGATGGTATTACGCCGCATCATCGCTCGTTGGATGACTTTGAAGAGCTAGAAGAGGAACGGAAATTATTCTATGTTGCTTGTAGTCGAGCCAAGACCAGACTGTATCTAACAGCACCTGATTACTTCGCCAGTTATTCAGGGTATTTTGACAAGCCGTCGCGGTTTATCGCTGAGTTGTCTGATGATGAGGTGACGGTAGAAAATTCTAGACAGGTGAGAGAGGAGAATGATGATCCAGTATGGTGGTAATTTTCTTTGTTCATCGATGACATGGCTGAGTCAGGTTTTCTACGACATTACTTAGCGTTGTAATTAGTACGTCATTATAAGAAGAGAAATCAAGAAGAGAAACTCGTGCAGGATTTCAGCCTGTTTTCCTCATTTTTGCTGTCAAGTTACTGCTAAATGCTTTAGCTATTCCTTTTGAAAATACGTTACTAATAAAGGGATAACCAAAAGTATTTAATAGCAAAAATATTTATGAGATTGGGGTTTCATATTTAGCTCAATGCGTTACTATTACCACCTTATTCCGTTAGACCCTCGTATTTGATACTCTGTATTAACACCCTAAGAAAAGGATAGGTTATGCGCTATGAAGTGATCGTTATCGGTGCAGGTATGGTTGGCACGTCAGTTGCGTGGCATTTACAAAAAAACAATTCACAAGTACTGATGCTAGACAAGAAGCTGCCAGGGTCAGAGACCTCGTATGGTAATGCTGGGTTGATTCAGCGCGAAGCCATTCATACCCATCCTTTTCCTCGTCAATTGACTGAGATGATCAGAGTATTGCCCAACCAAGGTACGGACATTCGCTATCGTATCCCAGCGATTCTGCGTTACCATCAAGCGCTGTTACAGTACTGGAAATACTCTGTACCTGCGACTGTTAAGCAAATCGAAGCAGAGTGGCAGACACTGATTGAGCATTGCACCAGTGAACATCAAACAATGATTGAAGCATCGGGTGCTGACGAGCTAATCACGCGTGACGGCTGGTTACAGCTGCATCGTTCTGAAGAGACGTTTAAAGAGGCGCAAGCAGCAGCCATTGATGCACGCAACCAAGGGGTTGAGCATAATGTGTTGAACGTTGCAGAACTAAAAGCCATGGAGCCTAGTGCCAATTTTGAAGGTTTCGTTGGTGCGATTCATTGGAAAAACTCTTGGCAAGTATCGAACCCAAGCTCGCTAGTCAAAGCCTATGCGAAAAACTTCCAAGAGATGGGTGGTACGATCAAAGAGAGCGATGTAAAAGAAATCGTACAAGACGGTGAAGGCTGGAAAATCATCACTGATAATGATACTTACTATAGTGATAAGTTGGTCATTGCAGCGGGTCCATGGTCGAATGACTTGATCAGACCACTTGGTTATAATCTGCCATTGTTCCCAATGCGTGGTTATCATCAGCATTTCAAAGTAACAGAAAAAAATACCATCAATCACAGCATGTTTGATATGGACAAAGGCTTTGTGATGGGTCCAATGCAGCAAGGCATCCGTATTACGACTGGTGCTGAGATGACTACTATGGATGCGCCAAAGAACTTTGGCCAATTGAAAACGGTTCTGAAGCTGGCTCGCAAAATCTTACCATTAGAAGACGCGGTAGAGTCTGAAGCTTGGGCAGGATCACGTCCTTGTATGCCTGATATGAAGCCAGTTATTGGTCCTGCAGACAAGCATGAAAAATTATGGTTCGCCTTTGGTCATAGCCATCAGGGTTTCACCTTAGGGCCTATGACAGGGCGTCTGGTTGAAGAAATGATTCATGAAAAGCCATCATTAGTAAACCTTGCACCATTTAGTGCTCAGCGTTTTTCAAAATAAGCGCATATCTGCTAGATTTAGCACAGACTTAAATTAATAAGTTGAAGGTATATAATATGATAAAGAAGCTACACAGCACTCAACGTATGAGCAAAACCGTAATTCATAACCAGACTATCTATTTATGTGGTCAGGTAGGTAATGCAGAAGACGATATCAAAGCACAGACATTAACTTGCTTGGAAAAAATCCAAACCTTGCTAGAAGAAGTGGGTAGCGATAAATCAAAACTACTATCAGTAACTGTTTGGATCAAAGATATGGCAGATTTTGCTGCTATGAATGAAGTCTACGACAAATTTTTTGAAGGCATTCAACCACCAGCACGTGCTTGTGGCGAATCAGCATTGGCACGTCCTGAGCTATTGGTTGAGATGATTGCCATCGCTGCTGAGTAATAGTCTGCTCGTAGTATTTGTATTAAACGAAAAGTCCATGATAGCGATATCATGGACTTTTTTATGCTTGGCAATAAACAAGTTTAATTATCGAAAAGGAAAATACTCGCTTTATAAATCAAGCATATTCTGTATGACGTTAGCTAAGTAATACAATGATTAGTATTATAGGAATTAGCACCCTTTCCATACCGCTTGGCGCTTCTCAATAAAGGCGTCAATACCTTCGCTCACATCGTTCGCCATCATATTGCCCGTCATCACGTCACTGGCATAGTCATAAGCATCTTCGAGGCTCATATCCAGTTGCTTATAAAACATGTCTTTACCAGTTCTTACCGCTACCGGAGACTTAGCTGTGATCGCCGTTACTAAGGACTGTAATACCTGATCTAATTGTTCTGCTGGCGCAACTCGATTGATCAAGCCATATTTTAAGGCAGTGTGCGCATTGATAAACTCGCCAGTAATCAGCATCTCAAACGCTTGCTTACGAGGTAAGTTGCGACTGATTGCAACAGCAGGTGTGGAGCAGAACAGTCCAACATTTATCCCAGAGGTAGCAAACTTTGCATCATCAGCGGCAACGGCCAAATCACAAGCTGCGACTAGCTGACACCCTGCAGCGGTGGCAATGCCTTGCACTTTTGCGATGACGACTTGCGGCATACGGTTAATGGTTAGCATCATTTGGCTACATTGCTGGAATAGGGCACGATGAAATGCTTCATCTGAGTGCGAGCGCATTTGCTTTAGATTGTGACCAGCACAAAATGCCTTGCCTGTCGCTTGAATAACCAAAACTCTGACGGTATCGTCTTGAACAATGTAGTCTAGCTCTGTTTGCATGGCAGACAGTACCTCGACGGATAATGCATTAAATTGTTTGGGTTGGTTTAAAGTGAGAGTGACTATGCCACTTTCTTTATTGTCTTCTCTAATAACGAGACAGTTATTAAGGTCTAGAGTAACGTCAGATTGTGTCATTGGTCATCCTTGATAATGGGTTGTCTGGTTTGGCAACTACCATATACAGAGATTTAAATAATAGCATGGCTTATATTCTATACAATAGTTTATTAATATAGAGTGCTCAAAAACAAAAATAGCGCACTCAGGTTATGAGTACGCTATTGGTTTGTCAGTCAGATACAAGTCAAGGCTGTATTAAGCTGTATTTACACTGAGATTAGTATGCGCCTTCGCTATAGATAAGCTCATAGCTGTGGCTATAAATCTCAACGATGTTGCCAAACGGGTCTTCCATATAAATCATGCGATATGGCTTTTCACCAGGGTAGTAGTAGCGTGGTTTTTCCATACGTTTCTTACCGCCTGCTGCAACCATACGCTCAGCCAACTCTTCAACATTTGGATCTTGAACACAGAAGTGAAAGATACCTGTTTTCCAGTATTCAAAGTTGTTTTCAGGATCTTCTTGATTTTTGAATTCAAAAATCTCAACACCGATACGGTCACCAGTAGATAGATGAGCGATACGGAAGCTGCCCCAACCAGCACCAAATACTTCGGTACACATTTCACCAATGGCACTGTCATCTTCGACAATCTCAGTAGGTTCCATGATGGTGTACCAACCCATTACTTCAGTATAAAATTTTACGGCTGCATCCAGGTCAGGGACTGAAAGACCGATGTGCGAAAAGCTTCTTGGATAAACGTTGTTCATATTGTGCTCCTGTTTGATGTGCGTTTTCTTTAACGTGGAGTCAGTATACAAATGCACCGTAATTATGTAAAATTATCAAATATTATATAAATAATTATGAAACGTAATGATAAATATCACATGGTTACGTACTTTTTGTACGCTTGTTGACGTCGGTCACTTTACTCGTACGGCTGAACGTCTATATATGACGCAGTCCGGTGTCAGCCAACACATAAGTAAGCTAGAGGAGCAGCTAGAGATTGACTTGCTGATTCGACAAGGAAAGCAGTTCTCATTGACCAATGCAGGTGAGCAGCTCTATAAAGAAGCAGGCGAGATATTACAGCGCTTATCAAATCTAGAGCAGCGTATTGGTGAGGATCCACCTTATGAAGGATTGGTGCGACTGATGTCACCGGGTAGCGTGGGGCTTAAGCTGTATCCGCAGCTGTTGACACTACAGCAGCAGCATCCGAATCTAGTGATTGATTATCGCTTTGCACCCAATGCTGATATCGAACGAGCACTGGCAAATCACGAGATTGATATTGGTTTTATGACGGATATCTCAGGTGACGAGACAGTGAGTTGTAAGCCAGTGGCTCAAGAAGCATTAATACTAGTAACACCTGCGGCTACAGTAGAGCCAAGTTGGGAGCAGCTCATCAAGCTTGGATTTATTGATCATCCAGATGGTGCACATCATGCAGGCATGCTACTAACTGCTAATTATGAGCAATTCCAGCATATTAATGACTTTGAGAAAAAAGGCTTTTCTAATCAGATAGGTTTAATCTTAGAGCCCGTCAGTAGAGGAATAGGCTTTACCGTGCTACCTGCACACGCAGTGGCTGCTTATCCAAAGCCTGAGCTTATTCACAGTCACTATCTGCCCGTTGCCGTTAGCGAGACGCTATATCTTGCCATAAGACGACAGCAGGCACTCTCTAATAGAATGCATACTGTCATTAATGAAGTAAAAAAATGGCTATAGAAATAGAGCAAGGTCGATATAGTATCAATGGATACATGCGCTGACTATAAATTATAAATCTGCATTATGCCATTGATTGACCTAATTTGATGGCCGCCGCAATATTGGCTGCTGTCGTTTCGATATTGTCATAAGCCTGACTCAGCACATTATCGAGAGTATCTATCTTTTGTATACTTGGCATGATGACATCGAATTGGCTGGTTTGCGCAGGTTTTAGACCGTCTACACTACCGCAGATGGCGATGACAGGCGTATTATTGGCTTTAGCGATATGACTGATACCGCCTGCCACTTTACCCATGGCAGTCTGCACGTCTAGTTTGCCTTCACCTGTGATGACCAGATCAGCATCAGCGATATGCTCTGACAAATGAGCCACTTCGGCGACGGTGTTAAACCCTGATTTTAACTGCGCGTTAAAAAACGTCATCATCGCATAGCCAAGACCACCAGCGGCTCCTGCACCCTCGACATTTTGACACTCATCATAGCCTTGCTGGTCGCACACAGCCGCAAAGTGACTGAGTGCCTTATCCAGTTCGTTGACTTGCTCTGGATAAGCGCCTTTTTGCGGCCCGAACACGGCACTCGCGCCCAATAGTCCGCATAGTGGGTTGGTCACATCACAAGCAACCTCAAATACCGTATCGAGAACCTTTGCATTAAGATGACGATTATCAATCCTATTCAGCTGGGCAAGTGCGCCACCACCATGAGTGAGCAAGCTGTCATTGACATCATGAAATGTCATACCCAGTGCCATGAGCATGCCAAGACCTGCATCATTGGTTCCGCTACCACCGAGGCCAATGATGATACGTTTGGCGCCTTCGTCCAAAGCATCAGCAATCAGCTCACCAACACCATAACTACTGGTAGTAACAGGATTGCGTTCTGTCGCCTTTAACAAATGTAATCCGCAAGCTTGAGCAATCTCGATAACGGCAGTATTATCCGGTAATAGCAAGTATTTAGCCGTGATCGGTCGCATTAAAGGATCATGTACTCTAACGTCTTTCCAGCGTCCGCCCAATACATAAGACAATACCGCAGAGGTGCCTTCGCCGCCATCTGCCATCGGCAATAGCGTATAGTCAGCATTTGGAAACACCTGACTAAAACCAGATTGGATAGCACGGCAAACATCCAGTGCTTCTAAGCTTTCTTTGAACGAGTCGGGGGCGATTAAAATCTTCATGAATGTCTCTCTGGGTATTTTTGAACGTCTTTCTGGATATTTTAGCGAACGTGTTAAATGAACACTGTTAAATAAATACTAAGGTCAACAGCCAGATAAACACAATACTGGTCACACCTTGAATACCAGTTGCCATTGAATGGGCTTTGTATGCCTGTGACACACTCATGCGGCTAAACTGACTGACAATCCAAAAGAAGCTGTCATTAGCATGTGAGATAGTCATAGCGCCTGCACCAATTGCCATCACACAAAATACGCGACCCAGCTCACTGTCTAGACCAATTTGATCCAATAACGGTGCAACCATCGCAGAGGTGGTGACTAGCGCTACGGTGGTCGAGCCCTGCGCAGTCTTTAGTGCAGCAGAGACGATGAATGGCATAAAGATACCCAGTCCTAATGCAGACAATGTCGTACCTAAATAGTCACCGATTGGTGTCACTTTTAGCATGGCACCAAATGCACCACCAGCACCAGTAATCAATAAGATAGGAGCTGCGACTACCAAACCTTGTGAGATGCTGTCGCTGATCTGCTGTGTTTTTTGCTCAGTATTAATAAGTAAGAATGATAAAAATAGACCAATGAGCAGTGCCGTTAGTGGATTACCAATGAATACTAAGATGTCTGTCAACGTACCACTACCAAACGGTGCGCTTGGGAAGTTGGCAACAGACGATAAGCAAATCAATACGATAGGAACGATAATAGGTAAAAATGCCATCGTTGCTGACGGCATATTGCTATAGTCATCACGCGTTTTCATGTTTTCAGGTAACGTCGCTGCTGGTGCATCCAGCGCATCTATATTATCAGGCATCACATTCAGAAAACGATTAGACCACCACCAGCCCGCCAATACAGCAACGGCTGTCACGACCACACCGACCATGATGACCAAACCTAGATTAGACTCTAATCCTAAGTTGCCTGCCGCTGCAATCGGACCAGGTGTCGGTGGTACGAAAGTATGTGTTGCGTACAAGCCCGTGGCTAAGGCAATACTCATGGCCACGCTAGAAACTTTTAAACGCTCAGCTAAGGTCTCTTTTAAAGAGTTTAAGATGATGTAGCCTGAGTCACAAAATACAGGTACTGACACGACTGCACCGACGATAGACATAGTCAGAGTAGGGAAGCGTGGCCCCAACACTTTGATAACGGTTTCTGCCATCACGATAGCAGCACCAGTTTTTTCAAGGATTAAGCCGATAATGGTACCGAATACAATCACTAGACCGATATAACCTAAGATACCACCAAAGCCATCAGAGATTGTCTTGGCGACAGTATTAAGCGGTACTTGGTAAAAGAGTGCAACCAAGAAAGCAGACAGAATTAACACTAAAAAAGGATGCCACTTTAATTTTGCGGTAGCGAAAATAATAAAAAGAATGGTCAGCACAAGCCAAAATACAATCATCACTGTCTCAATATGGTTTATATCTTAATGGATTATTCACGCGAACAGGCATCAATAACGATACGAAATTTTAAAGGGGCATATTTTATAGCAAATAGACGCGACTAGGAAATAAATTTAAGGAAGAGAAGCTGTTATCGGTCATTTTCCAAGCGCATCTGAGGTTCCTTGTGAGACCATTCTATATGCTGTATCGTTACTTCTATCATTCTTAAACCAAAAAAACTGGCCATTTATAATGACCAGTTTTAACTGAGCTATGAGTACTAATATCTAAATTATTATTGTTATCAAGATAGTATTTTTAGTGAGGTCTATTTTTAAGCAATCTGGTCAAAAAATGCTTTATTATCTCCGGCTATCAAAGTGCCAAAACTAACATAAATGCCCTGATCATCTAATGTGGCGTACCAATGGTCATCATTGCCACTGGTCAGCAGCTGAAAGTACTTGTCGTTGACGATTCTACCGACCGTATAAACTTCGCCTTCGGCATAGTATTCATTACCTTGGGTACAGATGAGCTTATCATCAGTATGGATATCATTATTTTCTTTCATATTCTTGCGCCCTAGCAGTCCATAAGATAGCAGTAGATTATCAATTCTGCTAATGATAATAAAGAGGATTATATAGGCAGTATCTTGTTGTCTGGTATAGCATTTTTAAGTAAGTTGTTGCATTTAGTTACTACAATATTGCATGGATAACATCGCTATCCAAGCAATAGGTTTTTCGAGAATCCTAAGCTGTTTGGTGATATATAAAATCCTAATTCAGCGTGATAGAGCTGCATGGATTAATAATATGAGTGGCTTATATATAACTCTAAGCCAAAAATAGCACGCATAAAAAAACCAGCGACATTGAGTCACTGGTTTTTTTAGAACTGAACCTAACTATCGAGAAAATTACTCTTCAGAATAGTCTTCGCCAGCTTCTTCTTCGTCAGCTAAATCTTCGTTGCTATCTTCAGAAAGAATAGTCACTAAGATGCTAGCAGTAACGTCATGGTGTAGCTGAATATCAACATTGTATTCGCCAACTTGACGTAAAGTGCCTTCAGGAAGCTTGATTTCAGCACGGTCTACTTCTAGACCTGAGTTAGTCAATGCTTCAGCGATATCGCGAGTACCGATAGAGCCGAATAGCTTGCCTTCGTCACCTGATTTAGCACGCATGATAACATTAACGTCAGTCAATGCATCAGCACGTTCTTGAGCAACAGCTACTTCTTTCGCTTCTTCAGCTTCAAGTTCAGCACGACGTGCTTCGAACTTTTCAATGTTAGCTTTAGTAGCAGGTAGTGCTTTACCCAAAGGGATAAGAAAGTTACGTCCGTAACCTGGTTTCACATCGACGGTTTCACCGAGTTTACCAAGGTTGACGATACGCTGTAACAAAATAATTTGCATGAGTCATTCCTAGTTAATTAACGGTTAACCCTGATGGTTATCAGTGTATGGAAGTAGCGATAAATAACGAGCTTGCTTGATAGCAGTAGCTAGTTGACGCTGATATTTAGTAGATGTACCGGTAATGCGGCTTGGTACGATTTTACCATTATCACTGATATACTGTTTTAGCAATTCAACATCTTTATAATCGATGTGAGTGATGCCTTCAGCAGTGAAACGGCAGAATTTGCGACGGCGATAGAAACGTGCCATGAGTATTCTCCTTTAATTAGTCTTCACTGTTGTCGTTGTCGTCATTATCGTTTTCACGACTGTCTGGACGACGAGTAGTTGCTTTGCGTGCGCGTTTTTCATCGGCATTCTTGGCTAACTGCGACTCTTCAGTGACAGCGTCGTCACGGCGCATAACTAGACTACGAATGATCGCGTCGTTATAACGGAATAATTCTTCAAGTTCAGCTAAAGTTTCACCGTCAGTTTCAATGTTGAAAAGAACGTAATGAGCTTTGTGAATCTTGTTGATTGGATATGCCAATTGACGGCGGCCCCAATCTTCTAAACGATGGATAACACCGTTGTTGTCTTGAACTAACTTGATGTAGCGCTCAACCATGCCGACCACTTGGTCGCTTTGGTCTGGGTGTACAAGTAACACCAGTTCGTAATGTCGCATTATGACTCCTTACGGATTAGTAGCTATTAACCCTATGTTAATAGCAAGGAGATTTATAAGGTAAGCCTAAATCCTACAAATTTTATAAAAAATAATGAGGAATAAGCTTAGTTTATAAAGCGCCGTATTATAACAGTACTTAACAATTAACACAAAGGTTAATCACTAATGCACTGTCAATAAAATATAAAAAGAAAATAGATGGGTTTTGCTCAATAAAAAAGCCGCGATGGTACGCAGCTTTTTTAAAAATATAATTAGCGATATCACTGATAACTGAAAATACAGTTACTCAGATTTAGATTTTTTTACCAACTGACTGCTGTCTGCTTTTACTACCAGGGTCTTGGCAAGTTTGTCATGCCAGCCGATATTTTCAGGACTTTTTGATGCCATATAATAATGAATGGCGATAATCACAAAACCTAAAAAGCTGGTAAATGAAAATAGTAAGTTATAGATAATAAATAGCAGTAGCGTACGCGTACCAATCAGCTTAATAAACGAAGGTAAACGGTGTGTGGTTTGATCGACGACCCGAATACCAGTGATGACTTTACCTAGTGATTGACCACGCATGGTAATAAATACCAGCTGCAGTGCAAATAGACCAAAAACCATTACCTGTGACATCATCAATGTGCTACTAGGAAGGCTTTCCATGAGCGTCATTGAGTACTGATAAGCGGCGTCCATATCTTGAATGTTTTGGAATTTACTATAATCCACATCCATTTTGGTCAATGCCATTACTAATGGCAGTATGGCCAATATGTACAATAGACCATTAAGCGCGGTTGCCAATATGCGTGACATGATAGGCGCAAGTACCACATTGCCGACGACTTTGTCTGCAGCAGTTTTTTTGGCAGTAGTTTTGCTCAACGATACATTGTTATGCGGCGTTTGATGACGATTGTTCGTCATATCGGCTTTCACGTTTTTAGGACGTTCAGGCTTGCCATATAGTCTATCTAACGATACTGACTTATCATCTTTTGCTTTGTTAGTATCTTCAGGGAAGACGGTCACATTATTAATGATAGAGTCATTTACTTCAGGCGTGTTAGCACTGGTCGGTCTATAAACCGTTTGATTATTGGTTAAGTCACCGACGCGTTGCCACTGACCCAAACCATCATGCCACATCAAATCATCCAGAAACACTTCACCAGATGCCAGCATGATATTGAGCTGAGCCAAATCATATGGGCCAGCTTGTACGTTATTTCGAGCAAGGAAAATCTGCATAATTGCCTGCATAGTTAGTCATGTCTTGATACATTATATTAGGGTCTATTTGAAAAAATCAAATAGACCCTAATGGTGGTATCTTTAGTGACTGTGTGAATGACCGTTAGAATTCAATCTAATGGTTTACTTTGCTTCTTCACCAGCTAAGAAGAACCAAGTATCTAGTACAGAATCAGGGTTCAATGAAACTGAGCTGATACCTTGCTCCATGAGCCAGAACGCTAGATCTGGATGGTCTGATGGACCTTGACCACAGATACCGACATACTTGTTCTGCTTACGGCAAGCATCGATAGCCATAGATAACAGTTTCTTAACAGCAGGGTCACGCTCATCAAATAGGTGAGAGACGATACCTGAGTCACGATCTAGACCAAGCGTCAACTGAGTCAAATCGTTAGAGCCGATTGAGAAACCATCGAAGTATTCTAGGAATTCTTCAGCTAATAGGGCGTTGGTTGGTAGTTCACACATCATGATGATGCGCAGACCGTTTTCGCCACGTTTGAGACCATTTTTCTCAAGTAACTCGAGGACCTGTGCTGCTTCGCCAACGGTACGTACGAAAGGAATCATAATCTCGACGTTGGTCAAGCCCATCTCGTCACGTACACGTTTTAGCGCTTTACACTCAAGCTCAAAGCAGTCACGGAAGTTGTCAGACACATAACGACTCGCACCGCGGAAACCAAGCATTGGGTTTTCTTCTGATGGCTCGTATAGCTTACCACCTAGCAAGTTTGCGTATTCGTTAGATTTAAAATCTGACATACGAACGATGACTGGCTGATCCATAAAGGCAACGGCTAAGGTTGAGATACCTTCAACCAATTTATCAACATAGAAGTCAACAGGTGACGCATAACCAGCGATACGCTCTTGGATAGCTTGTGCAATTTCACGTGGCAAGCTGTTCATGTTTAGCAACGCTTTTGGATGCACACCAATCATACGGTTGATGATGAATTCTAAACGCGCAAGACCAATACCTTCGTTTGGCATTTGCGTGAATGAGAATGCACGATCTGGGTTACCAACGTTCATCATGACTTTGAACGCAAGATCTGGCATAGACTCAACAGAGTTGGTCTGTACTTCAAAGTCGATTTGGCTCTCATAAATGAAACCAGTATCACCTTCAGCACAAGAAGCGGTCACGTCTTGACCATCAACCAATAGCTCAGTTGCATTACCACAACCAACGATGGCTGGAACACCTAGCTCACGCGCGATGATAGCCGCGTGACAGGTACGGCCACCACGGTTAGTGATGATGGCAGAAGCGCGCTTCATGACTGGTTCCCAATCCGGATCAGTCATGTCTGATACCAGTACGTCGCCTTCTTGTACTTTGTCCATCTCGTTTAGGTTGCTAACGATACGCACTTTACCTGAACCGATACGTTGACCGATTGAACGACCTTCACACAATACTTTTGCGTTGGTGGTGTCAATGATATAACGCTCCATGACATTACTGTCTTGGCGGCTCTTAACCGTTTCTGGACGTGCTTGAACGATAAAGATTTCGTTAGTATCGCCGTCTTTAGCCCATTCGATATCCATCGCTTGGCCATAATGCTTTTCGATCGTTACGGCTTGTTTGGCAAGTGAGGTCAGCTCTTCAGTAGATAACGAGAACTGCATACGATCTTGTTTTTCAACATCGACAGTTTTGACTGATTTGGCAGTGCTGCCTTCATCGCCATAAACCATTTTCTTATGCTTGCTGCCTAGGTTACGGCGGATAACTGACGGTTTACCGTTGGCTAGCAATTGTTTTGAGATATAGAATTCATCTGGGTTAACCGCACCCTGTACGACCATTTCGCCTAGGCCGTAGCTTGACGTGATAAATACCACTTGATCAAAACCACTTTCGGTATCAAGTGTGAACATCACACCAGCAGCGCCAGTTTCTGAACGTACCATACGCTGTACGGCAGCAGACAATGCAACGCCTTCGTGCTCAAACCCTTTGTGGACACGATAAGAGATAGCACGGTCATTATATAGTGACGCAAATACTTCTTTAATCGCAATCAGGACGTTATCAATACCGCGAATGTTTAGGAATGTCTCTTGCTGACCAGCAAACGAGGCATCTGGCAAATCTTCGGCAGTGGCAGAAGAACGCACGGCAACAGCGATGTCTTCGCCGCCACTCATGGTTTCAAATGACTGACGCACTTCTTGCTCAAGATCTTTTGGCAGCTCTTGCTCAATAATCCAAGTACGAATCTTTTTACCCGTTTCTGCAAGTTTTTTGACATCGTCAACATCTAGCGTTTTTAGTTCGCTGTTGATCTTGTCAAGCAAGCCAGTTTCGTTCAAAAAACGGTTAAATGCATTTGACGTGGTGGCAAATCCGCCTGGAACACTAACACCCAAATCAGACAAATGGCTGATCATTTCACCTAATGAGGCGTTCTTACCGCCGACCATCTCAATGTCGTCTTTTCCTAGCTGATCAAGATTGATTACAAGTGCTGTAGATTGCGCTGCCATGATAACTCCAGAAAATAAGGTTATTTAGTAAGGATTATAACGGTGGATTATACCGCCATATTTAGAGAATTTCGAGGGGTTTGACCAAAAAACTTGTTAAAAATATACAAATTATGGGATTCGCTACATAATTTATAGCAGCTGTCCTAATATTTGACTATCTAAGTATGAGCAAAATATCAGCAATAGTAATAATTAGATAAGCGATTGACTAGGTATGGAAGCAGAATTTAGCTGTTTTTTGGACCATAATGTTAAGTAACAAACAGTCGTGAAACTGGTCGAACATTTTTGGTATATCATCAGCATTGGCACTAGCATTGGCATTTTTATCTGTCTTATCGTTATTTAGCTCATTATAGTCAGTCAATCGTTTGATAAAGAGCAAATAAGATAAGGTAATGAAACTAAAATCTGTGTTGGTTCTCAATTGTACAGGGGTAACATTGATTTCTATTAGGGTGCTAATATGCGTATAATGTAGCGCATGGCTAGGCAGTGTAAATGACCATACTTGTAGTATGTGAAAGCGTGCTAATTCCGAATATGTCAACCCTAAAATAAGACAGACTAATACTCAGTCAGAAATATTCTAGTGAAATAAAGATTATTATTGAGTTTTCAACCGAGGTGTCAACGTTATGTACTCAAGCAATCCATCTGAACAAGTCAAGTCCACTATCCAAAATCGTCATGCACTGAATTTGGACAGCTCTCAAACCGTCAGAACAGCCTTTTTTATCTCAGATGGGACAGCCATTACGGCTGAGACACTTGGCCGTGCTATTTTGAGTCAGTTTGCTTCAATACCCTTTGAGACACGCGTATTGCCTTATGTGGATAGTATTGAGCGTGCAGAAGATGCCGTTGAGCAAATCAATATGGCCTATCAACGGGACGGATTTTTGCCCTTAGTATTTGATACGATTGTTAACCCTGATATCCGTGAAAAAATTAATGCGGCACAAAGCTGTAATTTGGATATGTATGAAGGTTTGATTGGCCGTGTCGCAGAAGAGACTGGGGTAGAGCCAGATGGACATTCAGGTCATGCCCATGACAATGTGGACTCTGAAACGTACAAAGAGCGTATCGATGCGGTTCATTTCGCTTTGGACAATGATGATGGTGCGCGTACACGTCATTATAATGCCGCCGATATTATTTTGGTTGGGGTGTCACGCTCTGGCAAAACGCCAACATCGCTATATTTAGCATTACAGTTCGGCATTCGAGCGGCCAACTATCCTTTGACCGAAGATGATCTGTATGACAACCAGCTACCTAAAGCCTTACGTGAGCACAAAGACAAACTGTTTGGCTTGCTGATCGACACCGATCGCTTGGTAAAAATCCGTCAAGAGCGCCGTGCAGGCAGCCGTTACTCGAGCTATCAGCAATGCCAACAAGAGCAGCGCGCGATACAGGGCATCTATATTACGCACGGTATTCCAAGCTTGGATGTGTCTGAGATGTCTGTTGAAGAGATCGCCACACGTATCTTACAGAAAACCGGTCTCAAGCGCCGTATTGGTTAATTGAGTATCAATAAAAACAGTAACGAAGACATGCTACTTAACACAACATCATTATGCAGAGAATCTTATGATTTCATTTTATCAGTCTAGCAAGGCACCGTTATTATTGGCAGGCTTGTTGAGTGCGACCGCTTTATTGAGTGCTTGTCAAACGTCACCGTTTGCAAAGGATCCAGTACCTGAGCCGCGTTATATACCAAGTGTGGTGTTGGGCGAGGCGCAGACGTTGACCATCATGCCAAACCGTGTGGCGTGCGAATCTGCCTTACCGATGCAGTGTCTGCTTGCCAAATCAAGAGATGGCAGCGTGTTCCAAATCCCTTACGACTGGATTGATGACTTTGCCCCCAGCCTTGGTACGGAATATGTGATCAGCGCGCGCCCACAAATCGATGAAGGACAGCAAAGCGCTACTGGCCATTGGACATTGCAAAACATACTGTCACAACGTATGGTGGGCACGATTTAGTATAGCGAATCTGATTTACATCTACATGGATTCATTTATTTGTCTCAATATCTATCTAATAAATACAAAGAGGGCATCATGGTAAGTAAAAGTGCAAGCGACGCGACCAATGATACGGGTAAAGACGTTCATACCGAAGTATCCAATAAAGAAAACGGCCGCACGCCTAACCCTGAGCATACCGAAGGCAAAGACAAAAAACAAAGAATTGAACAAACTCATGAGCAAGTCACAGATGACGTCATGCACCATCCTGACCTTATCAATCCGCTTGATGACACCCGCATTGATATCAAATCTGGTTTTGCCAAAGACTCTCGTCGTCTAAAAAGCGATGATCACAAGTATGAGTATGATGTAGTGATATTGGGAGCAGGGCCTGCTGGTGAAGCGGCTGCTATGAAACTCACCAAGTCTGGCAAGCGAGTCGTCGTCGTTGATCCGCGTGATCAGGTGGGCGGCAACTCGACTCACGTAGGAACCATTCCTAGTAAAGCACTGCGCCAGTCGGTCTTTAACTTGATTAACTTTCGCCGTGATCCAATGTTCACTAAGGCGATGGAATATAAGCAAGTGCCGCTCAATAGAGTGCTTGCCAATGCGCGTCAAGTGATACGTCGTCAAGTCAATACCCACACAGGGTTTTATGAGCGCAACCGTATTGAAGTGATCCAGGGTTGGGGCAGTTTTGTCGATAAACACACCCTGCGTATTGAAACCGATGACAATGTGTTTGAGACCATCACCTTTAACAAAGCTATTGTAACGGTGGGTAGTCGTCCGTATCGACCGGACATTTTAGACTTCAATCATCCGCGCGTTTTTGACTCTGATAAAATTCTACAAATGGATTATATCGTTAAAAAAATCATTATTTATGGTGCTGGCGTGATTGGTTGTGAGTATGCTTCTATCTTTACGGGTCTTGGTTATAAGGTTGATTTGATTAACAACCAAGATCAGCTGCTCAACTATCTTGATAGCGAAATCAGTGATGCGATTGCACACGATTTTAGACAGTTCGGTGTGCTTATTCGCAGTAATGAAGAGATCGATCATCTTGAAACCCATGATGACTGTGTCATTCTGCATCTCAAAAGTGGTAAAAAAATCAAATCAGATGCAATTCTGTGGTCAAACGGACGCTCAGGTAATACCGAAGGTCTAAACCTAGAAGCTATTGGCCTAAAGGCGAACAGCCGTGGGCAGCTAAAAGTTGATGACACTTATCGTACGGACGTCGATAACATCTATGCAGCAGGGGATGTGATCGGTTGGCCATCATTAGCATCAGCGGCTTATGACCAAGGACGCTGTGCAGCTGCCTTTATGGTTGGCGATAGCGATGCTGAACCCGTATCTAGCGTACCAACTGGTATTTATACGATTCCTGAAATCTCATGTATCGGCAAAACCGAGCAAGAGCTCACGGATGAAAAAGTCCCATATGAAGTAGGTCAGGCGTTCTTTAAACATCTGGCACGCGCCCAAATCATTGGTGAGCGTACGGGCGTACTCAAAATCCTATTCCATCGTGAGACGTTAGAGATTCTAGGGATTCACTGCTATGGTAATCACGCCTCAGAGATTATCCATATTGGACAGGCGGTCATGAAGTGTAACAACACGCTTGAGTATTTCGTCAATACGACCTTTAACTATCCAACGATGGCAGAAGCCTATCGTGTGGCGGCATTGAACGGTTTGAACCGAGTGTTTTAAATCCTAAAGATGATTGAACATTTAGACTTATACGATCATTTCAATAAAAAAGCGCCTGCTACTATTAGCAGGCGCTTTTTTGTGGGGCTACTAAGCGGAATTATTTTTGACCGCTATAAACCGCTCTTTTTTGCGGTATCCGCTCGCGTAAAAATAATAGTAGCACAAAGTAAAATAGCCATAAACCAGCGAGTGCATAAAATCCGACGGCGACTTGAGAGATACTGGCGCCCATTTGATTGAGCTGTACCGAGGTGTTGATCGCAGGCGTGGTTGGAAAGATCCAGCGGACCACTTGCAGCACTTGAGGCAACTGTTCTGCTGGCCATGGGTAGCCACTCAAGAAAAATATCGGTAGTGAGACAAATATTAAGATCTGCATGCTGCGCTCACGCTGCCTGAACCATAGCCCCAGCACGCAGCCAAGGGTGGCCACCGTCGGACAAAAGAGTGCTAAAAACAGCAGTGTACCGAGCATATTTTGCCCGCGTGGATAATGGTGTAGCTCAAATGCCCAGCCATAATAAAAGCAACCAACGATAAAGCTCAATGAGCTCAGCGCTCCGATACGTCCGAGCCAACCACGTATACTCGCAGCATGGCGGCGCTGCTCATACCATGTGCCAATCAGCATGGCTGTTGCCATCAAAAGCGTCTGTTGTAAGATAATAACCGAGACAGCTGGCACCACATAGGCGCCATAACCTTCGGTTTGATTGTACAGTGGCATAATCCGTAATGGCACAGCTTGAGTGTTCTGTGCTGCGGTGTGTGCATAAGCCCCCTTAGCGATACTTTTCTTGACTTTAATGCCTGCTGAAACGGTACCAACTGCTTTAGAGAATCCCAATTGTAGGTTCTTGTTCAAAATAAAATAGCCGCCATTGCCAAGTACGCTGACATGCGCCTGTTCTCCTGACAGTACTTGCTGCTCTAAGCCCGCCGGGATAATCATATAGCCTGCGATTTGATCGGACCATAGGGCTTCTTTGGCAGCTTGCTCGTTAATCAGCTGATTAGTATCTAGATAGGGACTGGCACTGGCATATCGAATAATAGTGCGTGATAGGTTACTGTTGTCTTGGTCAATGATGCCAACTGGCACATGGTTAACTATTTCACTCGAGTAAGGCCAAGGGTAGAAAAAACCGTAAATAATAGGGGCAATAATCAACATCAAGAGTACACCTTTGTCCCCAAAGACATCTTTAAACGTTTGGATAAAGCTTGTCCAAAACGATTGTGATGCTGGCGGAATGGCCGACTTGGTTGTTCGATGCTGAGTGTTTGATGGTTTAGACATTAGCGTGCCCCCCAACGTTCAGGATGTGTCAATGCGCGCTTGGTCAATAATGTGGTAAGCAGTAGCGCCGTTATGGTGGCAAACCCTAGTCCATAGACGATGGGTAAGGATACGGCAATAGGTGCTTGCATTTGCAACTGTGCAATGTGGAGCTTAAGGTAATGCGTTAGTGGCAGGGCGTTTGACCAGTATTGTGCGCTGTCACTGATCGCAATATAAGGAAAAGTCACGCCAGCAAAGGCATAAGAAGGCGCTGAAATAAAACCAGTGGTGGACAAACCCATACGCAATGAAAAAGAGTTCAGAGTAAAAATAGCACCCAGCCAAAACGACAGAGTTATTAGGCATAACAGGCCGATATAGACTGCGATGAGCGACGTAATGCTCGTGGTTTGATTCGGGTTTGCAAGCCATAATATCAACGCTGACCACAAGCTGTAAGCCAATATGGGCCAACAGTATTTTCCCAACAGACCAAATAGTAGCACCGAGATGCTGACAGAATCAGGCGTTTTGGAGCGTGCTGATAAGGCAGTAAGGTCTCCGCCACCTTGCTTAGTTTTCAGCACTGATGTTGTCCTAGACGAGGTTGTCGCAGCAGGATTAGACGAGGTCAAGTCAGGAGTGGCTGTATCGATAAACCGATACCAGCGACCAATATTCTTATCACGTAGCTCGCGACCGATGGTGGTCGCTCCCACGACCATTGCCAATATATGTAGCAGGGCAGGTATCACGGTGGATGCTAGAAACTGTTGATAATTGGTGGCCGCATTGAACAGACTGATACGTTGAATACTGATGGGTGTGTAAGCAGTCATGGCTTGCGATTGGGCAACCCCTTGCTTGACCAATCGTTTTATCTCAACCCCTGCCGATATTGTGCTGGCGACCGCTTGGACACCCGCTTGAATAATGCCAGAGTGCGTACCGTATTGCGCGTTTACTTGCAATATTAAGGGGGCAGGCTTATTGGATAAAATATTACGCGAAAAATCCTCAGGAATAATCACAACTGCATAAATATCACGTTGCAAGATGGCCGCCTCTGCTTCCGCTTGGGAATAGTAAAGCTGTCTGACTGTCAGCGTAGGGCTGGCTTCGAGATAGCGTACAGCCGTATTGGCCACCGCGCTGTTGTCTTGATCAATGACCCCAATAGGCAGATCGGTAATCTGAGTCTGTGAAAATATCCACCAAACCAGAAGCACCGTTGCCAGTGGTATCCACACCACCATGCTAAAGTCCCAATGATTTTTGGTCAGAAAGCGCCGCTCGTAGGCTGCACTGCGTACAAAAGCCTGACCCAATTGACCTAAACGCATGGCTTACTCTTGGTTCTGATTGATAGGCGTGGCATTGATGCGTACCACCACACTCATTCCTGAGCGAATACGGGCATCAGGCGTAGTCGGTCGCGCTTTTACCTCAAACGTACGTACATCAAAACCATCGTCGTTATTGGTTGGGCGCCAAGTAGCAAAGTCAGATAAGGTCGAGGTCGCATAGACAGTGAACAGTTTGCTATAAGGCTTGTCTGCTGACGATAATGCAGGGATAGTGCCCGTAAACGTTTGACCAATCGCGAACTGATTCAGATAAGACTCAGTGACGTTGAGCACCACCCATTGGTCATTGGTATCCACCAACGTTAAAAGTGGCACCCCTTGACCAATGACTTCTCCAGCGCTGACAATAACATTATCAACAACACCAGCGATAGGGCTTTTTAGATTGGCCTCTTTTTTGGCAGCCATTGCTTCATCTAGCTGGGCATCCACTTGTGCCACTTGTGCGGTGGCGGCTGACTTGTCTTCACTGCGTGCACCTTCTAATGCCAAATCATACTGTAAGCGTGCCGCTTCTGTTTGATCTTGCGTGGCAAGGTATTGGGCATAAGCTTCATCACGCTTTTGCCGAGCCATTAAGCCTTCTTCATACAGGCGATTGACGCGTTGATAAGTGTTTTCTGCCAAGTCGGATGCGGCCTTATTGGCTTGCCAAGCGGCTTTCGCTTGTGCGATTTCCTGCGGGCGAGCCCCGTTTTCTGCTTTGTCCAATTGACTTTGCGCTATTTGCTTGCCAGCCTGTGCTTGATTGATCTTAGCGTTGATTTCAGGCGAGTCCATCTCAATCAATTGTTGACCTACCGTTACGGTATCACCTTCTGTCACCATGATCTGAGCAATACGTCCGGGCACTTTTGCTGCGATGGATGTTTGCTGCATTTGCATCTGCCCTTGGAGCGTAATGACTTCCGGCTCGTTGTGCTGACTGCTTTTGTACAGGCCATATGCAATTGCACCAAGGATCATCAATATAAACAGGGCAAGTAACGCCTTTTTTATACGGGCAGACTTATCAGCTTTAGAATCGCCGCGATTATAAGTAGGCGTAGGCTGCTCTGGTTCAGCAGCAGACGCATCCTCTACAGGATCGACCGAAGCCTGACCCTCTCGAGAGGTCACTGACTCGGTTGAATCAGCGGGTTTTTTTGAGTCGTCTGATTCATGTGGAAATTCAGTCATGACAGTGAGATTCCTAAAGCAGCAAAGTTGAGAATAAGGGGTTGGTGACTAGTACACTCGAACAGCATGAGGTTTGGTGTTTTCTAGGGCTTCAGAATTCAAAATCGCCCCAAAAGCGACGATAAATGCTGAATAGTATAGCCACAGCATAATGACAACCGCTGCTGAAAGCGCACCAAACTCAGCACTATAATTATTGAAGTTCTGTACATAAAACGAAAATAGTATGGACAAGACAATCCAAAAAACAGTCGCCAGAGCAGCGCCTGGTGCCAGTTGTTTTAGTGCCACGCCGTCACGGTTTGGCGCTAGGCGATAGAGGCTCAAAAAGCTGAAAAATATGATAGCAGCCAATATGGGCCATCTGCTCCAAAGCGCAATGCTTTTGGCTATTTGAGGGAAGGGAAAGTAGGCTGCCCCCAGAGGAATGATAGCGATAGAGGAGACCGCTATGATCAATACCACCACTGCCCCAAAGGTCAAACTTACTGCTCGAATAGTACCTTGTAAAAAGCTGCGCTCTTGAGTGATATGAAAAGCAAGATTGATAAGAATAATCAACGATTTGATGCCTTTTGAGCCCGCATAAAGAGCAAGAAAAGTCGATAAAATCAGACTAAAAGTAAGCGCAGATGCTGTACTAGAGACCAAGTCCGTTAGGCGTGAATTGAGAACGTCATAGACAGTATCAGGTATAAATGGCTGCAAAACAGCAATCTGTTCCTGCATCTCAGCGGGTGAAAACGCGAGACCATAAATAAGCACAAACACTGCCATCACTGGAAAAATGGATAAAAAACCAAAAAAACCGACGCTTGCGCAATGTGCCCAAACGTTAGAATTGTTTGCGATACGCCATGTCTCTAGCAAAGTCTTTAGCCACCTGCCTATTAATTGAGGCGTTAACTTAGGCATTAGCTTAGGGGGTAGTTTATTCATAAAACAGGTATTCACAATAGGGTAGATAAGAGTAATGATTTTTATATTAAATCATTGTTCAGTATATAAAGTTGGCAGTTGAATGTCAGCGGCATTGAGGTACGCGTTAAAAGCAAGCGGCGTCCCGCAGCTTTGCATCAGGGCGGCCAATGACTGTACGTAACTATTAGCTGCTTGAGCTTGTTCAGTCCGTGCTTTAAGCGATTGCGTTTGGGCTTGTACCACATCGACCGTGGTATTCACGCCTTCTTGTAGTCCTAAGCGGCGCAAGCGTAGCACTTCTGCTGCCAAATCAACATTGCTTTGTAATGCTTGATAGCGTGACTGGGCATTATTGACATCGTGCCAGTTTTTTTCTACCAGCAGTAGCAGGTTGTCACTGACTTCTATCTCAGACAGATCGGCTTGGCGTATCTGAGCATTGCTTGACGCCAATGATGCGGTTTTGTCGAGCCCGCCCCACAGTTTCCAACTGGCAGAAATACCAGCGACCCAGCTCGGGTCTTTTTCAAGCTGACCATAACCATATAGCAATACCGTCGGCTTATAACCCGTATCTGATAGCGCGTGCAGTTGCTGTGCTTGAGCGCGTTTGGCGGCGACCTTCTGTAGACCTGGATGATTATTGAGTGCCAAGTCTTGAAAGTAGCTGACATCTGGTAGAGGGCTGCTAGAGACAAACAAAGGCGTGGTCGGTTTAATACGGTAGTCGGTACGTAGCAGTCGTTGTAGCGCAATCATGGCTAGACGCGCGTCATTATTGGCATTGACCGATTCGCTTTTGGCATCAGCAAGCGCAGACTGCGCCTCCAATCTATCGACACGTGAGATAAAACCTTCTTCAAACAAACGCTCTGCCATATGGTCAGTCTGTTGTAATGTGTCATAAGCATCTTCGCGCAGATAAGCGGCAATAATGGCCAATTGTGCCTTAAAGTAGCGCTCTATTAACGTATTATAAAGCGTGTTTGTATCGAGTATGCTATCGGCCACTGCTTCTTGGGTACGTGCATCTGAGGCACCAGTTAAGGCTTCTGCTCGCCCAGCAGTATAAATGGGCCACGCCACGCCAATACCGGCACCTGTCGTTGACCCTGAACGTTTGATGTTATAAGAATCAGGTATCCGCTCACCGACCAGCTCACCAAAATTTGGTAAGTCTGGAATAGCAGGGGTAATACTGTCGACGGTATTATTGACCCCATTAACAACCCCATTTCTAAGAGAAGATAAGTCTATATCTTCGTCTAAATGGTAGGCGCTGGCTGATACACGAGCGAATACGAGCGGGTTATCGATGGTTCTGAGTGCATCCGTTTGATATTCGCTGGCAGCGATGGCTGCTTGATTGGCTGCTATTTTGGGTGAGACTTGGACTAAAATCTTTTGCGCTTGTTCTAAGCTTAAAAAGCTCGAAACCTCTAATGGATAGCTATTATCGACGGCTTTATGGGTGATAGGGTCGATTAGAGTATCTAAGGTTTGTTTTTCGGTCGTCTCGTAGCCATTGGGTGCTTGATGATTGGATGCTACCATTGCGTCATTATTGACTTGATTGTCCACATCCACGATTTGTGTGACAGCCATTGATGTCACTTTATCCTGCAACCCAGGGAGGTCTGCATCAGTACTAGCCTCAGTATTGGCATAAGTCGCTACAGGCACACTGATAAGTGCAGCGGTCATCATAGCAGTAGGCAGCACGGATAAAGTGAATTTCATAAGTCGTATAAGCCGTTAATTAGAATATCAGGTATGATGAAATAAGGTATAACATCAATCAATGTCAGCGCTCATAATATAGTCAATCCTTTATAAAAGAGCGACAGCGTTAACCTCGCTTGAAGTATCACATATACATCTGCACTCGGTTGCCTTGACTCTCTTTTAAACTGAATCCACTATATCGAAATTTTTGCTATTACAAGCTGTTTAATAATTATAGGTCATTTCATAGTCGCTAGCTGACATGTTTCATTGTCATTTACGCGCTAAAAGCAGTTCATTGATAACAAGGTGTACACTGTAAAGCCACAATGGTGACGGGTCAATGCTTAGTATTCTCACGTTTTCTATTGTGTCTTTAGCCACGCTATGATAGAGATTCGATTAGTTTTATAAATACTTGTTTATAAGTAATATGATAGTGACTATTTATCATGCCTTAAGATATTGGTTATCATGTCTTGTAGGATTAGATAAAGCTGTTTTTGTTTAAATATTTTTATCGCAAATTGCGGTACGTTGTCCATCAATCATTATTTATAAGCTAATAGTTCATAAGAAAGTAGTTCATAAGCAAATAATAAATCATCACTGGTTTGTCATCAAATAGAATAAACAATTTTAGTAAAGGATGCGTGTCATGGCAGGATATATTTTGGCGTTGGACCAAGGAACCACATCGAGTCGAGCAATATTATACGATGACCATGCGCGTCCTATCAAAATGGTGCAGCAGCCAACGACGCTACAGACGCCAAGCGCTGGGTTTGTGGAGCAAGACGCGCAGCAGATATGGCAAACACAGATCAGCTGTGCTCACGATGTGATCAATCGGGCAGGTTTGCTCGCTACCGATGTCAGTAGTATTGCGATTACCAATCAGCGCGAATCTATTGTGATGTGGGATAGGAACACTGGTAAGCCATTGGCACCAGCCATTATTTGGCAGGATAGGCGAACGGCCAGCTATTGTAAAACAATGGCCAATCAACGCGTCGAAGGGAAGGGTAAAGATTTCAGCGAACATCCTCGTAACAGCGCGAGCGTAGAGGATCACCAAACCAATATGGCACAAGACGTTCAGCGCATCACAGGGTTACGGTTAGATCCCTATTTTAGTGCCAGTAAGATTGCATGGTTGCTCGAAAACAATCCCACGCTTAGAGTGCGTGCCAGTAAAGGTGAGATAGCCGTTGGTACGATTGACAGTTGGCTGATATATAAGCTCACGGGCGGAGAGCACGTCATTGATGTGACCAATGCCTCTCGTACATTGTTGTTTGATATTCATAAGCTGGCATGGTCAGAGACCCTATGTGACCGCTTTACTATACCCATGAATATATTACCCAAAGTACTACCATCTGATGGAGATTTTGGTAAAACCAAAAAAGGCTTGTTTGCAAAACAAATACCCATTCAGGGCGTACTAGGGGATCAGCAAGCAGCACTGTTCGGACAGGGTTGTCTAAAAGCTGGCATGGCCAAAAACACCTATGGCACAGGCTGTTTTATGCTCATGAATATCGGTCAGCAGCCAAAACTGAGTGAGCATAAGCTGCTAACCACCATCGCATGGCAACGGAAAACATCGCCAACGCGTCCAGACAATTTATCGTTTGATCAAATCGTGCAGTCAGGCAAACGAATGCTGCAGCCACCCAAAAAAGAAGTGACTTATGCCTTAGAAGGCAGTGTGTTTATGGCAGGTGCTATCGTCCAATGGCTGCGGGACAACCTAGGCATGATTCAACAAAGCGGTGAGGTCGAGGACTTAGCACGGCAAGTGGACAGTAGCGAGGATGTGGTGCTACTCCCTGCGTTTACAGGGCTTGGCGCACCTTATTGGCGCTCTGATATTAGTGCTAGTATCACGGGAATGAGCCGCGGTACTACTAAAGCCCATATCGCCCGTGCCGCGTTAGAAGCAGTGGCTTATCAGACTTATGATGTGCTCATTGCTATGCAAAAGGACAGTCCTCATCCATTGACGGAACTCAGAGTAGATGGCGGCGCTGCAAATAATGATTTGCTCATGCAGTTTCAAGCGGACTTATTGGACGTTCCTGTGCTGCGTCCAAAAGACACAGAAATCACTGCTAAGGGTGCAGCGTTGCTCGCTGGGTTAAAAACGGGACTGTACGATGACTCAACGATGCAATCCTCATGGCAAGTAGATCGGGTGTTTGAGCCAAACATATCAGCGGATGCGCGTGATCAACATTTAGATAAATGGCAACGAGCCATCGCAAGATCGTTGATGCCTATCTAGCATCAATGTATGTATTCAGTGTTATGTCTAGAACAATAACGCTGTACACCAATGGTTACTCAATGTATGACACCCTCATACAAGTAATGGATAAAGATACAGGCTGTAACGCAAAATAATCGCAATATGGACAGAGTTTACATTAGTAGACTATCTGTATCTGCTCATAAATCCTTATACTCTATTTGGATTCACCGATATAAATTTTTAGTCATAAAATAATCAAATAGACAATAAATAATTAAGGATAATACTATGAGTAACCATGATGCTATCGATCGCAGTGAAGTAAAACATATGTCTAAAGAGACAAAAGAAGATTTAAACGCAGATATTATCACTGGTGAGCCAGGCTCGCATCCAGTTGGTACAGGGATAGGTGGCGTAGGCGGTGCAGCAGCAGGTGCAGCTATCGGTACGATGGCAGGCCCATTAGGGACATTAATCGGCGGTGCTATTGGCGCTATTGTTGGTGGGGGTGCAGGTCATGCCGCAGCTGAAGCGATTGATCCGACACACGAGGAAGCCTATTGGCGTGCAGAGCACGCAAACGCTGATTATTATACAGATGCTCATGACTTTGAGCGTGATCTACATCCAGCCTATGCGGTAGGGTATGCTAACCGCGCTCGTTATCCAGCAGACGCCCGCTTTGAAGATCATGAAGCAGATTTAGAGCGTTCATGGCATGAAGTAAAAGGCGAATCTCGCATGGAATGGAATGAAGCACGTCAAGCATCACGTGATGCATGGAACCGTATATCGTAACGCTTTATCATTGTTTATTGTCATCAAGTGAACGCTGTTAGCGGGTTGCTTCAATGCAAAATACTTACATTATCTCAGAACCTTCAAGGCAAAACCTTGGAGGTTTTTTGGGGTTATAACATTTACTTTGTATACATATAAATGAATATTATGTATTATAATACTAAAGGTAATAGGTGATCTATGAGTAATCATACTGGTAGTAGCAAGCAATTTTATATAGCGACAGCCAATTTGCTGAATTTTGCCAATCCTAACAGAATCTATTACGAAAATGCACCAGCTTATGATGACAAAGCTTATAAGCATAAGCTGCAGGGTATGACGGAATTGTTATCTAAAGCACATGCAGATATCATTGCAGTGCAAGAAGTGTGGGACAGCGAAGCACTTGAAGCGTTGGCGATATCATTAGGCTTTAAAGCAGAAAATGTAGTGATTCCATTGGCAAGTAATGATAGTGCAAGTCCACACACTCAAGGAAAGGGCGCACAGAATACACCAGCCGTTGGTATTATTAGCCGATTTGAGCGATTAGAGACCAGCCTGCTAGAGGATATTGAGCCCAAAGCAGTGATCGATATTCCCGATATCGGCCCTTATCAACGTTTCAACCGTCCGCCGCTAGTAGTACGTGTAGATGCGTATGGTCAACCAATCACCATTGTGACAGCCCATCTGAAAAGTAAGCGTGCTTTTTTCTTACGAGATGAAAACGGTCACTTGTTAGAAGATATGGATGATCCAAATATACGAGTTCGTGCCAAGCTCCGCAGCTTGTGTATGCGAGCTGCGGAAGCTGCTTCTATTCGGATGTCTATCATGGAGCGGTTGTACCACACACGTGAGCCACTGATCTTATTGGGCGATATGAATGATGTCACAAACAGTGTGACTACCCAGTTAATGACTGAAACGGGTGAGGTGAACTACGATAAAGGGTTGCGTGATGTCGCACTTTTTGATGCAGCTCGTATTCAGGCTCGTTATGGTTGGATGAAAGATGTGGCTTATACCCATATCTATCAAGGTATGCCGGAAATTATCGATCAGCTGTTTGTATCAGAAGAATTTTTGCCTGATAGTAAATTCTCGCTCGGTCAAGTTGAAAGAGTAGACTATTTTAATGACCATTTGAAGTGGGATTATGCAGATAGAGTGACTGATCATGGTATTATAAGAGCGAAAATCAAAATCAACGACTAACTGTCTATTGATAGAGTGTTAGTTGACGAAAATTATGACCCGATACTGTGTTTTTAACCCATTTATGCCCCTTGCTTGATAGTGTGCAAGCGTTTATTATGCCTCTTCTGTAAAAGTGGTGGTCATTATTCAAGCGATACATTTTGGCTTAGGATAGACACCATACAGTGAAGATTATATTTATAACATAGGGCGCAACATTAAGAGACTTACAATGAGTGATAACAAAGACGAAAAAATTGAAGACGTGTTGGTGGATTCTGAATTGGCAAAAAAACTTGTACCTAATAAGTTTAAATTTACTAGCCAACAAGGTCGTGCTCGTCGTCAAAAGCTTTTGGCTGGTGCCAAAAAGTTGAGTGAAACACAAGCGATTAACGACATTACGTTAGCAGCTGTGTGTGAAGAGGCGGGTATACCAAGAGCTTCTGCTTATCACTTCTTTCCTAATATTGAAGCAATATTCTTAGCACTGCGTTTTTTGAATGCGATTGAAATATTAGAAATGGTAGAGACGGTCGATATTGGTAATTATGACAGATGGCAAGGGTATCTAACGGCACTTATTGATCATTGCATCACGATATTTCATAATGACAAGACCAAAGCCAAGCTGATTTATGACACCAATACGCCTGATTTTGAAGGTGATAGTTTTGGTGAAGATATGGATCATCAAATTATCAATCTGGTATACAAGCGTTTATCAGAGCGCTATGAGATGCCAAACTTCGATGACATTAAGAACACATTATTGATTGCTTATAGCATTGTCAATGCGATCTTTACCTTGTCTTATCGTCGTCATGAAACCATCACTGAAGACTACATTCAAGAAGCAAACACGGCGTTTATCGCTTATCTACGTTGCTATCTGCCAGAAAAATTACCGCGTAAAAACCGCTAGTTTTTACGACAGTAGACATAAAAAATCCGACAAATCTGTCGGCTTTTTTATGTCTACTGTTTAGGGCGTGTTGAACAAACAGTCAATGAGCACTTATGTGAGTTCGCTATCAGTCTGATGACAGCTGTCCTAGCTATTAGACGTCAAGTCTTGCCCACGGCACACATCATCATTTGGATCTAAAGGTACATATTTTTTATAGTAGCTAACGGTCAATGCTTCAAAATCAACATTGGCTTGTGAGTCATGTGTATTGACGTAAGCTTCGCGTGCTTGTTCCAGCCAGCGATCGGCCATGCGAAAGTGCATGGCTGACTCGCGCCAACCACGTGCGCATTGGTTGGTTGCTGCCCAAATCAGTGCCACTTCACTAAAGGCCATTTCTCGCGGTGCTGACTCTATACCGCCACTGTCTTTTAGCGTACTTAAGACAGCCCAAAGATCAGGGCGCATCAAAGCTGAGGTAGAGGGAATATCTTGATGCAGGGCAATGTCTTGTGTTGTATCCGTCTCTAACGCTTGCAATAGAGACTCAGCCCTTTCTATCGCCACAGTACCAGCCGATGACCGACTGTTCATGCTGTCTTGATGAATGGCATAGTTGAGCCATGCTTGTGCTTTATAAGCAAGATATCGCTGCTGTGCTGTCTTATCTGCTTGTTGATAGGGCTGTAGCTGTTCGACCATACAGTTGAGAGTACGTTGCTGTGTGCTTTGATGTTTATAAGAAGGTGCTTTAGCCTGATTGTCGTTGTGACAGTAATCCATTATGCTTGTTTTATGGACAATCTGAGCGTCGTTTGTCTTCGCAGAAACAGGCGATACGATACTGAGTAATGCTATTGCCGATAGTGCAGCATATATTGGCGATTTATCAGAAATGGCGCTAATGGCGGATGTAAACATGAGGCAAGCCTTATATTAAGGTAATAAGTATTGATGTTTATTATCATTATGATTGACGTCATGGCTGATTGAGCGAAACACCGGTACAGCCATGAATACATTGTCATAAAATGCTTATGACAATGCTTATCTAGGGTCGCCAAACTATAAGCCAGAGGCGCTGGCTAGACGGTTGTTTTTGCGTGGGTCTTCACGTTTGAATAAGTCTTCATCAAACTTGAAGCGCAGTCTAAAGTAAGCGCCTTCTTGGGTGCTGTCATCATAAGCAATGTCTTCGTCTTCAAAGCCCATGAAGTTATAGCCAAGAGACAACCATAGATTGTTCATTGGGCTATAGCCCACTTCGGCACCAAGCATATAAGACATGTCATTGGCTTGTTCGTTCCAATAAGTACCTGCCTGCATGCCAACATCCCAGCGCTCGCTAATATCGTAGAGACCGCGACCATAAACAGCATGTGCTGTGTTATCACTAGAGATGCCATCTGCTGTATATTCTGTATATTTACCAGCATAACGCCCAGATAATGTCAGTGGACGCGTTGGATGATAGTTGCCATTCCATGACCAAATAGTCGTGTCTTTTTGATAGGTGTCATCGCCCGTATTGTTGTCGTCTAAACGATACTCAAGCTTTGCTAGCATATCCAATTGATTGCTATCATAGTCGCGATAAGCCGCGCCTAACTGAAAACGGTTGATGGTACGGTTACCATCATCATAGTCCACACGTGAATAGATGTCTTTGGCAAGTAAGGTAATCTCATCAGTATAACGATAAGCGATACCAGCGCTACCAAGCACTGTGTCGCTTGTCTCGCCCCAACGTTGCTCGAAACGTCCTGACGCTTTGTAGTTTTCTTTTGCAAGATATTCAACACCGATACCTGCTGCGGTTGCCGTGTTGTTTTCTTCACCTTCAAGCGATTCTACACGTTCGAACAAGGTGTTTAAGGTTAGACCTTCTTGGACATACCATTTGTTCTTTAGACCAATAGCCGCTTCAGCTTCACGCGCACTAATGGCATCGTTCATACGGTATTCGCTATATACTTTACCGTCTTTCATATAAGTGGCATCAAAACCAAAAACAGTACGCTGACGTTCATCCGTGTCATCAAGGCCGTAAGTGCCAGATAAACTGTTGATCAAGTCATGACGAGCATATAAGCGGCCCAAGCTGCCGAGTGGTGTTTCGCCACCGACAGACGTGGCGTTACGTGAGCTGTTTTCGATATCTTGCTCATATTCTGCAAATACTAAAGAGTCATTTAGCTTTGGCAAACGAGAAGTGATACGAGCACGAACCGTCGTACCTTCGATGTCTTCATCTGCACTGCTGATACTGCTTAACGCTGACTGATTGATGATGTCATCGTTGAACAATGTATCGTCTGTGACATCTACAACATCAGTGACAGCTTGGGTATTGCGTGAGGCCGCTGTTGCATCTTGCTTGTAATAGCGTATACCAATTTCACCAACGACATTTTCAGTCAAGCGATGCTCGATACTAGCTTGTACGCCTTCACGGCTGGCTTCGGTGCTATTCTCTTCTGTACGTACGCCTTCTAAGGTTAACGCTGTTTTTTTACTGTTTAAAGTATGGGTAACTTCTAAACCAGACTCAGTGCGTCCAGCAGTAAGCGGTGAGGCACCAGTGACGAAACCTTCGTCAGCATCATTGTAATAAGCTTTGGCACGCGTGTTTTTCTTGTTGTCAAAATCAAGCTCGATACGAAGTGCATTGCCTTCGACGTCGCTGTCATTTAACTCTGTGGTGTTGATTTGGTTACTTGCTTGAAAATTTGGGTTTTCAGCTTTGTTCATCGCATATTCTGCGACCAGCTTTAGCTTGTCATTGAATTTAATGACACTATTCAAGCTAGCAAGCTCTTCTTTATTTAGTGGGTCATCACTATTGACATAGCTACCGCCGATAGAGACTTTATCATTTAATTGCTGTTTGGCTGCGATACCACCAACCAGATAGTCTTCACCACCTTCATCCACTTCTACCGTGACACGGATATAGACAGGATTGCCTTCGATGTCTTGACTGGCAATAGGACTCTTTAAATATAGGCTACGGCTAATCGGGTCAATCTCATAATCAGCAAAACGTGTCAGTGTCTCACGACTGACAATCAGTCCAGAGTTATTTGCGTCACGAGTGATGACTTCGATGGTTTCTGAATTTTCTAATACCGCGTCAAAGTTTTCAGCCAATGGGTAAGGGCCTGAGATGCCAAGACCACGAGTCTCGTTGACACGCTGACTGGCACTGGTCTCTGCTAAAAAGGCGGTAACACGAGTATTACTGTCTTCAAACTGGGCTTTTAAACCTGTTAAGGTACGGTTGTATTGACCGAGTTTGATGCCTTCATCATTATCAATCTGTGTCTTTAGATCGCCATACATGGCGAACGAGCGACCTTTATCCAAGCGAACATACAGCTTGCTGGTAGATTGCGCATCAAAACCTTTGGCTGATGAGTCACCATAGACAGGATAATATTCGCCAGGATCGATATCGCGGAACAGGCGCTCGCCTTTTTTATCACTGTCATAGGCTAATGTCAGCAGATAGTCGCCGCGTACTTTGCCCTTGAGGAACATAGCAGCACGACCAGTCGCTGAATAGTTGTCATCGCCAGAAATCTCATTGAGCTCTTGCTCAAATGCGCCTTGAGCATCAGTAATGCTGCCGCCATCAAAGTCTTTAAGCGAGATAGCGCCTTCTATGATACCGACGGCAATGAGAGGACGCAGCTGAGCGGTAAACTGTAGAGGGATTATTTGCTTGCTACTGCCAGTATCGATAACCAGCTCGCCTTTACCTGGTGCGCTAGGGGCGGTCACAGGAATCAATAGCTCACCGCCTGATACGATAACTTGGGTACCGGCCTTGTCTTTACTGCCATCTTTCAAATTGATACGACCGATATTGGTATCGATAGTAATCGGGGTCGAGGCGATGTATGGACGACCATCACGATCTTTTAGGCTGATGACGACTTGGTATTCGCTGACACCGTCGGCAGCTACTAGCTCGGTTTGAGTGCGATAGTCAATCGCTTGCAAGCTACCTGGTGTCAAGACCTTGATGGTTTGTTCAGAGATGACTTTACCATTGATATCAGTGGCCACACCGCGCAATGTATTGTTACCACGTTGTAAATCAACGGCATAGTAATCAAAAGCGGTCACATTTTGCTTTTCTTGCTCAGCCGTTTTTCCGATCTGTTGCGCTGATACCGCTTTGCCATTGGCATATAATGTGAATATTGATCCAAGTGGTGCTTGTACCTGTACCATTTGCTTATAAGAGCTAAGCTGTTGGCCTTCATTTAGATTGATAAAAGCGACATCATTATTAGCCACTTCTTTTAGATATTCTTCTAGCTCTTTTTCTACTGGTGGCGCTACTGTTGTAACCGCCATATCGACATGGTTAGTTGCGGCATTGACCATGTCATTAACGATAGCAGAGTCGCAACTATTACCTAAGTCTAAGTCACCATTGATGTTACAGCCACTGGCATCGACATTATCAGTCGTGTCAGTATTATAGTCAGGCTCTAGTGTCAGCTCAGTTTTGATAGCTTGCTCAAGCGTATCGTTCTTAGCACCTACTGATTTGCTGCGAGCCACAAGCTCAGTATTTAGACGTTCAGTACTATCCGCCATGCCAGCAACGATAGCAAAATCCGCACGATGCAGTTCACCATATTTTAAGTCAACAAAACGGCTACCGGCATCACCTGCATTTCGATTGCTTTGGGTGACCATCTCAGTGGCATGTGGGATAGTAGTACGGTCAACTTTCAGGACGTGTGTCTTTGCACTGACACCATAAAAGTTATACTTACCTTCAGGATCGGTTATCACAAAGTTACCGTTTTCCATATAGATACGGACGCCTGCGACACCCAGCTCGCCATCTTCTTTTTGTTGAATGCCGTCACGGTTGATATCGTGATAGACCTTACCGATGATGATACCATCCGTATTCATCACGCCGCGCTCTACATCAATCTTCCACTGTGCTTCTCTTGAGCCGACGCTTTGACCTTGGTCGTTATTAGCAACCGCAGTTGCACGGTTGATACCATCACCGCCTAATGATGAGGCACCAATCAACACGCGATAAGTAATCTTTTTACTTTCGCCGATTGCCATATCACCTAGGTTTAGTACCTGATATTTACCGTCTGCCTTAAACTCAGTGGTCTGTGCTTGATTGATATCAAGGTTAGTGGTTGGGCTAACACGCACACTGCTCTCGACGTAATCAAAACCACGGGGTAGAGCATCTTTTAGCTGTACATCGTAAGCAGTCGATTTTCCGCTGTTGGTGACATTGATGGTATAGCTGACATAATCACCGAGTTCCGCACTTTTGACATCGCTTTCTTTGGTGACAACCAAACTTGCACTATCATCAATGATACTGATTTGCGTATTTAAATCATCGATACGGACGGTAAAGTCGCTATCCGTTGGTAGCTGATCAGCACCCGTGCCGACAGAAGGATCAATACAAGCCTCCAAACTGGCGGTCAGGGTATCGTTTACCAATGTCTGAATAAACTTATCATTGATAGCATTGGCGTTGTTTTGGGTCGGTGCAGACAGACGATATTTGCCTGTGTTGTTACCAGTTTCGATGCCTTTGAGAGAGTAGGTGTCACCTGTCATCGGAGACTTAACCGTGATCCATACCTGATCGGGCTTATCAGTTTGCACGTTACACTGAGCATAGCTTGCGTCAATATAAACGTTTTCATCAATTTGTGAAGTGGCTTTGGTTCCATCAAATTGAGGCGTGGTAAATTTAATTTCCGGCTCAATAATGACCAGTCTGTCGATAGCCTCAACGGCCGCGACTGATGGATCTTCTAATACAACTGCACCGATTTTTACATCAGCAGTGTCACCATCGCTGCCATTAATATCTGATAAAGCTTGCACGATAAGCTGAATGCTTTCACTCTGACCAAGCTTAATTTGGGTACTCAAGTTGTCCAGCATGATTTGTCTATCTGCTGAATCAATTTGGCCGTTTTTATTAAGGTCTTGATAGACTTTTAAGTTAGAGATGGTTGGTGATATCGCAAACGTGAGCTCAACCGTTTGATCACTGTAGCTTGTGTTGCTCAGTACATTGGTCCAGCTGACCTCTGTATTGGGTCTGACAGTGCGTAGAGGCTGCTGAGTCAAGCTAATGCCGTACTCAGGTAAGGCCGAGGCTTTTAACTGCACTTGGTTTGAAGCCGTGCTTATAGATACATCAGTTTCGTTATCAACACTATAGCTGGCTTGAGCTGTGTTATTGATCAACTGTACCAGTGCATCTGGCGCAGCAAAGGCCGTATTTGATTGCATAAGCAACATTGCAAATGACAGCGCAGAAACTTTGGCTGTGCAAGATGTGATGCTTTTAGACGTATTGATTACAGTAGATGTCATAATAAGTCGCTTATCCAATAAAACATGAAAGAGTAGTAACGCTCTAGCTTGGCTAACATAAAATGATTAAAGCAAGCTAGAGCATTGGCCTATAAGCAGCTGTTACTACTTATAGATTTTTAAATTAACGAGCGTTTTTAATCTTAACTTTAAAGGTTAAAGTAGCAACGCCTTGCGGTACTAATGTTGAAGCTGTCGTACTCACAGCAGTAGTGCTGGTAGAAGCTGCAGTAATAGAAGATCCAGTTCCAGTAACACTAGAAGCAGGTGAACCAGTCACCAAATCTGCACCAGCTGAGAAGTTAGACAATAAATCCGAAACCGTTAAGCTTGTGATATTAAAGCCAGAAGCCGCTGCTGGAGTGGTGGTTTGTATAGCAGAAGAGGTATTAGTCGCATTGATACGATAAATGATACATTGATCAGGTGCTGCACCACTGATCGCGTCTTTACTGAAGCTAGCAGCAGCAACTGTACCTGTACAAGTGGCATCTAGAGCTTGGAACTTCTCTAAATTTAACCCTTTCACATTAGTCGTATCTGTCACTGGTGCAACAGTAGGGGCACCATTACCACCCGGTGTTAAAGTTACGATAGTAGTTTCGTTGCTACCAACAGCAGCAGCTGTAGAAGTTACTTTATAATTAATAGCAACTATGCCACCTGGTGCTATACCGCTAGGTAGCGTCGTACTATTGATGGTGTATACACCACTCACAGGGGTAAGCGTAATCGGCGTTCCTGATACGCCACCTGGTGCAGTATAAGTGATGGTAACAGGGGTGGTAGGAGCAACGGCTGTATTCAGACCACCGTCAGCGATAGTAAAAGTTAATGGATTAGTATTAGTACCTTCAGCATCCTGACCGTTGTTAATGATATTGGTCGTATGGGTGACTTGCCCCGCTGTGTCAGAAGTAGGTGCAATTTCTCTCGTCGTTGGATTATTCAATACAATCGCACGATTGCTAAAGCTAGTAACGCCCGGTGTATCTTCACCAACTCCGCCAGCGACATCAGCACTAGTAGGAACTCTGGTTCTATCATTAGTAGTCACTGTGCTGTCTAGAATATCGTAATTGGTGTCAGCCACTGGAGTAACAGGTAACGCGCCAACATTACCGACAAACTTATCATAAACGGCCACGTTGTTAGTCGCAGTAGAGCCAGCAGCAGTATAGCTAGCTTTGGCAACATTGACTTTAAACGTGACAACTTGATTTGCGCCAACTGCTAAGCTTGGTACCGCGATATCAATAATTTGTCTACCTTCAGCATCTTTATTAGTACTAGTAACAGTCGCACTCGATGCTGTCACATTACCAGACAATGTCATACCTAAAGGAAGTACATCTCTGATAACGAAGTTATCTGCGATAGCGCTATAAGCTGTGTTAAGGTTAGTCACGGTAATGATGTAATCAATCTGCGGATTAGTAACTGACAGATCTACATTGCTAGTCGCTGTTTTTGCGATCTTAAAGGTAGGCAATCTAACGATGTTTTGGTTTTCATTAACCAATGTAGGGACTTTGCCACTTGCAGTCGCAGCGGTAATAAAAGTACTAGTCGCTGTCAATGTACCAACGGAAATGTCGCCACCTAAATGAGTATTAGGTGTCGTTACTGTATAGCTAAGATTAGCTTTGAAGCCTGGTGGTAATTTAATAGTACCGCCATTGCTAAGGGTACCACTTACAGCTTGTCCACTAGATAAATCACTAGCTACTGCTGCAGTACCATCAGCTTTTACGATAGTATAGGTAATGCCGTTTGTACCTGCAGTGCCTAGCGCATAGTTTGGAGTGGCAGTAGTGATAGTAGTATCGTTATTACCGGTAGTATTAATCGTATAAGTATCAGAAACGTTACCTTCATTGGTTAATGTATGGTTAAACGTAGCACCATTACCTGGTGTAGTCGTTATATCTTCGTTTTTGTCATCGGTAGCACTGATACCATTAATGGCGACTAATGAGAAGTTAGCCGTCTCACTCACATTGACAGTTACGGTGTTAGAAGTAACAGTGGGCTGAGCAACAGAGCCAATAGTATAGCTTGCGGTCGCGACGTTATTGATCGGGGCTGCACCACTACTTGTAGCTCCTGAGGTCGTAGCAGCATTGGCAGTAGTAATACCCATTGCCGCTACAACACCTACGGTTAATACTGAATACTTAAAGGAATTTGGTTTCATGCGGTAGATCTCCAAAGAGTTAAATTGGCAAGGTTAAGAGTTATTTGTTGACGACAGTGTTGAGAGCAACGGCAGCTGATTTTTTCGCTGGTAGTAGTTTAATATTCCAGCGTAAGGTGCGATATTCAGAGTAGGGTACTTTAACCATCTTGCCATCGACTTTGCGCATCAAAGGCATGTCAGCATAGTTTTTACCATCGATACTGGCTTGTGCGCTAGCAGGGTTTGCCTCACCTGTGAATGTCATGTTTGCAGGGATAGGCAGTGTCACCATCAGATCATTAATATCATTGTTGACGGTGTTGGTATAAGTTGCTTTGTACTGAATGACAGTACCAGCTGGCGCTGTACGTACTGGTGAATATGCTGTCTTGCCATCCGCATTTTTGAGGACTTGATTGGCAGTCAGTTCCATTTTGAGGGCATCATCAGCATGTGCGACGTTCAATAAAGAAATAGAAGCAGCAGTTGCTAATAAAATACCGTGCAAGAGATTAAAACGTTTCATATAAAATCCTTTCTTAGAACATGACCGTCAGTAAAAAGCGAACGTTGTAAATAGTGATGGAAGAATATGTAATCTAATATAATTTTCATTTTTAGAAGGCATCTGTCTCCCTTTTTTCTATTGTCACGTAATCAATACAATTATTCATCACAAAGATGACAACTGGCATTTTGAAGTATATAAACGGTAAAAGCCCTGTCTGACTAGACAGGGCTTTTATTAGATGGTTAAAAAGGTAAATGTAATAAAACGAATATTAAGTACCAGAGGTAGTGCCATACTTGGTATTGAAATACAAAGTTGCTTTTGAAGCTGTAGTGCTCGAAGATGTATTACTTAAAGTAAATTTGTCAGAGACAATAGTTCCATTTTGTCCTATTGGCGCTGTTTGATTGGTTGTCTTAAATACGTCCGAAGGTACTCCTAACGCTTTAGGGAGATAAAACTCAGATTTCACTTTAACATTTTGTAATACATCAGAAATTTGTATGTCTGACAAACTAATGTGCCCGCGATTATAGGCTTCGATTTTATAAGCAATGCATTTGCCTGGAATTATGGTGTTATTAGGGGCAGATGTACTAAAGCCTGTACTTGGATCTGAAGTGTTTGTGACAGATGTATAATCGAGACTACTATTACATTCATGCACATACTGGTATTTAATAAGTACCAATGCAGTGTTGTTAGCTTGTACTTCACCAAAGTCTAAATTGTTATATACGTAGATATCATTAGTCAGTGTTACTTCTCTGATATTAGCAGTAGTATCTATATCATAAATCCAAGAGGTTGGCTCAGTTTCTACTAAGCATACTCTTGTTGGCAATGCACCTGATTGAACAACAAAATTGTATTTACCTAAGCTTGATACTGTTTGAGGATTAGCTGAGCTTGTGACAATTTGGGTGCCATTGCAGTTGGTTAAAGCAACTTGTAACCCGCTATCGAATATTCCAGATTCATTGCTATCTAAGATGCCATTGAAATAGGCACTGTTTCCAGTGAAGGTGCTAGTAATATTCTGTTTGGTAGAATCTGCAGCAGTAATACCACCGTTATCATTAAAAACGGTTCCTGAAAAACTATAAGATTTTGGCGTGTTAGTGATGGTACAGGTTACTTCGTCTCCATAATTCAAGCTTGATAAGGTAAATGAGCTTGCAGTGCCTGATGGCATAGTGGTAGTACTGCCAGTCGTTGCATTAGTACAGGCATAACTAGTGCTATAGTTACTAGCATTACCACTTATTATATTTTCAGATATAGTGTAGGTGGTACTTGGGGCTAATTCCAATGGGGTAACAGTGCTTCCGTTAGTTATGGTTGAACCTGTCCCTGTTGTTGTAAAAGATGCTGTAGAGCCTTGAGTATCGGGAGTGAGTTTTCCACCAGCGACTTTGATATTGAATTGGTCACGTTTAGTATCACTGTCGTTAAAACGAGTACCTTCTAATTGTTTTTTCACAGTTAACTTAGGTGGTGCAAGACAAAAGTAGAAGTCTGAGTAGCCCACAACATGGTCGCCAGTAGATAATGTCGTAGATGCACTAGAATAAGCATTACCATGAGTTATAACAAAAGGTGTGTTTAAAGACTGAGAGCCCCAATCAATATTAAAATTACACGGGCTAGTAGGATTACAGTTTAGCCATTGATTGCCTGTAATAGTTTTGCTTGCGTTTGATAGTGTGTAGTTTGCAGTAAGTATATTACTAAAAGCACCACCAGCACTAAAAATCGATATGGACTCAGTATATTTCCCATTTTCATTTGAGTCTAAATCTTGCACAACAAACCCATACTTCGATACGGGCTTGTTAATAGTAGCAGTCAGTTTGTGGTTTATATTAAGGTACTGGCTACTATGACGCATATTAATAGCGCTTGTAGTTACGCCGGTAAAACTACTGGCTTCTGGATAACCAGCAACTAAAAAATTAGTATCAGAAAAAGACAGTTTGAATTCAAGATTATTGTTGAAACTATAAGTAGTGCTAGTGTTTCCTGCACCTCCTGTCCAACTCAATGCCACTTTATTAGCTGCTGCAGGTGCAGGGCTAAAAGTTTTGGACCCTACATAGTACATTGCATGATCAGCGGGGCAAGTGGGACTAGCTTCTGCAGCAAAAGAGACACTACTGACTGATAGCAACATCATAGCAACTATCAATACTGGAATCTTATGCATAGGCTCATCTAATAGAGAGGAGGATTTTGCTAATTTTAAAGAGCGTTGATAACGTTGCATGATGCTGTCCTGAATATCATTATTTACCAGATTGTATAATATGTAACTTTTTTTATACAAAAAAATTACTTTTTATAATATCTAACAGAGCATGTAAATGCTATTTCAAAACTACCAATGGTAGTTTTTACATGACAAAGTGTAAAATAGTCTTAATATAATCCGCATAAACAAATACAATGTATTCGTCAAGGAGTATTTTTCAAAAAACTAATCATTATTTATTTAAAAAATACTTGTTATTTCTCCATTTCTCTACAGCCATAAACAATTACGTCATAAACGCTTATAATAGAGTGTTGCAGTTATCTACTGACGGAAGATATAGGGAACACACTATGGGCTGTGTGGCAATGGTGTCGATTTGATGCACTTGCTGATTCACAGTGGCACTATCTTGTATGAGCAGATTTGTACAATCGAGTTTGTATGATCGAGCTATATATCAATATCATCGCATAAATCAAAGGAATGCTTGGACATAGCAGGGACGTGGCAAGTAAACCAATACCTCATCACATATTATTTAACAAAGCTCTGCCTGATAGACAGGCATGACTGATATAAAAGGATTCACAATAATGAATTACTACAAGGATGCTGACAGCACCGAAACCAAAGAATGGTTAGAAGCTTTTGAGTCAGTGGTTAAACATGCCGATAAAGACCGCGCGCAGTTCCTACTAAAAGCGTTGTACAACATGGCGGTGCAAGAAGGCCTGCCGTTCAACAGACTAGATACGGCCTACATCAACAGTATCGCAGTAGAAGACGAGCCAATGTACCCAGGCGATCTAGGCATGGAGCGTAAGATTCGTGCTTTGATTCGCTACAATGCGCTTGCCATGGTGATGCGTGCCAATAAAAACGATGACGATTTGGGTGGTCACTTAGCGACATTCGCGTCTAGTGCCACGCTATATGAGACAGGTTTTAACCATTTCTTCCGCGCCGCTAGCGATCATTTCGGTGGGGATATGATTTATTACCAAGGTCACTCAGCACCTGGTATCTATGCTCGCTCTTACTTAGAAGGTCGTCTGACAGAAGATCAGCTCGACAATTTCCGCCGTGAAGTCGGTGGTAAAGGCTTATCAAGCTATCCGCATCCGTACCTAATGCCGGATTATTGGCAGTTCCCTACCGTATCGATGGGCTTAGGTCCGATCATGTCGATCTATCATGCTCACGTGCATCGTTATATGGAAAACCGCGGCTTGTTAGAAAAAGAAGGTCGTAAGATTTGGACGTTCTTGGGTGATGGCGAAACGGATGAGCCAGAAAGCTTGGGCGCTATCTCTCTTGCGGGTCGTGAGAAACTGGACAACTTAATATGGGTAGTCAACTGTAATTTGCAGCGCCTTGATGGTCCAGTCCGTGGTAATGGTAAAATCATTCAAGAGCTTGAGTCAGTATTCCGCGGCGCAGGCTGGCGTGTGATTAAAGTCATTTGGGGCGGTAACTGGGACAGCCTACTGGCCAATGACAAAACAGGCGTGCTAAAACACCGTATGGAAGAAGTGGTCGATGGCGAGTATCAGTTGTATGAAGCGCGTACGCCTGAATTTACTCGTAAAGAGTTCTTTGGTAAATACCCAGAACTAGAAGAGATGGCTGATGCGCTAACGGATGAAGAGATTTCACGCTTGAACCGTGGTGGTCATGATCCTATGAAGGTTTATGCAGCCTTTAGTGAAGCCATGAAAACGAAAGGTCAGCCAACCGTTATTTTGGTCAAAACTGTCAAAGGTTATGGTTTGTCTGCCCAAACGCAAGCGGTCAACAAATCGCATCAAGTGAAAAAGCTGGATCAAGAAGCATTGGTTTATTTCCGTGATCGTTTTGATTTGCCATTCACTGATGAGCAGCTAGAGACCCTACCATTCTACCGTCCTGAAGAAGGATCGGCAGAGATGAAGTATCTCAAAGGTCGCCGTGAAGCGCTAGGTGGTCATCTGCCTAACCGCCGCAGTGGACATATTCCATTGAATATTCCTGAACTGTCTATGTTTGATCGAGTATTAAAAGGCAGCAATGGTAAAGAGCAATCGACGACGATGGTATTCGTACGCTTGTTGTCAGCCATGCTAAAAAACAAAGATATCCAAGACCGTGTGGTGCCAATCGTACCGGATGAAGCACGTACTTTCGGTCTAGAAGGTATGTTCCGTCAGTTGGGTATCTACTCAGCTGTAGGTCAAAAATATACGCCAGAAGACAGTGAAGCATTGATGGGCTACAAAGAAGCCATCGATGGTCACATGTTAGAAGAAGGCATTAACGAAGCAGGCGCAATGAGCACTTGGATTGCATTGGCAACCAGTTACTCTGTGAACGCGCTACCGATGATTCCGATGTATATCTACTACTCGATGTTTGGTTTCCAGCGTATTGGTGATTTGGCTTGGGCGGCAGGCGATTGTCAAGCACAGGGTTTCTTGTTGGGTGCAACAGCTGGCCGTACGACGCTTAATGGCGAAGGCTTGCAGCATCAAGATGGTCATTCACAAATCTTGTTCAATGTCGTGCCTAACTGTGTGACTTATGATCCTTGCTTTGGTTATGAGCTAGCGGTTGTGATGCATGATGGTTTACGCCGCATGTATGGTGAAGGTGAGCGTGTTTATTATTACCTAACGCTAATGAACGAAAACTACGAGCAACCTGCAATGCCAGAAGGTGCCGAGGAAGGCATCAAGCGCGGTATGTATTTGCTCGAAGACAACGGCTCAGCACAAGTACAGCTATTGGGTTCTGGTGTGATTTTACGTGAAGTACAAAAAGCATCAAAAATCTTAAAAGATGAGTTCAACATCACCTCTAACGTCTGGAGCGTGACCAGCTTCAACGAGTTGACTCGTGACGGTATGGCCTGTGATGACTACAACCGCTTGCATCCAATGGATGAAGAGAGAGTGCCTTGGGTGACAGAGCAATTGGCACCGCACGAGGGTATCGTCGTCGCTGCGACAGATTATATGCGTAACTATTCAGAGCAGATTCGTGCTTGGTTACCAGACAACCGTCCTTACACCACGCTAGGAACTGACGGCTATGGTCGTTCTGATACTCGTGAAAATCTACGCAGCTTCTTCAATGTGGATGCGGCTCATATTGTGGTTGCCACGCTCAAGCGTCTAGCAGATGAAGGTGAAGTTGAGATGCGTCTGGTAAAAGACGCGATTTCAAGCTTAGGTATCGATGTCGATCAGCCACCTGCATGGCAACAGCAGTCTTATTCGGATCATTCTCCAGATGCGCCAGCACCAGGTAATGTCAATCCAACACCTGTGCCTGAGTTCGTTGCTGAAGATGACGAAGAGATCAGCAATGAAGGCCGTGCTGAAGACCAAGCCGATGCGACTTTACTCAATGACGGCGATGTCAAAGAATAATAATCATAAGACAAGGAAATAAACCATGGACATTAAAGCCCCCGATTTGGGTGTTGATAGCGCCGAAGTTAGTGAGATTATGGTAGAAGTTGGTGATGTCATCGCAAAAGATGACAACATTATTCTGTTAGAATCTGACAAAGCCTCAGTAGAAGTGCCAAGCTCTGCTGCTGGTAAAGTCACCAAAATTAGCGTTGCGATCGGTGATCAAGTTAGCGAAGGCATGGTACTGATTGAGCTTGAGAGTGCAGAAGACAGCGTAGAAAGTGATAATAGCGCTGCTGATGACAATCAAGAAGCGAGTGATACAAAAGCTGCTGCTAAGTCAGAAGCAAAAGCTGAGCCAGCTGAGACTGAATCAAAGTCATCAGAGTCTAGTGCAAAGCCTGCGTCTAACGCTGGCAAAGCCACGACTCATGCATTACCTGATCTAGGTGTCGATGAGGCGCAAGTTTCTGAGATTATGGTCAGTGTTGGTGACATCGTGACTGCGGATCAATCAATCCTATTGATTGAATCTGATAAAGCGTCGGTAGAAGTGCCAGCGCCAGTCGCTGGTAAGATTGAAAAAATACTGGTCGAAACAGGCGATATGGTTGCCAATGGTCAGGACTTTATCGTCATTGTCAGTGATGCTGCTGATGAAGATGAGTCTACATCAGATAGCTCTGAGCCAAAGCATTCAGCACCAGCCAAATCAGAAGAGAAAGCTGCTGCTAAAACAACTGCTGAGCCAAAACAGGCAGAAAAATCTACAACGCCTAATACGGTCGTTAGTAAGCAAGCTGGCAAGTTGACCGAAGCACAGGTTAATGAAAAGCTGGTCGATGTCTATGCAGGGCCAGCCGTACGCAAGCTGGCACGTCAGTTGGGTGTTGATATCACTCAAGTGAATGGCTCAGCATTGAATGATCGTATCTTAAAGGAAGACTTATTTGCTCACGTCAAAGAGAGTCTGACCACACAGAAAGCCGCACCTGTTAGTAGTAGTACTATCAGTTCAGGACTGCCAAAACTGCCAGATATGAGCAACACTGAGATTTGGGGTGAGACAGACACACAAGATCTTAGCCGTCTACAAAAGGTGTCGATACCGCAGCTTAACTACAATACGTTGCTGCCACAAGTCACACAGTTTGATCTGTCGGATATTACCGAGACAGAAAAACTACGTAGCGAGCTAAAAGGTAGCATGAAAGCGGAAGGTATTGGTTTTACCATTCTAGCGTTCGTTGTCAAAGCAACTGCTCATGCCTTGACGCAGCATCCACGTTTTAACAGCCACTTAAGCGATGATAATACTCAAGTTATCTTGCGTAAGAGCGTTAATATGGGTATCGCAGTGGCGACTGATGATGGCCTCATCGTACCTGTCATCAAAAACGTGCAAGACAAAGGCTTGAAGCAAATCGCTATTGAGATCGGTGAGCTTGCAGTCAAAGCGCGTGATAAAAAGCTCAGCACCAAAGATTTACAAGGCGCGAGCTTTACGATATCAAGCCAAGGTAACTTGGGTGGTACAGCCTTTACACCACTCGTTAACTGGCCACAGGTGGGTATCTTGGGTGTGTCTGAGGCAAGCATGCAGCCACGTTGGAATGCCAAAACGCAAAGTTTTGAACCACGTCTGATGTTGCCGTTATCATTGTCTTATGATCACCGTGTGATCAATGGCGCGGACGCAGCTGTGTTCACGCGCTATATCACAACGCTATTGGCTGATCCACGTCATATATTGATTTAGATTGGTTTATGGGTTGATAAAATCCTGAATGAAAAAGACTGCCTAAGGGTGGTCTTTTTTTTATGTGTGTATCATATGCGGCGAAAGCGCACAAAAAAGCCAGCTATCAAGCTGGCTTTTGTTACTCATGCTATTTTTACTGTCTTAGAACTGTTTTACAAATGCTACGCCGTATACCCAAGGGCTGATATCGACTTCGCCAAGCTCAACAGTATTACCATTAGACTCAACACTGGCGTCTGTTTTGATGTCCATATAACGAGCATCAATACGGAAGTATTCAGTTGGAGCAAATGGGATATCAAGACCAATATGGCCAGCAATGCCCACGCTGTCATCAAGCTTTAAGTTCTCAAAAGCATCACTATAGATTTTTTCTTTGAAAAAAGTCGTATAGTTCACACCAACACCTACGAACGGCTTGACGTTCATTGGCATGTTATAGCCATCAAAGTGGTATTGTACAGATAAGGTCGGTGGTAGATGCTGAGTTTTGGCATCAATAGTGGTATCGCCAGCAGTTAGAGTAATGTCATGATGGAATGGCGTCGCGGCTAGTAATTCAATACCAATGTTGTTGGCAACGAAATATTCGCCGCTAACGGTTGGTTGAATATCGCTGTCGACGTCGACCCCAATAGTGCCATCTGCCAATGTACCGTTATTGCTCTTTGGGTCAACCATATGAGCGCCAGCAGCAACAGACCAAGTACCTGCAGGTACAGCAAATGCGGTGGTCATAGTCAGTGCAGCAGCAGTAGCTAAAACTAGGGATTGGAGTTTCATTATTTAATTCCTTAACATGACAGGGAGTGGTTAATCAGTTTTTGATGAGGGATGACATTAGAAACTGATACATAATGCTATAATAAAAATCAAAATAGTAACATTATGACGATATTGTAATACAAAAATCACTGCTTTTGGTAAGGTTTTGAACATAAAGTAGCAATGCTTGCGTAATAAATAGTATGGATACGTACTATCATCGACTAAGACTAAAAAGTTTTTTAATACTAGGTGATTCTTAGAGGTACTTTATCCGCATCATTTAGGGTTTTTTACTCACAATCTAAAAAAGGCGTAATACATTATGCTGGGTTATTGTAGTAACTCTCCTCTACGCTGTGAGCAGGCACGGGCTACCAAGATATTGAATCAGGTGGATTCTTGTTGTCATGAATGTGGGTTGTTTTTGATACCTGCTAAGGACATCAGTCAACAACTGCGTGCTGATGAGCGGTTTTTGAGATTGTCCATGTTGATTGCTATGTCTGTCATGTTGCTGTCAGTGAACATCTATTACTTAGTTTCTATGTAGTATGTATGTAGTGTGTTATAGCTGATAATGATTTGCTGACACCGTTTGAATTGAGAAGAAGCCTTCGTCAGGGTTATGTTCACTTTACTATTTTATTCATATAACGCCGGTATTTCACCGCATAGGGATAGCATGCTGCTGCAATCTATACAGCGCTTACGTCATTTTGTTTATGATATTTTGCAAAATGACGAACATGACACCTTGTTCAGTCGTTACGTGGATTATTTTCTGATATTTCTGATCATGACCAATGTGGCTGCTGTGATAGCCGAATCAGTCGATCAATGGTATTACCCGTATCAGAATTATTTTACTTGGTTTGAGAACTTTTCCATCGTTATATTCTCGATCGAATATCTGCTGCGTTTATGGAGTGTTGGGGAGGCTAAGCCCGATCACACCACTTGGAAACAGCGTTGGAATTGGCTCAGAAGCCCATCAGCATTGATTGATTTGATTGCTATTGTCCCTGCTTTTTTAAACTTTTTTGTCAATATCGATTTGCGTTTCTTGCGTATTTTACGCTTGTTCCGTATTCTTAAGTTGACCCGTTATTTTGCCTCTATGCGTATCCTGCTCGTGGTGATTAGTAAAGAGCGCGGCTCGTTTCAAGCGGTTATTTTTATTTTGATTATTATGATCGTAACCGCCTCTAGCGGTATTTATTTGGTTGAAAACCATGCACAGCCGGAGGAGTTTGAGTCGATACCTAAGGCAATGTGGTGGGCAGTGGTGACTTTGACGACCGTGGGTTATGGTGATGTTACACCGATCACCAACGCTGGCAAGATACTGGGTGCCGTTATTACGATATTGGGTGTGGGTCTCGCAGCACTGCCTGCCGGTATTTTGGCAACAGGGTTGGCAAATGAGCTTGCCCAGCGCCGTGAGGAGCTTGAACAGCATTTTCGAGAGCAGCTGATTGATAGTGATTTTGATCTGGTACAGAATCAGATGATGATTGATAAGATTCGCCGTGAGCTGGGACTCGACAAAGAGCAAGCACAAAATATTGTATTACAAGTGCTGCGTGAGCAAGAGCTTGAGCGGCGCGAAAGAGAAGTTGAAGTACGTCAAAAGAATTTTTGCCCGCATTGCGGTGAGGGTTTATGATGGCAGGTATAGTTGTCTGTAGTTACTTATAGTACGCAGGACTTTTGCTGCATCTATTAACTACGCTTTCTGACTGCTTTAGAACCTGTATTTTGAATGCTAAAAATAAAAAGAGGCGGTTCAGTCATTAAACTGAACCGCCTCTTTTTATATACTGTTATTGATAAGCGTTATATGCCCTGAGGAATAGGTAGTGCACGTGCAAGCTCATGAGCGACTTCTTTGGCGGCCTCTGATAGGTCGTCAGCCGTTAGGGGTAGATTCTGTAGCGTCAAATGCCAGTCATCAACAGCTCGGCGCAGGTGTGCCACCCAAAGCGTCGTACAATCACGGGGTAGTTGCTTTAGATTGACTTCAAAAAATCGATTGCCTTCATCATCACTCAGATGAATCTCACCTTTGATGACTCTAGAAAACGGATGACCATGGTAGGAGTTGGCAATCAAAGCAATATGAGTGATGTGCGGTGGAATTTTTTCAAGCTCCAGTCTGATCTGCTCTTGATCAAGTGGGGCAAGATACATGGCTTGCTCGCCGCGATCCTTTCCGTTTAGACTGTCCCCTTGATGCTTGACTGATTCGGCTTTGTCACGCAATTGCTTGAACCAAACGATATCGCTGATGACGCAATTGTCATCATATAAGACACAAGCCAAATCAATATCTATTGCGCTTTTGTTTTTCTTAAAACGCTTAAACAACCCTTTTGGCTCAATTTTAGTAAATTCATAATTGAGTGCAAAAAACAAAGTTCCCGCATCCAAGCCCAGCCCTCTGAGACTGTCTGAAAGCAATGGTAATGGGGCGCTGGTCGGCATAATATTCCTTTTTAATTCTTATTTAGTTCTTAGTTTTTAAGTTCTGAGCTTTTAACGACTGTCATCATATCAGCGCTACTTAGATTGAGCATTATCATCGTTAGTCATTGTTCAGTGTTGGCGATTTGTCCAATACGGCTTCATAGAGCAGGGCAGGCTTGGCATCTAATAAACCACTACCGAAACCGCGTAACCACCAGACCAGCTGTGAGGTCAAATTGATCGTCGCTTTTATCGTTAGAGTATTATCATCATTTGATAGGACAATTTGATCGTCACTCAGCTTGCTTTCGGTGAGGCTTTTGCCTGCTTGCTTGGTAAATTGTAGCTCAACGGCTGTGTTTTTACCACGTTCAGCCAGTGTACCAAATAAAGGATGACTAAAGCCCATGCTGCCTTCATCTAGATAAGTATCTAGTTGAAAGTCTTTGGGTGTCTGCGCTGGGCTATCGAGAATCTCAACGCTGTCAAATCGATGCAGTGCAAAGGTGCGAATGATGGATTCTTGGTCATCAGTACGAGTCGCTAGCAGATAGATAATTACCCCGCGCTGGATAATGGCAATGGGGTTTAGGGTATATTCGCTGGCTTGTGATTGATTGCCACGGGTATAGCAGGCACTGATTTGTAATTGATAAAACAGCGCGTGATAGATATTGTCTTTGCTGTCCAAATCTATATCTGGGGCGATAAGAGGCTGCGTGGCAGGTTCGATACTCACTCTGTCTATCCACGAGTGAGTTACCTTGCTGTTTTTGAGCTGTCGCCGCGCTAAGTCAAACCAAGGAAACAGCTCATCTAAGATAACAGGCGGTAGTAGCTGCGTTAGATTGGCTTCAACCATATTGAAAGCCACGGCTTGTGATAGGTTCATATGTGGCAAGCTCTGGAGCGGTGCATCATCACACCAACGCCATCCTTGTGGGTTGGCATTGTTTTTTTCGATAGGAAAGCGTTTGGCCAGTGCGTTTAAGTCACGCTGTACAGTACGCAGACTGATATCAAAGCCTGCCATCATTAGCTGGTCATAGATATGCGTGGTGCCGACCCAGCGGTTGCGTTGTAGCTGAGACAGTACTTGCCACTGCCGAGCAGTTGTCGCTGCACCGTGGCGATTATCATTACTGTCCTTTGAGGCACTGCTATCCGCCGTTACTGGCGTGTCCGCTTGCTCATGAGACTCTGCTCGAGTTTGAATAGTATCGGCGCCAGTAGGGGTTATAGTCATTGGGAGATAGCCTTTATAAAGTCACAAGTCGATTCTGACAGTTCTGATAGTTATAACAGTTTTTTATGCGGGATAGTCATTCCACTATAAAAGTATGACTGCGCCAACCTCGCTTGAAGTATTCAATATATAGTCAAAGAAGTCTAAAATGGATACAAGGCAGCCGACCGAAGATTGTACAAGTAGTACATCTAGGAAGAATAACGCCGTAGCCGTTTAGCAGTTCTCTGACTATACCTCTACGCTCGGTTGGCCTTGTCCTACTTTTAACTTGAATCGACTATAGAAGCGTTTATCATCGCAGAAAAGCCGCATCGCGTTTAGAGACGTTCGTCTGCGTTTATATTCTATCAAATGCTGAACGCTTTAATGTCATAAGCGAGCAGGTTACGTCACTAGATGTCGTCTACTATTATGTCAATGGGTCTGCTTTTTTCTTGATGATCGATGCTTTTCTCAATACTAGAGTGCTGCTCAGCATCAGAAATTTGCTTGTCATCAGTTTTGTCAGGGTCTTTTTTCGTCTTTTTAAGCGTGTCTTTTTTGCGCTTAGGTGCCTTTTTTTGGTGCTTTGCTTTGGGCTTTTTCTTTGATTTCTTATTCTTTTTTTCATCATCGATGTCATCGCTACTATTTTGGTTTTCATCCCAAAGCATCAGACGACTTAGTACTTTGCCAAATAATGTGTCTTTGCGATAGCGGTCTTTTTTATTCGTCGTGTCAATGGGTAGACCTGTCATCAATGTTAATGCTTCGCTGAGTGTATAGACGCCATAGATATGAAAGTTGCCAGCTTTCACTTCTTCAATGATATCGTCACGCAGCATCAACTGCTTAACATTGGCCATCGGAATGACCACACCTTGCTCACCCGTTAGGGCTTGCTCACGGCAGGCATCAAAGAAACCTGCGATTTTGGCATTGATACCGCCAACCGCTTGTACTTCACCCAATTGATTCATCGAGCCCGTAATGGCGAGGGATTGGTTAATCGGCACGTTTGCCAAGGCAGACAGTAGCGCACAGCCTTCGCTGACGGTCGCGCTATCACCATCGATTTGGGCGTAACTTTGCTCAAACGCGAGCGACGCACTAAAGTTCAGCGCATGGTGCTGGCTAAAGAGCGCACGTAAGTAGCTGGTCATGATGAGCATACCTTTAGCATGCAGGCTGCCACCTAAGTCCACATCGCGCTCAATATCTAGAATTTCACCAGCCCCGATATTGGGTTGAATGACAGCAGTCAGACGGGCGGGCATGCCAAACTCACTGTCCGCATAACTGACGACGGTTAAGGCATTGACCTGCCCAACAGCAACGCCTTTTGTTTGGATAAGCTGCTGACCATTTTTGAGCTCATCCCAGTACAGGTCACGAAGGTATCCTGAGCGTTCATCCATATCATCGATTGCTTGAGTAACGTGATCAGCTGTCACTAAACTTTGATCATCCAAGCGGGCATGGCGGTTTGACTCATGTAGCAGTTTAATCAGTAAATCGCTATGCAGGCTCAAACGGTCTTGCTCTTCAGCTTGTAAGCTTAAATGCTCAAGCAAAGTGGCTTGTGCACTACTGTCAAAAGGGTACAAGTCGGCATAATCAATGATGTCTGCCATTTTTGCGACCAGTGCCAGTTCATGCTCGCTGGTGCGTGACACGTCGTCATGAAAGTCTGCGCGGACTTTGAACACCGCATCAAACTCAGGCTCAAGCTCTAACAGCTCATAGTAAAGATCCGCTTCACCCAACAAAATAACTTTGATATCTAGCTCAATCGGGGCAGGCGATAACGACAAACTGCCAGTCAATGTCAGCATCTGCTCAAGGCTAGAGAGTTTTATTTTGCGTGATTGCAGCGCACGCTTTAATCCTTGCCATGCATAAGGGTGCTCAAGCAAGTGGCTGGCTTCTAACAATAGATAACCACCATTGGCACGGTGCAGCGCCCCTGCTCGAATCATGCTGACATCGGTTGTCACCGTACCCAGTTGCGTGATTTGCTCGACATGCCCCAGCAAGTTGAGATGGGTTGGTAAGTCTTCGAACACCACAGGCGCGCCACTGTCTGGCGTGTGACTCACAATAACATTGACCGCATAGCGACTGGGTGTTGTGGCAAGGGCTGCAGTCACAAACTCTTCATCATCACCATTGACGATACGCTCGACATGAGTAACCATGTCAGAAAATACCGTTTTAAGATACTCGATGACCAGCGGATGCGCGGTGAACTGCTCATAAATAGGTGTAAATAGTGGCTCTAGCGCGCGCTGTGCAATACTACGATGTAACGCCTCTATGGCATCATTGGCCTCATCTTCTAACTGCTCAAGTGCAATCGTTAGTTGACTGAGTCGTTTTTGCATATGGTTTTTTTGTGCAAAGTTACTCAGTTCGGCCTCGTAGTCACTGTTGCTATAGGCACTATTACCATACTCAGACTTTTTATCATTGTTACCGATATCGCTATCAATATTGGCATCATTATTCAGATCAAGAGTATCAGTCTCATGGCGGTCTTCTGCCGTTGAGGTACGCCCATGGTTATTAATAGCAGCTTTATTATCGTTACCCTCACTCTCTACCGCAAGCTTACTGGGATGAACGAACATGGCTTTATTATCAAAGGGGCGGAACGTCAAGGCCAAATCGTATTGCTTACCCTCGGCGTTGAGCACCTCATAAGCCTGACTTTCTTTTTGATGCGTGTTGTTTTTGATGGCTTCAATTTTGCTTTGGTATTGGTCACTTCTAAAGCGTTGGCTTAGGCGTTTTTTGGCGTGTTGCCACAAGTGGTTGACTTGCTGTTGCAGCAGGGATGCTTGACCGGCAGACAGGCGCAACGCCAATGGAGTGCGTGGATCCGTAAAATTATGCACATAGACCCAATCGTCAGGCGTCGTCTCATCAGCAGCAATGCGGGTCAGTAAACGGCTAATGATGGTGCGTTTACCCAAACCATTCTCACCTGCAGCAAATACATGGTAGCCACTCGCTTTTATATCTAGAGCCGTATGCAAGGCTTTAAGCGCACGCTGTTGACCAAAGCCAACGTCTAAGTCAGGCGCAGTACGAGTATCTGTTGGCAGATCATCAGGGTCGCTATAGCGCTTTAGTTGCTCAGCTGAAATGACACAGTTTTGCTGAACCTCAACGAATATAGGATGCGGCGTCTGAGCATCATCCGGCGTAGCCTCTGCTGAGTCAGTAATAGGGGATGCTACATGGTTAGCGTCTTTTGATACATCAGATAGGGGCGTGTGTGAATGTTCGGTCATAGGCGTTGAGGTATCATCTTAAAGGTATTAAAAGGAGTCGGTATTCTATCGAGCTTGGTGTTTCGTATTTGCTCTGAGTGTCTATAATATCGTGAATCAATCAAGACATACTACAAGATATGGTTATGTTTTAACCATACTATTATGCGTATTTTGTATTATATCTATAAAAATCACTAGTATGGCCAGTACAAACAAGCCCATTAATCAGGATATTCGATGCTATCAAAGCAGAATAACGCCTCATGATAGGCGCAGATAGTATAAGATGTCGCATATTGGCGCAATCTGCAACTATTCAATGAGCAGACTGCATGATAAAATAGTCGGTTCACATGTCAAAACTGGATAACTTGTTGTATGTCAGCTTCCGCTAAAACCACCTCTTCTGCTAGCACAGGTACTATCCGCATTGATCCAACCGGCTTTGTAAAGCTTGGGTCACAATTGCCAAAGCTGGCCAATATCTTGGCACAAGCCGTCAATGAGCTGGGCCTACCGTTAACCCAGATGCAGCAGCGCACGTTATTGTTTTACTTAGACCAGCTTTTGTTGTGGAATAAAGCGTATAATCTGACCGCTATCACGGATCCAGAAGAAGCCCTGATCAAGCATGTGATTGATTGTTTGTCTATTATAACGCATTTACCATCAGGCTCGCTGCTGGATATCGGCACAGGTGCAGGATTGCCTGCGGTAATTATTGCGATTTGTCAGCCTGATCGCCAGTGCACGGCACTTGATAGTAACCAAAAGAAAATCCGTTTTATCAAGCAGATCAGTAGTGAGCTTGGTTTGAGTAATATGCAGCCCATTGCTTCGCGTATCGAAGCCCATGAGGCTAGCTATGCTGTGGTGACATCTAGAGCCTTTGCCAGTCTGATAGATTTTGTGGAAGTGGCACAGCCAAGACTGGCGGATGGCGGGTACTTATGTGCGATGAAAGGTAAAGCGCCAAGCGAGGAAGAACTGCAAGCGTTAGAGGGTGGTTGGCATATCAAAACCATCAAGCTGATCGTGCCGCGCCTACATGACAGCCGTCATTTAATTGAAATGTCCAGTCGAATTGCCTAAGCTATTAATGCTTTTAAGTGATTGAGTAGTCATGAAACAAGGGCATTTTTTTGTGAAACGTAGTTTACGTCTCTGGCTAAATGACATAGTATCTAACAGCATTGACATTTATCGCAGCTGAGTTAATCGTAAGAAAAGAATCAGTAATAGACCCCAATGAAATCGAGTGAGTGTATGGAAATCATCGCAATTGCGAATCAGAAAGGCGGCGTGGGTAAAACCACAACAGCGGTAAATCTGACCGCCAGTTTGGCTGCAAAGCGCAAGCATGTACTGCTGATTGACCTAGACCCACAAGGCAATGCGACTAGTGGTACTGGTGTCGACAAAAACGAGCTCGCGCTGACGATAGCAGATGTGCTACTTGATGGTGTGTCATTGTCTGATGCTATCGTGGCCAGTCCTGCTGGGTTTGATGTCATTGGTGCCAATCGCGACTTGGCTGGCATGGATATCACCTTGATGAGCAAGACCGACAGCCATGAGCTGTTTAAAACGGCGATGACAGCACTGGTTAATGATCAAGTTGCCCAGCAAAAACCCGCCTATGATTATGTGATTATAGATTGTGCGCCAAGCTTAAACTTGCTGACCATTAATGCCTTGGTCGCCACTGATAGTGTGATTATCCCTATGCAGTGTGAGTACTATGCACTTGAAGGATTGGCAGATTTGTCACAGACGATTGAGCGTTTAACAGAGCTGAATCCCAAGCTGTATATTCGCGGTGTCGTCAGAACCTTATTTGATGCACGCAATACGCTTGCTCGAGATGTCTCTGCTGAGTTAGAAGCACATTTTGGTGACATCATGTATAAGACGCATATTCCAAGAAATATCCGCTTAGCTGAAGCGCCCGCACATGGGCTGCCAGTCATCGCGTACGAGAGATGGTCAAAAGGTGCACGCGCTTATCAAAAGTTGGCCGCTGAAGTAATGAAACAAAGCAGTTAGTTTTAATGATGTTTTTTAATAAAAAACAAATTCGATAAAAAAGTATTTAACAGCATATTCAGTAAGCCGTATCAGTAATCAATTGGCTTTTATTTTAGTGTTAGAGGATAGGCAATCATGGCGAAGAAAAGAGGGTTGGCGGCTAATCGAGGTTTAGATGCCTTGCTTGGGTCAATCAAAAAAGAAAAGCAAATTACCGCCTCTGCATTGCAAGATGACATGGCAGCGCGCGACAATGCTTTGCTTACTGCTGCGCCAGATACCGATATGCCAAACGCTAGCCAATCAGCGACAACAGATCGCACGTCAGACAATGACACATCAAAGGTTCGTTCAATTGCTGCTGATGATAGTGACGTCAGTCAGCGAAAAACCCGTGCGCCGCGTGCGACAAGTAAGAGCAGTATGCATAAAACTGGCGCTAATAAGAACCGCGTTAGTGGCGTTGATGCCAGCACTGAAGATCAAATCAGTTTGGTACAAATTGATGTTACTCGTCTACAGGCAGGTAAATACCAGCCACGCCGTGATATGAGTGAAACCGCCCTTGCAGAGTTGGCGTCTTCTATTAAACAGCATGGAGTGATGCAGCCTATTGTTATTCGTCCGCTATTGGCAAACGAGGACAAAAGCGAGGCATTTGTTACCCATGAGATCATTGCAGGGGAGCGTCGCTGGCGCGCGGCAAAAATGGCAGGAAAATCTGTTATCCCAGCCATTGAGCGTGCCTTGTCAGATGAGCTGGCGATCGCGCTAGCACTGATTGAAAACATTCAGCGTGAAGATTTATCAGTGATCGAACAGGCGGCGGCACTACAACGCTTTCATACGGAATTTGGCATGAGTCATGCGATGATTGCTGAAGTCGTTGGTAAGGCACGTACGACAGTATCGAACTTGTTACGCCTCAACCAATTGCATGATACGGTAAAAGATCATTTGGCTAGCAGTGCATTAGATATGGGTCATGCACGCACTCTGCTTGCGCTATCTTCTGAGCAGCAGCCTATTATTGCCCAAAAAATTATCGATGGCGGCATGACGGTGCGAGAGGCCGAAAAACTGGTCAAATCAATACTGCAGCCTGCGCCCAAAGCCAATCGTATCGAACAAGCACAGTCTCGTGACGCTGAACGTCTGACCCAAAGACTGACCGATATGTTGGGTGCACAAGTTAAGCTCAAACATAAAAAAGATGGGCAGGGCAGTGTTGAGATTTTCTTTGAAAGTCAGGATCAGCTGGCCGCTTTAATCAAGCACATAGAAGCACAGTCTTAACATAGGGTCGAGTTAGTATTTTCTGTTCATATACTGACTTGCCTGCATAGCAACGATAACGACGATAGCAACGATTTTTTCAACAACATGGAAGAAACTGAATATGTGGGAGTTGGTAAAAGCGGGTGGCTGGCTGATGACACCTATTGTTGTGTGCTCAATACTCGCACTGGTGATCATCATCGAGCGGAGCCATACCCTACAGTTCAACAAAATCGTTCCAAGCAGATTGCGTGAGCAGCTCATTACTCGTCTGCGCGAAAATGGCGATATTGGCCGCACGCAATTGATGAATGTTCGAGAAAAAACGGCGCTTGGGGATATTTTAGCGACCGGCTTGCTCTATCGCCAATATGGTCTAGAGTCTATGACCATGCACATGCAAAACCGTGCTAGTGTGCAAATACACCATTTAGAAAAAAACATCAATATGCTGGGTACGATTGGCGCGATTTCGCCATTGCTCGGTTTGCTAGGGACAGTATTAGGCATTATCTCCTCATTTTTAGCGATTACTGATGGGGCCATGCAAGACCCAACGATGTTAGCCGCTGGCGTTTCACAAGCGCTTATTACAACTGCTGCTGGTATGGTTGTTGCGATTCCTGCACTGGTGGCTTATCGATATTTTCAGCGCCGTATTATTGATATCAATGCTAAGTTTGAGACCCAAGCAGGGCTAATGGTGCAAGAGCTATATGATTATCAGTTGCTTGATTATGCTCATGTGGCGATGCCCGCTAATTATGTGCCAGTCGATGACAGTATGGCTGATGATGAGTTATTTGAGGGGTTAAGTTCAGACAAAGCCAGCATCGCTGCGCTATAGTCAGTGAGGTTTTATAGACAAGCATGCTCAATCCTATGATTATGATTGGCAGTTAAATTGAAGAGACGGATATGCGCTTTAGAAAACCGACGGTTGAGCCACTTGAAATCAATCTAACGCCGATGATTGACTGCTTATTGTTTTTGATTGTATTTCTGCTATTAGCGACTTCATTTAACCACTTTAGTCGTCTAAATATTATTCTTCCTGACGCTGAAGGTGTCGCGCTCACCGAACAAAACAACAGCATTGAAGTCGCGGTACAAGAGGATGGCAGTTATTCAGTGAATGGCATCACCCTTGCCAGTAGCAATGAGGCTGAATTGATCAGCATGCTACAGCAAGAGGCAGGTAGTAATCGTGATATGCTCTTTGTGATTGCTGCTGATGCTAATGCCACTCATCAATCTGTGGTACGGGTGATGGATGTTGCAGGAAAACTAGGGTTTTTGAACCTTAATATCAGTACGGTTGTACCACTTGGTCAACCATTACCGCAATAGTATATAGTTGCTTTATATCACTGTTTTATATTACTAATTTATATAGTTACTTTATATTGCCACTTTAGCGCCACTAATAATCCTATGAAGCTGTGCTTTTAGCACAGTTTATTCATATCATAATACCCAAATTGAGGCTTTTATGAGCCAAATATATCAATCCGACTCAAAAGTATCCGCTAATAAACTGTCAGCGGAGCCATCAACGACGCCTAAACGTCAGACTCTACTTCGTCTACTAAGGTATTTAAAGCCGTACTGGTGGGCATTGGCACTGACTGTGTTAGGTTTTGCGATTAATGCTGGAACAGAGATATGGATTGCTAAGCTTTTGCAGTATATTACTGACGCTATCAATCAAGGCGATCAGAGCAAGCAAAACCTGTTTCCATTACTGATTATCGCATTGTTCTTCGTACGTGGTTTGGGTAGTTTTTTGGGTAACTATTATTCTGCTTTGGTCTCGCGTAATTTGGTGTATGAATTGCGAGTAGAGGTTTTTAATAAATTGCTGCGTTTACCAAGCTCATTTTATTTGGCCAATCCAGCAGGTACTATTTCATCAAAGCTCATATTTGATGTGGAACAGGTCACAGCAGCCAGTACAGAATCTATGAAGACGGTGTTGCGTGATGGCCTGACAGTAGTGGCTTTGCTTGGATTTTTGCTCTATAGCAATTGGCGTTTGACCTTAATTTTATTTCTGGTACTACCACCAATACTATGGCTCATTCGCATTGCATCTAAGCGTTACCTAAAATTGTCTAAGGGTATTCAAGAGACGATGGGTGATGTCAGTCATATTACCAATGAAGTTATTGGCGGCTATCAGGTGGTCAAAAACTATGGCGGACAAGCATACGAGGCCGAACGTTTTGATAAGACATCAAAAAAGAATCTACGCCAAGGTATGAAGGTAGTCGTTACCAATAGTATCAATACGCCAGCAGTACAGCTGTTGATGGCAATAGCGATGTCAGTTGTGGTTTGGCTCGCACTGCGTCCATCGGTGATTAATAATATTTCAGCTGGTGAGTTTATCTCCTATATCGCTGCGGCTGGTCTACTGAGTAAGCCTGTCCGTTCGCTGACAGATGTGAACCAAAAGTTGCAAAAAGGCATCGCGGCTGGCGAGTCAATTTTTGCGCTGCTTGATGAGCCAGAAGAACAAGATACAGGTGTGCTCAGCTCAGCCTTAACCGGTGAGATGAAGCTTGATAATGTCAGTTTGATCTATCCAGATTCGACAGTGGCACTGCGCGACTTTACGCTAGATATCCGTGCAGGAGAGACTGTTGCATTGGTAGGGCGTAGCGGGGCAGGTAAATCCTCCTTGGTAAACTTGTTAACACGTACGCTCACCACAACTTCAGGACAGATCACACTGGATGGTATGCCAATCGAAGATATCAAACTAGAGAGCCTGCGTGCTCAAATTGCGATGGTCAATCAGCAAGTGGTTCTGTTTAATACAACGGTATTTAACAACATCGCTTATGGTAGCTTAGCCAATAAGAGTCAGGCCGAAGTCGAGCGCGCTGCAAAAGATGCATTTGCTCATGACTTCATAATGAAAATGCCAAATGGCTACCAAAGCGAAATCGGTGCGGAAGGTTTGCAGCTATCAGGTGGGCAGCGTCAACGCTTGTCTATTGCTCGTGCTTTATTAAAAGATGCGCCCATTCTCATTTTAGATGAAGCAACCAGTGCGCTGGACAACGAGTCAGAGCATTATATTCAGCAAGCGCTAGACAATGTGATGAAAAATCGCACGACGCTAGTGATTGCCCATCGACTGACCACTATCGAGTCTGCTGATCGTATCGCTGTGTTGGATGCAGGGCAGATTGTCGAGCTAGGCACGCATACAGAATTGATGCAGTTGCAAGGCCATTATGCACAGATGTATGACCGTGATTTTGAATAGAGTCATGTGATTCTATTTCAATATGCATTTTATGATAAAGCAGCACTGAATGCATTTTATGATAAAGCGGCACTGAATTTATAGAATAAGTGGTCAATAAACATGAGCATTGAAACGACAGTGACACGTGCATGGCAACGACAAGCTCCTTGGTTGTGGCTATTGCTACCCATTAGCTGGTTGTACGGACTCATCACGATGCTCCGTCGTCAAGCTTATAGAATTGGTTTGCTATCAAGTTATCGTGCGCCTATTCCCATCATGGTTATTGGTAATATCAGTGTGGGCGGTAGTGGAAAAACGCCATTGATCATTGCATTAGTTGATTATTTACAGGATAAAGGCGTTAAAGTCGGGATTGTCAGTCGTGGCTACGGTGGGGATTCGAGTCAAATGCCAGCATTGGTTACCGCGACTAGTTTGCCAAATGTAGTAGGGGATGAGCCTTGCTTAATTGTCAATATGACAGGGGCTGCAATGGCAGTATGCCCCGATCGTCAGCAAGCAGTGAACACCTTATTAAAAGCTTATCCAGATTTACAATTAATTATTGCAGATGATGGCTTGCAGCATTATGCATTGCAACGTGATATTGAGTGGATTGTCGTCGATTCGGCACGCGGTTTTGGCAATGAGCAGCTACTGCCAACAGGGTTTTTACGTGAGCCAATGTCACGACTGCAGGGTGCCACTGTCATTTACCATGAAAAATTAGAGACAGGCGCAAATGATAATAAAGACAGTTTGCCTTTAGCCAATCGTTTGACTATGCATCTGATGCCTGACAAATTGCATCACCTGTGGCAACCTGAACCAACTGGTACTAACAAAACTAATGCCAAAGTGAAAATTGACATGCCTGAAAAGGGCAGTCAGGTACACGCCGTCAGCGGGATTGGTTATCCGCAGCGTTTCTTTGATACCTTGGGTTCTATTGGCTTTGAAGTAATCGGTTATCCTTATCCTGACCATTATGATTTTAGCTTGGCTGAGCTATTACAGTACCCTAACTATCCGATTGTGGTCACGAGTAAAGATGCGGTCAAAATAAGAGCATTACTATCGGCGTATACAGCAGCGCAAGCCCTAAGTGATGAGTATATAGAGCTGGTCAGTAGACTGTGGGTATTACCAGTGACAGCCGTACTCTCTAATAGTTGTTATGACAATTTAGACGAGCAACTCAAGACACTAGGTATTCAGTCTGATCCTGATATCCGTATGAAAACCATGTGATAGATAACCGCTAATATTCTACATTGCCAAAAAATTTATAGGAACAAACCATGTCGCCTGCCACCACATCTACCAAAACCCATATTGTTATTCCTGCACGCTTTAAAAGCACTCGTCTGCCTGGCAAACCATTGCTACAGATACATGGTAAGCCGATGATACTGTGGGTGGCTGAAAAAGCACAGGCTGCAGATTTCGCTGATGACTTGTGTATCGCAACCGATGACGAGCGTATTGCTAAAGTATGCACAGAGGCGGGGTTTGATGTAGTGATGACCAGTAGTGAGCACGCTTCAGGTACAGATCGCTTGGCAGAAGTTGCCGCCATTAAAGGCTGGGCCAGTAATGATATCGTCGTCAATATGCAAGGGGATGAACCACTCGTACCGCCTTTATTATTAGAGCAGGTGCAGGCACTGTTGGTGGCTGACGAAGACAGTGTGATGGCGACGCTGTGTGAGCCTATCGAGGACTATGAGACATTCGTGCGACCTTCTGTGGTAAAAGTGGTCAGTCAGCAGGCCAATAATCGGCAGCGTGCGCTGTATTTTAGCCGAGCGCCGATTCCTTGTGACCGTGATTTTGCATTGGCAAACGAGCTGCAAACATCAGCCCCAAAAAATGCCTATCGTCATCTAGGGTTATACGCGTATAGAGTCAGTCTGTTGGAGCAGTTTGTGCATTGGCCACAAACGCCACTAGAAATCATGGAAAGTCTAGAGCAGCTACGTGTTTTAGAAAACGCTGAGCATATTGCCATTGCCGTTGCGGCCTGCCAATTGCCTGCAGGTGTCGACACACAAGAAGATTTGGATCGCTTAAATGCGATGAGTTTGGCTGACTTTGATCTTAGCTAATGGGCGATATGGCTTCGCTTTAGTCAAATTTGATAGCTATCTAGTATATCGTTTTGAGCTGTGTCTTAACCAATCCCATCTGATAGAGCCCTCACTATGAATGATCTGACAGGAAGTACCCACGCACCAGAGATTTCTGATAGTGTGTATTTTGCCCCGCTTTTGCCTTGGCAGCAGGGATTATGGTCACAGATGACAAAGCGCGTATTGCAACAGCAGTCGATACCCCATGCGTTACTAGCGGCTGGTATGCAAGGTATGGGTAAGCGCGCCTTTGTATGGAGATTGGTCGCGTGGCTACTGTGCCGCGAGCGTCATGCGCATCTATCTGGCGCTTGCGGTATATGTGAAAGCTGCCAATGGCTCAAATCAGGCACGCATCCAAGCTTGCAGGTATTGCCTCTAATCAGCATGCCCATGCGTGCAGAAGACAGCACTACTAAAGAAAAACCAAGCAGTACCACAAAAGACAAAAAGGCTGCCAAAACAACCAGTAATACGGCTCTAAAGACCAAGGTAGATGATATTCGCGCTTTACAGCCTTTTATTTATCAAGGCGGGCAAGGCATGCGCATCTGTGTGTTAGATCATGCAGAACAAATGACCATTGCCGCGGCCAATGCCCTACTCAAAACATTAGAAGAGCCGCAGTCGCAAGTACATTTGTTCCTGATTAGTGATAGCCCAGCGCAGCTATTACCAACCATTAAAAGCCGGGTACAGCAGTTGGCATTACAGACTATTGAGTCATCTGTCGCCGCTGCTTATGTGACGCAGGCGCTTGGGTCAACGATCAATCGTGAAGCAGTGGGCGATTCGGCGATCCATCAGCTTATACAGCTGAGCAATGGTGCACCACTGGCGGCAATCGCTTTAGCGCAGACACCATGGTACAGCAAACGTGCACTCTGGCTGACGACGTGGCAGGCACTGCGTAGTGGCAAGCGCAGCAGCATTGCAGCCAGTGACTATTGGCAAAACCAGTTAGATATCAAGGCATTTATTCAATTGTCTGAGCTGATGCTATTGGATATACGCCGCGTTTGTCTTGGGCTAGATGAACTACAAAAAGACATGAGTCTGTCTGAAATTTTGGCTTCTTATCAACCTATAGACAGTGCTCTTGAGACGTTTGCCACTAGCTTACAGCAGACCAAAATTGCCCTACAACAAAATGTGCAAGAAAAATTTGCCTATGATAAGCTAATGCAAGAGTTGGCTTATTTATAGCGTGGTATAGTCAAGTCTATATAAATCCGCTACATCGTCATCCTCGCTAAGCATACTAATGTATAACTTGCACTCGGTTTCCTTGTATCGAAATTATATTGAACTGACTATATGCCAGTAATAAATCATGCGTAGCCGTTCTTAAATGCTTTGATTTACATGGTATTAATGCCTGATAAACTCAATAACTCATAAAATATAGTAGACCCACTTAACCAAGGAAGCTGACTATGGCAATGCCAGGACGTGGCGGGATTTTGACCTGTCATATTGAAAATATCGAGATGCTGTATGCCAGCTATTTGTCTTTTGTGACCAATGGCGCTCTGTTTGTGCCTTCCGACCAACCGCAAAAACTTGGCAATGAGGTATTCATTGCAATCACACTTCCTAACTCAAGTGAACGCTTGCCTATGAATGGCAAGGTGGTTTGGATCAACTCTAAAGCGCAGGGCGGTCGACCAGCAGGTTTTGCCGTCCAAATCGGCACTGATGTTGCGGGACTCAGAATAAAGAACGAGGTTGAGCGGCTACTGGCAGGTAAAATTGATAGCTTACAATCGACTTATACGATGTAGTCTGTATGACTATCGATATTTTTACCCACTGTTATAATCAAAATAAATATCGCCATAAAAAAGCAGCCTTATACTTGATATAAGGCTGCTTTTTAGTAGAAGTATAGTCAGTGAACTACTAAACCGCTACGGTGTTACCCTTCCTAGAGGTACTATGTTATGTACAATCTGCGGTCGGCTGCCTTGTAGCTGTTTTAGATTTCTTTGACTATATCAACAAACTGGTGGAATGTGAAAGCGTTCTAATAACGCGGCGGCACATACATATCATTTGGGATAGGTTCGCGGTAATATTCATCATCGCGTTTGCGATTGGGCAATTCAACCTCGTCACGAGGCACTTCTTTATACGGGATTTGTTCGAGCAAATGGGCAATACAGTTTAGCCTAGCACGTTTTTTATTATTACCCTCGACCACCCACCACGGTGCTTCAGGAATATGAGTGCGCTCAAACATGGTTTCTTTTGCTTTGGTGTAGTCTTCCCAGCGCCGACGTGACTGCAAGTCCATTGGCGAGAGTTTCCACTGCTTAAGCGGATCATATATTCGGCTCATAAATCGTGCATGTTGTTCATCATCAGTGATAGAAAACCAGTATTTTACGAGGCGAATACCTGAGCGTACGAGCATGCGCTCAAACTCAGGTACCGATTGAAAAAACTCTTCATACTGTGCGTCTGTACAGAAGCCCATCACATGCTCAACACCGCCGCGGTTATACCAACTGCGGTCAAACAATACAATCTCGCCAGCTGCTGGCAAGTGAGCGACATAACGCTGAAAATACCACTGCGTCTGCTCACGTTCGGTGGGAGCGGGTAATGCGGCAACACGGCACACTCTGGGGTTCAAACGCTGAGTGATGCGTTTAATAGCGCCACCCTTACCAGCAGAATCACGCCCCTCAAAGATAACAACAATGCGCTCACCGCGATCAACGACCCAATCTTGTAGCTTTATGAGCTCTCGTTGTAGTCGAACCAATTCGTGGAAATATGTTCGTCTGTCTAGTTTTTCTTGTTCGCTCATCTCCCGTCCATCAAAACGAAAATCACGTGCACAGTCATCTATTTCATTCTCAAGCTCTTCATCATAGGTATCGATTAAATCTTGGTGCATTTTTCGACGTAACTCATCATCCAGAACTTCTTTTTCGATACGCTCTAAAAGAATGGATTGTTCTCGATTATATTGATCCACATGCTCTTTAGTCGCTAAAGATTCAAAGTCAGCCGTTGTACGCGGTTCTGTCATCACAAATTTCTCAGAACCAAAAATGACTTCCCTCAGCTTTTCTAATAAATATTTTGTCTTACCCATAAATATTACCTTTGTTTGGCATATTGGATTTTGTAAGATGGTGCTCCCTCGTTCACTTTTATAATAACAAAATACGGGCAATAAAAAATGCCCTTTAAGTTAATTAAAGGGCATTTTTACAGACAGATGCTGATTAAAATAATAAGTCAGCGTATCTCTCTTTTTAGACTAAATGTAATCCAGATTATTTTTCTAGAATACAAGTCACACCTTGACCACCTGCTGCGCAGATAGAGATGAGTGCACGGCCTGAGCCTTTTTGATCGAGTAGTTTGGCAGCAGTGGCTAAGATACGACCACCAGTAGCAGCAAACGGATGACCTGCAGCCAATGATGAGCCATTAACGTTCAGTTTGCTACGATCGATAGATCCTAGTGGTGCCTCTAATCCTAGGCGCTCTTCGCAGAATTTCTCATCTTCCCATGAGGCAAGTGTTGACAATACTTGTGAAGCAAAGGCTTCATGAATCTCATAAAAGTCAAAATCTTGCAGCGTCAGACCAGCACGCTCAAGCATGCGCGGTACGGCATACGCTGGTGCCATTAGCAGGCCTTCCGTCGTGCCAGATTTACCAATAAAGTCAACCGCAGCCGTTTCCTGATGCACGATATAAGCCAATGGCTTTAGACCATGCTCTTTTGCCCATTCATCCGTACCCAATAGCACACAAGAAGCACCGTCAGTTAGCGGTGTAGAGTTGGCAGCAGTCATCGTTGGATTGGCGTTTCTTTTGCCAAATACTGGTTTTAGCTTAGCCAGTTTTTCTAAAGTGGTGTCTGGACGCAAGTTGTTGTCGCGAGTCAGACCTTTGTAAGGCGTGATCAAGTCGTCAAAGAAACCATCGTCATAAGCGCGTGCTAGGTTTTGATGGCTATTGAACGCAAGCTCATCTTGGGCTTCACGGCTGATGTTCCACTCAAGCGTTGTGATCGCTTGGTGCTCACCCATTGACAAACCAGTGCGTGGCTCGCCGTTTTGCGGTGAATCAATCAAGTCTTTTGGGTTTAGACCCATCAATGCTTTTAGGCGTTGTTTGTTGTCTTTTGCGGCACCCAGTTTGATAAGTACTTTACGTAGGCCATCGCCAACTGCGATAGGCGCATCAGAGGTCGTGTCTACGCCGCCAGTGATGGCTGAATCAATCAGACCAAGTGCAATCTTGTTTGCAGAGGCAAAAGTCGCTTGTAAGCCAGTACCACAAGCTTGTGAGATGTCATAAGTTGGCGTGTGCGGGTTCAATGCTGTGTTTAATGTTGCTTCGCGAGTTAGGTTGATATCGCGGCTCAGTTTCATGACAGCGCCAGATACCACTTCACCTAGTGTCTCGCCTTGTAGGTTGTAACGCTCAACCAAACCATCTAAAGCAGCCGTTAGCATGTCTGTGTTGCTGACGTCAGCATACGGACCATTTGAGCGTGCAAATGGAATACGGTTACCACCGATGATGGCCACACGGTTTAGGCCTGATGCAGGCTTTGCTTGACTGGCTTTTTTAGCGGTGGGCTTTTTGGCAGCAGGCGCATCTACTTTATCATCAGCCACTTTTTTACTAGCAGTTTCTTTAACAGTGCTTTCTTTAGTAGAGGTGTCTTTAGCAGCGGTTTCTTTTTTGGTATTGTCCGCTTTGGTACTAGTCGCTTTAACAACAGTGCTTTCAACAACAGGACTGTCTGGATGATTGTTTTTATTACTCATAGTATTATCCTTAAAAAGTATGTGTAGAAAAAAAGTTAAAAGATAGACAACTTGTCTTAATCAATAAATATTAGCATTTATTATGTGACATAGATGCTTATCATAAGGTGTTTTTATTCAGTTAATGTATATCTTTAGCAAACGATGTGACGCTTGTATCAGGTCAATAATAAATTCATAACCATTATTCATCGCTTTGATAGACTGACTAGTAAGAAATATTAGCATTGCACAATTCTATGTTTGATAATATATTGTTATCAATTATAGGACATGCCATAACTTATTGGTCGGATTTTAACATGTTATAGTGTCCCTTAACGTGAGAAAAAGTGGCCGTCTTGTATACTGAGTTGTTTACAGATTGTTGTAGACATTGTCTGTTTTTGGACTTGTTTATGAGGTCAGTGTATAGTTAGGCAAGTTTTAGAGCGATTTACTAAATATCAATAATGATAATAACGATGAGCCTATATAATACGCCCATCGCATTTTCTATTTATTATTTTAACCATTAATTATAAGGATTATATTATGTCAGACCGTTATGGTGATTTTGTTCAATCTTCTCTTGGCAAAAAAGTAGCTAAAAATCTAGGTTTACCAATGCCGACCACGCTTGATCGTTTTGAAAGCGGTGAGCGTCTGGTACGTGGTAGCGTGTTGGTTGGCCGTGCTAATGGTGATGACGCCAGCGTGAGCCAGTCTATTGCGCGCATCTTGTCAGATGTCCATGCTGAAGTATATGTGAACAGCGGCGATGATATGACTGATGCCCTAGCGGATGCAGGCGTTGAAGCAAAAGCCAACACAGGCGGTGATGACAAGTTCAAAGTTTTATTGTTTGATGCCAGCAACATTGTCAATGCCGAACAACTAAAAGAAGTGTATGAATTCTTTCATACGGTTGCACGCCGCGTAGAGAAGTCTGGCCGTGTGATTATTGTTGGTCGTACGCCTGAGAGCATAACTGATATCGAAACGGCAATGGCTCAGCGTTCGCTTGAAGGGTTTGTAAAGTCAGTTGGCAAAGAGTTCAAGCGCGGTGTGACCGCACAGCTCGTCTATGTTGAGACTGGTGCTGAGCAAAACCTAGATTCAACATTGCGATTTTTTACCTCAGCACGCTCAGCTTATGTTTCAGGACAGGTCGTTCGCGTTAGCAAAGGCGATTCAGTTGATGTAGATTGGAATCAGCCTTTGGGCGGCAAAACCATGCTAGTAACCGGTGCTAGCCGCGGTATTGGTGAAGCCATCGCTCGCGTATTGGCGCGTGAAGGGGCGCATGTGATTTGCCTTGATGTACCGCAGCAGCAAGCAGACCTACAAAAGGTGGCCAGTGAAATTAGTGGTTCTGTATTGACCGTTGATATCACCAGTGCTGATGCTGGTAAAGAGGTTGCAGAAGCGGCTGAAAAACGTGGTGGCCTTGATGCTGTGATTCATAATGCTGGCGTGACGCGTGACAAAACTTTGGCAAACATGGATGAGAAAAAGTGGGATATGGTTATCAACATCAATTTGGGCAGTATTGCCAGATTGAACCGCTATATGCTTGATAACGAAGTACTAAAAGACAGCGCACGTATTGTATGCGTATCTTCTATCTCAGGTATTGCAGGCAACATGGGTCAAACCAACTATGCCACGTCTAAAGCAGGCGTGATCGGTTTGGTTAATGCGACTGCGAACCAGTTAGAAGACAATGCAAAAGGCATGACCATTAACGCGGTTGCTCCAGGATTTATCGAAACGCAAATGACAGAAGCTATTCCGTTTGCTATCCGTGAAGCGGGCCGCCGCATGAACTCAATGAGCCAAGGCGGCTTACCAGTGGATGTGGCTGAAACCATCGCATGGCTCGCATCACCTGCCTCTGGTGGCCTAAACGGCAATATAGTACGTGTTTGTGGTCAAAGCTTGCTTGGCGCATAATGTTAATTTACGGCTGAGCATATAAGGCTGATACATAGAGGCTAGAGCTATGCTTACCAGATAATTGCTAATAAAAAGTAACAAAGCTGCCCACGGGTGGCTTTTTTATGATAAAAATATAAGAATCAATAGCCAAACGGTTTTTTGCTGATAGATATACTCATGAGGTTGATGAAATTTGATGCTTATTGGATGATTTAATAGTAGGCTTTAGTCAATGACTGTAGAATGTCTCTATATACGTTAAAAAACTTGTTCAAGCCACACTTAGGATCTATTTATGTCAGACAAACATTATGATGCGTTGCCAAAAGCGCACACCACTTATGCCAACATCGTCAAAAGCTTGCTGCCTATCGGAAACAGTGGCAAGGTCAGCAGAGACGAGTTGCCACAAGCCACTTATTACGTAGACGATTTGCATATCGATCAAGACAATTTAGAGGATTATCGCAAGATTTGTGGGTTCGCTGATGACGGTAAAGTACCAGCGACTTATTTTTCAGTATTGTCACAGACGCTACAGATGAATATGATGGTCAAAGAACCATTCCCGTTTGCGATGTTGGGTTTGGTACACGTTGACAATAGCGTGACGCAGTACCGTCCGATTGGGGAGCGTGAAACAGTAGCATTGTCGGTCACGTTCGATAATTTGCGCGATCACGCTCAAGGTCAGCAATTTGACTTTATTACCATCGTTAAATCAGAGGACGAGGTCATCTGGGAAGGCACATCGACATATCTGTCACGTAGCAAAAAGCCTGCCAGCAGCAAAGACAAAAAAAGCACGCCGCGCCCAGCTGTGGTCAAACCAGAAGTTGACGAAGCTGGGGTACACAGTATCTTTGAAGTACCAGAAGACATCGGTCGCCGTTATGCTTTCGTATCAGGGGATTTTAACTTGATTCATTTGCACCCATTATCAGCACGTGCTTTTGGTTTCCCCAAAGCGATTGCCCATGGTATGTGGTCAAAAGCCAAGTGTCTTGCCCTAATGGGTGATTTACCTGATGCTTATACTGTTGATGTCTCATTTAAATTGCCTATCTTTTTGCCAGCTGAAGTAGAGCTGATCGCTGAGCCAGTCGCACAGCTTACCAATGCAGACGATACCTGTGAATTTGGGCTATACAGCTCAAAGAATAACAAGCCGCATTTGGCTGGTGTTATGAAACTAGAGACAGATAGCAAGTAACCGCTATCTTTTTATTCAATGGCCATTTCTAACGAATATATTTATCATTATGACTGCACAAAGCCCTATGACCTTACCAGACCATGAAACAAGCACAGACCAGACAGATCAATCAGTCGCGACGAATACCCTAGCTGCTAATGATACCTCAAGCAGTAAAGAAGGCAGTGTCAGCAGTGCTAGTGATGCTGACACTGACAATGGTATTGATTTGGCTGTGATTCTCGAGCCGTATTTCCGTCCTGATGCCAATACCATTGTATGCGGTGCGCTAGATGATGAAAAAGTGTCGGCACTGGCGCAGGCTGGCGTTGAGATTATTATCAATTTACAGCCTGATGATGAGCTGGGCTTTGATGAGTCAGCAGCGGTATCGCGTGCAGGTATGCACTATGAGCATTTACCTATCAATGGCGCTGCAGAGTTAAAGCAGCTCAAAATATTGGCATTTGATAATATTTTGCGTCAGCACCATAGCAAAAAGATCGCTATGCACTGTGGGTCTGGAAATCGAGTAGGGGCTGCCATTGCGCTACGAGCAGGATGGCTGCGTGGACGCAAGATGGATACGGCTATGGAGCGCGGTCGTAGCCATGGTCTGACCAAACTTGAACAAGAAGTTCATAATCGTTTGCTCGTACCACGTTAAATATTTGCGTTGTATGAAAGGTTAATACTAAGCTAAATATTAGCATCATGATAAGATATCGTCATGATTGAGTAAGGAAAAGGCGACCGATGGGTGGCCTTTTTTATTGGCCAGCTGCTTATTTGTATTGATGCATGAAGCATGCATATCAGGCAGGTCTCAAAATTAAAATAAGTCAAAACGGGAGCAAGATAATAATGACGGGACACAGCGAAAAACACGTAAATACTGCTACGGATAGCATTTTACAATCACGTTTGCAGCAACTGCTGACTGACTTACAATTGGATGATGCGCCGGCAGGGGGTGCGGTGGTCGTATATCAGGCAGGAGCATGTATTGCACAAGCGAGCACAGGCATGGCACGTCCTAATATGTCGTGGCAGCCTGATACGTTGGCGATTAATTTCTCAACCGGTAAAGGGGTATTGGCCACGCTGGTACACGTGTTGGCCTCTCAAGCATTGCTCGACTATGATGTGCCTATTGCTCATTATTGGCCAGCATTTGCAGCACAGGGCAAGGAGAAAATTACCTTACGCCATGTGATGTCGCATCAAGCCAACTTATATTCTATTCAGAGCATTGATGCGGACAGCGACACATTACTGAACTGGGATGTGATGCTAGATAAAATTGCCGCGATGCCCGTCACACCGCCAGAAAACGCAGCCTCGTATGCTAGTGCTTACAGCGCATTGGTTTACGGCTGGGTACTAGGCGGCGTTATAGAAGCGGCCACTGAACTATCACTTGCTGAAGCATTGCGTCATTATTTGACAGAGCCTTTGGGCATTGCAGACAGTTGTTACTTTGGCGTGCCAAAGAGCAAGGTAGATCAAGTGGCACAGCTGACCAAAAACTTTGAAGGCGCAGATGAGCCTACCTCACAGCCCAATCAAAGACGTCATAAACCTACGTTAAAAGCGGATTCAAAAGACACGCTACACACCTACGCCGGCCTTCCCAGCTATGCGAGCTGGCAACAAAAGATGCTAGATGATAAAAATGATGCTAATGTCGAGAACGCTAATAGTACTAATGGTGGTATCGATAGAGAAAATGCTGGTGATTCAAAACCAGTGTTAGACACCGCTGCTATCAATCGTCTTTATCTTGATACCAGTACGTTAAATCTGAGAAACTATAAAGCGGCACTCATACCCGCAGGCACGTCACCGATTGATTATTATAGCGACGACACATTGCAAGCAGTCATACCAGCGGCCAACGGGGTGGCATCAGCGCAAGCTTTGGCCACTATCTATGCCATGCTGGCAAATGGCGGTAAATGGCGTGGTCAAACGCTGATTAATCAAGCAATCTTTGAGCAGTTATTGACATCGAAAGTGACGGGTTTGGATGCGGTTATGCCGTCACAGATGCAATGGCGATTGGGTTACCATAAATTATTTAGCATATGTGACAGTCAGAATAACAATCAGAACCCTATGATCGACAGCGTTCATAATGAAAGCGCTGAGAACGAAAGCACAAAGAATGACAGTGCCATATCATCAGGGTTTGGCCATATGGGATACAATGGTTCGGTCGCGTGGTGTGACCCTGAGCGTCAATTATCCTTTGCCTTTACTCATAATTTTGACACCACTATGCTCAATGACGTGCGTCAGTTTGCGCTGACAGAAGCCGTCTTAGCATTGGTGGATGATATGCTCTAAACAGAGTTTTATGGAAAGCCTCAAATCATAGAATAGCTGTGAGTTATACTGGATGAGCAGCATTAGTACGTATCATTACGTATTAATACTGCTTATTTGGCGTCATTTGAAGCAGTTTAGTAGCGCTCAAACCATGAATAAAGATTGAGGTTAAAATCACAATTGAGCAGACAATCCATAACTTGAGTGCATCTTCCTCATCGAAGAATCCTTGGTTTAGCGCGTAAGATAAATAATACAACGTCCCAATACCGCGAATGCCCAGTGCTGAGATGGCGTATTTTTCGGTATGCGGTAGATTCAATCCTGATAAAGCAATGAATCCACCAATAGGACGGATGAGTAGCAAGAAGGTAAAGCTCACGATATAGACACGCCATGTCAGCTCAATATCCGACTGTAGACCCTGACCGATGAACATCCCAAAGATTACCAATACCAATGACATCAGCAAACCTTCTGATTGCTCGGCAAAGTCATGTAGCTTTTGATGATACGTGTGCTCGCATTCTGAGCGGCGAAATGCAAAAGCGGCCACAAAAACAGCGATAAACCCATAACTGTGTACATACTCCGCTAAACCATAGGCCAAGAGCGTTAAAGCGATGACCACGTAGCCTTGTGAGATGGTGGTATCGCGAGTGTATTTAGAAAACACCAGCTTGGCCAGAACTTTACCAACCACGATACCAACCACCACGCCTGCGCCAATTTTCCATAGGACATCATGGGTAAACCAAGACCAGAGCATCTCGTAGGTAAAGACCTGTCCTTCGCTAAACGCCTCGGCAATTTTAATCGCCAAGTAAACAAATGGAAAAGCCAGACCATCGTTAAGCCCTGCCTCTGATGTGAGGGTAAAGCGCGGTGTGTCTTCGCCGCCCGTATTAGGCGGCCCTACCTGAATACTAGATGCTAGCACGGGATCGGTAGGTGCTAAGACTGCACCCAATAAGATAGCTGCGGCCAAGCTTAAGCCAAACGCGTAGTAGCCTAAGACCGCCATCGCAAAGATACCAATTGGCATGGTAATGAGCAGTAGCCTAACCGTGGGTCGCCATAGTTTCCAAGACAGCTCAGTGTCAATTTTTATACCAGCACCAACGAGTGAGACCAAGACGACAATCTCAGTCAGCTTTTCGATTATTAAGCCATTACTTAAGGGGTCTAAAAAAGACAATGACGTCCACCAGTAACCCATCATCAAACCAAAGCTGACTTGCAGCATAGGCAGTGAGATTGAGGTGCGCTTAAAGACAATAGGAAACAATGCCCCTAATAAAAAGGCAAACCCGCAAATTAATAAGAATAAGTTGTAGTTTTCAATCATAGGGCTGATACACGTTTTTGTATGGTTGAGAGGGTATTTAGCTTTAGCCTTTATCATGACGCCAAAAAAAATCAATTACCGCAAAAAATCGTTATCAAAATGTCTACTGCGTTGTTTTTTGGTGAAAAAAAGCCTGCATAAGATATGCAGGCTTTTCATGGGTCTTTAGATTGATATGTTTCAAGATAGTTTATTTATCTTAAAACACAGTGCGCATGTTTTAGCGTTCTACTTGGCTCACATCACGTATCGCACCCGTATCGGCACTGGTGGTCATGGCAGCATAGGCACGTAGAGCAGGGGTGACATAACGCTCACGGCTGACCGGTTTCCACGCATCACGTCCACGTGCTTCCATCGCTTCGCGGCGCGCCGCCAAATCGGCATCGCTGACTTGCATGTTGATAGTGCGGTTCGGAATGTCGATATGGATAGTATCACCCTCTTCAACCAGACCAATTGCACCGCCTTCAGCTGCTTCTGGGCTGGCATGACCAATAGATAGGCCTGACGTACCACCAGAGAAACGACCATCGGTGAGCAGGGCACATTCTTTACCCAAGCCTTTAGACTTTAGGTAAGTCGTTGGGTAAAGCATTTCTTGCATACCAGGCCCGCCTTTAGGGCCTTCATAACGAATGATGACCACATCACCAGCCACGATATCATCAGCCAATACCGCAGCCACAGCATCATCTTGTGACTCAAATAGGCGCGCACGACCAGTAAAGACTAATATGCTGTCATCTACACCTGCGGTTTTTACCACGCATCCACGCTCGGCGATATTGCCATATAGTACGGCTAAGCCACCATCTGCTGAATAGGCATGTTGCGCACTACGGATACAGCCTGATTCACGGTTGACGTCGAGGTTTGACCATTCTTTTGATTGCGAAAACGCCTCAGTGGTACGTACGCCACCCGGTGCTGCAAGGAATCGCGCGCGCGCTTCAAGGTTATCAGTATTCATGATATCCCATTTATCAATCGCGGCTTTCATCGTTGGACTATGGATGGTCGGGACGTCAGTGCTCAAGAGGCCTGCACGATCAAGCTCAGCCAATAACGCAAAGACACCACCGGCACGATGCACATCTTCCATATGGTATTTTTGTGAGGCAGGGGCCACTTTTGCAAGGCAAGGGACACCGCGGCTTAAGCGGTCAATGTCATGCATTTTAAAGTCAATTTCTGCTTCATTAGCCGCAGCTAACAGATGCAAAATCGTGTTGGTCGAGCCGCCCATGGCGATATCCAAGGTCATCGCGTTTTCAAAAGCGGCTTTGCTCGCGATTGAGCGCGGTAATACTGAATCGTCATCTTGCTCATAACGGCGTTTGGCCAATGATACTATGGTGCGACCCGCTTCTAAAAATAGCTCACGACGCAATGAGTGAGTGGCTAGTAGCGAGCCATTACCCGGTAGTGCCAAGCCTAAGGCTTCGGTCAAGCAGTTCATCGAGTTGGCTGTAAACATACCAGAGCATGAACCACAGGTTGGGCAAGCTGAGGCTTCGATAGCGGCCACATCTTCATCGCTAATGCTGTCGTCAGCAGCGTCCATCATGGCATCGACGAGGTCGAGTTTACGAACCGCACTGCTATCACTACTATCAGTATTGTGACTCTTACCAACCGTACTGGCTAGAATCTTGCCCGCTTCCATTGGGCCACCTGAAATAAACACTACTGGGATATTCAGGCGCATGGCAGCCATCAACATACCCGGCGTGATTTTATCGCAGTTAGAGATACAGACTAGCGCATCTGCGCAGTGAGCATTGACCATATATTCAACAGAGTCAGCAATGAGGTCGCGGCTAGGTAGCGAGTACAACATACCGCTATGACCCATCGCAATGCCGTCATCGACCGCAATAGTATTGAACTCTTTGGCCACGCCGCCCGATTTTTCAATCTCGCGTGCGACCAGTTGCCCCAAGTCTTTTAAATGCACATGGCCGGGTACAAACTGGGTAAATGAGTTGGCAATGGCAATAATTGGCTTGCCAAAGTCGCCATCAGTCATGCCAGTTGCACGCCATAATGCGCGAGCGCCTGCCATATTACGACCACCAGTAGAGGTTTTTGAGCGATAATCCATGTGATATTCCTTACAAATAGGCGAGGTTTATTAAAATGTTTAGCCTCAGCTGTGATATTGATAGTGTGCTTTTTATGATGCGTGAGGACTAGTGAATAATACTAAATGGCTACCATACCATTGGCTATGAGTGGCTAAAAATCGGCTGCCAACCATGATAAAGAATAGAGCGACAAAGTGCTACTCTAAACGCTCTAATATGGCATTTTCAAACCAAGGCAGAGCGGTTTTATTGGTTTCCAGTTTGGCTATAACGATTAACGCATGTGCGGCAGGTAACAGCTGATAGTCTGCACTGGTCTCTAGCGGTAAGATGGACTCCGCACTGGTGCGCTGCTCATCAATACTGACCAAAGGCAGTTTGTTGTTTTTATAGAGGATATCTACACGGCCAAAAAACTGCCACTCTTTTAAGGCGTTTGTCAGTGCATCTGCCTCATCTTTGGTATAAATCTGCTGCGTCTCTTTACCTGTGTTGGTCCAATGTAGACGTACCGCTAGCTGCAGAGCCTCACTAAATACGACCAATGAGCCAATAATTTTCACATGCCAAGGACTAGCGAGTAGTGCAGCATCAATTCCTATGAGCTTGGCAGCGGCTTGTGCTGTCATGGAGGTATTGAACTGTGCTAATAGCGCAGGTGTGAGTGGATGCGTTTGTTTAATGGCCTCATCTAGACTGTCGTAGTGATATAAAAACGGCAGCGGCAAGTCTTGCGTAATGGTTTTTTTACTGATTTTACAGTTATGAATCTGCCAAGCGATTGCTTTATCAGTTAATGCATCTGCCAAAATAATGGTATTGGGTGCAAGGGTTTGCACATCATCATTCGCATTGGTTTGCTGCGCATCGCTCACGGGCGCTGTGTCATCGGATACAGAGATTGATGGCGTGTCGTCGAGTGTGGAATGAGCGTAATTGTCATCTGATTGAGTCGTCAAGGTAGGCGAGTCCATAAACATCATGTTATTAAAATAGAGGGTTAATATAACATTTTAAGGGTGCGCCCCGCTAATAAATTGGTGAGCTGAGATAGTGAGTATGCAGCTTGATTTTCTCAACGATAATGATGATAGTGACTTGTACTAACGTTACATTTCATCCACTATATTACAAGCTGTCTAAACCATTCAAAAAGCTACTCAATGCCTAATAATCAAAAATCAAAGGAAAAATAATGACTGAATTGAATCAACAAACTACTTATGATAACAACAACATTTTTGCCAAAATGCTAGATGGTGACATTCCTTATCACAAAGTCTATGAAGACGAGCATACCCTTGCTTTTATGGATATCATGCCGCAAGCAGAAGGCCATGTATTGGTCATACCAAAACAGAAGGCCGTTGATTTAGCCGATCTTGAGCCTGAATATGCTGCTGCTGTTTTGATGACATCTAAGAAAATTATGCAAGCCCAGCGCCAAGTGTTTGCGCGAGAAGGAATTATTCAAATGCAATTGAATGGCGCGCAGGCAGGGCAGACTGTGTTTCATTATCATATACATCTGATTCCTAGCAGTATCCATGAGCTAGGACGTCATGCCGCTGTGATGGCTGACCAAGAGCAGTTGGCCAATTTGGCTAAGCAGTTGGCAGCGGTGATTGATGCTGAATAATGCCAGTACAATGCTTTATGGTTTTGACATCTATAGCAATTTATAGATTTTTATCATAAATTGTTAACTTAATAGCACATATAAGATAAGGGGGCAGCTAACAAGCTGCCTTTTTTCGTTCTCTTGGTAATAGTCATGTAACAATCGTTAAAGTCATGTTACAAGTTGAATGCTTGCCTAGGGTTTTTGAAAGGAGTGTGATAGATATGATGCTTATTTACTAACCATCTTACATTCCAGCTTTGTCTTTACTAGGGCGTGTCCTCATTTTAAAAATGGTGATAAAAATGAGATAAATCGCAGTCAAACAAGGAAAATAGCGCAGATAATATCGAGATATTAGTCAGCTATTTGACGCCGTTTGGCAAGATTTAGCCATTTTTAACCCATTTAGATAACTATCGATTGAATTGAGGACACGCCCTAATAAATCATTCTAAAAAAGGCAGAGCTCACTTCTGAGGAAACCATTTTTCATGAGCAAGTTACCTCGTTCTACTATTTTATTGCCAGTCTTTGTACCTGCAGCGGTCATTATGCTGTTGTTGGTCATCGGTACTGCGATCAATCCTGAAGCAGCTGGTGCGCTATTCAGTGATGTGCTTGCCTTCACGACCGAGACGTTCGGTTGGTTTTATATGCTAGCAGTAGCATTGTTTTTGATGTTCATCATTGTACTGGCATTTTCGTCCTATGGCAGTATTAAGCTGGGCCCTGATCATGCGGAGGCGGAGTATAAGTTCCTCGAATGGTTTGCCATGCTGTTCTCGGCAGGTTACGGGATTGCGCTACTGTTCTTTGGGGTAGCAGAGCCAGTCATGCATTTCGCCAGTCCACCACTCTCCCAGCCCCAAACCATTGCGGCAGCAAAAGAGGCGATGCAAATTGCATATTTCCACTGGGGTTTTCATATTTGGGCGATTTACGGTGTGGTGGGTTTGTCACTAGCCTATTTTGCGTTTCGTCATGGTCTGCCACTATCCATACGTTCGACGCTATATCCGATTATCGGTGACAGGATTTATGGCCCTATTGGGCATACGGTCGATGTGTTTGCGATATTGGGTACGATGTTCGGTATTGCCACCAGTCTAGGTTTGTCGGTATCGCAAATCAATGCGGGACTCAATTATCTGCTGCCTAATATTATCCCAGTGAATACGACCGTACAGGTGATTGCCATTGCATTGGTGACAGCAGCGGCACTGGTATCGGTATTGGCAGGAATGGATAAAGGCGTAAAACGCTTGTCTATCTTAAATATGGTATTGGCGACAGCGCTGATGTTGTTTGTGTTTATTGTGGGCCCGACCATCTTTATTCTGAATGCCTTTATGGAAAATACGGGCAGTTATTTGGGTAATATTGTCGAGCGTACCTTTAGTTTGCAAGCGTATGAGAATAGTGACTGGATCGGTAGCTGGACATTGTTTATCTTTGCATGGACGATTGCATGGGCACCTTTTGTAGGTCTATTCATTGCTAAGATTAGCCGTGGCCGTACCATCCGTGAGTTTGTACTGGGTGTGATGCTCGTACCAACCTTCTTTACGTTCTTTTGGTTTGCCGTGTTTGGTGATACCGCGTTACATATGATTATGGTTGATGGTTATACCTCGCTAATCGGTGATGTACAAGACAACCAAGCGATTGCCTTGTTTAAATTATTAGAGAACCTACCATTTACTGAATTTGTGTCGTCATTGACCATTTTATTGATTATTACCTTTTTTGTGACATCGTCGGATTCTGGCTCATTAGTGATTGATTCGCTAGCGGCTGGTGGTCGCAGTGATACGCCGTGGTGGCAGCGCAGCTTTTGGGTGGTGACCGAAGGTGCTGTTGCCGCTGTACTATTGATTGCAGGCGGCCTAACGGCGCTTCAAACGGCTGCTATTGTCAGTGCGTTACCGTTTGCAATTATTATTCTCATTTCAATGTTTGGTATGTGGCGTGCGCTGCGTATCGAGGGACATCGTAATCAGAGCCTCGGTCAAAACAACAAACTGCCGCCACATCTACTCAAGCCATCAGCATGGCGCGAGCGTATCGACTATATGACCGATAAACCGACGCGTGGCAAGGTGCTTAGTTATATCAAAGACGTGATTATGCCATCGATGATGGAAGTGTCATCTAAATTTGCAGAAACAGGCTGGACGACTGAGGTCAACTACGACGCGGTCAATAACCGTGCAGTGCTTGAGTTGCAACGTGGCGACGACGTTGAGTTTTGGTATGAGGTGCGCTTATCTGAGCATGATGCGCCCGATTACTATACAGAAGACAGCGCAGATACCTTGCCACAAGAGCACCATCACCGTGCTGAGGTGTATCTACGCCGTGGTGGCCAGACGTATGACTTGTATGGCTATGAGACAGAGGCCGTCATTAATGACATCATCGATCAGTTTGAGAAGTACTTACATTTCCTCAATGTGTCGCCTGATAGTTTACCGTGGCGTATGCAAGAGCATGATGAAGACATCACATTAGAGCAGGGCAGTGTGCTCGATAAATAATAGAGTGAATGCGTTAAGAGTCATCATGAAAGCTGTTCACGTTAATAACTTGCAATAAACTCAGGATTCCTTAGAATAACGGCTTGTTTTTCTTACAAATCAAGCCGTTTTTTATGTCTATTGATTCTTCTGTTTTATCTGCGAATGCGCCAGTGTCTGATCATCCATTATTGCAACCATTAAATATAGGTGGTCTGACGATTGAAAACCGTCTGATGGTCGCACCAATGGCTGGCGTGACAGACAATCCTTTCCGCCGACTGTGCAAATCATTTGGTGCAGGTCATGCGGTCAGCGAGATGATCATCGCTGATACGGCGCTGTATGCGCGCAAAAAATCCCTGTATCGTGCCAACTTTGACAATGAAATTGCGCCTATCTCTGCGCAGATAGCAGGGGCTGAACCGGATAAATTGGCTCAAGCCGCTCGTTATCAAATTGATAATGGTGCACAGATTATTGACATCAATATGGGCTGTCCTGCCAAAAAAGTTTGTCGAAAATTGGCAGGGTCTGCATTGCTACAAGACGAAGACTTAGTCGCACGATTGCTCGATGCAACCGTCAATGCGGTCAATGCACCAGTCACCCTCAAAACACGTTTGGGTTTTGAAAATGGCCGTGAAAACATCTTACGAGTGGCCAAGCGGGCGGAGCAAGCAGGCATTGCCGCGATTGCCATTCACGGGCGTACGCGTGAGGATATGTATACTGGCGAGGCGCGTTACGAGCTCATACGCGAAGTTAAAGAAAGCATCAGTATTCCTGTTATTGCCAATGGTGATATCGATAGCGCACAAAAAGCTCAGCGCGTTTATGAGCTAACAGGCTGTGATGCCGTGATGATTGGACGAGCAGCCCAAGGCCAGCCATGGATATTTCGCGATATTGAGCACTTTCTGCGTACTGGTGAGACTCTAGAGGCACCTAGTGTGAGCGAGATAAAAGAGATCGTGCTGGCGCATTTGCAAGAGCTATATGGCTTTTATGGTGAGTATTCTGGCTGCCGCATCGCCCGCAAGCATATTGCTTGGTATACGACAGGTATTCCCAACTCCAATGCCTTTAGGCAAGCGATGTATGGAGAAGAGAGCACCGCAGGACAGTTCCGAGTCGTCGAGACTTTTTTGCAGGCGCATGAGTAATATAAGCTGAATACTCCTTCGGTGCACCTATGCGTATGAATGATTCATAAAGTCTATTCGACCACTGCTATGTTTTTTCTACCATTGCTGTGTCTGGATTCGGTTCAGCGGCAGTTATTTTGTTTTGCCAAGGGAATCGACCTTCTAACTCAACCTGTAGTGACAAGCTCAAAAAGGTTCGAATAAGCACGATAATACCTAATACTAGTACGCTGCGTAGCGACGGCTCTGTCACGACAGTAGCCACAATATCAGCAGCGATTAGCACCTCTAGTCCTAATAGAATAGACTTGCCAATGGTCTGCCTGATTTCTACGTACGTATTATGATTGAGGCCACCCGATAGCCGAAATGCCCTATAAAAAGCAAAGAACAGTCCAAAAAACATAATCAGTACGCCAATGACTTCAATTATCTTGGCAATTAAATCGACATAGTGGGTCAACGTTTCTATCAAAGTGTATTCTCCTCGGTATTAGCCAGAAAAAGCATCATAAGTAGCATCACTATTATTATATGATTAGACATGGCTGCAAACCCCTAAAGCCCTCAAATTAACTACCAGTTACTGGTGTTTTGTTCACTTTGTGTGATATTTTTTTGCTATGCTATAAATGAATATTCATTGGCATAGGACAAAAAAAAGGAACTTTTATGGCAAATCCCTCGAAAAAAGCAATAACCAAAGCAGTAAAAGGTAAGAATATTATTATTACAGGGGCTTCAAGTGGTATTGGCGAACGTACGGCTTTTTTATTAAGTGAGTGCGGTGCACAGGTTATCTTATTGGCACGTACTGAGGATAAGCTAAAAACAGTAACAGAAAGCATTGAAATACTTGGTGGCAAAGCCAATTATTATCCTTGTGATTTGACCAATATGGATGATATTGAAAAAGTCAGTAAGCAAATTTTGGCGGATTTTGGCCATGTTGATGTCTTAGTCAATAACGCTGGTCGCTCGATTCGTCGTTCAGTTCATGAATCGGTCGATCGTTTCCATGATTTTGAGCGTACGATGGATATCAATTACTTTGGCGCTGTTAAAATCGTTCTTGGGTTTTTGCCGACGATGATTGAACGTCAGACGGGTCAAATTGTCAACATATCCTCGATTGGTGTATTGGCGAACAGTCCACGCTTTGCCGCTTATGTCGCATCGAAATCAGCGTTGGATGCTTTTAGTCGCTGCTTAGCTGCCGAAGTAAAAGGGGACAATGTGACGATTACCAATATCTTTATGCCATTGGTTCGTACGCCTATGATTGCCCCAACCAAGCTATACCGCTACATGCCTGCGTTAATGCCTGATGAAGCGGCGTTGATGGTCGCAAGAGCCATCGTCGATAAGCCAAATAGTATTGCCAGTAATATGGGTAAATTTGCATCAGCCACGTATTCACTGGTGCCAGCATTTAACGTCGGTATCCAATCAATTGGCTATCGTATTTTCCCAAGCACCCGCGCTGGACTGACTACCGATAAGAAGCCAAACCTTGCTCAGCGTGCCTTCGCCAGAATCCTTCCGGGTGAGCATCACTAAAGTTCGGGTTTCATGCGCTTTGAGTCATAAGAAAGGATGCTACGGCATCCTTTTTTAATATCTCTCAAGGTATTAATACTTATATGAATGGGTAGAATAGCGATGCTTTTTAGCTATCTGATGACCAGAACGACGAGATTGTTAGATGCTTTAGGATTTTACTTTTAGTACCTTAAAATAGATGCCTCATTTACGATGCTAACCAAGGCGACTGGGGGTATATAGTCAATCCTCTATAAAAGAGTGACAGCGTTAACCTTGCTTGAAGTATCACGTATACATCTGCACTCGGTTGCTTTGTATCTCTTTTAAACTGAATCAACTGTAGTAGAATGAGTTTACCATGGCCTAATCGTCTCGACTCTCATGCTCAATGAGATTAAGCTTTGCATATCGGAAAATCTGAACACCATACAAGTACACACTAAGCACTCATTCGCTGAGTGTTAAAGAATCCACAAAAGATAATTTGAAGAGGTAAGGATGTTAATTAAATTGCTACGAGAAGGTCTAGGACGAATTATTGCGGGTATTAGTTTTATGACACAAGGTAATGCCATGAAACGTACTGAAGAAGAACAAGCTCTTGTTAATAAGGCTGGTGAAGATCTATCCTTATATCAATTTCAATCTTGTCCTTTTTGCGTCAAAGTACGTCGTCAAATTCATAAGTTGAATGTGCCTGTTGAGCTTCGAGATGCAAAAAACAATGAACAGTTTCGCAATGAGCTTGCTGCGAACGGTGGGCGGATAAAAGTACCTTGTCTACGTATTCAAAAAAACGACGACGTCCAATGGATGTATGAATCTAATGATATCAATGCTTACTTGCAACAGCGTTTCGGCTAGAGCGTGCTGCAGTTCGAACAACAACTGTTAAATAGACTAAAAGTGGCTAAATCATCGCCAAACTGTGTTAAGTAACTTGTTAATATCTCGATATTATCTGTAATACTTTGCTTGTTTGGCGGACATTTATCTCATTTTTATCACCATTTTTGAAATGAGGACACCCCTTAGTATGTTTAATAATAGCCTCTGAGGTTGAATCAGCTTATGTCTGAATGTACTCAACGGTTGGGCAATTCACCTTTAACTATTCGATATATGTTTCAGTGCTGGCAACCCAATAAAGGCTCATATCTTCTTTTTTCAAGGGTACAGTCGCGAGTGTACGACCTTCATTGTCAGTGAATTCAATTTCATATACGGGAGGAGTCACATCAAAAATATGTACTACAGTTCCCACATCACCCGCTCTGATATTCTCTTGAATATCTTTTGATACCTTAATAACATCGTTTATATTCAACATATTGCTAATCCTTATTTGTCATAACGTCTGTTGTTCGTAATGGAGTTACAAAAACTGTCCAAGTCACTTATGTGAATACTCCAGAAAATAGGAATTAAAATGGAAAACTACCAATTATCACGTTTTCTGCCACGAAACAAAATACTAGATTATATTTCGGCGTTAGATGAAGATGGTTTAACGACCTTCGTGATACACAATGCTGATGATTATGGGGTTTATTTGGTAACTCTTTTAGCTGAAGTTGCAAAGAAAAAAAACACTCCTCTTTGGTATAAACACTTGGGAGTACTATGTTCATCTCATTTATTTTTTATGCACGGTGCTCAACTATCTGCTTTATTTTATTTTATAAAAGCTCATGAGCTAGATTCGAACGATACTTCCATATTAAATTCTATTTTAGATTTTGGTGAACCACCTGAAATTGTGCTGACTGAAGATCAAAAGAAGTATTATGCTGCTAAGCTGCTAGCATTAGAACCTGAAAATGAAAAAGCTTTAGTTATCATCAATTCGTGATCGGTGCGCTATACAGGCATCGAACTGCTTACCGTATAACCAAAGATGAATGGATAAAAAAACTAATGTCTACTATAGAAAAAAAGCTGAACCAAGCAGAGATTTTTTACCAAAACTACGAACCAGAGCTAGCTCTTGATATCTTAAATGAAGTAATTTCTGATAGTAATTCAACAGATAGTGAAATAGCGGAGGCTTTAAACCTAAAAGGAATAACTGTAGATCTTGCTCCATATCTTTCGGAAGATAAAGAAAACTACTCTGGACTAATTTTTTTCCAAAAAGCTTTGGAATACGCCCCTTATAATACTAGTATTCTATTCAACGTACTCAATTCATTTTCTTGTATAGACATGATGCAAGACTATACTCAAAAAAACAAAAGTGCTTTTATATGCGCTTATGATGTCTTGAATAATGACCTGTATGATTCTTTAAACGAAGAGTCCAAAAGTAATTTGCATAAATTTTCTTCTAAATATCATGAATTTCAAGAGGAACGCTTTTAGGGTATACCTCAAGGGAACCAGCTAATTCACCCTTAAAACCTATTAACAGACTACTTAAAACAGACTACTTAAAACAGACTAGTATAATGGAACCACTTATAACAGACTCTGTTGGGATTTCTAGTATCGAAATAGTCACGCTCGACGGCTAATAATGTCGGTAAGATTTTGCAGTAGATACATCGATTTCACCTCTGTCATTTAACCAAACACACTGCGTAGTATGAAAAATAACCCTATCATTACGACAACGATGACGAGCAATCGTTTGAGCCAAAAAGGGAGCAGCGGCTTTTTATAACCCAAGTCGTTGAGCTGACTGTCAACCCCAGCTTGTAAGCGCTTAAATCCTTGGCTCTGCTCGGTGGTTTTGACACGGTTCTTAACCAGTGGCTGTGGCGGCTCTGCCGTAGGCGCTCTATCAAAACTGATGGCTTCGTTAGGAATCCCCTGTTTGTTGGCGATAGTCGTAAGCTTCTGCTGTTGTTTTATTTTTAGCGCCGTCTCATAAGCATCGATCCTATCTTTGGCATCATCCATGCTGATGTTTTCGTCAGCTGCCAAGGTTTTGATCGCCATGACTAAGTTGTTTTTTTCGATCATCATCATGACCGCTTTTGGCAGCTTTGCATTGACTTTTTTTGAGCTGGGGTCAGAGTTAAACATGATTGTCCTTATGACAGCATAAAGGTGTGAGTAGCTAGATAGTATGGTTATTCATTATAACCATTTTATATCAGAAAAATTCAAGCAAAAAAATACCGCAATCATAATCATGACTGCGGTATTTTAATATCTATCTTATCAGCATTTCTGCCAACCTATGATAAATTATAAATCTTTCCAACGTTGGATAGATTTTTTAATCACTTCTTTGGCTTCTGCAACATCATCCCAAGACTCAACCACTGTGCTACCTGGCTTTTTCAGATCTTTGTAATGGCTGAAGTGGTATTCTAACTGGTTGATTAGCTGTTTTGGTAGATCGGCTAGGCTGTTGTAAGCATTACCAGTGTCACGGTCGTCAGCAGGTACGACAACGATTTTGTCATCTACTTCGCCATCATCGACAAACTTCATAACGCCGATTACTTTGGCTTTTAAGAAAATACCCGTCGGTAAAGGCTGCTCAGTCAGTAACAACACATCTAGCTCATCGCCATCTTCGTCAAGCGTTTGCGGGATAAAGCCATAGTTGCAAGGCTTAGCAAAAATCTGTGGATCAATACGATCAAGCTCAAATACGGCTAGCTCGCGATTCCATTCGATTTTATGGCTGCTACCAGCTGGAATTTCTACGACTACGTTGATGATGCCGCCATCTACGTCGCCTGCGTCTAGAATTTTATTAAAATCTGCCATGAAATACTCCAATTTTCTTTTGTTTTAAGTGTTTGAATAATCAATGATAGTCAAAGTGTTGAGCTGGGAGACTAGCAAAAGAACTGTAGCACCCGATTTGTACTGCATGCGATTATAGCAAGTTTGATGCAAATTTTCTCATAATGCTTAGTCTAAGCGCGCAAGAGATTATGCAAAAATGGACTCAGAGCATTTATTGGGGCGCGATTGCTCGTAACTCAATCAGTCCAGCATGACGTTTGGCAATATTATCAATCAGCTTCTGAGTCACTTGCTCATAGCTCAAAGCATTGCTTATCTGTTGAGTGTTTTGTGTACTTGGCGCTTTATTCATCGCCACAAAGTCAGACAGACGCAGCATTTGCATCCCTGCATAACCGCAAGGATTGATGGCGTTAAAAGCGGCCAAATCACAATTTAGATTGATTGCAATACCATGATAACTAAAGCCATGCTTGATCTTGAAGCCTAGAGAGGCCATCTTGCCTAGCATGATTTTATCATCAACAGGTGTGCCGTTGGTTTGCGTATCGGTACTGCTATCTGATTCAGGGATATCTGCATACAAGTAAACCCCTGGTGCATCACGACGAGCATGGGCGCTGAAATGTGCACTGTCAGATAGAGGCGTGCTATGTAAGCAGTCGTTAATGACATCTTCAATGGCTTGTTCGGCGTGAGAAACTAGGTTGCGTACGCTCCATTTGAGACTATTCAAATCAAACAACCAGTAAAGCACCAGCTGCCCGTGTCCGTGCCATGTGACTTGACCACCGCGATCAGTCTTGATGATAGGGGTATTAGTGCGCTGTAATATGTGCTCTTCTTTGCCCGCTTGCCCAAGGGTGTAAACGTCATTGTGATCAACAATCCATAATTCATCAGGTGTGCGTACACCTTGCTCTTTTTTTAAGGCAATACGCTCAAGCGTACGCTCAAGCATTGCATCGTGAGTCGGGTTATAGTCGGCTGCTGATAGGGATTTACTGATCAGCATATCGCTAAGCGGCTGTGTGGCATTTTGCATAAGGGTGTCTGTCTTATTGTTATTGGGTATAGAAATGAAGATAGATACTACTGATAGGCAGTGTAGCAGTTTTAACCCCTATCACTCAAAACTATTGCTCAAGTTATGGCCTAAAGCATCGTTCGATTCGTTGACCAAAGCTATACAGTGGATAGTACCTATCCTATAACATGTTCTAATATATAATGACCTGATATAACAGGTCAGGCCTCCACGAGCACAGACGCAGCAGTCGACCAAAGATGCTGTTCATTGCGTGGGTGATGCGCTACATTAAAGTATGATGAATGGAATCTGATTAGGACGCGACCTTTTAAGATAGGCTCCTATTCTAGGGTCAGGATATGCCAACAAACCGTGCACCCTAATATACCCAATTGATGCCAATAAATATGACAAGGAAGAACAAATGACAGACAGCAATCAACAGATCCATGATCAGGCGTTAACCGGTACAAGCCTTGCACGTTTGCCCGAAGCCCTAAGTACCGCCACGACGATTGATGAGATGAAAGCGCAGTTCTCGCGCTTGCAAGCACTCAGCCGTAGGCAGCCGATAAACGATTGGCAAACTCGTGAAAACCAGCTCGATAACCTAGAAATCATGCTCAGCGACAACCAAGAGAGTTTTGCCACAGCGATCAGCGCAGATTTTGGCTATCGGAGCCAGTCAGAGACTCAGTTTGCTGAGCTGTTTCCTAGTTTTACAGGCATCAGTCATGCCAAAAAACACGGCAAAAAATGGATGAAGCCGCATCGTGCGCCTATTTCTGCCCTATATATGCCAGCCCATAATGAAATTCAGCCACAGCCACTAGGGGTAGTCGGTATCATGGTTCCTTGGAACTATCCACTGTTTTTGGCGATTGGACCCATGATTGATGCACTCACCGCAGGCAATCGCATCATGGTAAAAATGAGTGAAGCCGCGCCGCAGTTCGCTCAGACATTCGCTGATGCGATAGCGCGTTATTTTTCGCCAGATATGATCTGTGTGGTATTGGGTGAGGTTGATATTGCGGCCGCCTTTAGTGAGTTGCCGTTTGACCACCTATTATATACAGGCTCTACTGCGGTAGGCAAGAAAGTCATGGCAGCTGCTGCGCCGAACCTAACACCCGTGACGCTAGAATTGGGTGGTAAGTCGCCGGTTATCGTATTAGACGACGCCAATCTAGAATCTGTCGTCAATCGTGTGATGATGGGCAAAACACTGAATGCAGGTCAAACCTGTATTGCCCCTGACTATGTATTAATTCCGCGCCAATATCACGAGCAGTTTATTCACTTAGCAACAGAGTGGATGACAAAGCACTATCCTAATATTGAAAGCAACCCTGACTACTCGCGCATCATCAATGGTGAGCAGTTCAAACGGGTCAAAGGCTATCTAGATGCATTGTCAGCTGAGGAAGTACATGCCCTCACAGCGGTTGAGTCAGACATAGAGACACGCCTGATGCCGCCAGTGATTGTATGTGAGCCTGCACCTGATAGCGATGTGATGCAAAACGAGATTTTTGCACCGATTTTGCCGCTCATGCATTATGAGACACTTGATGAGGCGATTGCATTTGTGAATGCACGTCCAAGACCATTAGCTTTATACATTTTCGGTGATAACTATGGTGGTATCGAAAAAGTGCGTAATAACACTGTCTCGGGTGGTCTATGTATCAATGAGGTTTTGATACATGTGGCTCAGCATGATTTACCTTTTGGCGGTGTCGGTGAATCAGGTACCGGTGTTTACCATGGTAAAGATGGATTTGAGCGTTTAAGTCATATGAAGCCAGTGTTTGTTCAGTCTAAGCTAAACGGCCTGAACCTCTTATTACCCCCTTATGGTGGACTGTTTAAAAAGGCCATGGCGCTGTTTTTAAAATAGCTGTTGAACGATATCGGATTTAGAATCAGAGGTTTATGAGCATATGACTGGCAATAGCTCTAGGACTAGTCATTAAGTTAGTGTCAGCAATAGCCTAATCAATAGCACTTATGCCTATAAGTGCTATTTTTTTGCCTACGATATTGCGTATCGGATGCTATGTCAAAGTAAAGCGTTATATGGTCAGTTTTTTACTCTCATGATAGGGCTGTTATCTACTGTCATAACTGACAAATAAGCATTTGTCATGACTCTGATAAATCGCTACACTTTGTAGTAAGTCTACACAACAGTAAGTAATCTTTGAATAAGCTAGGGATGTCATCGATGGATATGACATCGTAGGATCTATATTGAAACTTACTGTGTGAACCAGCCTTTTATGCGATATAAAACAAAAAATAGGACAGCGCATGCGCCAATGGATTGCTTTAAGTTTACTGTGCATGAGTGCGTTGCTGCTGCCTGTATCGGCATCAGCGGCTTGTGACTCGCCCATTAAATTTGGGGCACTGACATGGGAGAGTGGCCAATTTATCTCAGGTGTGCTCAAATATATCGTTGAAGATGGCTATGGCTGTACGATTGAGGAGGTACCCGGAGCAGGACCTGCATTGGATACTGCGCTGTCACAAAATGACATTCAGGTGATTGGCGAGCAGTGGATCGGGCGTTCTCCTATCATGGAGCAAGCGATTGAACAAAACAAAGTGGCTGTCATTGGAGATACGCTAAAAGGCGGAGCGACCCAAGGGTGGTATGTCCCCCGTTATGTGCTAGAGGAAAACCCAGGTCTGCGTCGCTATCAAGATTTGCCAAAATATGCTGAGCTGTTTAAAGACCCCGAAGACCCAAATAAATCACGTTTCATGAACTGTCCCTCTGGTTGGACGTGTGAGATTTTTAACACGCGGTTGCTCAAAACCACAGGTCTGGACAGTATCTTTAATAACGCCCATCCTGGTACGGGTGCCGCGCTCGATGCCGAAATCGCCTCCGCTTTTGAACAGCATAAACCACTGTTGTTTTACTACTGGCAGCCCACAGGTCTGATGGCGAAGTATGACTTTGCCGCCTTAGAGTTTCCGGCGCATAAGGATGCGTGTTGGCAAGACCTACTGCTTGCTGATGGCACGATGGATTGTGTATCAGGTTTTCCGGTATCACCCTTAGGTATCGCAGTATCTACGCTCTTTATTGAAACCAATCCCGAGCTGGTCGATGTGTTTGAAAAGGTGCAATTCACCTCTGATGAGCTGAACGGCGCTATCTTAGAGATGAGTGAGAGCAAACGTAGCGGTGATGAGCAAGCGTTGGTGTTTTTGCGTGAGAATCCAAACGTTTGGCAAGGATGGTTGACCGATGAAGCGGCTGTCAATCTTGCCGCTAAATTGGGTCTGGACTCGGCAGGTGCTATGACAGCTGATGCCGCCACCTCGCGCCTTGATCCATCAGCGCGCTCATCAAGCTTTCCTTTGTGGTCACTTGAGACTCCTCTCAATAACGCTTTAGCAAGCGTCGTCCAAAACTATGGTGGTGTATTCCGTACTATCAGTACCATGGCACTCACATATCTATTGCTACCTATTGAGCAGTTGTTAACCGCTATCCCGCCTTGGCTGATTATTGCATTTGTGACTGTGCTTGGTTGGTTTGGTGTCCGCAAGATTTGGTTTGCGCTGGCATGCGGTGCAGGATTGTTTTTGATTGGAGCATTTGGCTTATGGGGTGCATTGATTGATACATTGGCATTGCTCATCGTCTCGGTGCTGGTCACCATCGTGATGGGTATTCCTATCGGTATTGCGATGTCAAGCAGCCAGTTGCTGCGCAAAGTGGTGACGCCTGTACTGGATGTCATGCAGACCATGCCAAGCTTTGTATATCTGATACCCGTGCTCATGCTGTTTGGTATTGGTAAAGTACCTGCGCTGTTTGCCACGATTATTTATGCGCTGCCGCCACTGATTCGCCTTACGATGTTAGGTATCACGCAAGTCAATCATGAGATGGTAGAGGCGGGTCGCTCATTTGGTAGCACCCATATGCAGCTGCTTATCTGGATTAAGTTACCACAGGCATTGCCTAGTATCATGGCGGGTGTTAATCAAGCGGTAATGATGTCGCTCTCTATGGTGGTACTTGCCTCGATGATTGGTGCCCCCGGTCTGGGCGAAGATGTGTTGCAATCCATCCAAACCCTCAATATCGGTCAAGGTTTACAAGCGGGTACAGCAATCGTCATCGTTGCCATTATTATTGACCGTATAACCCAAGCCTTTGGTCAAGGCAAGCGTGCCCGTCAAAAAACCATTCAAGCAGGCAAACGTCCGATTGGGTAAGATTTGTTTAGCGATAACCATGCAAAGTTACAATAATAAAATCCACCTAAACAGTGAGAGTCATAATGAGTCATATCCAGCTAAAAAATATCAGTAAGATTTATAATGCCACTCGCACGCAAGCGCAGTCTGCATTGGCACTATTGGCTGAGGGTATGGATAGCATCGAGGTAAAGGCACAAACGGGCTATTCGGTGGGTCTTTATGATATCAACCTGAATATCGAGGCGGGCGAAGTACATTGTATAATGGGGCTGTCAGGCTCAGGAAAATCTACGCTAGTACGCCATATTAATCGCTTGATTGATCCAACCAGTGGAGAAATATGGGTAGATACCACTAATAATACTAACGTTAAAGCTGGCAATAAATCTGGTAATAAGACAGACATAGACGCGACTGATTCTCCAGCAATGACTCCTGCCATCAATGCTATCAATATTTTAGCGCTGAATGACAAACAGTTGCAGCACTATCGTCAGCAATCGATCAGTATGGTCTTTCAGCATTTTGGTCTGGTGCCGCATATGACCGTCATACAAAATGTCGCCTATGGTCTACGTGTGCGTAAAATGAGTGTTAGTGAACGTCATGAAACGGCAAGACATTGGCTCAATGAGGTGGGGCTATCAAATGTAGAGGGTAGCTATCCGGATGAGCTGTCTGGTGGTATGCAGCAGCGTGTTGGACTGGCGCGAGCACTAGCAACAGACAACCCGATATTATTGATGGATGAAGCGTTCTCCGCTCTTGATCCGCTCATTCGCACCCAACTACAAGAGCAACTGTTAGCGCTACAAGATCGTCTAAACAAAACCATTGTTTTTATTACTCATGATATTGATGAGGCAGTCAAAGTAGGTCAGCGTATTAGTATTTTAAATGGTGGTCGTTTGATCCAAACAGGTACGGCACACGAGTTGCGTCATCACCCTGCAGACCGTTATGTCGAGCAGTTTATGAGCATAAAGGCATAATTGGCATTGTTCAGTAGTGGGGAAATCGATGAATAGAGTATGTCTTACTGAAGGTGGGTAAGCCTTGCTGGGTATAGACTATTTGCTGTTCTTATTGAGATGCTATTTTGTGTCAATCACGTGCGAACTCTGAAATAAACCCCAAACTTCGTTATACTTAACGGTTTATCGACGCCTTATTATTTTTTGGGTCGTCTTATTTGTTATCCATATATAACGTCGCTTGGTCTATCAGGTGACATCTATTTTTTACTTTTGCACTTTTTAAGGCCATAGCATGACCGTTACTTATGCACCTATTATTACCTCATTGCTTGATAATGATTTGTACAAATTTACCATGCTACAAGCCATGCTACATCAGTTCCCGCAAACTCATGGTGTCTATCGTTTTCGCTGCCGTAATAATAAAGACACGTCCTACCCATTGGCGGATATTCAGCAGGATTTAGAGCAGCAAATAGACAGTCTATGCGAGCTACGATTTTTGCCAGATGAGCTGGAATACCTGCGCAGTTTACGTTTTATTCGCTCAGATTTTGTCGATTATCTGGAGCTATTTAAGCTAAAGCGCCGTTTTATCACGGTCAGTACGGATGACAAAGGTCGCTTATCTATCGATATCGAAGGACCGATGATTCAGGCGATGTTCTTTGAAGTATTCGTGCTGGCCATCGTCAACGAGCTTTATTTTAATGCTTTATCCAGTGAGAGCGTGATTGCCGAAGGTCAGCGTCGCCTTAATGAAAAAGTGGCGTTGCTACATCAGTATGCTGGCGAGCAGAAAAAAAATGGCCAAGACAAACCGCCATTTATCGTGGCAGATTTTGGTACGCGTAGACGATTCAGCAGACGCTGGCAGGCCCATGTGGTCGAGACATTATATAAAGCCGAACCAAAAATTGTGAGTGGCACATCCAACGTCTATTTGGCTAAGCAGCTCGGAATGACACCGATAGGCACGATGGCGCATGAGTTTATGCAGGCCTTTCAGGCTTTGGATGTGCGTTTGCGTGACTCACAAAAGGCCGCGTTGGAGTCATGGGTGCATGAGTACCGTGGCGACTTGGGCATTGCGCTGACAGATGTGGTTGGGATGGATGCGTTCTTACGTGATTTTGATTTGTATTTTGCTAAGCTCTTTGACGGTCTGCGTCATGACAGCGGTGACCCATATATCTGGGGTGATAAGGCGGTTGCACATTATGAAAAGCTCAAGATAGACCCAAAGACCAAGATTCTGACCTTTAGCGATGGGCTAAATCTAGAAAAGGCGTGGGAGCTGCATCAGTACTTTAAGGATCGCATCAGAACCAGTTTCGGTATTGGTACCAATCTCACCAATGATATGGGTATCACGCCGATCAATATCGTGCTGAAATTGGTGGAGTGCAATGGTCAGCCAGTGGCTAAGCTATCTGACAGCCCGGGCAAGACCATGATCAATAACGACACGTATCTTGCCTATCTTCGCCAAGTGTTTGAGGTGGATGAGCCTGAGTAAACGAAAGGCAGAGCCCAAATGAGCTTGATGCGCTTGGTTTGACTAATTAGCTGCTATCTAGTGGCAGGTTTTTATTTAACTATCAATGCTGCTAGTAGATTTTTCTTCGGCAAAGGCGGCGTCTAATGCTTGTTGTACGGCGTTGATACGGGTCTCGCAAACTCGATAAGCGGCAATAGACTCTTCGACCGTGGTCATTAGGTTGTCAATATCAGGCTCGTCTTGCTGCTGCAATTCAGCGGCATTGGTTTTTAGAATATCGTAAGCCGCCTTAAAGGTCTTTGGGGCGGCTTTTTTGCGTCGGCGAGTTGTGGTAGTCATAGAATTTCCTAATTTTTAAAGGTAAGTAGATCAGTAATCGTTAGATATTATTATGTGGTTAAGCTGGAATATCTGAGGTTTCCGTCGCTTTCTTATCCGTATTGACATTAACAATCTGTGCTGTTGCATTGCCATCTTTTAGTATGATGTTTACCGTTTGCTCGGGATAGAGTTGGGTGCTACTAGTGAGTGTTTGCTTATTTTTCACATCTGTTAACATAGTATAGCCCTGCTTAAGCACACGGGAAGGGCGATGTAGTAGCACAATATCACGTAGATGTTCGCTATCACGCTGTGCTTGTATCAGCTGCTGCTGAGTGCTGTGCATGATGGTCGTTTGGTGGTTTTTGCTCGCAGTCGAGGCCATCGTCAACTGCTGATGAGCCAAGGTCTGCGTTTGCTCATAGTGCTCAGAGGTGAGTCTGGCGGCTTGCTTCACTTGGCGCTGTGCGCTTTGTTGAATACTATGCCATGCATAGTCACTGTCTTTTTGTAGGGCCGTCAGCTGACCGATTGTTTGCGATTGTATTTGACTCAACTGACGCGCCGTTTGTTGCTCGGCAGTATTCAATTGGCGCTGAGCTGCTTGCTTGATTTGCGCTTGGTATTGTAGCGTCTGAGCGATGAGCTGTGCTAAGTGGCCACTAATGGCGGCGATGACTTTTGATGGTGTATCAAAACTGGTATGCGCCACCTCGTCTAAAATGACTTTGTCACGCTCATGACCAATACCTACCCATACAGGAATAGGCTGCTCAGCAACCAACGCCGCCAGTTCATAATCATTGAGATAAGCCAAGTCCCCAACCGCACCGCCGCCGCGAATAATCACCAATAGATCCGGCAGGTGCTGATACGTCTCATAAAACTGCTGCTGAGCACTGACGATGGCTTGGCGTATCTCGGCGGGCGCATGATTGCCTTGAAACGTAGCGTTATGATAATGGAAGTGACACGCACCTGTACTGGCTAAGCGATCCGCATCTGCTTGAAAGTCTCCCAATCCGGCCGCCTTTTCGGGAGCGATAACCAGTACATGCTCGATGTCAAATGGCGCGGGAAGCTGTTGATTGAGATGTAATAGCCCTTCACCTGTTAAACGGTCGACCATTTCTGCATATTGCCGTGCCAAGTCGCCTAGTGTATAGCTAGGGTCGATGTCTTCAATGGTGATTGAAAAACCATACTGAGCATGAAATCCTGCCGATACTTTGAGTAGTACGGTCAAATCACGCTCAAGTGGCATACCTGTTGCCCGCTCGAACTTGGCTAAGACACGGGCCGCTTTAAAGCGCCATAGATTACCACGGCAGCTGGCGACCACTTTGCCATCATCGTCTTTTTCGGCCAACTCAAAATAGTAGTGACCGCCTTTACTCGATAGATTACGGATTTCTGCTTTGACCCACACTCTATGATCAAAGGTTTGTTTAATGACCATCTCAACTGCTGATAGATAGTCACTCAGGCGCAGGACAGTATCTTCTAAATTCACTTCAAGATTGTTTTCTTGCTCAGCGAGTTCGGCCTCTAAAGTCGCCAAATCTTTGGCAGGCGTTAATACTTTGGCTTGTTTGGTGTTTGAAATATTGGGTTTGCGCATGATAAAAGACCAAAGATAAGTAAGACGTAAAGGCTGATGAGGGCATGTTAAATACAATAGAAGTAGTTTAACGTAAAAGAGAGCACACAAAAAGCGATGCCAACAAGCTTTGATTGATATATTATCTATATCGCAGTTTGTTGGTTACTTGCTGAAGGGATATTGTATGTCATTTGATATTGGCGGTTGGATCTTAAGCTTGGTTTCATCTACAGACAGTTAGCGTATAGGGAAAAGCAGTTCGCTATTTATCGGTCTATTGGCAGCGGAAGTTAATGGTATATTCATAATCGTCATCGCGTGATAAGTCTGGTGTTCCCGTGCCAAATATTGAGCCAACGACAGCGCCTACTTGACCAACCATACGGCCAGTACTTTCATTTAAGATGCCATTGTATTTTACATTGTCATCGACGATGATCACTTGCTTACTTCGACAAGTTTTTTGCGCGCTATTTATCGCATTTTGCTGCGCTTTAACTTTAGTCTCGGCGATGCCTGTTGTCTCATAGATAGAGTTGGCACGTTGAATCACTGGTGATGAAGGTGTGCTCTGGCAGGCACTTAATACGAGTACAGCCGCTAACGTGGTGGTCAAACCGGCAGCTTTATTGAAAATATTCATAAATAATTCCTAAAGTTTATAAACAGAACCTATTTTTCACGCAAGACGATAGCAGTGATAAGCAAGTCTCATGAAGATAGCCTATCTACGCATTAAGTGTCTAGACGGTTATTGTGTGCTGTATTACAGTGGCATTGCCAGTGAGTGCTATTATGCATGATACATTCCAAAACAAGTAACATCGCACATCTATCGATAGACTGTATGAGTCTAAAATAAAACAAGTCGCAGCCGTACACAGCAAACCACTTGAAATATACCTCATATCTAGGATAATTGAGCCATTCGTTTTTTACTAACTTCCATTTTTATTAATAAGTAACTTTATGCAATTGATTCCTGCTCCTGCTGGTGTGCTCGAGGTCGACGCACTATGGCAACAAGACAATCCTAATAACCTAAATACAGATACAGTAGCGCTGCTGTGTCATCCCAACCCGTTGTTTGATGGAACGATGAATAATAAAGTGGTCACGACCATGTATCGTTTTGCCCGTGATAATGGCATGCATGTGGTACGCTTTAACTTTCGCGGCGTTGGCCAATCGACAGGCGAGCATGACTATGCCGAAGGTGAAGTGGTCGACGCAATGACCGTGCTACAATGGATCGCCGAGCAAACCAATGCCCGCAAGCTCTGGCTTGGTGGCTTTTCTTTTGGTGGTTATGTCACGGCACGCGTGGCTGAGCAAGTGCTGGAGGCCTCACATATATGGGGCGTGAGCGATTTTGAGATATCAAAAATCGCCCTTATCGCACCGTCAGTTGAAAAAAATGACAGCAGTGATATCAGCTTGCCCGTTGATAAGACCTTTGAGATTTATGGTAATGCGGATGAGGTGATCGAACCTGACAATATGCAAGCATTTGCTGATCGCTTAGGTATTGAGGTGAGCGTTGTGGATGGTGCGGGTCACTTTTTTCATGGCCGTCTATCAGAGCTGAAAGGTTTATTGGAAAAGCATAGCTTTGGACAAGACAGCTAATTTGTTTGTTACCTAGCTCAGCTTCATAGTTTTCGTTTCGATATGGTTTAGCATGGCTTGCTTGGTAGCACCAGCACCGTGCTAAATTGCCCCACTATTTTAATATTTATTGAATCCAACGATGAGTCGTATTATGAGTTTATCTCCATTGCAACGTTACGAGAAAGCCGTCAGTACCGATGAATTTACTCGAGATGAGCAGCAATTTCAGGCCATGAGCTGTCTTGATGAGATATATCATCAGCTCATTAATAGCGCACCGCAAAAGAAAGGCTTTTTTGGCTTTTTAAAATCTAAACCGGTTGCACCAATGGGTTTATATATGTGGGGCGGCGTAGGGCGCGGCAAAACGTGGATGATGGACATGTTCTATGACTCATTGACCATTGAGCGTAAGATGCGCCTGCATTTTCATCATTTTATGCAGCGCGTTCATAAAGAGCTAAACAAGCTACAGGGCGAAAGTAATCCGCTTGAAAAAGTGGCTGATATCATCTATAAAGAAGCCGTTATTATCTGCTTTGATGAGTTTTTTGTCTCTAACGTCTCTGATGCCATGATACTGGGTGATCTGTTTACCATGTTGTTTGAGCGCGGTATTACTTTGGTCGCCACATCAAACATTGAGCCGTCTGGACTGTATAAAGACGGCTTGCATCGTGATCGTTTTATGCCGGCTATTGCGGAAGTTGAAAGTCACACCGCCGTGATGAATATTGACTCCGGTATTGATTATCGTCTGCGTGTCTTGCAGCAAGCAGAGTTATATGAATCGCCCCTGACTAAAGCTAATTACCACTGGTTGGCCAACCGTTTTGCCAGCCTATCAAATAACCAAAAAATCAGTAAAGAGCCTATTACGATCAACGGCCGTGAGGTCAAAATTAACGCTCGTACCGAAGATATTTTGTTTTGCGATTTCCGTCATCTATGTATGGCACCGCGCTCAGCTGCTGATTTTATTGAACTTGCCAAGCAGTTCAGTACGGTGTTGGTGGATTCAGTACCAGCGCTAGATGATGACCTACGTGATCCAACACGCCGTTTTATTTATCTGGTTGATGAGTTTTATGATCGCCGTGTCAAACTGCTCGTGCGAGCAGAGCAGTCAATTTTGGACTTGTATCAAGGAGAAAAGCTGGCCTTTGAGATTGAGCGTACTCGCTCACGTTTGCTTGAGATGCAATCAGAGGACTATCTACGATCTGATCACCGTGTTGAAGATGCAGCGTAGCTGACAATGTTAAAAGTTATTAGCAAAAAATAGTAAGAGATAACGATAAATGAGGATAGAAAATGACGGTCATAGACGAAAACAACCAAAAAATAGATGACAAAAAACTGTCAGTTAAAAACGTAGCAGTAAATGATATATCCTCTACCAGTGATGAGCTGATTGGCTGGATTAGTTCAAGACGCAGTATGGGTAATCTGGATATGCCTGCGCCCACACGTGCACAAATTGAATCTGCTATTGAATGTGCGACAACCGCGCCAGATCATAAAAAACTGACTCCATGGCGTTTTATTGTGACGCAAGGCGCGGCACGTCATGAGTTAGGTCAAGCATTGCTCAAAGCAGCTCAGGAGCAAGCAGTAAGGGATGGAGAAGAGTTGTCTGAGAAAACCATACAAAAAACCCAAAATATGCCATTACGAGCGCCTCTAATCATAACGGTCGTGACTCAAATGCAGGAACACAAAAAAGTGCCGCCTTTTGAGCAAATGCTAAGTGCGGGCGCTGCAGTACAAAATCTAATCTTGGCGCTAAAAGCCCAAGGATTCAGTACCGTATGGCGTACTGGACTGCTATGTAATGAGCCTGCAGTAAAAGAGTATTTCAATGTGGGCCCAGATGATTATGTGACCGCTTTTGTTTATACTGGCACCAGTCCAAAAGATGAATCCAAACGCAAACCTATAGATATCGAGCCATTGGTACGCTTCGAGTCATGATTTGACCAAGCACCGTCTTTTGGTCAAAAGCTTTCAAAACAATTTTGCCTATACGATTAGGCTGAATACAGCATTTAGCACCAAATATCGGTTACTAGCACTAAATATCAGTTACGATGGGTTTTATTGATAATACGTCAGTCAACATGGATAAAAGAACATGACAAGTCCTAACAATAGTAAAAAAGACAATGACAGCGATAACAAGGAAGTGGTCAAACACACATCTGAAAAACAAAACGGTATGCTGGCAGGTATCTTGGAGCGGGCAACAAAATCAGGTATCGGCCGCAAAAAACTGAACCCTAGTGCCGTAGAGTCGGCAGTGGCGAAAGGTATGGCAGAGATTCATAGTAACCCTACTAAGCTGCGTTTGGTATTTTTGGGCGGCGGTAGCTTCGGTACGGCAATGGCAAACTTGGCTGCTCGTAATGGCTGTGATACTACGCTGTGGGTACGAAACAAGCGTACCGTTAAGGCGATGGCAAAAACCCAAACCAATAAGAAGTATTTGCCTGGTTACAAGCTGGATGATCGCTTGAAATACAGCCACGATTTGGCCGCATCAGTCAAAGACAAAGACATCATCTTCATTGCTGTACCGGGTCTGGCATTTCGAGAGACCCTAAAAAATATTGCCCCTTTTATCAGTGGGCAGTCTATTGTCTCATTAACCAAAGGTATGGAAAAAGACACCTTTGCGATGATGAGTGATATTATCAAAGAAGTGTTGCCAGAAGTGAATTTCGGTGTCATGTCAGGGCCAAACTTGGCCATTGAAATCATGAAAAATATGCCATCTGCGACCGTGATTGCTAGTGAGTCTGAGCCGCTGCGTCACGCGGTACAAGCGGCGCTGCACAGTGCCTTTTTTAGAGTATTTGCGAGCGACGATGTCAAAGGTGTCGAGCTTGGTGGGGCCCTTAAAAACATCTATGCGATCGCCATGGGTATGGCAGCAGCTTATGAAGTAGGCGAAAATACCAAAGCGATGATACTGACGCGCGCGTTGGCAGAAATGAGTCGTTTCGGCGTTGAAGAGGGAGCCAACCCGCTCACTTTCTTAGGCTTGTCTGGCGTAGGAGATTTATACGCCACTTGTAGCTCAGAGTTGAGCCGCAACTATCGTATCGGCAACATGCTCGGTCGCGGTATGAGTATTGATGCAGCGGTCAAAAAGCTTGGCCAAACTGCTGAAGGGGTCAATACTATTCAGCAAGTACATGAAAAAGCGACCAAAGCTGGTATCTATATGCCGATCACCCATGCGCTTTATGCCGTGATTTATGAAGACAAGGCCGCACTGGGTGTGGCATTACATCTGATGGAAGCCGGTTTCCGTAGTGATGTTGAGTTTGTGATGGCGCACGATCATAGCAATGCGGCACTGACGGCTCACATGAAAACCTCTAATAGTAGTGCCAAGAATAAAAGTGATGCTGATAAGTAAAATATATTACTAAGAGGTAGTATTAAGAGACCGTATAACTCAGTGTGCCAAGGAAGGTTATGAAAATTATATTAGTACGTCATGGTCAAGCAGAAGACGAGACGCGCCCAGACAGTGCGCGTCAGTTGACAAGTTTTGGTCAGCAGCAAGCTGCGCAAATGGCAGCGTATCTCACCACTCATTATAAACCAGATCGTTTCGTCGTCAGCCCTTATACTCGGGCACAGCAAACCCTAGCTGTGCTGCAATCACTTGTATCATGCGTGCCTTCATCGATACAAGACAATATCACACCGTCTGATGATGCCCGTCAAGCGCTGATAGATATTGGCAATATTGAGGCCGAGTGTCTGGTCGTGGTCTGTCATATGTCTATCGTGGCTTATATCGCCGGACTGCTCACAGGTGATTATCCTGAGTCATTCTCGTTGGCAGAAGCGAGAGTGTTTGAGATGGATTTTGTGATGACTGGCATGGCAACTGAAGTTGATCGTTTTGTGCCTGATCAGCCTTACTAGGGCGTGTCCTCATTTCAAAAATGGTGATAAAAATGAGATAAATTGCAGTCAGACAAGGAAAATAGCTGGCTAATATCGAGATATTAGTCAGCTATTTGACGCTGTTTGGCAAGATTTAGCCATTTTTAACCCATTTAGATGACTATCGATTGAATTGAGGACACGCCCTAGACTGGTTGATAGATTTACTGCTTAGATTTGAGCGATTCGGAAGTGACTGATCTTAAAAGCAGTCATAAAAACTGAGCGCTTTGCTGAGTATGCAAAATTTTCTAATCATTTCTTTACGACAGTATTGCTTCATAGAGTATTTTATAACCGCCGCAATAATTGAGGACACGCTTAGTGTTACATGTTTGGTTAAGAGCGCAGCATAGTCCACTAGCTGTCTGGCACGAAGATATACAGCAATGGCAAACGGTTGATGGGTGGCAACAGCTGCAAACTATCTATGGTAACTATAAATCCAATGGCCAAAAGACGCTTTGTTTGTATTTTCCTTCAAGCCACGCACTGCAAGTGGATACTGAGCTCAATATTGCCCAACTCAAACAATTGGGCAATACTGGTAAGCAGTATTTGTTTGAAGAGACGTCATTGACGCCTGTTGATCAGCTGTCTATTCGTCAATTGAATCATGCAGACGATACGCAACTGTATGCGCTGGCGCAAAGTGATATTGAGGCATGGCAGCAAAGTGCCGAGCTGGTTGGCTTACATATCGCTGCACTGCTTCCAGATTTTTTTTTGCTGCCGCCGCCAGAAGAGGGTGCAGGTCAGCAAGTAACCCTTTATCAAGATGAGTATACGATACTACTGCGCCAATCATGGCGTCAGGGTATGGCCGTTAGTTATTTGCCATTGATATTTGAGCGGTTTTCTTACTTGAGTGAAGTGATGGTATTGCCAGCTATTGAGGCTGCAGAGGATCCTTTAAACCCATCAATGCCAATGAGTTTTGTGGCGCAAACAGCCGCACTTGTTGCAGATCATCAGCTTTTACTCACGACATTGGCCACGACGCCCAAGCCAGTCGACAATCCCGAACGTCATGCGCTCAATTTCTTTGTTAAATCAACGGATTCACAGTTGTCACCGTATCTACGGGTTGCGATGATGGTGGCGCTATCTGCCTTAGTGCTACAAATGGCAACCGATGGCGTACAGTGGTATCAATACAACGCAGCGAGTGCTGCAACTAAGACTGAAATTGCAGCGCAGTATCAATCTTGGTTTGCCGATGAGCCGCTGAGCACACGCACCAAGCTGCAAGTGCAGCTGCAACCAAAATTGCGTAGTGATAGCCAAGCAGCGGCTGCACATATGGCAGTACTATCACGGATATCACCGCTGATTAAACAATCTTCATTGCGTGCGCAAGCCTTAGTCATGCAGCCCTCAGCGCTCAGCTTTACGTTAACTGCGCCAGATCGTGACAGTCTTGATAAGTTTGCAAGTGCGCTTGTCGAGCAAGGACTAAGCGCCAAGCTAGAGCAAGTCAATAGCAATGAGCAAGGTCAATTTAGCGGTCAAGTTACTGTCAATGTTGTAGAAAACAATGTTGTGACAAGCAATGCTGTGACAAACAATGCGTCATAATTCATCAAGGTATTGGTAATAAAGGTCAAAACATGAAACGATTACAGCGCCGACCCAAACGCAGTGCAGCTGTCCCTACAACCAGTACTAAAGCGCATGCATTTTCAGAGCGTGTGAGCAGTTATCAAAATGGATTGGCGACGCGTTGGCATCGGCTGCCTGCACGTGATCAGTTGGCGTTGGCTGTATTGTCAGTATTTTTACTATTGTTTATCGGTGGCTACGGTGGTTACAGTGTCCATCAAGCAGCCAATGACAGTAAACGCGGCTATCAGGAACAAGTAGCAGACTATTTCTGGTTACGTGCTCAAGAAGGTAATATCGATAGTAAAGCATCGAGTGCGGCTACTACGGTTGATGGAGAGGCTGATATGCCACCTGCTAGTCGTATTAACGCGTTGTTGAATAGTTCTGGCATTGCAAATGCTCAAGTGGTTGCCGCTGGTGATTCAGTACAATTGAGCTTTACCCATCCGAGCCAAGCAGTGGTCAGTACGGCACTTGGCAAACTTGAACAGCAAGGTTGGCAGTTCACGCAATTGTCTATGCAGCAGGATACAACCAACAAATCTATTCAGGTACAGGCGACAGTCGCTTTGTAGAATGCGTCAGAAAGATGCTTAACTCTCAGTCATTTTTATACCATCGCATTTTGTATTTGATTTAAAACTAGGGCTTGTCATCAATTAGATTGTGAGGCTTAAAATGAGAGAAATTGTAGATAAACAAGGAAGAAATTGCCGTTAATATGAACATATTGACAAAATTACTGACGATGTTTAGCAAAATTTAGCCATTTTAAGGCCACTAAATGCATTAATGTGCTAATTGATGACACGCCCTAGGGCTTTATCCTTGGTATCATTGAAAAGCCACTCATCTAGCACCATTAAATGTGTATTAGCCGAACACATATCAACCATAAACAATCGCTCGATAGCCAATCCGAGCAGCAGTCACATCACTAAACTGCCTCTACCTATAGCGATTAATGAGCACAAATACTACCTGTAAGGAAAAAATCCTATAATGAGTGACAGACTGAGAAACGATACGCAGGGTTCTTTGACTACTTATAATCACATCACTTATTTCTTATATGTGATCAGTTACTTTACGGCAGGTCTGCTGTGGATTGTGCCGATTGTCATGAACTATGCCAAACGTCACGATGCTGATGGAACATGGCTGGCCACGCACTTTGATTGGCAGATTAAGACCTTTTGGTACAGTATTGTTTGGTTCATCGTTGGTATTATTATTATTACCTTTGCATTTGGTGGCTTTGGCGTTGGTATGCTGGCTGATAGTGGCAATATTGCTATCGGTTCGGTATTGTTGGCAGGGGTGGGTTTACTTATTATGACCTTTACCTTTATCTGGCACTTATATCGTATCATTCGTGGCTGGATTGCGCTGACCGATGGTCGTCCTGTGCCCTGATAGCGATTAATCTGTATTCACTACAGTGCTAATATGGAAATTTACCGCATGAAACTTTGCTCTTATTTCTGTTAAGCTGATATAATCGCTGCGCCTGATTTCATTCGCATTATTCATTCACTTTTTTTCGAGCAGGGTCTGTCATTACTATGTCTTATGCCTTACTTCGTCCTTTTTTGTTTAATCTGGATCCCGAGCACGCCCATGAGATGACGCTGTCTTTATTGGATAAAGCGCACAAAGCGCGTGTGCTAGGCTTGGCATATGGTCAGTCGATGCAACCAACGGATTGTATGGGATTGCAGTTTGCTAATCCCGTTGGTTTGGCAGCAGGGCTAGACAAAAACGGTGACTATATCGATGCACTCGCAGAGCTAGGCTTTGGTTTTATCGAAGTAGGGACAGTGACACCAAGACCGCAAGTAGGCAACGATAAGCCAAGACTGTTCAGAATCAAGCAAGCAGATGCGATTATCAATCGTATGGGCTTTAACAATGAAGGCATCGATTATCTGATCGACAATGTCAAACGCTGCAAGTATAAAGGTAACATCGGTATCAATATTGGCAAAAACGCCGATACGCCAGTCGAGCAAGCTGCCGATGATTACGTCTATTGTTTAGAGCGCGCTTATCCGCATGCCTCATATATCACGGTCAATATCTCATCGCCAAACACTAAGAATTTACGTGATTTGCAAAGCGGTGAAGCCCTAACTCGTTTGATGGACACCATCAAAAACCGTCACAGTCAATTAGCCACTGAATATGGTTTTTATGTGCCACTGGTGCTTAAAGTTGCTCCTGATTTAGAGCCATTACAGGTGGACTATATCTCACAGCAGCTGATAGATTTTGAGATTGATGGTTTGATTGCGACCAATACAACCTTAAGCCGTGTCGGCGTTGAAGATTTACGTGATGGCGATCAAATGGGCGGTCTATCAGGTCGACCAGTGAGCCATATTAGTACCCAGATTTTACAACAGTTCTCTGATCAGCTAGAGGGTAAAGTCGCGTTGATAGGTGTGGGCGGTATCGATAGCGGTGCCAAAGCGGTCAAAAAAATCGAAGCAGGCGCGGACATGGTACAGCTCTATACAGGACTCATATATAGAGGCCCTGGGCTGGTGCAGTCTTGTATCCAAGCAATCGGTGGCTATTATGATGCCATGGAGAGCTAGCCATATGAATAAAATGATGAGTCATAGCATATGAGTGGTTTAGATATTGTGATTGCTATTGTGGTCTTGATTGGCTTATGGCGTGGCTTTCAGGTCGGACTGATTAAAACAGCGATAGGCTTGGTAGGGTGGTTTATTGCCCTTATTGCAGCGACTCGGCTCGCAGGCGTGGTATCACCGCAACTGACTGGTATCGTACAAAACCCTGTATTACAAATGGCCATGGCGTTCTTATTGGTGGTGATTGCCATATTGGCTATCATGCACCTAGTGGCTTTTGTGTTCTCAGGGATACTTAAGACGCTACGTTTGGGCGTCTTAGATAAAATGGCAGGCGGCGTACTGGGTGCTGCCAAAAACGTACTGATGGTCTTGGTTGTACTGAGTGTTAGTGCGCCATTATTGGTACAGATGCCACAGTGGCAGACCTCAGTACTAGCACCTGAGCTGCTTCCTTATGCACCGATGGGCAAGGCCTTGGTATCAGATGTATTGGGTATGGCTTGGAATCAAGTCAATCAATCGTAGTTCTCCCTATTTTTAATTCTTTTAATACTTCTAAATATTTGCGTGTGTCATTAATTATCCAAAACAGATTACCAAAAATTCTCGTTAAATTTTTTACAAAATCATCAGGTTAGCGGCGGGCGATGGCGAGTGGTTTTAGTAATATACTGCCGTTAAGTTTGCCGTTATTGTCGTACTAATGTATGAGTCAAAATAGGATATAGCTATTATGTGTGGAGTCATTGGAGTTGCAGCTCACGAGCCAGTCAATCAGATACTTTATGACGGTTTGACGATGCTACAGCATCGCGGGCAAGATGCAGCGGGTATTGTCACTTTGCAAGATGGACGACTCTATCTACGTAAAGAAAACGGCATGGTGCGTGACGTGTTTATGAATCGTCATATGATGAAACTGGTTGGTAAATTCGGTATCGGTCACGTTCGTTATCCAACAGCGGGTACTTCAAGCAGCGCTGAAGCTCAGCCATTTTATGTCAACTCACCTTATGGCATCACCCTTGCGCATAATGGTAACTTGACCAATGCTGAGAGCTTGGCCAAATCGTTGTATATCGAAGATCGTCGCCATCTTAATACAGATTCAGATTCTGAAGTACTATTGAATGTATTAGCGCACGAGATGCAGAATCTTGGCAAAACGCATCCAACGGCTGATGATATCTTTGAAGCGGTCAAAGCTGTATATAAACGCTGTGAAGGCGCTTATGGCGTAGTTGCTTTGATTACTGGCCATGGCCTGCTAGCATTCCGTGATCCAAACGGTATCCGTCCGCTTATCTTTGGTAAGCGTATGGCACCGAATGGCGGCACTGAATATATGGTGGCATCAGAGTCAGTGGCATTAACAGGGTCAGGCTTCACTATCGTTCGTGATGTCAGACCAGGCGAAGCTATTTTCATTGATCTCAACCATAAGTTGCACACGCATCAGTGTGTCGAGCAAAAAGAATACACGCCTTGTATCTTTGAGTATGTGTATTTTGCTCGTCCAGACTCTATCATGGACAACATCTCAGTCTATAAATCACGCCTCCGCATGGGTGAAAAACTGGCAGATAAAATTCTTGCTGAATGGGGTGAGGATCATGATATCGATGTGGTTATTCCGATTCCAGATACCTCACGTACCTCAGCGATGGAGCTTGCGCTCAAAATGAACGTCAAGTACCGTGAAGGGTTTATGAAAAACCGCTACATCGGTCGTACGTTTATTATGCCAGGTCAGCAGCAGCGCAAAAAGTCGGTTCGCCAAAAGCTTAGCGCCGTTCCACTAGAGTTCAAAGGCAAAAATGTACTGTTGGTTGATGACTCAATCGTCCGTGGTACGACTTGTCATGAAATTATTCAAATGGCGCGTGATGCTGGCGCAAACAAAGTATTCTTTGCAAGTGCATCGCCACCTGTCAAATTCCCGAACGTATATGGCATTGATATGCCTGTACGTACTGAGCTGATTGCGTCAGGCAACAGTGTTGAAGAAGTGCGTGAGATTATTGGAGCTGATCGTTTGATCTTCCAAGACTTGGATGATTTGATCGATGCGGTAAAAGACACCAAGCACAGTAAAGTTGAAGGCTTTGATTGTGCGGTATTCAATGGCTGTTACATTACCGGACAGATCAATGAAGCGTATCTTGATCACTTGCAAGAGCAGCGTAACGACACTGCCAAAACAGGTAAAAAAGGCGTACAAATAGTGGCCGATACCCCAGTTGACATGATGGGTGTTGAAGAGCTTTAAGCTGAACTAAAGCCATTATTTTTAGCTAGGCCTTAAGTATAAAAAAAGCTGGATTCTTTATAGAATCCAGCTTTTTTGTGCTTAAACTACCGCTAAAAAATAGTATCAGTCCAAAATATTCTTAACCCAACAGCTGGCTAAATAACCAAAACAGCCCATTGATGGCAGCAATGCCCACAATCATACTGACCAAGAGCTGACGGCTGATATGGTATACCAATAGTACCAAGCAAAGCGCCCCAACTTGTGCCATTAATAAATGTAGCTCTACATTATTTAGGGCAATATCTGCCGATAAACCTGAGTAGGTTAGGCTCGTAAAAATGAGCAATACCATAACCGATAACGGCAAGCTCTCATTCAATCGGTGCAGCCACGGCGTGTCTAGCACCTTTCGAGGTATCAAAGAAGGCAAGGCACGCGTGATAAAAGTGACAGCGGCCATCGCAAAAGTGGCGAAAATAAGATAACTGCTACTCATGATTTGCTCCTGCCTTATACCGTTCTACCCACAAACCTCGTAGCAATATCATTAGCATGCAGATGGTAATCGCGACTAATAGTAACCAGTCGCTGGTAAATAAAGAGGCGACGATTAAGCCAATGATAGCGATGCCAATTGGGAAATAGCGTTTGATACTTTGAAACTGCTCATAAGCCAATATTGCAAACAAACAGACCAAAGCAAAATCTAAATTTGGTACTAAGTCACTGAGCGTACTACCGATGATTACGCCAACCGTGCTCGCAATGACCCACCAGCTTTGGTTAAACAAGCTGATAGGGAGTATCAGTGCTCGTCGTGACTCGTTAGGCAAGCTGGTCATGACTGAAAAAGTCTCATCAGTCAGGGCAAACAGACAATACGTTTTGGCCAGTTTGTTTTTTGGTAAGTATTGCAACAGCGGCATACCATAAAATACGTGACGCAAATTAATCGCGGCAATATTGGTTGCGATATTGCCAATTGGTAAGCCCGCACTCAGCATCGGCAGACAAGCATATTGCGCCGCGCCAGCATATAACACGATACTGAGCATAATCGTGGCCCATATAGGGATGCCAGCGACTTGAGCCAGTACACCAAAGGCAATACCAGCAGGTAAATAGCCCATCGCTACGGGTAGGCTTCTTTTAAAGCCCTCAGCCCAGCGATAGCTAAATGCTGGCTCAGTGGCTATTTCATTTGAATGAATTGTCACAGGACATCCTATGTTTTTGCGATATTTTATAAAGATATGGGTTTAATGAGGAAACGCTCTAATAATGATAAAAAATGATGCTTTTGGTTATAGTCTTTGATAGCTACCTGATTGATGACCGCGATATAAAAAACCGCCCAAAATGATGAGCCTTAATAGCAATAGACACCAGACACTGAGCCAAATACCCGTCATATCCCATTGCTGATACAGCAGCCAGCTCAGCGGGAAGAATATAGCGGCCAGTATCAGCGCCGCATTTCGAATCACGCTGCCAGCCGTCAGACCAAAAAACACACCATCTAGCCAATACGCGCCAACGCCGACAATAGGTAACAGCACTGCATAAAGATGATACTCATAAGCGAGGGTAAAGACCGGTTCGATATTGGTCATAAATGCTAGGTAAGTTGGCATTGCAAGCCACCAGATGAGGCTCAACATGATGGCAAGGCCGTAACTGACGACGCCAGTACGCCTTACAATCGTACGAAAGCGCGGCCAATCACGTCGTCCTGCTGCCTGACCACTTAAGGTTTCAGCAGACACAGCAACACCATCAAGGGCAAAGGCAGAGATGCTTAATACTTGCAGTAAAATCGCATTGGCGGCCAATATGACATCGCCACTTTGTGCCGCAAGTCGAGTGATCCAAGCAAAGCTCACGGTCAGTATAAGCGTACGAACAAAGATATCTTTATTTAAAGAGAATAGCCTAAGCATCTTATCTTTCGTAAAATACTGTCGATCGGCTTTGAACAATGCTGTCCAAGATATTCCTAAATGCTGACGGCTTAGCCATAGTGCCAGTAGTACACCTGCCCAAAAGGCAAGGGTTGTACCCAGTGCTACGCCTGCCAAATCCATTTGCAGACCAAAGACAAAAAATAGGGTCAAGACGATATTGAGTACAGCGATAAAGCCCTGTTGATAGAGCATATAACGCGTCTTGCCTTGTCCGGCAAACCAGCCAATAAACGCAAAGTTCATTAGCTCAGCGATCACACCCCAGAAGCGCACATCTAGATAGGTCTTTGCCGCAGTACCACTGTCGGGATTGGCTGACAATGCTTGCAGGCCAATGTCAATTAGCCAAGGCTTTGCTAGTAGTAGCACTGTCCCAATGGTAAATGCCAATAATAAGGCGCGTTGTAAAATAGACAGTAAAGGCGTGGGCGCTGATGTACCGTCAGTATTACCAGCTAGCTGTCCTAGTGCCTGTGCGGCCAGTCCAGATGAGGCATACTGCAAGAAGTTAAAGCTAACCAGTAATAATGACAGCAATTGTATGGCCAAACCCATGCCAGCCAGTTTGGCCGTCTCATTCATATTGCCCACAATCGCTGTATCAATGACGCTTTGTAATGGCATGGCCAAATTGGCCAATAATACAGGCAGCGCAATCGCAACAATACGCTTATAGCTTGTATTAATCGGCGGCATTGCATTAGACGTTGACGTGTTAGCTGACATTGGGGGCTCGTTGATACGTAGGCGATAAAGAGGATAGTCTGTTTTTTGAGTGTAGGTAAAGCCGAGCTGCAACCCATCGAACATATGAGACAAAATAGCTATAAAGACAAAAGCACCTAGACTCACTATGCATGAGTCAGGTGCCTTTATTCAAACATCATTACTATAGTCAATCTGCTATAAAAGAGTTACCGCGTTAACCTCATTTGAAGTATCACATATACATCTGCGTTCGGTTGCCTCGTACCTCTTTTAAACTGAATCAATTATACTTGCTAAATAAATATTCTAAGCATCGTAATGCGCTATATCAGTGCATTATCTAACCCGTTAGATGTTATCTTGCTCAAACATTTTTGGGTCATTAAAGGTAACGATTTCTTCTTCGAACTCTGGTTTTACTTTGACAATAAAGTCATCGCGCGACAGACCCATACGTAATGGAATCGAGCTTGCGATATAAGTCGATGAGTAAGTACCTGCGAGTAAACCGATAAATAGTGCCACTGAGAACCAGTACAGTCCATCACCGCCTAAGAATAGCATGGCCAACACAACCAATAATACGGTTGAGATAGTCATAATGGTACGGCGTAGGGTTTCGGTCAACGACAAATCAATCGTCTGTTCTGGTGTAATACCACGAACACGGCGAAAGTTTTCGCGGATACGGTCATAAACAACAATGGTATCATTGATAGAATAACCAACCAGTGCCAAAATAGCGGCCAAGACGGTTAAGTCGAAAGGGAAGCCAAATAAGGCAAAGATACCAATGGTCACGATAGCATCATGAAAGAGCGACAATACGGCGCCAAGGGACAATTTGAACTGGAAACGCAGGGCAACATAGCCAAGCATACAGACCAATGCCAATACCAGCGACATGACAGAGTTTAGATAAACTTCGTTACCAACCTGACTACCAATGATGTTGACGTTACTGATCGCAGCAGTGTTACTTGGTAAGGCAAGTGCCTGAGTCAGGCTAGTGCTGAGGCCATCGACATTGTCTGACTGCGGTGGCAGACGTACCAACAGCTCTTCTCGTGTTCCTAAATACTGTACTACTGCATCATCGAATCCATTGTCAGCAAGTGCTTGTACCACAGCCACTTGTTCGACAGGCTGCTCATAGCGCACATCTGCAGACACACCACCCATAAAATCAAGACCTAAGTTCAAGCCGTTTACGGCGATCGCAATGATACTAGCAACGACCATAAAGAGAGATAGCAAAGCCATCGGCTTCTCTATCTTCATAAACGGAATAATACGCTTATCGCCAAGGGCTTTGATACCGCCCTCAGCAATGGCTGCAGCATCATCGGTAGCATCACTTGACACTATCTCAGGATTCACCGCAGTCGATAATGCTTGGCTGTCTTTGTTAGCTTGGTCTTTACCACCGCGACGACTGCTGCTTTTAGCAGAGCTTGCGGTCGTTGGGTTGTTGGTCTTGGTATTGCTACCTTTACCATCACGGCGTGGTTTATTGCGGCGACGTGTGCTTGTACTTGCCGTGTCACTGTTTGAGCCACCTGAGCCATTTCGATCTGGGGTGTTTTGCTGTTCTAAAGGCTTATTTTTATCGATTGCCATAGTGTTCTCCTAACCGATGCTCAGACGTTTGATGGATTTACGCTTACCATAAGCAATTTGTATCAGTGCACGTGTTACCAAAATAGCGGTAAACAATGAGCTGACAATACCAATAGCTAGCGTGATCGCAAAGCCTTTAATCGGACCTGTACCAATCGCAAATAAGATAAATGCGACCAATAGGGTTGTAATGTTGGCATCGAAAATACTACTAAATGCTCGATCAAAACCTGCCACGATGGCGGACTTTGGCCGTACACCATTTGCAATCTCTTCCCGTATTCGCTCAAAGATTAGAACGTTGGCATCAACTGCCATACCGATGGTCAATACAATACCAGCAATACCTGGCAAAGTAAGTGATGAACCCAAAATCGACATAATAGAGATGATGATGATCACGTTAACCGCTAGGGCGATATTGGCAATGACACCAAACAGGCGATAGAAGATAATCATAAACGCAAAGACTAAAAGATACCCAACCTGTGTAGAGAATAGGCCTTTATCGATATTTTCTTGGCCTAGTGATGGGCCAATGGTACGCTCTTCTACAAAGTACATCGGTGCAGCAAGGGCGCCTGAACGCAGTAGTAGCGCAAGCTCAGCGGCTTCAGCACTGCTATCAAGACCCGTAATACGGAATGATGATCCCAGTACCGCTTGGATATTAGCTCGGTTGATCACTTTTGTCTCAGCATAGGGCGTACGTACTTCGGTCGTCTCGCCAGTTGCTGCATCTTCTTCATAAGTGATTCTTTGCTTGTTTTCGATGAACAGTACAGCCATCTGTTTGCCAACCGCAGTACGAGTGGCGTTTTGCATGAGCTTACCACCAGCACTGTCTAGCGTAATGCTGACCTCTGGCATGCCGCTCTCATCAACGCCGGTCTGTGCATTGGTGACTTTATCACCTGTGACGATTGCTTGGCGCTCTAGTAAGACTGGTGCACCATCAAGCGTTTCAAATGGGAATGCTTCAGTACCTGCAGGAGGTATGCCGCCTGTATAGCTATCGGCGTCTTCTGCCACCATACGAAACTCAAGGTTTGCAGTACGGCCAAGGACTCGTTTGGCTTCAGCAGTATCTTGTACACCAGGCAGCTCGACCACAATACGGCTAGCGCCTTGCGACTGTACGAGCGCTTCAGTGACACCCAGCTCTGCGATACGATTGCGTAGGGTAGTCAAGTTTTGATTGACCGCGTAGCTGTTGATTTCATCAATGGTTGCATCGTTGTACGCTAAAACCAGAGCAGGACCTTGATCATCAATAGATGATTGCAAATTAAAGGTAGCACTCATCGTACCTTGCAAAATATTTTGTGCACGGTTACGAGTATCAGTATCCGCAAAATGCAATACCACACCTTGATTTTCGGTCTTGATACCTTTGATTGCTACTCGTTCGGCGCGTAGCTCACGTCGCATATCACGACTGGCACTGGTCAAACGTTGTTCGAGCGCCTTGTCCATATCGACTTCGAGTACAAAACGGACACCGCCGCGCAAATCGAGACCCAGTTTCATCGGTCTTGCACCGATATCACGTAGCCATTGCGGGGTGGTCTGTGCTAAGTTGAGTGCGACCACATAGTCCTCACCCAAATTTTTACGTAGCACTTCTTGCGCTTTTAGCTGATCGACTGGATTGTCAAGACGTACTAGAGCACTGTTGCCCTCAAATGTCCCATCATGATTGTCTAGACCTGCCTCTTTGAGCAGATCCTGAGATTGGGTCAGGATGCTTTCAGACAACTGCGTACCTGCTGCAGCACTGGTAATCTGTACGGCAGGTTCGTCAGGATAGAGGTTAGGGGCAGCATATAGACCGGCAATGATGAGCACGGCGGCAATCAGTAAGTATTTCCAAGCGGGATATTGCATAATCACTTCTTTAAGTTGATAAACGACTGGCGAATAGGCCACAAGTTAGCAGATGGGAAGTTAGCGATAGCAACGGTCGAGTGCCAGTTTAGCAGTCGTTATCATGCACCATTGCGATCATCCGCGATGATAGTAGGTAGAGCAGTAAAGCAAATAATACAGATGTCTCTTTATAGAGTCACCAAAAATATTATCAACACACCTAACAAAAATAGCATATTCAATAGTGTGGTAGCTCGACGTCATTGCTTTAATAGCGAAAAATGACCGTAAGCAATATACGGTCATTTTTTAATCGTGACACTCTTTAGTGATACGACCATCAAATCATTACCTATCAAAAACCAGTAATAATTATACGCTTTCGATTGTGCCAGCAGGCAATACTGAGATAACAGACGCACGTTGTACTTTTACATCAGTATTGTTGTTTAGGCTCACAACCGCATAGTCGCCTTCGATGTCTTTAATACGACCCATCAAGCCACCAGCAAAAATAATCTCGCTGCCAACTTTCAAAGCATTAACCATCGCACGATGCTCTTTGGTACGCTTAGATTGCGGGCGAATAACCAAAAAGTAAAAAATCGCAAAAAAGGCAACAGGCAGTAAAATCTGACCGAATAATGAGGCTGCACCAGCAGTTTCGGCAGCATGAGCTGCTTGAATGAATAAGAACATAATATCTCTCAGTAAGTCATGGATAATAATAAAATTAGACGCATAGTAACAAAAAATCCCAGACTTGGTAACTGTTAATCATAGGCCGAGCGTGTTTTTCTTGATGGAGTGATGCACTATTGGGCAAGACTATCTATCAGCTAACGGTCGTCATCATCCTATTTTAAGGATACATCATTCTTATAAAATGGATGGTAGAGTGAAAAAATACGTGCTGTCAGTCTCAGATTACGTTATACGAATACCCTATCAGCGCCATAACCAACTGTCATATACATTTTAATACGGCGGAACGGGTTTATAAAAATAAGGCACACTAAAAGATAAAGACTTAAAAACAGTGACTTATTGTGAAAAGGCATCATCAATGCTACTATCAAATGGCAATAATTGCCTATACTTAGTAAGCAGTCTGCAAAGGCTTGGTATCGCTTTGCGGTACTACTAAATTGGCTTTGAATAACTATTAATGACAGCGAGTAAATACTGTATATGGTATTGCTATCATTAGGGTTTGATTATTATACTATTTCCCTCTTATCTTTTTAGGTTACCTAACTTGTCCACCTCTTTTATGTTTGTACCTCGTTTACGTCGTCCACGCGCTCATAGTAACGACGCGTCTGCTAAACCTCCTCCGACACCGCGCTATTTAGAGCGTCTTAATTATGCTAAGCCAATGGCTGGATTATCAGCGCTGATAGTGATGCTGCTATTGCCATATCCAGCATTGGCCGCTGAAGCATTGGCTGATCCAAGTGCAAGTAGCATTTTACTGCTTATCTTTTTTGTATTGATAGCCATTGGTATCTCATTTATTTGTTCGTTGGCAGAAGCTGCATTACTTAGCATGACACCGTCTTATATTGCTGATATCCAAGAAACCAATCCCAAAAAAGCCAGTATGCTTAAACGATTGAAGGTCGATAATATCGATCAGTCGTTAGCCGCGATTTTAACGTTGAATACGGTGGCGCATACACTAGGATCTATCGGTGCTGGTGCACAGGCGACAATTGTATTTGGTAGTGCATGGTTTGGACTTTTTTCTGCGATTATGACGCTGGCTATTTTGTTTTTATCAGAAATCATGCCAAAAACGCTCGGAACCATATACTGGCGCCAACTAGGTGGCATGGTCGCCTATTTTGTGCGAGGTATTATTTTACTGCTATATCCATTGATTTGGGTATCAGAAAAGTTAACTAAGTTGTTAGTACGCGGCAAAGAGCCACAGGCCTTTAGTCGTCGCGAGTTTGCAGCATTGGCGAGTATCGGTGAAGAGTCAGGGCAAATCGATCCATTAGAGTCACGTATCATTCGTAATTTATTGGCATTTGGCGCCATAAAAGTCGAAGACATCATGACACCGCGTTCAGTGATATTGGCGTTCGAAGAAAACAAAACCGTTGCTGAGTTATTGGTTGATCGTCCAAAACTGACGTTTTCTCGATTGCCAATTTATGATGGCGATTTGGACAATATTACAGGATTTGTTTTAAAGACAGATATGCTACTGGCCAAAGTCAACCATGCCATGCACAAGCCTTTGACACAGTTCAAACGGGACATTACCTTTGTATTCTCTAAGATGAAGCTGTTTGACTTGTTGGAGCTTATGCTAAAAAACCGCATTCATATTGCAGTGACTGTAGGGGAGTATGGCGAAGTCAAAGGCTTAGTCACTTTAGAAGATGTGTTCGAGACGTTATTAGGTCTAGAGATTGTCGATGAGATAGATCGCGTCGAAGACATGCAGGCACTGGCAAGGCAAATGATGGACAGAAGAGTTGAGCGTTTGGGTATGAAGCTCAGTGATGATGAGCTGCCCGAAGATGCTGACACTAAGACAGAACGATTCAAGTAAGGCGATAAAAGCTAAAGTGGCATCAAACTTATCGATGGTTAATACTGACTGTAGTGAACATATGCTACTGTTTAATTAATGATATAGTGATTAATCGAGCATAAAATGGATTGGATTCTGTCGTGTTGATGTTCGCAATAATCACACAGGGTGTCACATGGCTGTGAGAATTGGATGATAGGCTCAGCCTATTATATGAATACCTTTATTTTGATAAACAATTAGGGTGTGCTCTGATTTTTATTCTTATTATTAAATCAGGACAGGCTCTAAACTTAACGCGACAAGTCACACAATGATATAAAGTCGTTCACTGTTTATATATGACAGTGACGAAAATAGCATCGCTAAGGATCATTATGAAACGATTATGGGAAAATAGACTATTAGCTCTATTGATAAAAGGCGCCAGCATCACTGCCATAATAGCAGTGGCCAGCACCGTTAGTATCAGTGCACAAGCGGCCGACATGACCGAAGCTTTGGTGAAAAATTATGCAGCTGCGATGAAGTCATCAGCGAATAGCCAAAATGTCAATCAAGTATCGCGCTTGGTGTCAGATGATGCGCTTATTTCGCTGTCTCGAAAGGGCAAGTCTACTAGCTTGGATAAAGACGCCTACTTAAAGTTGCTTCAAAACAGCTGGAATGATACGTCTAACTACCGCTATGATATTTCTGTGGACAATATTGTTATTACCGGTTCACAGGCAAAGGCCAGTGTCACGACAAATGAGAGCTGGGTCAAAAACGGTCAGCAAGTCTCATTTGTGACGACCTCTCGAGTAACACTCACCTTGTCTACGGGTAATGCGGTTCTGTTACGAGCTGTGTCACAAGTAGCTATAAATTAGCGATAGCTTATCATCAGTGAGTACATTGACACGATTTAATTATCTTAAGATGGCTAATACTGATGTTAGCGTGGCTCAATTTTGCAAATTGTAGTCAGAGGTTCTATCAGTATGTTGATATTGATATCCCTGTCTCTCTGATTTATTGGCATTATCTTTTAGGTTAGGCTAGTTTTTGTTTCACATTGCATACTATACTAGCTGTCAGTTTTATCTTATCAACTTTCGTCGTTAGGAAACTTTCCATATCATGTCTACTGTGCTATCACACTCTCGTTCATTTATTGCGTTGCCATTGACGCTTGCGGTCTCAACTTTGCTTATTAGTGCGTGTAGTAATACGTCAACGGTAAAAAATACTGGTGCGAAGACGAGCTCAGCTGTCGTTACCAAACCTTCCGCTGCGCCAGCCACTAGCACGGATTATTCTACTGCGTATTTGGATGCAGAAAGTTTGGACGAATTGGCAGATTTGCTAGAAGCCAGTGATATGGCAATGGTGGAGGGCAACCAGCTCGCCATCCAGCAGTACGGTGACTTATGGAATCGTTTACGTGCTGGCTATCGTATGAATGGCGGGCAGCCAGTCTATAATCAGCGTATTGAAGGTCAAAAGAGCTGGTTCACCAGTAGACAGGACTATTTGAATCGCCTGACTGCGCGTGCCAGTCGTTATATATACCATACGGTACGAGAGGCAGAGCGCCGTAATATTCCAACGGAGCTGGCGTTGTTGCCAGTGATTGAGAGCTCGTACGATCCAAGTGGCACGAGTAGTGCAGCCGCCGCAGGCTTGTGGCAGTTTATTCCAAGTACGGGACGTATCTATGGTCTGAACCAAAGCAGTACCTATGATGGTCGCCGTGATGTTATCGAGTCAACACGTGCCGCTTATGATTTTTTAACAGCATTACACAATCAGTTTGGAAGCTGGGAGCTGGCGCTAGCCGCTTATAATGCTGGTCCTGGACGTGTGCAAAAAGCCATCGATGCCAATGCAGCACGTGGCTTGCCGACAGATTATTGGTCATTGCAATTGCCTACTGAAACGATGAACTATGTGCCGCGTTTCTTGGCAGTGGCTGAGATCGTGGCCAAGCCAGAACAGTATGGTGTGTACTTGCCAGCCATCGCCAACCGTCAGCATTTCCGTAGTGTGCCGGTCAACTACGGCGTCAGCTTATCTGAAGTGTCTCAGCTCACAGGAGTGGAGTATGATGAGCTTCAAAGACTCAATACTGCTCTTACCTCAGGCCGTATCGACTCATCAGGCCCGCAGCGTGTCATCATTCCTAACGATGTCAGTGTCAATACCGATGCCAAACTGAGCTTACTAAGAGGCAATGGCACAGGTAATGTATTGGCAGCTAGTAATACAAGCACCCCAGCCACAACGACCCCAAGCTACAACAATAAGCCATATACCTCGTCGTCACTCCCGTCTAACAGTAGTGCATTGGCTGATTATGCGGCCAGTGCAAGCGTACCTCAGCAGACGACCAGCTATATCTCGCCGTCAGTCACATCAACCAGCAGTTCATCATATGGCAATACGACAACGCGTACTGAGCCACCATTAAGCGCTGCAGAGACCAAAAAGATCAATGCTGAGTTCAAGAGTAGTAACAGTCTGCCGACTACTTCCGCTCAGATTACTCAGAACAACACCATTGTTCAAGAGCCGCCACTGAGCAAAGAAGAGCGCGACTTTATTGCCAATCAAATTCGTACCAGTACGTCTGAGACCAATGTCATCAATGCAGATGGTAATATCAACTTGTCAGCCGTGCAGACACAGCAGTCAATCTTAGAAGCCAGTGGTGCTGAGAAAAAACTCAGCTTTGCAAAAACCTCAGTCAGTAAACCAAAACCACAGGGCGCGCGTACGACTTATACGGTCAATCGTGGTGACACGCTATCAAACATCGCCAGTCGTGCAGGTGTGAATTGGCGCGATATTGCAGAATGGAACCAAATAGATGCCAGTGCAAATCTGCTATCAGGCAGCACCCTGTATCTGTATAACGCCAAAAACATTGAGCCGTTAAGTACGGCTAGTAACACCGCGGCCACGCAGCCTGAGAGCTATGTGGTACAAGGTGGTGATACGCTTATCGGTACTGCCAATCGCTTTGGCTTATCGGTCACACAGCTTGCTACTTACAATAACCTAAGCAGTCGTGCTGACTTGCTGAGAGGTCAGAAGCTATGGCTAGTACCAGGTAAAGTGACTGCGCCAGCGACGACCCCTGCCGCACCTGCTACTAAGCCAAAAAAATCATCGACTGCCACTAAAAACTATAAAGTGAAAGCAGGGGATGGACTGATCGCGCTTGCCCGTCAGTTCGGCGTGTCGACGGATACGTTAGCCAGTCTTAATAACATGAGTACCACAGGCTCGTTATATGTGGGTCAAACCCTTAAAGTGCCTGCGACTGCAGACTTTTCTGCGCCAAGCAATAGCACAAGCAGCAGTTCTAGTAGTAGCTCAAGCTCAGTGGCAACCACCAATTATAAAGTCCAATCAGGTGATACCCTGATTGGTATTGCGAATAGTGTGGGTGTTAGCGCCGCCGAATTGGCTGCTGTAAACAGTAACTTTGATGCTAAAGCTCGCTTGCAACGTGGACAGACGATCAAAGTGCCTGCTTCTAAAGAACTGGTCGATCGTCAGTTGAATGATAAGGCAGTCAGCTATAAAGTCCAATCAGGCGATACGCTCACTGGTGTGGCCAAACGTTACAATATCGGATTAAGTGATTTGGCATCAGCAAATAACTTGAATACCAATTCCAATCTAATACTGGGCCGTACCATTACCATTCCTGCTAACGGTAGCGCTACAAGTGCCGCTAGTAATCAGAGCAATGGCTCTACTAGTAGTAAAACCAGCAGCACAGCCAGTAGTGGTACAGCGAGCAGTGGTACTAAGCTTGGCAACACTGAGAGTTATAAAGTCAAATCTGGCGATGGTTTGATTGCGCTGGCTCGTCAATTTGGGGTCTCTGTAGAGGACTTGGCTGCGACCAATGACTTAGCGACCAATGCGCAACTACAGCGTGGACAGACGCTTAAAGTACCAAAAGCAACGGTAAGTTATACAGTCGGTTCAGGTGATAGCTTGATTGGTCTCGCACGTAAATATGGCGTATCGACGCAAGAGTTGGCTGACATGAATGATATCGCTGCTAATACTATGCTGCAACGTGGTCAGCGTCTGACTGTCCCTAACCGCTAATAAGAAGTGAATTACTGGAATAATATCTAACTAGATATCGTTCTAATGTTTTAATACATGGTTTTAAACGTGTTTAATAAAATCGTACCACACAAAAAAGCTGCTCTTATTAAGAGCAGCTTTTTTGTGTTTAACACTTAAGTTCTCAAAAATCTAATAATAGCTGTAAATTAGACAGTCTGGGTTTTAATCGTCTCAAGATAGCTTCTGATATTACTCACATAATGCATCGCTTGTCCATAACGACTATTAGACGCTCTGTTATCAGCGAGATAGGCATAGATATTTGCCCAGCTTTTATCATCGATGCCTTGGGCGCGTAATTTGCGCTGGATGCTTTTGACCGCATTTGGGCCCATATTATAACCAGCAAGTGCAAACCAAATACGATCAGTTTTGGGTACATCAGCAAAATCTGCTTTCATCTGCTCTAGATAACGTGCACCGCCACCGATGCTTTGATACGGATCGACACGGTCTGAGACGCCCATGGCTTTGGCGGTATTGTTAGTCAACATCATGAGGCCACGTACACCAGTTGGAGACACAGCGTCTGCATCAAGATGAGATTCTTGGTAGCCCATAGCAACCAATAGCTCCCAATCATGATTATAATTTCGAGCTTGCTCTTCAAAGGATGACTGATAGTCTGGCAGTTTTTCTGTCAGTGTTTTTTGAAAGTGATCCTGACTGTAGGCATCTTTCAGCAAGTTTTGATTGTAGAACGCGGCCAGCTTTTGTGTGTTTTGCAATTTAATGCTATCACATAAGAAGTAACTGGCTTTTTTTGATAGTGGGTCACTTGACGAGCTAAACGTCCAGCTAACCTTTGGATGCAGGCCATTTTTGGTCAGGCTGGCATCATAGCCGCAGCTGACGTTGACAGAAGACAGGTTTAACTGGCTTTTTAGCTTGGTGCTGGCAGTGGTCAATGCCATGTCAGCATTGCCTGATCTCAGTGCTTTTAGCGCCGCTTCTTCACTGGCATAGGCTTTTAGATTGATATCGACACCGAGCTCGTCGGCATAAGTACGCACTAAATCAAAGCCAAACCCATGCTGGAAACCATCGGTCGCAAAGTAAGTGCTATCGCCAGGCACTGCAGCGATGGTCAAGGTATTCTCCAGCATGACGTTGTCATAGGCTGGTATTGAAGTATTTACAGTTGTCAGACTCTCGGCAGGTAAAGAGAGTAGGGCAATACTAGATATTTGTGCCAGCTTCTTGGTTCTGGCAAAACGAGCAGACGCAATAGGGGTAACGGATGAAACGATGTTACTTTTGGTGTTCAGTAGGCGTTTAGATGGACGCAGTAAATAAGAAATACGGCGTTTGGCCCCTTGCGCAGATACTTTTACACGATAAGTAATACGCTGCATGGATGTCTCCTGATTTTAGCCATCCTTCTTACCGCAAAACGCATACAAATATATGCCAATCATAGGACATATAGTGATATTGCATTTCAGATAAAACGACACTTCTTAATAGGATAAGTGCCATTTTATCTTGTTTAATAATAGGGCCACTAGGGTACTCTCTAAGGGTTAGCTCTAAGAGTTAGTGGTATGTTTAGTCTATTAGCCAATCATAAGTGAAGCATGCGAATGTCAAAAGCGATGGCTTAAAGCATCCTTTAGGACAGCGTCCTAAAAAATACACACACGACAACATGAAGGATATGGATCGGATGATTCCCTCATCGATGACTCAATATGGCAAGTAGAAAAACACCTATATATCAAACATAGGTAAGGTCATGAGTAAGTTATTGAGACAAAAACATAGCATAAAGCACTGGTATCAGATCCGCCATTCAGACAGATATAATCAAGTGCTGTCACTGTGCTAACATTGATAAAAAGCAATATTTTGTATCACTGATAATAAAAAACTCAGTATCAACATTCTTTGTCCAGCAATGAGGTCGAGTATCATAATCACAATTGGTAGATAACAAATTCGTTTATCAATTGAGCGATACGAGATCATCATTGCGCCTCTAAAATACACAGCGCTCTGTCTGCAATATATAGCGTACAGACATAGTATTAAGATAGCAGACGCTCAAAATTTATCGTTTATTTAGCAGGATAAAGGTTTAAGTATCTACCAACAGTATTTTAAAGACATAACCGGAAGCTATAATAATGGGAAGTTTCATGACAAAACATTCATTCTTACAACTATCAATATGAGGTTACCTTTTGTATTATTCAAGTATAGTTAAGAAAAAATCGATAAAACTTAACAATAGAGATACGAATAGTGAATTGTTTGACCGTTTCATACATGATAGTACAACATAGATTATAAGACTCTAAATAAGAGCCAAGTCAGATTTCACTCATTATAAATTTATGCCAATCGTTGCTACTGGCTTGTTCAGTCCTCCTACCGCAGTGTGCTTCCTTTAAAACCGATGCTGTAAAACCGAGACAGCTCGACTGTTTTACACCGGATTATGAATATCAATAAATGTCACAGGCAGCCCAAATTCACTGGCAACTATCTCTCCTAACGCTTGAATACCGCCACGCTCGGTTGCGTGATGGCCGCAGGCAAAATAATCAATACCAAGCTCACGTGCGATATGGGTAGTGCGCTCAGATATCTCCCCAGAGATAAACGCATCACAGCCCATGATGGCCGCCTGTTCAATCATATCTTGCGCGCCGCCCGTACAGATGCCAACACGTGTTATCAATCTATCGCTTGTTTTAGTACGATCATCCTCATGATACTCAGCTGAGATATGAAGTGGCGTGCGCCCTAGTGCTTGGCTAATTTTTGCTATCAGTGCATCGGCGCTTTGCGGTGTGCAAGTGGCAATATTGCCAACGGGATGTGACTCATTAGGATAGAGCGCACCAGTGACGGTCATATCTAGCATACTAGCGAGTGTTGCATTGTTGCCAACAACAGGATGCGCATCCAGCGGTAAGTGATAGCCAATCATTGAGATACCCTGTTGCATCAATTTGCGGATACGCTGACCTTTCATACCAGTCAGCGGGGCAGGCTCACCTTTCCAAAAATACCCATGATGTACCATAATTACATCGGCATTGTGAGCGATGGCGGCATCAATCAATGCCTCACAAGCTGTCACCCCTGTCACGATACGTTGGATAGGTCGTCCACCATCGACTTGTAGGCCATTTGGTGCATAGTCTTTAAAGGCACTGGCTGATAAGTAATCATCACAAAATTGCGTCAATGCTTGCGCGCTGATGCTTTTGTTCGAAGATGCAGATGTCGTAGGGTTCTCATTCATTAGATTTCCTTATTATTATGGGAGGTCAGCACAGTCACTTAAGAGAAAAAATAACCAATCGCTCTTTAAGGCATATTTTTATAGCAGTTATTTTAACATGCTGCTGTAAAAGAGTAGACAAGATGGATAACTGAAATGGTACACGATACGTTACTATTTCACGGCATTGCGGTTATAATTTATACATGTGAGTCTGCCTAGCGGGTCATTAATCGCTAACCAAGCAATAATATCTGAGAAATTGTAGGCATCTCACTCTGTTTTCCACTGTCCGCTTGCATTAAATTTATAGAGGTTTTATATGTCGTCATCCCAGAACACCAATAACAAGGCGTCTTTATTAAAATGGTTGCCATGGGTCTTACTGCTATTAGTATTGGCAGCGCTTATCTGGTTGTTCACGAGTATGAAGTCGACATCGGAGGCCACATGGGAGCCGCCGAGAACCTCAGCAGCTGATCAGCAAGCGTCAGAGCCGGTGGCAGATACGCCAGCACCCATCTCTTCTTATCATAATGCGGTGGCACGGGCATCGCAGTCTGTGGTCAATATCTATACCACTCAGACTATGGCAGAGCATCCCTACATGGATGATCCTGTACTGCGCCGGTTTTTTGAAAATCATAGCGGACCTGCACAAGATCAAGATTCAACCAACTTAGGCTCTGGTGTCATCGTCTCAGAAGATGGTTATATCGTGACCAATGCCCACGTGATCGAAAAAGCAGCTGAGATTACCGTCGCATTTAACGATGGCCGCAAAAGCCGCGCTAAAGTCATCGGTACTGACCTTGATAGCGATCTGGCCGTCATCAAGGTTGATATGACAGGACTGACGCCACTTGGCTTCCGCGAAAATCCGATTCGTGTTGGAGACTTGGCGCTAGCGATTGGTAACCCATTTGGTGTCGGTCAGACAGTGACCCAAGGTATTATCTCAGCGACAGGTCGTACGGGACTTGGTGTTAATAAATTTGAAGACTTTATTCAAACAGATGCTGCGATCAACCCCGGTAACTCAGGCGGCGCACTGGTGGATGCTCGTGGTGAATTGGTCGGTATCAATACCGTTATCTTCTCGCGCTCTGGTGGTTCGATGGGTATTGGCTTTGCCATTCCTACGGCTATCGTAGAGCAAGTCATGAACGCCTTGATCAAAGATGGCCGTGTCAGTCGAGGCTGGCTAGGTATCGAGATTCAGTCGCAGCTACGTGATCCTACTCAGCTTGAGACCTCAACAGGCGTAGAAGTGCTAAACGTTATCGATCAAAGCCCTGCGGCCAAAAGTGGTTTACGCGTTGGTGATATTATTTTGACCATCGATGATGTCGAGATGACAGATGCCAACACCTTGATTCAATATGTCGCTCGTAGGGCACCAGATACCACGCTTAATGCTCAAATACTGCGCAAAGGTAAGAATGCGCAAGTCAGCATTTTACTTGAGGAGCGTCCGGCCCAAGAGCCGATTGCGCAACCAGTGGTGTTGCAAGATGACAACATGGGTGGCATGGAAGATGGCGGTATGGAGCAGCCAAACATTCACGGTGCTGAAGAGACGCCCATGATGTCAAAGGCAGAGCGTGACCGTATGCGTGAGGAGCTGATGAAGCTGTTTGAACAAGAAACCGCAACGCAATAATCTGTATAACCCTGTGCTGGTTCATAACGTATTTATAAGACAGCACATTCAGTTAACTTATAGCATAAAAAAGCGCGCCCCTTTACATAAAGGGGCGCGCTTTTTATTGAGGCTGGTTTATCGGGCACTTAGAATTTTTTAATCATAAACCCGCTACTACTTAGCGATTGGCTCATGATTGATATAAACGACCCCTCGCACACGGCAACAGCAAGGCAAGATTTCATCTTCGTCAATCATCGCAAGTGGCTCAAACGGATAATCAATGGTGTGTGAGCTGGCAATGCGCTTGACTCGGCAACTGCCGCAGTAACCCTCGCGGCATTGATAATTGATCTCATGTCCGGTGCGCAGTAGTCCATCGAGCAGACTCTCATCGTCATGCAAGTAAAATTGCTGCTTACTGGTCATTACCCACGTCATAATTCATCCTATTTGGATTTGGCTATCCTGCTGCTATATCCTACCGCCATCGAAACGTAAAACACTATTAATGCCTAAAGTACTATTAAAACGTAAAACTATTACAACTCAAAGTCATCAAAGTCGCTGTCTGACAAATCAGAATCAATCTGACCGACCAAGTAAGAGCTGATTTCGGTCTCTTGTGGCGCGACTTGCACGTTATCAGATGACAACCACGTGTTGATCCACGGAATCGGGTTTGATTTTGATTTTGGGAATACTGATGGCAAGCCCACCGCTTCCATACGCAAGTTGGTGATAAATTCGATATATTGGCACAGAATGTCTTTATTTAGACCAATCATTGAACCATCTTTGAACAGATAACCTGCCCATTCTTTTTCTTGCTCGGCAGCCTTGCGGAAGATTTCAACGCTTTCATCGAAACACTCTGCGGCAATCTCGACCATCTCAGGATCGTCACGACCATTGCGCATGAGATTCAGCATATGCTGCGTACCCGTCAGATGTAATGCTTCGTCACGAGCGATTAGCTTGATGATTTTGGCATTACCTTCCATCAGCTTACGCTCGGCAAAGGCAAACGAGCAGGCAAACGAAACATAGAAACGAATGGCTTCTAAGACGTTGACCGCCATGATGCACAGATACATCTGCTTTTTGAGAGATTTTAGGTCAACAGTGACTTGTGTGCCATTGATGTTGTGCGTACCTGCACCGTACAAGCTATATAGCTGCGAGTTGCGATACAGCTCATCATAGTACTGGGCGATATCAGAGGCACGGCCTAAGATATGCTCGTTTTGCATAATGTCATCAAAGATAATATTTGGATCATTGACGATGTTACGAATGATATGGGTATAGCTGCGCGAGTGAATGGTCTCAGAGAACGACCATGTCTCAATCCACGTCTCTAACTCAGGGATAGACACAAGTGGCAGTAGTACCACGTTTGGGCTACGACCTTGGATAGAGTCGAGTAGGGTTTGGTACTTGAGATTGCTCAAAAATATGTGCTGCTCATGCGAGGACAGGTTGCTAAAGTCGATGCGGTCTTTTGACACGTCGACTTCTTCTGGACGCCAAAAGAACGACAGCTGCTTTTCTATCAATTGCTCAAAGATTGGGTGCTTTTGTTGGTCATAGCGCGCCACGTTGACGGGCTGACCAAAGAACATCGGCTCTGTTAGCGCATTGTTTGGCGTTTGAGAAAAAATCGAGTAGGTCATGAGACTGCCTTTATAATGGATATGGTTATTATTTAAATAGGGATAATATTGCTTTAACAGTGTTTGCAAAACGGTGTGATGGATTTTGCTATAAGTTCTCTAGTGATATCTGTGACGATGCTTGTCCATCGTTCATATAGGCTTTGAATATCTCACTCAGCTCACTATCGTCCAGCCCCTCTAGCTCATCGACGGCGCTCTGGCGCAGCGTGTCCAAATCCATGTCGAGTGCTTGCTTCGATGAGGGCTTAGGGGTTTGCTTAGCCGATAGCTTTTGTGTGTCTTTTTTTGGCTGTCTTTTCAGTGGTTTTTTGACTGATGTTACGGTGTCTGTCCTAGCATTGGCATTTGCGTCCAATTGCTCACGGACATCTGCCATGTCGACTTCCACTTGTACGATATGCGAGCCACCATCGTTTAGGTCTGAAAATACGTTTGGGATAAACAAACCACCGTCTTTGATGATTGCGGTATATTGCACATGACCTCCGTCTTTTTTATTGTTTGTGTGTTTCTATATTTCTTTGATAGCGCTGGACGCTTCCTATAATGACTGTCTCAATATCTTAGCTTCATCATGGCTGGCGCGTCGCTAGATTGTCATATACTTTGTTGTTTTCTCTTTTGCCGACTGCCAATACATAAACCACCACTACATCATCTTTTACGGTATACACCAGACGATACCCTACAGTGCGTAATTTAATTTTATAGGTATCTGTATGTCCCGATAGTTTTGACGCAGGCACATGAGGATTGGACAATCGCTGCTGTAATTTTTTCTTAAACTGCTGCTGAGTATTTGGTGCTATCTTTTTCCACTCTTTTAATGCCAAAGGATGAAACTCAAGATTATAAGTCATCCAAAGTTACCTTTATCGGTATCTGCCCATCATTCAACCGTGCGCTAACGGTTTGGCTCAATACCATATCATCCATGGCTTCCATCATGCGCTCAAAGACGTCTGTTGAAACTAAGTAAGCCACGGGTTTATTGTGGTTTAAAATAGCGATGGACTCACCGTCTGACTGTTTGATCAGTGCCGATGGGTTGGCTTTTAGTTCTGAGATACTGGCTGTCTGTGTGGCAAATATTGGTTGCATGACTCATTCTCCGCTAATATTACGCTCTAAATATAGGGCTAATTTTAGCACGAAAATTAGGTCTTGTTTGTTAATCTCTTCACATGTAATTTGTAGGGTGCGCCTCGCGCACCTTACAACTACAATTCTTTTATATAAGCAGACTCTTGACCAGTCCAGCCACACTTTACACAAACACCATCTGTAAAATGATGGCTACAATTTGAATAGCCATAAATTTTGTGAGCGCAATTTGGGCATAAACCCGCCATCTTTGAGCTATCTATAAAGTATGATGATTCGCACTCATCACAGGTGCTTTTTGCTTTATTCATAATTTGATTCAAAGCCTAATATTTTGACGTAGTAGGCGTAGGGTAAGCCTCGCGCACCTTTATACACAATTTCTATATCATCGGTACGCTGGGCGCACCTTACAACTAATATCTATCTAATCGTTAGGTGTTGCAGGCTCCATCCAACTTAAGCTTGTTAGCTCTTAAAGCAACAATTTAAAAACCTTTTTAATTTTCTATGCCTTTTACTACTTATCAAAGGCGTAAATTGTTTCATATTATCTGATTCAAATAACTTGAAACCTTCTAAAATAATACTATAAGCTTCACGAATACTATCTTGTAAACTTTCAATATCCTTGATCATTTTATTGAGATCTTTAAAGGTCGTATTACTTTCATCAAACTTATTTAAGCTTTCAAGAATTACATCGTTGCTTTGAAGAATAGCCTTAATTTTAACTCTATCAATAAGATAGCTTAGACCCTTCAAATTACCTAAACCCTCAGCAACATAAAAAGGACTTTGAACATTTTTTCCTGTTCTAACCTCTTCAAGTTCAATCTCAGTTTTTGTAGCTCTACGCTGTATTGCAATAATGGAACTCTTACTATGCTTCATTTGTCCTAACTTGTCATATAGCCCATCAAGACCTTCAGATTTTATAGTTCTATAAAGGCTTTCAATCTTTTTCCAATCAGCTTCTATTTCATTTAACTTTCTATAGTTTTCAGAAATATTCAATTTAGCTAATTTTATATTCTCGATTTTGTTTGAGTAATCAATCTCTTTACTAAGTTTGTTACTCAAGGACGTAAAGTTTTCTCCAAAATACTTCTTGCCACAGTCATTTCCTAAATTAGTCAACCTACCAGATTCAGTTTCAACAATACATCCGATATTATGAGGTGTGCGACAATTTGATAAACCGCATCTACCCTTGTTTGGAAGTTCATATTTATTAATAACTTGCTTTAATTTTTCCTTCTTAGGATCTAATGAGTCAGTATATCCACTCATTTTATAAATATCATCCCAAGTAGTAATTCTCAAAAAATGCTTTTTACTAACTGAAATATTCAAATTCTTATCCCTCTTAGCAACTTATACTTAATAGTGCCAAGGTGTCGAAACACCCTAACACTAAACCATGGAGGTCAGACTAAACACCTATGCTATTTTTCTAGCACTAGCGTGTTCAATGTTTAAGTTTATGTATCTGTTAAGTCCATCTCCCATCCTAGCTAGCTCTATCATTTTGTTAACATGATTAGAACCAGTTATAGAATAGTTATACAGATACATACCACCTTTCTTAAAACACACAATTATGAAATCGTCACCGACCTCATATGTGCTTATACCAGAGTTACCATCGATATCACGATATTTTTCCATGCTCATTACTCCTGAGCTGAAATATTTGTGACTATCACTTCACGGTTTCTTTGGACAAGGGGTAAGTTTTAAATTAGAATAGCAGCCTGTATGTGGAGTACTACTTTATTTTCTTACCACTTGTGGAAGTCAATAGTCTTAACTCCCTGATATTAAATACGCCAATATTTAATATCTCCAATGGCAAAGATGAGAAATCGTCTTTGCCATTTTTATTGCCTGATACTTGTAGTACCAAACAAATTTTAAAACCTTTCAACTATATATTAGTGGTAGATGACGAGCTTAACCCAAAAGCCAAACACGCTATCCACCAGAAATTCTATTTAAAGAATATCTCTTGTAAACCTAGATCTTACATGCACCGCCAGCACAATCATCTTCCATATCCGCTTGGGCGTCGTTCGCACCATCACGAGTGTTATGGTAGTACAACGTCTTCACACCCATTTTATAAGCGTTTAGCAAGTCTTTTAGCAATATCTTCATCGGTACACGGCCACCTGCATAACGAACTGGGTCGTAGTTGGTATTGGCAGAGATGCTTTGATCGACGAACTTCTGCATGACAGCGACCAGCTTTAGGTAACCGTCATTGTTTGGCATTTGCCATAGTAGCTCGTACTGATCTTTTAGCGTCGTAATCTCAGGCACGACTTGCTTTAAGATACCGTCCTTTGACGCTTTGATAGAGACCAGACCGCGTGGTGGCTCGATACCGTTGGTCGCGTTGGCGATCTGACTAGAGGTCTCAGACGGCATTAAGGCGGTTAGGGTAGAGTTGCGTAGACCGTGCTCAGTGATCTCGCCACGTAGCGTTTCCCAATCGAGATGTAGCGGCTCTTGGCAGATTTTATCCAAGTCAGCTTTGTACGTATCAATCGGCAAGATACCTTGTGAATATGTAGTCTCGTTGAACGCAGGGCAAGCGCCTTGCTCTTTTGCCAATTTGTTTGACGCTTTCAAGAGATAGAATTGCAATGCTTCAAACGTTTGATGCGTGAGACCCAATGCTGAGTCATCTGAATAGCGTACGCCATTCTTGGCAAGGTAATAAGCATAGTTAATCACGCCCACACCGAGCGTACGACGACGCATGCTGCCGTTTTGAGCCGCTTTGACTGGATAGTCTTGATAGTCGAGTAGGGCATCAAGCGCACGGACGATTAGCTCAGCTGGCTCTTCGATATCGCTGACGTTTTCAACTTTACCCAAGTTGACCGCTGATAGCGTACAAAGGGCGATTTCGCCTTCTTCGTCATTGATGTTATCAAGTGGCTTGGTCGGTAGGGCGATTTCCATACATAGGTTTGACTGGCGAATCGGCGCAACCGTTGCATCAAATGGGCTATGCGTGTTGCAATGATCGACGTTTTGGATATAGATACGACCCGTACTGGCGCGCTCTTGCATCATTAGGCTGAACAAGTCTGCTGCTGGAATTTGGCGGCTACGAATAGCAGGATCATTTTCGTATTTGGTATATAGCTCTTCGAATTTGTCTTGATCTTCAAAGAACGCATCATAGAGGCCTGGCGTGTCACCTGGTGAGAATAGCGAGATGTCTTGGCCTTTGATGAGGCGCGTGTACATCGTTTTGTTTAACTGTACGCCGTAATCCATATGACGAACACGGTTGTCTTCGACGCCGCGATTGTTTTTGAGTACCAGTAATGACTCAACTTCTAAATGCCATAGTGGGTAAAATAGAGTCGCAGCACCGCCACGGACGCCACCTTGTGAGCAGCATTTAACAGCCGTTTGGAATAATTTATAGAATGGGATACAGCCAGTGTGCTGTGCTTCACCGCCACGGATAGGGCTACCAAGGGCACGGATACGACCTGCGTTGATGCCGATACCAGCGCGCTGTGACACATAGCGTACGATGGCGCTGGTGGTCGCGTTGATAGAGTCTAGGCTATCACCACATTCGATCAATACGCACGAGCTAAACTGACGCGATGGCGTACGTACACCAGACATGATAGGCGTTGGTAGTGAGATTTTGAACTGTGAGGTCGCATCATAGAAGCGCTTCACATAGTTCATACGCTCTGACTTTTCGTAACGGCTGAACAAGCACATACCAACCAGCATGTATAAGAACTGCGGGCTTTCAAATACAGTCTTGCTCACACGATCTTGGACGAGGTATTTGCCTGCCATTTGCTCAACAGCGGCATAGGCAAGATTCATATCGCGCCAGTGATCAAGGTATTCTTCTAACTCATCAAATTCAGCACGGCTATAGTCAGCTAGGATATGCTCATCATATTTGCCAGCATCAGTCAGGGTTTTGACATGATCATACAGATGCGGCGGTGTGAATTTGTTATAAGCAATCTTACGTAAATGGAAGATAGCCAAGCGCGCGGCTAGATATTGATAATCAGGCGTGGTCTCAGAGATAAGGTCAGCAGCAGACTTGATGATGGTCTCGTGGATATCGCGAGTTTTGATACCTTCATAGAACTGGATGTGCGATTTTAGCTCAACTTGTGACACAGACACATTGTCCAAGCCGTGAGCGGCCCATTCGATTACCTTATGAATTTTATCTAAATCAATAAGTTCTAATCGTCCGTCACGTTTGGTCACTTTGATTTTGTCGATATGTGTCATGCTGGCCTCTATTTTTGGTTGCTTATATTATTCGTAGAGCAGTAAAGCCCGCTCAACGTTTTTTATCGTACTGCTTATCTAAACACGCTATCCAAACATGGTAACTACTGGCATTAGCTGCTCTTTTTTTAGGCAAAAAATACCCGATACTCGTAGTGACGGTTAAAATCACTGAGTACTACATATAGCGTGTTTATTAATTGGTAGGCACAATATAGCGGGAAAATTTTGAAAATACTATATTGATTTTAGAATAAAACTATGTTGCTACAAGGTTGTAGACGGTCCAAATTTTGGCAAAGGACGATGGGATAAGGGTTAGACGCAAATGCGCTCATTATAAATTTTTTGTAAAAATATCGTGACGGTTTAATTTTTATTTAATCGGTTATTGTCGACTGATAATAGTGATCGTACTGGCAATAATGCGGGCGCAGATTGTACACCAAACCACAAAAAATCGCCACCCATATGAGTGACGATTTAGACGGAAAAGGGGTTGTTTTTTTCTAAACACCCATTACCGGTTTATACAACCATGCGAACGGTTTTGGCATTGTCCAGTGACGCATAAAGTGTATTCACTTGATCGGCGTCTGTGAGGTATAAATTGACGCGTGCTGAATGGAAGCGACCCGTTTTAGACGGTTTGACTTCTATAGACGCCAAATCAAAATCAGGGAACTGACTACCGAGGATTAGCTTCACTTCATTAAGTAAGCCCTCGTGCTCGCCTTCATGACCAATGATGCTCAATGGATAGTTCATTGGAAAATCCCAAAGATCTGGATTTTGGATGTCCGTTCTTTTACCTTTTAAGACGCCTTCATTGGGTGTCATGTCCGTCATTTCGATTTCTTTTCTGGACGTTTGGGTGCTGTTTTGATTATTGCTGTCTTTTGGATCATCACTCATGATGTGTTCCTCGCTTTTATAGATAAATAAAAAAATTAATAAATAAGCAATCGTTGGTTAGATATTCAATCAGTAAAACATGCACTTGAATAATGCCAAAATCATAACGCAAAAATCTGAGACAGGCTCAGTATGGTCGTAAGTGGCATTTAAATCAGTCAAGCCATAGTCGATTCAATTTAAAAGTAGTACAAGGTAACCGAGTATAAATGTAACTGTGAAACTTCAAGCGAGGTTAACGCTGTCATACTTTTAGAGTGGAATGGCTATATTAAGTAGAGAATATATGCACTGTTTATAGTGGTCTATGGGTGATTATTCAAGTTAAGTCTGTATTTAGTCCGTCCTGTCGCACTACTGTATCTTGATTACATCATGGCTGCATGTCCAAAAGCCACATAAACCATTACGGTAAATAGCCATTAAGAGGTGCGATATCAGGTGGAATATCTGTCTCTCCTAGCGCCTCTCGTAGATTGATCTCGATAGTGCGTGACAGTGCGGTCAGTGGCAACTGATTCGCCGCCAAGCCAAAAGGCTCTTCTAGCTCTTCGCTAAGCGCATCCAATCCAAAAAAGGTATAAGCAATCACGGCACAAATCAGTGGAGTCGCCCAACCGAGCGATGCCACCAAGCCAAAAGGTAGCATAATGCAATACAGATATGTCGTGCGATGTACCAGTAGCATATAAGCAAATGGCAGTGGTGTGTTATGAATACGCTCGCAGGCTGCCAATACGATCGTCATAGAGGTCAAGCGCTCGTCCATATTTTGTATGACTTGTTCTGATAGCAGTCCTTGCCGCCGAATGTCGCCGAGATGCTTGCCCATAAGGCGCATGATATAGTCAGGTACGTTTTTCGCTTGGTGCATACGGTCATGGTGTATGGGTGCGATAAAAGGCTCAATATCCTCCCAAGGTGACGTACCACGTAGCCTATGGCGCACAGCATGTGCAAAAGCAATGGTGAGATATACCATCGTTCGCTGAGTATCACGCCCAGTCGCAGTGTCATCCTCTACAAAAGACAGCACTTGGCGCGTTAGGCTACGAGAATCATAGACCAATTGACCCCAAATCCCTCGAGCCTCCCACCAGCGCTGATAGCTGGCGTTATTCCGAAATCCAAGAAACAACGATAAAGCAATCCCAAGCAAGGTAAAAGTCGCCATGCCATAATAAGGAAAAGAGTCAGGAACCCAGTGCTGAATAATCGTGATCAAGGTGCTCAGCAGGGTAATCATCAAAATTTGCGGATAGATTTTTGGAATGATTGAGCCGCGCAGGGTAAAAAATATTTTGAGCGGGTTTGGTGTTTGCCGGACAATCATGGGTTTTCCTAGCGCTAAAGTATAGTCAAAGAAGTCTAAAACAGCTACAAGGCAGCCGACCGCAGATTGTACATATAGTACCTCTAGGAAGGGTAACACCGTAGCGGTTTAGTAGTTCGCTGACTATATGTCAATACACAACGAGATGTAGGGTGTGATTCTAATATAAAATCGAGATATGTAAAGATTGTTTTTTCGCTAGCAAAAGCAGAGTCTATAATTAAGTACAAAAAAGGGGAGTTATGATAAAAAATATCTCAAGTAACGAAGTTATTGAATTGATAGCCAAGTATCGGATAGCGTCGACACCTGCGAATAAGCTGCTTGACGATTTAGAATATCAAACTGGGGCAATAGAAAAAGATGTTTTTGACATGATATATTACGAATTAATCGGATGCTCAAATGGCTTTTTATTAGAGCTTTATTTAACATTAACTGGGGAAAAAGTCGAAGTTATTGGATACGTTCAGCCGTTATACGCCTGTCCTTGTTGCGGTTTTAAGACGCTATCAGAAATTTATAATGTTGAAAGAGGAACTGGCTACGATATCTGTCGCTATTGTCAGTGGGAAGACGATGGTACTACTGAAGTTAGCAAACATAGCAGCGTCAATCGAGGTAGTATTAGTGACTATAGACGGCGTGTTTTAGAAAATCGAAATTTATTCCATAAAGATAAATGGTTAAGGTAGGCTATGAATTGGCTGTGTTAAAAACTAATATTTACGTAATAGTATAAGTCTAAATTAACCGAATACCAGATCATAGCTATTAACTTTTAAACTACCATCAAGGATCATTCCTAAATTTTCTTATACAATCTCTTCTTTACGTAGCGTCAACACTTCATAACCATCATTGGTCACCGCAATAGTGTGTTCCCATTGAGCAGAGAGTTTTTTGTCTGCAGTCACTACCGTCCAGCCGTCTCTTTTCGTTTTTACTTTGGCCTTACCTTGGTTAATCATTGGCTCGATGGTAAAGGTCATGCCTGCTTCTAACACCAAGCCTGCACCTGCGCGACCATAATGTAACACTTCAGGCTGCTCATGCATCTCACGGCCGATGCCATGCCCGCAGTACTCGCGAACGACAGAATAGCCCTGCTGCTCGGCGTGACTTTGAATAGCGTGTCCGACATCACCAAGCGTGGCGCCTGCCTTGACCGTGCGGATGCCTGCCCACATGGCCTCATAAGTGGTATCAACAAGTCGTTTCGCTAAAGGCATAACGTCGCCAATCATATACATTTTACTGGAGTCGGCAATAAAGCCGTCTTTTTCTAACGTGATGTCTACGTTGATGATATCGCCCGATTTTAGCATTTGCGTGGGTGAGGGCGCACCATGACACACCACTTGGTTTACCGATGTGTTGAGTACGTATTGGTAGCCGTATTGTCCTTTGCTAGCAGGTCGTGATTCGAGCACATCAATGATATAGCGCTCTGCCAAGTCATTGATAGTCATGGTGGAGATACCCGCGATAATACGTGTATCTAGGTAAGCGAAGACCGATGCCAAAAGTCTACCAGACTCGCGCATGATGGCTATTTCTTCAAGTGTTTTTAACGTGATATCAGCCATCAACGAGATTCCTTATATTGACATCGGCTTGTTTCAACTGTTCGCTAATGATATCGGTGTAAGATAGGTGTGGATTGGCTTCAGCCAACATACCTATCTTTATCCAGTATTCTGCTTGTGCGTTAATTGAGCGCACCATGACGGTACTGGCTTTACGAATTTCTTCATGTAGCGTGTCATCTATTTTTACGATACCCATTTTTATCCAGTATATGAAGTGTATACGAATCATATATGTTTTATAGTGTTGTTTCAAGTCTGATGAGCAGCATTATGCTCCAAGGCTCATCTGTGTCATCGACCGTACAAAATCACAGGCACAAAAAAGCCGAGATAAACTCGGCTTTTTTATTGGTACTTAACTTACTTTGATATTAGTCATTTTCAAGGAAAGAACGTAGATGCTCAGAGCGTGATGGATGACGCAATTTACGTAGGGCTTTTGCCTCAATCTGACGAATACGCTCACGGGTCACATCGAACTGCTTACCGACTTCTTCTAGCGTATGATCCGTCGGCATATCGATACCGAAACGCATTTTTAGGACACGTGCTTCACGCTCAGTCAGGTTGCCGAGTACATCACGAGTGGCTTCTTGTAGACCAGCAGCCGTCGCATCATCGACAGGGCTTGAGATCGTACCATCTTCGATGAAATCTCCTAGGTGTGAATCTTCATCATCACCGATAGGGGTTTCCATAGAGATAGGCTCTTTGGCAATCTTAAGCACTTTACGGACTTTGACTTCGTCCATCTCTAGGCGTTCGCCTAATTCCTCAGGCGTTGGCTCGCGGCCCATCTCTTGTAGCAACTGACGTGAGACACGGTTGATCTTGTTGATCGTCTCAATCATATGTACAGGGATACGGATGGTACGTGCTTGGTCAGCGATAGAGCGGGTAATCGCCTGACGAATCCACCAAGTGGCATAGGTCGAGAATTTATAACCACGGCGATATTCAAACTTATCAACCGCTTTCATCAGACCAATGTTACCTTCTTGAATCAGATCCAAGAACTGTAGGCCACGGTTGGTGTATTTTTTCGCAATAGAGATAACCAGACGTAAGTTAGCCTCAACCATCTCTTTCTTAGCACGGCGAGCTTTTGCTTCACCGATGGCCATACGACGTGCCACGTCTTTCATGTCGTGGATTTTCATGTCGAGCTGCTGCTCATAATCACGGATGCGACGCTGAAGTAAAATAACGTCATCAGTAACTTTCTCTAACGTGCCAGCAAAAGCAGGCTTGCCTTTGATACGCTCAATCAACCAATCAACATTGGTTTCATTGCTAGGGAAGGTTTTACGGAACTCTTCGCGCGGCATACGGCCACGGCGAATGACCAAACGCATGATTTGGCGCTCTTGCTTACGCACGTCATCATAGACGTCATGCATGATGGCCATGACTTGGTCTGATAAGCGATTGTTTAGCTTTAGCATCATAAAACGTTCAGCGAGTAAGGCATAAGCAGTATCCGCTTGTACACTACCACGGCCATAGTCGATCAAAGCTTGTTTGGCTTTGATAAACAGGTTCTCAATCTCTTCTAGACGCAGACGCACTTCTTCTGGATCAAGACCGCTGGTTTCTTCTTCGGCCTCTTCATCATCGTTTTCGTCGTCTTCGTCATCATCATCCAATGCAGCAGCTTTGGCTTTTTGCTTGATGACAGGTGGGTTTTCTTTTTCTTCTTTAATGCGCTCACGCTCTTCTTTCGCTGCTTCTTTTGCTTCTTGGGCCGCGATTTTGTCCGCTTCGGTTTCAGGATCTAAGAAACCTGTGATGACATCAGACAGCTTTTTTTCGCCATCTTGTACTTTTTGGTATTCGTCCAAGACGAACTGTACTGTACCCGGCCAGTAAGACATGGCATGCTGTACGTCACGAATACCTTCTTCGATACGCTTGGCAATGGCAATCTCGCCCTCACGGGTCAGTAGATCAACCGTACCCATCTCACGCATATACATACGGACAGGGTCAGTGGTGCGGCCAGGCTCAGTCTCAACAGAGGCGAGTACTGCCGCTGCCTCGTCGGCTGCCATGTCATCATCACTTGAATCATCGTTCATCAAGATGTCATCGGCATCTGGCGCTGATTCAAAGATTTTGATACCGACATCGGTCAGCATTTGCACAATATCTTCGATCTGATCGCTTTCGGTAATAGAGTCGGGCAGCTGGTCATTCACCTCAGCATAGGTTAAATACCCTTGCTCTTTGCCCATTTGGATTAAGGTGGCCAGTTGAGATGTGGACTTAGAAACTGACTTATCGTTCATAAATACTCGCTTACTTGCATCGGACATTTTTATATCGTGACTCGCTATCGCTGGCTGGGTGCGTTGATCTTATCAATCGATTGATCAAAATATGGCGTAGAGGTCGTCAGTAATATCAAAAATGAGTGGATATGAATAAAGGCTCAAAACACTACAATTACAATGCTGAAAAACAGCTAAAAATTAAAAAAACCATAAAAATAATACGTCAAATTTGTGCTTAACGATGCATGCTCACAATCATTCACCAAGCAGTGCTGTCAATATACAGCGACACAGTTTAACACAGACCACAGTCGTCAAGCACGAGGCAGTCCTATCTACCGACCATTTTTTACTGATTATTTTCTATCAGTGGAATGTTTGACATTCTTGTTAGTACGATAGGCTTTGATAATGCTCGTGCTACTGGGCATAATCACTAGTAGTGGGGGCAATCGCCATACTTTTAAAGGGTCACTACTTTATTGTTACTTATAACACCAAAAACTAAGACTGAACAGTGACCATCTGCGATGAGCGTTCGGCATGTTGTGCGCGTAGCCAGTTACTTAAATGTTGCGCTTGCATACGCACGATTGCCTGTTTGATATGGTCAGGGTTTTTTATCAACTCTTGCATCTTCTTTTTTACATTACGTTCGAGTAGAGAGCTGACCAATTCTTCTATTAAATCATCAAGGCTTAAGACATTTCTTGCCGTCAATGCTCTATAGAATCCACCCCAACTATTACTTAAGGTCGCTTGGCTCGTTGGATTAAGGTTTGATAATACAAAATGTGCGGCTGCATTGGCATCTGTTGGCAGATGTTTTATGCACCGTTTAATAGTAGTGACTACGTCCAATAGTGCAACATCATGCAAATCTTCCCATGCAACGGCTCGCAATGCATCGCTTGCGGCTTTTTTCTGGATATGAGCAGGCAGTTTTAAGCTGGTAAGCCCTGATTGTCGCCAAATATATTCAATGGGGTCTTCAAGTAGTGCGCGTGGTTGAAACAAAAAGCATAGCTGTAACTGCTGGCTGATGGTCATGTCACCATCAAAATCTAGCAACGCGTCTTTGGCTTCGACGTTTTGGCTGCGTTTGCCGCCAAGCTTTTGATACACATCATTGTTCAGCAAATAGCGAAAGCTACTGCCTTTGGGTAGAGCAGCGGTCAATGAGCGTACTTGCGACATGAGCTTGGCTTTACCCTCAGCCAAACTCAGGTCATAACGCTCACTTAAGTATGCAAAAATATACTGTGACAATGGCATGGCATTGGTGATTTGCTCACGCATGGCATCGCTGCCCTGACTCTTAATAAAAGTGTCAGGGTCATGGTTATTAGGCAAGGTCAAAAACCGCAGCTCTTTGTCATCGGCCAGCACGGGTAGCGCCACTTCTAGCGTACGCCAAGCGGCTTTTTGTCCGGCGCTATCACCATCGAAACTCAACGTGAGCGTCGGATTCAGTGTCAATAGTCGCGAGATTTGGCTCTCATTGATGGCGGTGCCCATCGAGGCAATGGCCCCATAGATGCCCGCTTGATAAAGCGCGATGACATCCATATAGCCTTCGACCACTAGCCAGTCGTTGGCACGCTGCTGGCGGGATTCATAGTAGCCATAGAGCACATGCTGCTTATGAAAAACGGGCGAGTCGGACGAGTTGATATATTTGGGCTTTACCTCGTCATCAAGCACGCGACCACCAAAACCAATCGTACGGCCTTGATTGTCTCGAATCGGAAAAATAACCCGATCTCGTAATAGGTCATAATCGCGTCCAGACTCTGACTGCCGCACCAGACCTAATGCCTTTAGGCCTTCGATATCTTGAGGAAACTGGTGCTCAAGATGCTGCCACCCGAATGGCGCATAGCCAAGGCCAAAGGTATCAAAGATGTCTTCTGTGATACCACGCGATAAAAAGTACTGCATGGCATGAGGATGGGTCGTCAAACTGTGCTGATAAAACTGCTGAATTTGCTCTAGCAGCTCGTATAGGTTGCCATCTGTATCTGCGCTGCTGTCCATGCCTTGTAGACTGGTGCTCTCATTGCCATCCGTTATCCACGTTGGAGGGTAACTCGTATCGCTTTGATACTCTGCATCATAACCATCAGTGGGATAAGAGGCGGAGTCGTAAGCATCTAGTGGTGGATAGTCGTCATAGCTATTGCTGCTGTCATCATAGTGTGGTTGACTGTCGTAGTTATCAGTATAGCCATTAATACTCTGATCGGTGCTTTGATCGGAGCTGTGATCAGTGTTGTGATGAGGAACTTGACTATCTGATGCTGTGCCAGCGCTCGGCTCTCGACGGTTTTGGGTAGGCGGTTTAACACTGATAGCGGGTTTGGCTGTTGGTGGCGGTGCAATAGGTTTAGGCGCACTGCGCTGATAGCTGACGTTTTGACGTTCTTCTTTTGGCACCTCAATGCCAGTTTGGTTCGATAGCTCATTGACCGCTTCTATAAAAGTCAGACTTTCATAATCACGCAGAAAACTGATGGCATTGCCGCCCACACTGCAGCCGAAGCAGTGGTAGATGTTTTTTTGTGGATTGACATAAAAAGAGGGCGATTTTTCACCATGAAAAGGACAGCAGCCCTTAAACTCGCTCCCTGCTCTTTTGAGCGTCGTATGTTTGCCAATGATGCTGACAAGATCAGCTTGGCTATTGAGTTGTTCAAGGATATGGTTAGGAATGCTCATACAAAAAACAGTTTACCATAGGTCGATTATAGTGTGGCAGCATTAACGCGTACCGCTAGAAAAATAAGGCCAACGTAGCGTTGGCCTTATTTTTGATATCTATAGACGGTATTAGCGGACATGCAGTCGCTTAAATGGATCAGTTGTTATCGATATCAATAGCGTTTTCGATAGGCAATGTGGTACGGCGCGTTGGATTGGTATTTTGTGGATCGACGTTGGCTTCTCGTGCAGTAGAACCAGTACTTGACTGACTATCGATACGTTCAGCGGATGCTTCAGGCAACCCTAGACCGACATTGAGACCTGTGTTATTACGTGCAGGCGATGTATTGGCTACTGATGCGTTGGCAGTAGCGCTAGGCAATCTCAATTGATTGGCATTACGAATCAGCTGTGTCTTGGTCGCGCCATTATACTCACCTGTCGCAACAGATGTGTCTTCCATACCTGAGCGACCAAGCTTACCAAAGGTCAGTTTGTTGAGCCAAGTGCGATCACGTTTGGTGCTAAGCTTCACGCTGCCATTGCTGGTTAGCATTTTTGGATAGTTGATTTGCAACAAGGTCTTATATTCATTCGCCAAATCTGTCAGGCCAAGTTTTTCGTTGCTATAGGCTAGGACAGCGATGGCATCTGGAATAGACTCACTCAGTGGGTAATACTGAAACACCCATTTGGCACGGTTCACAGCAGCGACATACGCTTCACGCTCGATGTACCAGTTGGCGGCACTCATCTCGCTCTCAGCGAACTGATTATAGATAAAGGTCATGCGCTGAGCCGCATCTGGTGTATAAGGGCTGTTTGGATATTTGTTTACCAGCTCTTGGAAATTGGCAAAGGCAATACGCAAGTAAGCAGTATCACGCTCTGCTTGGTTTAATTTAAATATTTTTAGGCCCTCAGATGAACCTTCCATATTGGCCACACCGCGCACATAGTAGGCGTAGCTGACTTGTGGGTTAGATGGGTACAGACGAATAAACTGTTCAGCACTTGCTGCTGCAGCTTCGTACTTGTCGATCTGATACTGTGCATACATCATATCAAGCAATGCTTGCTCAGCGTATTGTCCAGTCGGATAAAAGGTACGCAGATTGGTCAACTCTTCCACACTTTGGATATAGCGACCTTTGTCAATCTGAGTAATCGCATCTGTATAGTAAGCCTGCTCTGACTTTTCTGCAGTTTCTACTGCCTCAACGTCTTTAGCGCCTGTCAGGTTTTTAAAAGTCTGACAACCCACCAGATTGACACTAAGCGCCAGTAACGTGATTGAGGACAGTTTGATAAACGTATTGCCAACAGCTTGCATACTTCTTCTCCGACACAAGAGGCATAATAGCAGCAGCGCTATCATGCTATATAAAAGGTTAATGGTAAAAATGATATCATGACACCAGCCATGAGCGTGTTATTAAGCATGCTAATAAAGCGATCTTTTAATCAATACAGCTTTTATTGAATGCAGTTCTTGTTATAACGCATGTGACGGACACCTCTGTGTCTGATACATGAGTGTTATATAAATTATATAAATAGAGCTTATATAAAAGCTTGCAACACATCGTATGCAATCGTCATCAAAGGGTTTAGATGATTTATATTGTCGATAAATAACAACAATAGTAAAATATAACGCCGCGATGCTGCAATATAAATATAGTGCCATAGCATACAGCAAAACATGGCTATACTTTATAGAATAACAGTGACGCCGTCTATTTTTTCACCATCTATTCTCTATCTACGTTGTTTCGATGGCTAGATTCATTTGATAGGTGTTGATTGTGTAGGCAGTTTAACATGAGCATTTCGCGTGAGCGATATAGAATGTCATCAGCATGGACAAATATACAGTAAATTACAGCAATGTCATGTTCTAGAGAGTTAACCTGCACCGCTTAGCAAGGTAGGCGATAGCCTAAATCTGGTAGATAGCGAACAGCTTCTATAGGGCTTGGACGCGGGGCATGGTACACTATAGCGGCAAGGCCTCTGCCTTTTTGCTTTTCATTGCCTATCGCTACTGGCAATCTCTCAAAAAATAGCCAGCCGATTTTATACTGTTATCTCTACCGTCATTTCACCAACCGTGTCGTGACTTTATAAGATATAGTCTATAAGACATAGATTTGCCATAGATACATTTGTTATAAATAATAATGCCATGACTATTAACTTATCACTGAATCAATCGCGAGATACTGATTCATCAGCACAAGAGCCACCAATGCCAAATAACGTTTTAAATGATAATGAATTACCTGATAACCAGACAATGACTGATGAGCAACTGCACGATGATGTGCAGGATAATGATGACATGCTCGATGAAGACAGTCATGGTATTGACGATGGCGACATTGATGATGACAATATTGACGGTGATGACGATGAACCCTCGGTAGCTGGTCAAGCCGTGCCGGTGATTGTGGATATGACGCACATTGTCACAGAAGATCAGTCTGGTCTGCGCATTGATAAGGTTGCTTCACTGGCGTTTGCAGATTTTTCCCGAGTACAGCTACAAGGCTGGATCACGGACGGTAGCTTGCTCTATAACGGCAGTGTGCAAAAGCCCAAAGTCCGTGTGAAAGCAGAGGATGTATTACAGCTATCGACGACCTTGCAGCAGCATAGCGAAGATCAACCAGAGAATATAGACATCGATGTGGTCTATGAAGATGATGAAGTACTGGTCATCAACAAGCCTGTTGGTATGGTTGTGCACCCTGGCGCTGGTAATCAGACAGGTACTTTGGTCAATGCCTTGCTTTACCATTATCCGCAGCAGCATCATTTGCCGCGTGCAGGTTTGGTACACCGTATTGACAAAGACACCTCTGGATTACTACTTATTGGTAAAACCAAACCTGCACAAATGGCATTGATGGAGCAGCTAAAAGACAAATCTGTTTACCGTCATTATAAATGTGTGGTGGCAGGTGACAAAGCAAGCCTAATGCGCCATCGCCGCATCGATGCACCGATCGGCCGACATCGTACTCAGCGTACCAAAATGACAGTCATGACAGCAGGGCGCGAGGCGGTCACGCATCTATTGAATGTCACCCCGCTCAATGGCAACTACTGTCTACTCGATGTAGGGTTAGAGACGGGTCGTACACATCAGATTCGTGTGCATCTGAGTCATATTACTTATCCATTGGTGGGTGACCGTGTCTATGGTGGTCGTCGTCAATTGCGTGCAGGACTGACAGAGGCGCAGCGTCAAGCGATTAATAATTTTCCGCGTCAGGCATTGCATGCTTATACCTTGGGTTTTGTGCATCCAATGACCGGAGAAGATGTCGAGGTGACCACGCCGCTACCTGAAGACATGGAGCAGTTGATAGCCGTGCTCAGTGACGGCTATGATGACGAATAAATAAATACTGCTGATAAAGTCGTACTGTTTTGAGGGTAAACATGTGCTAAGTAAAAATATGTTAAGCGACAGTGCGCTAAGTGATAATGTGCTACGTGACAGTATATGAGCGACAGTGCGCTAAAAGGGTAAATCAGCCATGACAAACATGACAAATCGCGTTCCTATGAACATGCTGGCACAATTTGATGAGGTGGCGATTTTTCAAACGGCTGCCTTTGCCCATAATGATGTCGACGAACCTGCTGCCCAAAACCAACGTATAGGGCAGAAAGGTCAAGCAAACTACGGTGAGCTAAATCTGGGCCTCCATGTCCATGATAATGCCACAAAAGTGCTAGACAATCGTATGCGTCTGTTGACGGCTATCAATGAGCAGCTGGCAGATGATCTCACTGATCAGCGTCACGGCATCAATAGCTTGCACTGGGTCAGTCAAGTGCATGGTAAAGAGATTTATAATGCCGATGCGACAGCGCTGAATATGGCACCCATGGCAGCGGATGCGATAGTCAGTCAACAAAGTGGTCGCGGACTAGCGATAATGACGGCAGACTGCGTGCCGATCGTCTTATATCAGCCAACCAGTGGCAAAATCGCAGCGATTCATGCAGGCTGGCAAGGGCTGGCTTGCGGGGTCATTCAAGAGACCATCAAGCGATTCACTGAGTCAGGAGCGATACAGGCTTGGATTGGCGTTTGTATTAGTCAGGAAAATTATGAAGTGAATACAGACGTTCGCGATAAGTTGTTGGCTGGGTGTATAACGAACCAAACGTTGTCAGACAAACATATTGATGATTTTGTGGCGCTATTTTCTACACCATCTTACAATGACAAAATCAAGTTAGATTTACCGAAGCTTGCGGCCATGCAATTAGAAGCTGCTAGTGCTATGGTTATGAAGGATTTGCCTGTTGCCTGTAGCTATGCAGATACTCACTATTACTCGTATCGCCGCCAGACTCATATGCAGCAACCTGCAACGGGTCGGATGGCGCTGGTTATCGTACGTCGCTGAAAAATTTCTCATGACTATTAATAAAAAACCTTTCACAATAAAAAAACAGCAGAATAATCTGCTGTTTTTTTATTTGAGTGCTAAATCTGCATTAACATGAGGTCTGTATTAACAAATCGAGTCGCTAGATTTTGGTACTGATAAGCCAAATAAAGGACGTAAATACAGTGCCAAGAAAGTTCCTGCCATTGCTAGTATGCCCCAGATATAGCCATGTAAGCTAAAAGAAGCTATGCCACCAAAGTAAGCGCCGATATTACAGCCGAACGCTAGACGGGCGCCATATCCCATCATCAATCCACCGATAACCGATGCTGCAAAGTTACCTGCAGTAATCTTAGTGAATTTGAACAAGCCACCAGCAGCAGAGGCGATAAATGCGCCAATGATGATACCGATATTCAATACAGTGGTCGAATCTGCAAATATAGAAGCCTCAAGCGCTGCTGCATTAGTCCCTTGCCAGTAGCCCCAGCTGGCCACATCCATGCCAAAGCCGCTCGCAATTTTAGAGCCCCATAATGTAAATGCCGACGTAATGCCCCATGGTTGACCACGTGTGAGCAATGTCAGACCGTTGAGTAAAGCTAAGACGATTGCGGCAGCAAATAGCGGCCAAGAACCACGAAAGATTCGTTTCCAACCAGACTCAGAAGGGACTGGCGCCATCTTAGGTGCGTTTCTCTTTTTTTCAATAACCAATGTTACCCATGCGATAATACCAAATATCGCAAGCGACAGTAGCCATGCACCTGTATAACCAAGACCTGTAGAAGTTGCTAAAGAGAAAGGCGCATAAGCGGGCATCTCTTCTGTCCAGAATGGCAAGTGATAGGCACCAATCGTAGCGCCTACTATGAAGAAGATAAAGGTGATGAACATGACAGAGCGTCCACCGCCTATCGCATAGAGCGTACCAGAGGCGCAGCCGCCACCAAGTTGCATGCCGATGCCAAATACAAACGCGCCGACGACCAAACTGACCCCTAGTGGTGCGACATAACCTGCAACAGGACCACCAAACAGCGTCGTGCCATAAGCAAGGATTGGCGCAAATAACGTGACAGCAACTGCCAACATCAACATGTGCGAGCGCATCGCCTGACCGTTACCCACTGCCATCATACGTCTAAAAGCAGACGTAAAGCCAAAGCGGGCATGGAAAAGGGTATAGCCTAATAATAGACCAATGCCAAGCAAGAGTGATTGAGAGATATGCTGAGTGGCTAGTAGGTATGCAAGCACTATTAATCCTACGATGCCACCACCCATAATCAAAGGTTTCTGAGGCGCATTTAAAACGAGATCATCTCTAATGATAGGATTTTTTGTATCGTTTACAGGTTGGACGAGAGTAGTCAAGGTAATAGCTTCCTTATCCGACGATGTTATCAGATATCATTTTTATAAGAATTTATGTTGGTATGTTTGCGCAGGTTTGCAGAATTGAAAACGGTGTTTTGGTTAATTCTATTCATTTGGTTGAAGAGTAAGAAGGGTGATATCTTAATCCTATTGCCATTAATGTAAACCTACAAATATTAGAAAAATTAGAATTAGTATATGAAAATATGGAATAAAAGAGCTGCTATTCATATTATCGATATTGATAACTACTTATATAATTGATAGTTATAGATATATAGGTCATTAGAGTCTTGTTTACACTGCTTTATCAGCTAGTATGGCCTGCTTTTTTATGCAATATGGATTAAGAGTCTCTGGAATCTCATTAGCCAGACTTTAACAAATAGCTTAAAAAGAAACGGACGTCTGATACAATAGGCTTGAATTTAATAAAGTTCATCGCATATAAACCAACGCGTATGTTTATTCGTTTGTATGCTGTGGCCCCTCGTGAGTCATCAAACCTGTTATAGATTTATTATCCAACCAATTATCCATTATTAGAGTATGTATGAATACACCTGCTAAATCACCAGACACATCCACCTTTACTGATAACGTGCCTAATGTATCAATTGCGGTCATTTTTCATAGCAATTATGGTCATACAAAACGTGTCGCTGAAGCGATCGTACAAGGCGCGCATCAGCAATTGCCAGAGGCGCAAGCTAAGGCAGTCGATGTTTATGATGTTGATTGGGACTATTTGGATCAGGCGGATTTGCTGGTATTTGGTAGTGCGGTATATATGGGTAGCGTGACTGCTGAATTTAAGACCTTTATGGATGAAACATCTAAGCGCTGGTACCATCGTAAATGGGAAGGCAAGTGGGCAGCTGCGTTTGCTAACTCAGGGGGATTGAGTGGTGATAAGCTTGCCGTACTACAACAGATTTCTCTCTATGCCATGCAACACGGTATGAACTGGATAGGTCTGCCGCTCATGCCAACAGGTCATGAACCCCATGATTTGAACCGCTTATCAAGCTTTTTGGGATTGATGACCCAATCACTCGATGGCCCGCCTGAAGAGACGCCAGGGGTAGGAGATATCGATACTGCCATTTGGTTCGGTGATCATCTGGCGAAGACGATTATCAAGCATCAGCCAGCGGACACTAAACGCTAAAAACAGCTAAAGCTCACAGGTTAATAAAACAGGAAAGCAGACATCGTCGATGTCTGCTTTTTTTGTGCCGCTTTTATTGAGCGACAAGTTTTGCAGGAGCGGAGGTGACTGGTATAGGATTGTCAACGAACTGAAAGGATTGGCAACCTGCCAGCATCATCATCGTTGCTAGTAGATAGCCAAAGGCTAATGACTTCATAGTAGTCTCTCAAAAGCGATTTTAAAAACATTATATATGTGCTCGTGCTAGTAGACGATAGGCCTTTGCTATTATATATAAATTTTTCATTGATAAACTATATATGAGAGTGGATATGCGATTGGGTTTTCAAAAAGTTGCATATACCTTTTTACTATTGATAAATTTGATTCAAATTTATTGAACGTATATGTCATGATAAAAGATGAGAGATATTCATCATGTCTGTGTCTTTACTATCACTATCGAGGTTTGTTGAATTTTCTACTATTAGCGAGGTTTTGACCAAGTGTCCATTATTTATTGATATCGGCATGCACTTTAGTGGGTTGTATTGTAAATGAGAATAGTGATAATATGTTGAAAGCTGACCAAATAGTCAAGTATTATCTGGTAGTGGTTTTCTAACAAAAACATCTGACGATTATTGCTATTGGTAACCCATTTATCTTATATAAAGAAGTGCGCTGCTTTATGTTCTCTTGCATACTGAGAGTGTGGGAGAGAATAAAACCACAAACACTTTAGAGCGTGAAAAATACGTGAACGGTTACAGCATGATGTCAATCACATACTTATATCCAGTCTCTAAGCCGTCAAAGTCCTTAAGCGTAATGCTTATCTTCATTATTTTATTTTAGCCGAGTCTTGCTATGATTAGTTTTTACTTAAATGGGAAACGCCACGAGCTAACCCAGCTTAACCCTAATACGACGGTGCTTGAGTATCTACGATTGCATGAAGGCCAAACGGATACCAAGGAAGGCTGCGGCAGTGGTGATTGCGGAGCCTGTACTGTGATGGTTCAGCGATTGCCTAATGCTAGCCAGCAAGTGCTTAATGATGGAAATGGCGACGAAAAAAATGTGACGCCACCGTTCTATACGATTAACTCTTGCATTACGTTAGTGTCGCTCATGGATGGTCATCATCTTATGACGGCCTCTTACTTGGCTGACAATCCAGAACATCATCCAGAACGTGCTTTGTTGCATCCAGCACAGCAAGCGATGGTTGAATGTCACGGATCACAGTGCGGTTTTTGTACGCCTGGGTTTGTGATGTCGCTTGCTTGCGTTTACGAAAACAATCGTACGCAGACAAGTCAAGAAGCAGCAAGTCAAAGCGATGCCAAGCAGCTGAGCTATGATGAAGTGGTTGCATCAATATCTGGCAACCTATGCCGCTGTACAGGGTACAGGCCAATTATCGAAGCTGGTCTACTGATGAGCGATATCGGTCAGCAGAGAGATGAAGATCAGTCAGCGGTGAAAGATCTGACGATCAGTCTAGCTACAGATGCGATGGGTAGTATAAAGGGATCAGCAGTCTCTAAACATGTGCCAGCTGAATTAAAGAATGAAGATCTGAAAGCGATTGCACCTGCACTTAATGATGCTGGGCGACAGTTATATATGCCCAAGTCACTAGATGAGCTTAATCAAGTATTAGCGGCTAATCCAAAAGCAACCATTTGGGCAGGCGGTACGGACTTGGGATTGAGTGTAACCCAGCATTTGGTTGATCACGAGGTCATTATCCAGCTTTCAGGTGTTGAGGCACTAAAGTCATGGTCACTACTTGACGCAAAGCCTGACTCAAGCAATAAAGACTTGAATAACGAGCAAGCTCCTAGCCAATCACTAGTACTAGGTGCTGGCATGAGCTATCAGCAGATGTTGCCTGTATTAGAGCAGTATTTCCCAAGTTTCGCACAAGTATTTGAGCGTATTGCCTCTCCGCAAATCCGTAATATGGGCACCATCGGCGGCAATATAGCCAACGCGTCGCCGATTGGTGACTTGCCACCGATTTTATTGGCATTAGATGCGTCTATTCATCTGCGTCATTGCGCGTCTCATTTTGAAAAGTCAGGTAATGATTCAGATAATAGCGACGCTATTTATACGGATGAGATCATACCTCTATCAGAATTTTTCTTAGATTATAAAAAGACCAAACTGCAAGCAGGCAGTTACGTAGTCGCTATCCATATTCCTCTGATGCATGATAATCAGCGCTTATTTATTCACAAAATTAGCAAACGCTACGAAGATGATATTTCAGCGTGTCTATTAGCGGCGCGAATCGATGTATCAGCAGATGGCATGACGATAGAGAATGCAAAGCTTGGACTTGGCGGCATGGCTGCCATACCATTGTTAGCCACAACCTGTCAGCAAGCGCTCATTGGGCAAGCGGCTGAAGTTGCGAGTTTTGAGCAGGCAGCACAAGTCTTGTCTGCAGACGTTACACCTATGACTGATGTCAGAGCCAGCCGTGAATATCGCTCACATGTGGTACAGCGTCTACTGGTGAAATGCGGTAAGCAATTGGTAGCAGGTAGACAGACCGAGACCGCTTAATTAGCAGAGTTGTAGACTGCTAATACGGCCTAATGGCTACATTTGCCAAAAATAAAAAGAGCATTAATCAAAGCGTACTAATAAAAGAGATCCGCCATGAGCCATCATTCGTCCTTATTTGACAGTTATAGTATCCGCCGCGTGCGTCCGCCAAAAAGTAAAATTGGTACCTCGGCTAAGCATGATAGTGCGATCAGCCATGTCATGGGGACGGCGACTTATGTGGATGATATTGCAAAACCACAAGGTACATTGCATTTGGCTGTCGGCAAAAGCAGCTACGCTCACGCACGTGTATTAAGTATGGATTTGAGTGCTGTCAGAGAGGCGGATGGGGTGGTAGATGTTTTAAGTTTTAAAGATTTACCAGCGCAGACAGATATCGGTGCGGTGTTCGATGGTGAGCCACTGATGGTGGACGACATCACAGAGTATGTGGGTCAGACGCTATTTGTGGTGGTGGCGACCAGTCATCGCGCTGCCAAAAAAGCGGCTACCAAGGCAGTGGTTGAATATGAGCCATTGCCAGCGGTGCTTAGTATTGATAAGGCGTTAGAGCAAGAGTTCTTTGTACGTCCGAGTCATTTTATGAAGCGTGGTGACGCTGCGACTGCGCTTGAAAACTCACCAATTCGCATTGAAGGTCATATTCATATGCGCGGGCAAGAGCACTTTTATCTCGAAGGCCAAGTGTCTTATGTGGTGCCTTGTGATGATGGCGGGTTAGAGGTGTACACGTCGTCGCAGCATCCAAGTGAGGTGCAGCAGCTCGTCGCCGAAGTGACAGACTTGCCATTTCATGCGGTAAACACAGTCGTGCGCCGTATGGGTGGGGGCTTTGGGGGTAAAGAAACGCAAGCTGCTGCATGGGCATGTCTGTGCGGTATCATCGCCAAACGCCATAATGTCCCTGTCAGTATGCGTCTAGATCGTCAGGATGACATGGTAGTAACTGGTAAGCGCCATGAGTTTGCCAATCGTTACGAAGTCGGTTTAGACGAGTCTGGTCGTATATTGGGCGTAGACATGCAATTGGCTGGTTTGTGTGGTTATGCGCCAGACTTGTCTGATGCCATCGTTGATAGAGCGATGTTCCATTGTGATAATGCCTATTATTATCCAGCTGCTCATGTGGCAGGTCATCGCTGCAAAACGCATACTGTATCCAATACTGCCTATCGAGGGTTTGGTGGTCCGCAAGGCCTGATGACTGCTGAATATATGATGGATCATATTGCGTATACCTTGGGGCAAGACCCGCTAAAAGTGCGCTTGGCAAACTTGTATCAAGATGGTCAAAGCACTCATTACGGTCAGACCATTGAGCATTTCGATTTGGCGACAATCATGACCAAGTTGGCAGATGATTGCGATTATGACAACCGCCGTCAACAAATCCTAGAAGCCAATCAAAAAGCTACCGCTGAAGGCAGTGATAAACGTTTGGGTCTTGCTTTAACGCCAGTAAAATTCGGTATTTCATTTACAGTGCAGACGCTCAATCAGGCGGGTGCATTGGTACATATTTACACTGATGGCAGTATCCACCTCAATCACGGCGGTACGGAAATGGGGCAGGGTTTATATATTAAAATTGCCCAAATTGTTGCCAATGAATTTGATGTTGATTTAGATACGGTCAAAGTATCAGCGACACGTACGGATAAAGTGCCTAACACTTCACCAACCGCTGCGTCATCAGGGACAGATATCAATGGTAAGGCAGCACAAAATGCTTGCTTGAGTATCAAAGCGCGCATACTTGAGTTCGCTGCTGAGCATTTCGACGTAGCACAAGAAGACATACGCTTTGAAAAAAATCATGTCTATATCAGTGATAAAGAAACGCTGACTTTTGCTGAGATGATTCAACTGTCGTACCAGAATCGTATCAGCTTGTCGTCTACTGGCTACTATAAAACGCCTAAGATATTTTATGATCGCTCTAAAGCATGGGGACGTCCGTTCTTTTACTTTGCATTAGGTGCTGCCTGTGCTGAGGTGGAGATTGATACGTTGACAGGTGAGTACAAAGTACTGCGCTGTGATGTATTACATGACGCGGGACAATCGATCAACCCTGCAATTGATATTGGCCAGATTGAAGGTGGTTTTATGCAAGGTATGGGTTGGCTCACGGCAGAAGAGCTGATCTGGAATGATAAAGGAAAGCTCGCATCTGATAGTCCTGCCAATTATAAAATCCCAACTGCGCATGACTTGCCTAAGCAGTGGAATGTCAAATTGTACGATCGCAAAAATGAAGAACAGACTATTTATAACTCTAAAGCAGTGGGCGAGCCGCCGTTTATGCTGGCAGCCAGTGTTTGGTGCGCCCTCAATAATGCGGTCGCGAGCCTAGGTGAGTATAAAAAGAATCCAGAGTTGACCATGCCTGCGACGCCAGAAGCGGTATTAAAAGCAGTCATGCGTATGCAAGGTACGCCGTGGGATCTAACAACTAAAGCAGATACAGATACGGTTGATAGTTTAGTCAAAGGCGCAGAAAAGAACAGCGACCTTTACAACGAAAAAGCAATGCCGCAAGACGTACGTCATGCCAAAGACATCGATCCATTGGAGGTGGCAGGTAAAAAAACCGATGATCAGCCTAATGCGATAGAGCATCCAAATGTAGCAGGGGCAAGAGGTCCTGCGCACAGTGAATGAGTCGTTAGCACCGCCAGTCGTTTGGTATGAAGGTCTAGCGCGATATCAGCAGCGCGGCATCGCTCACGTGTTGGCGACGGTCGTAGCCGTGAATGGATCTGCGCCTCGAGCGCTACAGGCAAAGATGATCGTCACGCAAGACAGTATCGTGGATACGCTGGGCGGCGGCGGTCTAGAGCACGACGTTATCAATACGGCAAGGGAGCTATTGAATGGTGAAATAGCAACCACAGTATCAAAAGAAGGCAAACCAAAAGTTTCTGAAACTGACAGTGAAAGCACGTCAGAATACTCATCCTCTAAAGCAGTGCTCCGTGATGCTGTCTATACCAAGCATTATCCATTGGGTGCAAAGTTGGCGCAGTGTTGCGGCGGTAGCGTCACTGTTATGTTCGAATGCTTTAACGTAACGCCGCCGATGTCAGTATTAGTGTTTGGTGCAGGGCATGTAGCATCAGCATTAATGACGATCCTTGCAGAGCTACCTTGTCAAGTAGATTGGGTAGACAGTCGCCCAGAGATGTTTGAGCGTTATTTAGTTGATAAATCTAATACTAATCAATCCAAACTTTATAACTTACCAGCGCATATCCGTCCGCATATCGATGATGAGCCTGTAGATTTTGTGCGCCCATTTATCGAGCAGGGCGGTCAGCGTTTTATCCTGATTATGACTCATGATCATAGTGTTGATTTTGAGTTGGTACGAGCAGCATTAGATACTATTTCTGACATTAGCTCATCTGACAATGAATGCTCAGATATCTCAGCACCTTACATAGGCTGCATTAGCTCAGCAACTAAGGCTAAGCGTTTTAGAGATCGTTTGATTCAGCGTGGCTACAGTGAGCAATTAGTAAATCAACTGGTTATGCCAATTGGATTGCACTTTGGTGGGAAAGAGCCAATGGCGGTGGCGGTCTCTATCGTGGCACAACTGTTGCAGCAGTATCATCAGGCCATTTCTTGAATGGCTCACTCCATGTAACTTTGTCACTTTTCATTAAATCATCAAATCGCTCAGTACTATCAAGCCATGTGAGACCCTCAAATGACCCTACATATTTATCAAGCTCATTTATTACATTATATTAGCGAAGATGACCTTGCTAAGCGTACGGCTTCTGAATCATCCGATACTAGAGCCCCTGACTTTCTAGTAAACTTGACCGTTGATAAAGATACAACGTTGCTACCAGTGATTGAAGATGTACAGGTTTATCCTGAATATATTGCCGACGGCGCACTTGTTATTGACGATGAGACTGGACTGGTTATCAATTATGGCAGTCGAGAGGCTATGTTAGCAGATTATCTGCTGACCACTATTGATGAGAGTCGAGAACCCGTACAGATTCATGACCATCGACACAAACTCATCATGCCAGGTTTTATTGACACCCACGTGCACTATCCGCAGATAGATATGATAGCCGCTTATGGTGAGCAATTGCTCGACTGGCTTAACAATTATACTTTCGTCACTGAGGCCAACTTCAGCGATCCAAAAGTAGCACATGACACTGCGCAGTTCTTTTTAAATCAGCTGCTGGCCAATGGTACGACGAGCGCCATGGTTTTCTCTACCAGCCATCCATTATCTGCAGAAGCATTCTTTACGGAAAGTCACCAGCTGAATACTCGCATGATCACAGGTAATGTGCTGATGGATCAAAATGCGCCCGATAATTTGTGTGTGCCTACTGAGCAGGGCATCCGTGATACGCAAAATATCATTGATAACTGGCATGAGCGCGGCCGCCAACATGTGGCTATTACGCCAAGATTTGCGATTACTTCAACACCCAAGCAGTTGCGCATGGCGGGCGAGCTGTATGCCAGTTACGAGAGTGTTTATCTGCAGACGCATCTTGCAGAGAATCATGATGAGATTGCATTTGTAAAACAACTGTATCCCAATCATAAAGGCTATCTCGATGTCTATGACGATATGGGTCTACTCGGTCGACGCACCACCTTGGCACATGGTATTCATCTTGAAACATCGGAATATGAGCGTCTGCGCGCGACTGGTACGCAAATATCACACTGTCCGACGTCCAATTTATTTTTGGGTAGTGGATTGTTCGATTTACCCAAGACGCTAAGTTATACCGGTGTCAGTATCGCCACTGACGTTGGGGCAGGGACGAGTCTATCTATGCTGACAACTCTGTCAGAAGCATATAAAATCCAACAACTACAAAGCAATCAGCTATCTGCTCACCAAGGGCTATACCAAATTACGTTGGGTAATGCCCAGTCGCTATTATTGGACAATAAAATCGGTAACTTTATGCCAAATAAAGAAGCGGATTTTGTGGTCATTGATATGAATGCAACGGCATTGCTTGAGCGGCGTATGGCACAGACCAAAACACTTGAAGAGCAGCTGTTTGTGCTGATGATGCTGGGTGATGATAGAGTGATTGAGGAGACCGTAATCGCAGGCGTGAGTCGATATCGCAGCCGCAGCGTTGCTTCATAGGATTGAGATACAAGCATATCAGTGCTGTACCTCAATCAATAACGCGTTAGATTTCTTTCAGATATAAAAAATAAACCCTTATTCCTACGATATAGGAACAAGGGTTTTTTACTGCCAATAGAGTTTCTATTGGATATTAAAAATGGAATTTTACCAATGCACTAGGGGCGCTTTGATTTACGCCATCAACACCGTATTTATTTTTCCAATAGCTATACTCCATACCGACCTCTAAGCGATTATCAATACCGAGTACGTCTTGTATATTGTACTTAATTTGAGGGTTGATATGGATATTGTCTTCAATGTCATCGTTATTGAATGAATAATCGATAAAGCCATCCACGACAAAATTATTGCGCTCCCAACCATAGGTTAAGGTGATTTGTTGATCATCGTCCGTATTGTCATTAAAGGCATGATATAGCGTCGCGGAAGCAAACGTCGTTCCTGGAATAGGGACATTTAAATCTGCACCAATACCAACCAGATAGTTATCTTGGTCAAAGCCAGTACTGTTTGAACCAAATTCATAGGTGGCGGCTAAATTAACCTGCTTGATAAAACTGTCATCGAAAGTGGCTATCTTGAATGTGGGAGACAGCTCGCCATAAGTTTCTCTAAATCTATTATTTTCAATATCGTCGGCACCTTGATTTCGATCGACAAAGAAAAACACGCCACCCCAGTCGTGTGCAGAGACATGTTCTAATGTAACAGTCGTCAGCTCTCCATCTTCTACGAGGTCATAATCACCGCCGTAAAGTACGGAGACACTGGTATCGGTAAAAAAGGTCTTCGCCTGAATGCTAGACATACTTCCTAAAGCCGCGATAGCAACGGCCGCCATAGACAGTGGTCTCATAAAAGACGGTTTTTGGTTGGATGGGTTAGTATGACTAGGGAGGCTTGTGAGTAAATTAGAATGCAAAATATGACTCCTTCATATAAAATTGATTGTTGGTTATCCTAAAACTGCATCATCGATCATTTATAGCAATGGGATTTTATCTTTTACCAAAAATCAGGATTGCTGGTTGGTAAACATACTCTTAATGCGTGTTTTTCTGAATAATGGTTGGTTAATAGTATTTGAGTGCCCACTACTAAAGAGTATTCAAGAACCATGCCACAAACCAGTTATGCTGCTATCAACGTCAAAGCTTATTGGGTTTTAGGGATGATTTCTTGGATTTTAGGGCAGTTATCTATTGATTTTGGTACAAAGTAAGCAAAATAGCCTTTGATACTTCTCAAATGCGAAAGCCAACTTTCGTATATGTAAATGGATATAGAGAACAACGCTTTTTCAAGCGTCAGAGGTTCTATAGAGGCACCAAAATAGGTATCTGTATGCCCCAAATTGGGTCGTCTGACTGGTTTTGATCAATTGATAGGCATATTATTTAGAAACCAAATGGATATAAAAAAGCCAGCTAATAGAGGTTAGCTGGCTTTAAGTTCGTACATATTTGATGTCACTATTTTCTAACTGGTTAGCTTTGTTCGCTTTCTAACTCGATACGCACATGCCAGTCAGTGATATCGATCTCATGGCAGTTATTACCCTCGCCATTGATACGATCAATAACTAAGAAATCACTGTCACGCCCAAGAGCGAGTAGAGGGTGATGCCAGACATTGGCATCGTACTGTACGCCTTGGTGAGACTTAGCATAAAACACGGCCAGATCGTCAGCAGACTGCGGCGGTACACCAGCTTTGGCCACGACAACAATATAATCTTGCCCCTCCATAGATACAAATGCCTGTGTTCCAAGCGGATGGTATTCCATGACCGAGAGTGCAATCGGATTCTCACGTTTCTTGGCCCGAAAGATACTCATACCAACTGAGCCACCGTCAAGCTTGCTTTCGGCGAGTGCATGATGGCGAACCGCATAGCCATTATTGATCTCATAAGTATTGTCAGCGGTTTGCTGATCAATACTATAGCGCTCGATGACCGAGCCATAGGGGGCAAAGTTTGCCTTGGTCAAAGGCTTGGCTGTTAGAGCAACTCCCATTACTTTGCCTCTTTACTATCAATATCAGTACCAGTGTCAACCTCAGCAATTTTGCCATATACACGCACGCGGCTGATGCCGCCGTCTGGGAAGATATTGACCCGAATATGAGTGATGGGTTGGTCAATTTGGAGCTGTTCTTTACCAAAATGATGAATGTCATCAGCATTGGTTTTTTGCGGCTCAAGCAGAGTTTCCCAGAACATACTTTGAGTCACTAAAGTTTGCTCTGGCGTATTTGGTGAGTAGACGGCTTGAATCGAGACTTTATCAGGATAATTACCCTTAAAGTGAGCAGTATCTATCTCGATGGAATCAACGATACCTGATTGACCTAGCGCGATAATGCACCAGTCATTGCCTGGCTCACGGCGACGACGAGTCTCCCAACCATCGCCCATGTTAGGCGCTTTAGTCGGTAGCAGTAAATTACTAGCAGCACCAAAGTGTGCGTCGTTACTGGCAATGGCGCGACCACCGTTTAACGCGCCCGCCAAGTCAAGCGTTTCACCTTGGGTATTAAGGCTGGCATCAAGTTGAATATTACCATAGACACGTAGTCGGGCAACGCCACCATCTGGATAAATATTCAAACGAATATGGGTCACGGTTTGCCCATGATCAATCTCGACAAGCTCATGATTGTGACCTTGCAATGGGGTCATACCTACTAGCGCCTGCCAGTTTTTACCGTCCCAGTCTTCTTTGCTTAGACTGGTAAGTTCAGTTTCATCTTGCTGCATTAGCTCTGGCGCGTACAAGGCATCGACACTAGCGGAAGAGGGGAAGTTACCCGTGAAGTGACTGGTATCAATATCGAGACCAGCTATTTTGGTTGGGCGGGCGAGTTGAATCACTAAATAATCGTAACCCAAATGGCGTTTACGACGTGTTTCCCAACCGTCCATCCACTTACCGTGGTCATCGAACTTACCAACTACAAAGATAGGTGCATCAGGATTTAGAATACGGCTTTTATCCGCAAAAAAATCATCGGTGGCGAATAGCGATTTTGCGCCCAAACGACTGTCGGCGACGTTTGATTTTTTGGTAAATGCTGGCAGGGTATCAGGTAGATTGTTTGCGGAGATAATTTGTCCAACTTCTGAAGTATTTTGACTCACAATGATTCCTTTTTTAATAATGGTGTGTGTTGATAGTGTGGGTACTATCTTATTTATTAATCTATGCCAATTCGTACGCGCTTAGCTAAGTAGAACGAGTGCTATGACGATAGCCTAAGCTTACATCCAGTTAGCAGTGTTGTCTGACGTAGCAGGATGGTTTTCGTACCAGTGTTTAGCGATATCATCACGGCGGCATATCCATACGTCGGGCTTATTGGTGATATATTGCAAAAACTGCTTTAGCGCTTTGATACGTCCTGCACGCCCAATAATGCGGCAATGCAAGCCAATGGTCAGCATTTTAGGGGTATGTGCGCCTTCTTCGTATAAGGTGTCAAAGCTGTCTTTAAGATACTGATAAAATGGTTCAGCATGGGTGAATCCCGGGCTAGAAGAAAAACGCATATCGTTGGTCTCTAGGCTATAAGGTATGACCAAATGCGGCTTGCGCGTGATCAGATTGCCGTCTTGGACTTTTACATTGAGCCAATATGGTAACTCATCACCGTACGAGTCAGAGTCATAGGTATAACCGCCTTGTTCAGCGACCAGTTCACGAGTATTTGGACTATCGCGTCCTGTATACCAGCCGAGAGGCTGTCCGCCTAGCATACGTTTAAATATCTGGGTGGCACAGCGAATGTGCTCACGTTCCGTCTCACGGTACATATCCTGATAAGTGATCCAGCGTAGACCATGACTGGCAATCTCATGACCATCTCTTAATACACGCTCGATAATATGTGGTGTTTTTTCGGCGGCGGCAGCACAGGTAAACGTGGTGATTGGCACGCCATACTCTTTAAAGACATCCAGCACACGCCACACGCCGACACGGCTCCCGTATTCAAATGCAGACTCGATCGACTGATGCCGGTTGTTAAATGAGGGGGTGCCTAAGATATCTGATAAAAAGCGCTCTGATTGTCCATCGCCATGCATGACGCTGTTTTCTGCCCCTTCTTCGATATTTAGCACAAACTGTACTGCGATTTTTGCGCCACCTGGCCAGTTTGCTTTTGGTGGATTATCACCGTAGCCTTTTAGGTCACGAGGATAGGTGCTCATATCAAAGTCGCTGGTAATTTTTCGAGTCATCATTCATGTTCCTATAAAGTAGTGCTGTCGGCTGATCAGTTAAAGCGACGATGCGTATGCCACGAGCTGCTGACGCTCTGCATCCGTCAATTGAGTAATATTACCAAGCGGCATATAGCCAGTTTGTACCGCAGTGACGATTTTCGCTTTATGTATTTTTAGGTCTTCTGGTGTCTGCAAAATGATACCAGCTGGCGGTGCGACAAAGCCTTGTTGCGTTGGCTGCACCGCATGACAGGTGCTACAGCGCGTATGTACGACATCCATCATCGTGTCATCTGCTGACGCGCTCACTGGTACGGCTTCAGCAGTGGCAGTATCATTACTCACACTGTTATTAGAATTGGTATTAGCATTAGTCACGGTATCAGAGGTGCTTGTATCAGTAGTCGCATTTGTAGTTGGCGGCGTGCTATCAGTCGTTGTAGGCACTACTGCGGCAGTAGCAGGCATTGCAGTTGCTGGCTCAATCGGCTCAGGTCGCATCCAGATAATCAACAATACGGTTAATATGGCTGGGATGACCAAGTAGCGTGGTTTTTTATGACCCAAATGCTTTTGGTTAAAGTAATGACGGGCAGTTGCGGTGATGATACCGACGAAGACCAATACCAACCAGCCTTGCTCATGAGCATACATCATTGGGTAGTGGTTGCTGATCATGGTAAAGATGAGTGGTAGGGTAAAATAGTTATTCATCAGTGAGCGGTTCTTAGCTTGTAATGCCAATTCAGCCACTTCTTTACCGGGCTTTTCGCCGCGCCGCACACAGTCAACGAGTGCGCGCTGAGCCGGCATAATACCGAAGAATACGTTACCTACCATCACCGTGCCCAAGATAGCACCGATATGAATAAACGAGGCGCGATCACTAAACAGCTGATAAGAACCCCAGCTCGCGATGACCAGTAAGATAAAGATCAGCGTACTAAAGATAAACGCGTTTTTACCCAAATGACTGCGCACGATAACTTCATAAATGAAGTAACTACCAAACAAGAAAAGCAAGCTGGTGGCGATGGCACCGATACTAGTAAAAGGTACTTTGCTTGGGTCGATCAGGTAGGCAGTTGCATTGGCATAATAGACGATAGACATCATCGCCGCACCCGTCAGCCAAGTAGTATAAGCTTCCCACTTAAACCAATGTAGCGTCTTTGGCATCTCTTCTGGTTCGAGTTTGTATTTGGCAATCTCATAAAACCCGCCGCCATGGACGGCCCAAAGATCACCTGAGATACCTTTGTCTGTTTTCCACTGGGGCGGTTTGCGTAGGCTCAGATCTAGCCACACAAAATAAAACGATGCACCAATCCATGCGACTCCAGCGATAACATGGAACCAGCGGAAAAACAAACTTAACCATTCAAGAAGATAGGCGCCCATGCGGTAAATGTCCTTTAATATACGATGTCTTAATAGAATCTCTTGGTAATGTCTTTTAATGAGGTGTACTGATAAGCTGTGCTGATAACAGGCAACGATTTTTGCTGAGTGTCATTCAAGTACTCGATATACTCATGACGTCAGCACACTTATATTTGTATTTTCATGATAAAAATGCGCACCAAAAATACAGCCTGTTACGAGCCTATGAGCCGCGATAAGTACTATAACCATGCGCACTAAGCAGGAGTGGTACGTGATAATGACTGGCATCGTTTACCACAAAGTCGATGACCACTTGCGGATAAAACGCTGTCAGCTGCTGAGCATCAAAATAAGACTGAGTATCAAAGGTCACGGTATAGCGCCCGATATCTAGCTGACGTTCAATGCTATCGATGGCTATATCAAATTGCCAAGCATCTGGTGTGACACGGCCATCACCATTGGTTGTACCGCGCGCCAATAGTATGGTGACACCATTGTCTTGTACACGGTGCAAGGTAACGGCGATATCTGAGGCAGGCTTACCAAGATGAGTGTCTAAGATATGTGACGATAAGGTGGCAGACATGAGGCTTCCTTTGTATTCGTGAAAAATATAAATAGGGTGAAAATGTTAGTCTAACTCTGCGACTACTATTTGGTTGTCGAAGCATTACCTAGCAATTTATTTAAACGTAAACGCGTAATTTTATTCTGTTCGGCCGCTGCATTGGCAAGCTCTGTAGCACGATCATCAGGCAGGCGTGCTAGCAGTAGATCAAGCATTTGCTGCGCGCTTTTGCCTGTCGCAAAGACAATAAAAATAAAACCAAATTTATCAAGATAGTCTTGATTGCCTTTGGCAAGTGCTTCGAGTACGTCGTCTGCTGCATCGTTAGCGCCAGATTGCTCATGTGCGGCGCTACTTTGCGTATTGCGATACTTCTCTTTTAGAGATGCCACGTTACCGATTTGTGGATGCCCATCAAATGCTTCTAGTAAATTGGCGTCATCAGTTTGCACTTCCTGCCAGATAGCATCGCTACTTGCTAGGAGTGCATCAACGTCTATAAAGGGGCGAGCGTCAGCCAGTTTGTCAGCCCAAGCGCTACTGGTACAACAGCCTAAGAGTTGTGTGACAGCGACTTCTTGAGATAAATCGTTAAATTGCGCTAAGGTTAAGCTCACGATGACCTCCTTTTTTAATATGACAACCCATTATGTGTATTGGGAAATAAATCGTTAGTAGTGGTTTATACCTTGCGGTTATTCGCATAAACTTGACAGTATCATCACAGGTGTTAATAGCTGCATAGGGTTTCCGTCTTTTGTCTTGTATGTTTTGGTCAAATGAACATATCAGCGGTACTCGACTTCGACTGGTAAGCTTTCTGCTGATAATGACCTGACAATACAAAACAGACTGGCTGAGGAAACACTGATATTTTAGCGGCAAAACTGACAGGCCAATCTCGTTTGAATGGTAATGTGATTGCTTTATAGCTACCATTCTGCTAAAACCTGACTAATTGGTCAACTGTTTTATCAGAAATATTTTTATTGGGTATAATGTGCTGCGAAAACCTGTGCACTCAACCATGAATAGACCAAAGAAGACAGCGACTATGTTGGTCGACCCTGCTACTCGGAGTGAGATACCACTACTATGACTCAAGACAATCAAAAAGAAGACATCCTTACTACTGACGCGCCCTTGCATCGCAGTCAACAAGACACGCGTGCGCACAATCAAGCATTGATACTGGCCGCGGCCGAAGAAGAGTTTGTACTCCAAAGCTATCGCGGCGCGACGATGCAAGGAATTGCCGATAGGGCAGGATTGCCCAAAGCCAATGTTCACTATTATTTTAAAAACAAAAAAAATCTCTATATGGCGGTGTTACGCTCGATCATTCAGGAATGGAATGAAGGCTTGGTGACCATGACAGTGGATAGTGATCCAAAAACAGTCATTGAAAAATTTGTCCGTACCAAGCTCCATCAAGCCTTTGTCAATCCGAGTCGTCATAAGCTGTTTGCTATTGAGGTCATCGGCGGGGCGCCGCACTTGCATGAGTTCATGTCTACAACGATGAAAGAGTGGGTAAACGATAAAGCGCGAGTCATGAAAGAGTGGCATAAGCAAGGCAAAATTGGCATCACCGATCCTCTGCAGCTATTGATTTTGATATGGGCGACGACCCAGCGTTATGCAGAGTTTGAGAGTGAGATTGTGGGCTTGATGGATAAGACGGCTTATGATGCAGAGGATGAAGCACGCGCAGCAGATTTTTTAGTGCCCTTTATTTTACGAGGCTGCGGACTTGAGTGATGACAGAATCTCTATGCTATAGTTGATTCAGTTTCAAAGAGAGTGAAAGCAATCGAGCGCAGATGTAACTGTGATACTTCAAGTAAGGTTAACGCTGTCATTCTTTTATAGCGGATTGATTATAATAAGCGAGGTGCATAGATTGACGCTATTGCACCTCGCTTGCTTTTAAATACTGATAACTGCTGCTAGATATTCGGTTTTAAGCGACTTCACTAGCGGGCGTTAAGTCATCTGTAGCCTGCTGTTCTGCAGTATCAAATTCAGCACCGTAGTTCTTGGGTAAAATCATATCAAGCGTGATGGCCACAATCCCTGACATCGTTACTGCTGAACCAAAGATGTTTTGGAAAAATTGCGGCGTTTGTGAGAGTACATCAGGAACGAAAGCAATACCTGTCGCCAGACCCAATGAGGTGGCAATGATCAAGACATTACGATGGGTGAAATCGACGGTAGATAGGATACGAATACCGGCAGTTGCTACAGTCGCAAACATCAATAGCGTGACGCCGCCAACGACAGGTTTGGGTAACTGCGTAAAAATAGCACCAAGGACAGGAAACAACCCCATCAGGCACAGGATGCCGCCAACATAAAAACCCACATAGCGACTGGCGATACCCGTCATTTGAATCACGCCATTATTTTGGCTAAAGGTCGTCACAGGAAAAGTATTGAATACGGCTGCAATCAGAGAATTGACACCATCGCCCAACACGCCGCCTTTGATGCGTTTTTCATAGAGAGGGCCTTTGATAGGTTCCCCCGAAATCATGGAAGTGGCCGTCAAATCACCTGAGGTTTCAATACTGGTAATGATGTACATAAAAGCAATGGGGATAAAAGCCTGCCAATCAAAACCAAAACCGTATTTAAACGGAATTGGCACCGTAAAAAAAGCCGCTTCAGAAACCAGTGAAAAATCAATACGACCCATAAATACCGCAGCGATGAGTCCGAGCATCAAACCGATAAAGATGGCGCTTGAGCGAATGACCTTATTATTAATAATACTGATAAGCACCACGCTCACTAGTACGCCACCGCCCAACAGTAAGTTTGGAATACTACCAAAATCTTCCGCACCAAACCCGCCTGCCAAGTCAGTGAGACCGACCTTTGTTAAGGACAAACCAATCGTGACAATCACGCAGCCTGTCACGATAGGGCTCATAAATGATTTGAGTTTGGTGATAAATTGACTCAAAAATATCTCAACAAATGCGCCGAGAAATGAGACCCCAAAGATAACCGATAAAATCTCTTCAGGACCGCCGCCACGGTTTTTTACCACAAAACCCGCCGCCAGTACTGCCGCCAAAAACCCGAAACTGGTCCCTTGTAGTGCCATAAGGCCAGAGCCGACAGGCCCTATTTTGCGAGTTTGGATAAAGGTCGCAACGCCAGATACAATCAATGACATGCTGAGAAGGTAAGGGATGTGTTCTCCCAGACCTAGGGTGCCGCCTATGATTAATGAAGGGGTAATAATGCCAACGAAAGCTGCCAATACGTGCTGTATGGCACCTAAAAATGCTTTGATAGGGGTGGGGCGGTCATGCAGTCTATACAATAAATCGGTATTTGCTGAAACGTTTTCACTCATGGTGGTCTCCTCCTAAGCTAACTGCTTAGCACCCGCTCAACTGTCACGATCAGACAACGTCGTAAATCATGCGATAGGGGGTAAAACCCAATTCTTGATTTGTTTTTTATCGATGTAAACAACAGAGGGTGCGCATCTGACTGGATACTAGCTAATAACAATAATCCATCTTTGTTGGCTAAAAATCCAATAACCTGACCAATTAGTCAGCTCTATTTAGGGTATAGGTAAAATGCAAGTCATTGCAATGTTTTTTTTGGTACTACTAAGTTTACGGGTTTGTTACGCAATAAAAAGAATGAGGGAGCACAAGTAAATGACATCTAAGAGGGTAAATATCGTTTGTCAAAAGCAGGCGTCATTGCTTCTACTGCGACGATCGACCAACCAAAAAATCCCCAACCATACTCACTATGGTTGGGGATTTTTGATGTGCCAATGATTTAAGTAATCAAGAATAAACTGACCATTGTAGCCAAAGATAGATAAGGTACTTTAGCGACACTCAAGGCATTATTTTGGGCTTGATGACCAGACAGGTGAGCGAATGATACCTTGTCCTGATTTACCGAATGCCTCGCCACCATTGAGCGATTTGATGGTCAGTATGCCTTTACCGCCTTGGGTTGACGCATAGACCACGCGCTTACCATTAGGCGAGAAGCTTGGTGCTTCATCAATACCAGTATTGCCAAGGTTGGTCGTCACAGCGCCGTTACTGTTCATAATAGCGGCTGAGCGTCCACTCAAAAAGGCGATTTGTGTGCCGTCACTACTGAACTGCGGACTGGTCGCATAGCCACCGTTTGATACTTTGGTGGTGCGTCCTGAGCCAAACTCATAGCGATAGACTTGTGGTTTGTTAAATCCCGTTCTATCACTGACGTACACAAACGACTTACCATCTGGTGCATAGCTTGGCTGCACTTCACTGCTTGGTAAATTGGTGAGTCTTCTAGGTGTACCGCCGCTCGCACTCATCTCATAGATATCGGCACTGCCTTCATAGCTACTGGAGAATAGTATTTTGCTACCATCAGGAGAGAAGGAAGGACTTAAGTTACTGCCCGCAAAAGGGGTCAATACGGTTGCACCGCCACCACTGACGTTTTGAACATAGATGATAGGATAAGATTGTTCACGTTGTACCGAATAGGCGATACGGTTGCCGTCTGGTGACCATGCTGGTGAGAAGATAGAGCCTGCCACTTCAGTGATGGTTTTTGCGTTTTCGCCATCAGCATCCATGACTTTTAGACGAGATACTTTTTGTTTGCCAGTGCCCGTTTCCTCAATATAAGCAATACGCCCTGAGAAATCACCTGGAATCCCAGTAACCAGCTCATAGACTTTGTCAGCGATGACGTGACCAGCATAGCGCATGCTCTCGCGGTTGTTATCCGCAGTTAGGCTTTGTTTGCCCTGTATCACGCGACCAGATTTTACGTCGATGACTTCATAATCGGTGACTATTTTGCCACGATTGGTACGCGTACTGCCGACCACCAAATAAGGAATACCCATGCTTTGCCACACTGGTAATGTGCCTGCCAGCTCACTACTGCTGTGTGGCTGCTGCGGCAAGTCTGTATTGGTCACTGTTAACTCTGTTTTGCTCAAATCATTTAATATCACAGGCGACAACACAGTATCACCAGCAAACGCGACAAACGCGACTTGGTTTTTTTGGACTGGAATATCGTAGTCCAGCTCTAAAACGACAGGGGCCGCGAGCAAATTTGGAGATACGAGTAATGCAGCGGTGCTAGCAAGTAGAGAGACCAGGAGTTTCTTATGAGTGCGCATGAGTAAATGGAGCTCCTAAAATTAGTATATATGCATGTTAGTATTTGATCGTTTTTATAGTCGATGAGGCTAGCATGTAAAGGAAAAAACCGATGCGATACAAGCCGCTTAACGTCACGTTATCAATAATACAAGGCGCTAGCAACTGATTAATTACTGCCCTTAAACTGTATGGTAAAAGTAGGGTATTTAGGGTCATCAGCATCAATGGGCAGGCTGCCTGTGTTCAATACCGCTTGTCTTGCCGCTTCATTGACGGCGCTGTCAGATCCAGAGGCCGTCACATTCACCACATCACCATTGGCATTGACTGTGATCGTCAATGTCGTGCGCTGGGTCGAGCCTTTCGCTGCGGTCGGCGGTGTATAATTACGTTTGACCAAGCTGATGATTTCATTGTTGCTGGCACCGCGGCTACCACTTGATGCCGAACGGCTACTGCCTTTGGCTGTGCTAGAAGTTGAGGTATCACCAGAGAGGGTTGACTGTCCATCTGAGAGGCTAAAGGTTTTGCCTGCATTGCCCGCACCACTGGTATCAATCTCTATATTGCGATCGTTGGCTGTGGGGCGTTTTATTTTAGGTGGGTTATTTTGTTTTTGGCGAAAGTCACCGAGCTTTTTTTGTTCTTCTATGAGTTGCTCTCTTTTACTTTGATCGACTTGATCCAGCTCATCCATGGCAGACTCGTCTAACTGTGCTGCCCATTCAGCCATTTTATTCTCATATTCTTGGTTTTGCTCTTGTAGCCGCTGATGATGATCTTTGCTCATGAGTACAGGCTCACTGGCCGCCTCATCAGATCGCGTAAACACAGGGACACGCTGAGAGTTGGGCTGAGTTGAGCTTTCGCCGCTGCTACTGCTAGAGGTCTCTGATGGCATGGTACTAGACGATGCACTGCTGCTGTCTGCTTGCATGGCACTAGCGGCTGCCTGATTTGCCAGTATCTGCCCTTGCATGTCAGCGAGCTGTTCGGGGGATACCATGACCGTCTCGATGCTACCAGCAGTCTCAACTTCAGTGGTTTGGTAGTTATAAACCAGTAGCCCAATTATTAGACCGTGTGCCAGCAGACTGAGTAGCGTAGGCCATGTCAGCCCGTTACCTTCAGGTTCGGTGGGTATATAGACGGCAGGCGCATTATGCATGGTATGGACACTCATGAACGTGATTTATCGAACTGACTGGTTCGTTGGTTTGGCTGATTTGTCGTATTGAACAATAGGGTATGGCCTGCTTGCTAAGCGTATGACTATGGACGTGATGGCGTAGGCAGCGGCGCACCCGTTAATAATCCTACTTTTTCAATACCTGCTTGCTGCAAGGTTGCCATCAGGGTCATGATGGCACCGTATTGATTGTTTTGATCCGCATTGATCATCACTTGTACGGGTTCTGAGCCTGTACTATTGCTTTGAGACTGTAGATTAGACAACGTGTTAATCAGTTCAGGCTCAGTAACCGGCACGTCGACATTGTCTTCATAACTGATAAAAGTCTCCCCTTTGTCTGTCAAAGAGACAATAACCGGCAGCTGATTTTGATTCATGGTGTTGGTTTGCTCTTTTGGTAAGTCCACATCGACACCTGTAATCAGCATTGGCGCGGTTACCATAAATATCACCAATAGCACCAGCATAACGTCAATGTAAGGGACGACATTCATCTCGGCATTTAGTGATTTTTTCTCACGGCGATAGGGGTTTGGTTTCATAGCCCATTCACCTGATTGATATTAGGTTGAGGGCTAACTGGTGCTTGCACACTGGTTTCACGCTGTAGCATGCCTGTCATCTCATCACAAAACAGTGCACGTGAATCATAGAGGCGACTTGATTTTGCGGTGAAATGGTTATACGCCAATACAGCAGGAATGGCAGCAAACAGACCCATGGCAGTGGCAATCAGCGCCTCAGCAATACCAGGTGCGACCGAGGCGAGGGTGGCTTGCTCAGTTTGTGACAGTCCCAAAAACGCATTCATAATGCCCCAGACTGTACCAAACAATCCGACATAAGGCGCGACCGAACCAATACTCGCCAGCGTCGTCAGTCCTGACTCTAATAATTGCTGCTGACGACCTAGGCCGACGCGCAGCTTACGCTCGACACCATCGATGATGTCATCTTTTGGTTGACGCTTCTTATGCATTCTAAGGTATTCTGAAAAACCCACATAAAATATCTGCTCCAGCCCCTGACGATCAGGTGAGCCTTGAATGCCTTGGTATAGTTTGGCCAAATCTTCACCTGACCAAAACCACGTCTCAAATTGCTGATCAAAGTTTTTGGCCGTACCGAGACGCGCACTCATACGGAAGATAATCACCCAACTGAGTAAGGAAGCCAGTAGCAATAGTGCCATGACGATTTGTACCAATAGGCTGGCTTGGGTAATAAGATCGACAATATTTAATGATTCAGGCATGTAATAGACTCACGGATAATTGACAACAGCTGGATGACACCATGACATCCAAATCAGACGAACCTCAAAAAACTCACTCGCTACCAGTATCAATGCACACTAGAGGCGCTTTATCAAAAACTCAAAGCCTTGTTTTATAATCAAAGCCTTGTTTTATAAAAGGTCATTTGATAACAAAGACGCTCAGTGAATCATCGACATAATAACCCCCTAGTTTACTTCTAAATGAAGCAAAGGTCATTATTAATGTGACAAACCAATAGAAAGTATGACCGTCTAAATATTAACGGCCTAATGTAATGACAGCAAGCATGCGTTATATCAGTGCTGCCCATGAGTGCATTTATCCAGAATAAGGCGAGTAAAGGTGTATTTGTATAGACCTTTACTGGTCGTGCCAGTGTCATCTTGAATTGTAATTTTGTATGAATGAGGCATTATCAGCGATTGAGTTTGTAAGATAACTGGTCTAATATGTTACGCTTTGTTACTACATTATTCTTGTTTTAACAGGGCTTTTTTCTTGTTGAAATGATAGTTGATTTTAAGTAGTGGCGACTTTTTATTAGCCGTCGGGGGCGACACTTATGAATGCAATTGAACGCTATTTTGGGATTAATGGTGAAAACACCACGATCAAAACAGAAATAATCGCTGGTATAACCACGTTCTTGACGATGGCTTATATTATCTTTGTTAACCCTAACGTCTTAGCAGACGCAGGTATGGACAAAGGTGCTGTGTTTGTTGCAACTTGTCTTGCGGCCGCGGTAGGGTGTTTTATTATGGGTATTTATGCCCGACTACCAGTGGCGTTAGCACCAGGAATGGGGCTCAACGCCTTTTTTACCTATGGCGTCGTTTTGGGTATGGGCTACGCTTGGCAGACCGCGCTCGGTGCGGTGTTTTTGTCTGGTTGTATCTTTGTATTATTGAGCCTGTTCAAGATTCGTGAAGCCATCATCAATGCCATTCCAACCTCTCTCAAACATGGCGTGGTCGCTGGTATTGGTGCGTTTTTGGCGTTTATCGCGCTACAAAGCGCCGGTATTATCGTCAATCATGATGCTACATTGGTCGGTCTGGGTGACATGACCTCGTTTGGTCCTGCCATGGCTTCATTGGGGTTTGTGGTCATTATCGGTTTGTCTTACAAAAGAGTCCCAGGTGCCGTCACCATTGGTATTTTGCTTGTCGCTTTGATTAGCTTGCTTATGGGCTATACACAGTTCACTGGTATCGTATCGGCACCGCCTTCTATTGCACCGACGCTGATGCAGCTTGATATTGCGGGTGCATTCGATGTGGGTATGATTAGTGTGATCTTTGCGTTCTTGTTTGTGGATTTATTCGATACTGCGGGTACATTGATTGCCACTACTAGCCAAGCCAAATTGATCGACAAAGATGGCAACATTCCTAACATGGGCAAGGCGCTATTGGCAGATTCTACTGCGACAGTCGCAGGTTCATTGCTCGGTACGTCATCGACAACCAGTTATATTGAAAGTATCTCTGGAATCGCCTCAGGCGGCCGTACAGGCCTCATGGCAGTGACGGTTGGGGTGCTATTCTTACTCAGTATTTTCTTCTCTCCATTGGCAGGTATGATTCCAGCTTATGCGACAGCAGGCGCGATTTTTTATGTGGCCGTACTGATGATGGGCACGCTAAAAGACATCGAATGGAGCGATCTAACAGAAGCAGCACCCGTAGTCGTCGTATTACTATTCACGCCGCTCACATACTCTATTGCCGATGGCATTGCATTGGGTTTTATCACCTTCACTGCAGTAAAAGTCGTTGCGGGCAAGTTTGCTGATATCAGCATTGCTGTGTGGCTTTTGACGATTATCTTATTGGTTAAGATTATCTTCTTATAGCATACTGACAACGGTCTCGATTTACTCAGCCGTGCCTGAATACTGATGTATCAAAGAAAACCCCCTTTATCATTGATTGATAAAGGGGGTTTTTCTTTGATAGTGCATCGTTTGTTAAAAATGATGCACTATAGATAAAGTACTTGTCAGACAGCAGGACGCTAACCCCATCTACAAAGTGACAGGGTACCAGCCCTACGTAATGTTCTTAGACCCGCGTCAAATAGCCCTGTGTCCCCTCTGACTGACATCAATTGCAGGTGTTTGACATCAGTTATGTAGACTAATATTTTGGCCTTAGAGCTGCGTAGTGGCATTACAATCAATCGGCAATAGTAAACAAAAAAACGTAACCAAAGCGTCATGCTCATTAATTACAGCATAAGCTATTGTTATTTAAAGAATTATTTATTGATAAAAATGAGAAAAATCGTTAGTTTGAAATTTTTTTTCATGATATTATAGCCACGTTAAGCGCATCACCTCAATCAACGCCGTAGAGGTTTTTCTTACAGTGAATTAGCGTCACCTAAGATGATAGATTTGTGCTTATTAAAGCGACCGTATGTCGTTTCGATAAACTGGTATCTGACCATCAAACTCCTTTCACTACTGACAAGAAGAAGGCACTAATGCCGCTTAGCTTTATGTTGTTGCCTTTGTATTGTTAACGTAGCCCGTTTAACAGTCGAACGACCTACTTAACCGTCTCCAGCCTCTGCTGGATTTTTAGTTTTGTGATGGCGCCGTTTGGTCTTTTGATTATTGCTGTGAATATCCGTTAATAACCCCTATTATCGAATAGCGGTTATGAGCAGTTATACAGGACGATCAAACTTCCTAAAGCACCATTTATTATGGTTTTTAAACGATAGTTATGGAGTTATTATGAACCCAGTAGATCAGTTTACCCCGCAAGAGCCTATCTTGTTTTCCGCTGTTGATTTGCTGAAGCCGGCATATCTTACTCAGTCATTAGAAGCGCTACATACCCGTATTTCACCGCTATATAGTGTGGATGAAGTGCGTTGGTTGTCTGAGCTGTTACCACTTGCCAAACCTAGCGATGAAGAGCGCGATGCTGCTGCTGAGCAAACCCGTAAGTTGGTCGAGCATGTGCGTAATGATGGCAAAGCCGTCAAAATGGTCGATTCATTGTTGCTTGAGTATAGCCTTGATACCCAAGAAGGTATCTTGCTCATGAGTTTGGCAGAAGCGTTGATTCGTGTGCCAGACAACTATACGGCCGATGCTTTGATTCATGACAAAATGAGTGTGGCTGATTGGAAAAAGCATATCAAAAATGACAATGGTTTTATGGTCAATGCTTCTACTTGGGGCATGATGATGACGGGCCGCGTCGTGAGTATTGATAGCAGCACGACAGCGTCAGGTTTCTTAGACCGTATGACTAAAAAGATGGGCGAGCCTGTCATTCGTAGTGCGATGCAAAAAGCCATGCGTATTATGGGTCATCAGTTCGTATTGGGCGAAACCATTGAAGACGCCAATAAGAACAGCCAGCCGTATCGCAACAGAGGTTACACCTACTCATTTGATATGCTAGGTGAAGCGGCCATCACGCACAGAGATGCTGAAAAGTACTTCAACGACTATCTGCATGCCATCAAAGCCACTGCGAGCATCAAAGTTAAAGACGGCATGCCGAAGCCATCAGTGTCTATCAAGCTATCAGCACTGCATCCTCGCTACGAAGCCACGCAAGAAACGCAAGTCATGGGACTGCTGCGTCAACGCTGCATGTTGCTCATTGAAGCGGCACGTGAGGTCAATGTTGATCTCAGTATCGATGCTGAAGAAGCGGATCGTCTTGAGATTTCTCTAAAACTGTTTGAGTCTTTGTACCGTGATAACTTAACGGCTGGCTGGGATGGCTTGGGTATCGTTGTACAGGGTTACTCTAAGCGCGCTATCGCAGTGCTTGCTTGGTTGGCTCGTTTATCAAGTGAAGTAGGCGATCGCATCCCAGTACGCTTGGTAAAAGGCGCTTATTGGGATACAGAGATTAAACTGGCGCAGCAAAAAGGCTTGTCAGGCTATCCTGTATGGACTCGCAAAGAAGGCACGGATACCGCTTATCTTGCTTGCGCGCGTTTCTTATTATCAGATCATTTGCGCGGGCTAATCTGGCCACAGTTTGCCACGCATAATGCCCATACGCTAGCGTCAATCATTACGATGAGCGCGCATAGAGACTTTGAGTTCCAGCGTTTGCATGGTATGGGTGATGCACTCTATGATCATATTTTAGATGCTTATCAGATTCCAGTACGTATCTATGCACCAGTAGGCGCGCACAAAGACTTACTACCGTATTTGGTACGTCGCTTGCTTGAGAACGGCGCAAACAGCTCGTTTGTCCATCAGTTACTGGACAAGTCTTATCCTATCGATAAGCTGACTGTACATCCATATGACAAGCTGCTGGCCAATGCCACATTGAACAACCCAGATATCCCATTACCATCGGAAATCTATGGTGAACGTCGTGCCAGCTTTGGTCCTAATATCTTTATTGATTCGCAGTGGGCTCCGTTTACAGCGGCTATCGATAGCCACTTAGATAAGGCTTGGACAGCGACACCTATCATCAATGGCAAAGCCGTTAATGATTACGAAGTAGAGGGCACAACGCATCAGCTGGATGCTCAGACAGTACGTGCACCTTGGAACCATGAAGTTAGCGCTGGTGAAGTCAAATATGCTAACGCTCAATTGGCTCGCCAAGCCATCGATGCTGCTGTTGCCGGTCAAAATGAGTGGCAAAATGTAACAGCTGCGAGACGTGCTGAGATATTGCGCAAGATTGCAGATTTATACGAAGAGAACTATGCTGAATTGATGGCATTGTGCCAAGTCGAAGCGGGCAAGACTCTGCAAGATGGTATTGATGAGATCAAAGAAGCGGTTGATTTCTGTCGTTTTTATGCAGACGAAGCCGAGCGCTTAGAAGCGACTGCGTATGAGTTTACCGATTTGTCTGGTAAACAAGCCCGTCAAGTCTACAAAGCACGTGGTACTTTTGTCTGTATCAGTCCATGGAACTTCCCATTGGCAATCTACACCGGTCAAATCGTGGCGGCACTAGCTGCAGGTAATACGGTAGTGGCCAAACCTGCTGAACAAACCAGTTTGATTGCGCACTTTGCTGCACAGCTTATGTATCAAGCGGGTATTCCAGCAGGGGCCTTGCAATTGGTCACTGGTGCAGGTGATGTAGGCGGCGCATTGACGGCGGCTGACAACATCGCAGGTGTGATCTTTACAGGTTCTACTCAAACCGCGCAGCGTATCAATCAAAGTCTGAACGACCATGCACAAGCCAGCGGTGAGCTGCCAGTATTTATCGCAGAAACTGGTGGTCAGAATGCGATGATCGTTGATTCAACGGCACTGCCAGAGCAGGTCGTTAGAGACGCGGTATTATCAGCGTTTGGTTCAGCGGGTCAGCGTTGTTCAGCTTGTCGTATCTTGTGTGTACAAGAAGAAATGGCAGATGATTTGATTGAGCTACTACAAGGCAACATGGCAGAACTGTCTGTTGGTAATCCACTTTATGCTGCCACCGATGTGGGCCCAGTGATTGATGCGGATGCCAAGCAAGGCCTAGAGGCGCATATCGCGCGTATGGAAGCTGAGCCAACCGCGACGATTTTGGCACAGACACCAATGAGCTCAACCTCGGTCGTGAGCCAAGATCAGTCTACGTTTGTATTGCCAACGGCGATTGAAGTCAAAAGCATCGATGTCATCGGCGGTGAGCACTTTGGCCCGATTTTGCATGTACTGCGTTACCAAGCTCGTGATTTGAACAAGCTGATTGATGCGATTAATGCAACAGGTTTTGGTTTGACTTTGGGTATCCACAGTCGCATCGAAACCACTACTGAGAACATCGAGCGCCGCGCGTTTGTCGGTAATACCTATATTAACCGTAATCAGATTGGTGCTGTGGTCAACGTCCAGCCATTTGGTGGCTGTGGTCTGTCTGGTACTGGCCCAAAAGCGGGTGGTCCACACTATGTATCACGCCTCATGCAGCTAGTCTCAGAACCAGCGACTGATATCGAGGCTAGCAATAGCCAAGCCCAAACCACCACTCAAACAGAACTTGCATAAGGAGTAGCATCATGGCGACTGAATTCAAAAAAAATCATGCACAGGTCTGTGAGTCTTGGAGATTACTGGGCGCAGTAAACCGTGCAACCTATCTACAGGCAGCCATTCCAAAGCTGGCGCTGCTAACTGGTGATGCCAACAAAGCCAAGCGCTTATTCAATCATCTATTGAGTGCAGCACCTAGCTTGGATGAGATGCATCGTATGGTTGGTGCCACTGGTGAGTCAAACGACTTGTACGTCACTGGCCGCGGTAAGACAATGGTTGTGGGCGGTGAATCTGCCCGTGCAATGGCCGTACTAGGGCAGCTGGTTGCAGCACTATTGACAGGCAATGAAGTCATATTGCATTGCCCAAGCCAAGATGAGATGTGTGTTGAAGCAGCAAAAGTGCTTTATGAAACTGGTATCAGCGAAGATGTATTGAGCGTTGCTAACGACTCACAGACCATCACCTTGTTGCATATCGATCGTCTTGCACAAGTGGCAGTGTCTGGTAGCAGAGCTGATGCACAGACCATCAGCCAAGAGCTGGCTAATACTGATGGTATTTTGACTCAAGTCATTAGCGTAACTGATATGGAAGGCTTGTCAGAGATGTTAACGCCTGATTATCTGCATCGTTTTGTCACTGAGCGTGTTAAAACAATCAATACCACCGCTATCGGTGGTAATGCGAGCTTACTTGAGCTTGGTACTTAAGCTTAGTACTTAAGATTAGCATCTTGAATCGACTGTCGTTTGGTACCCCTATAAGTGCCAAACGAGATATTTTATAAGATACTTAAGAAAAACCGCTATCTGATGACAAGTCAGATAGCGGTTTTTTTATGTTTTTCAATTGAGATTTGATGGCGGAGGATTATTCAGAAATATCCACCCATACCCAGCCATTCTCTACCCATTCGCTTAAATTGTCTGCATCGATATCTGTGACATCACTGTGTTGTAATTGCTCGCCATTGGCCAAGCGTACCAATACCGCTATCGACGCGTCATCTAGCCCATCGATACGTTGGCCATTGGCATATAGCACGATGCTATCACTGGTCTGTCTATAGAGTAAGCGATTGCTATAGTCAGCCTGTAATGTGGCACCTTCTGACAAAGCTTGCATTAACTCATCTGTATCCAAAGTCTCTTCTGGCATCAGCGCGTCATATTGGCGTTTGCTCACGACTTCTGAGACTGCTTGGCGAATCATGTCATCACCGCGATCAGATTGTAGCATTTGTAGTAGCTGAGCTTTAATCGCTTGGATACTGTCAGTTTTTAACTCACCCGAGTTCTGTAACGCTTGTGGTAGTAGCATCGGGATAAACAAACGGCTGTCATTGGTTGCGATATCAGCCACACTATCAATGATTTGCATCAAGTTGGGACGACGACAGCCAAATGAGAACGTCAGACAATCATCCTGTGCGACACCGAAATGCGATAATTTTGGTGGTACGTATAGCACATCGCCCGCTTCTAATATCTCATCAAATATAATCTCGCCCATATCGTCAAACAAGCGCAGAGGCTCATCAGCGACGAATTCCGTTTGGTCATCACAGATCTTGCCTAACTGCCAGCGTCTAGCGCCATAGCCTTGTGCCAAAAACACATCATAATCGTCATAATGCTTGCCGACTGAACCGCCTTTTGGTGCATAAGAGACCATGATATCATCGCGCTGCCACTGAGGAATAAAGTCAAACGCTTGCCATAATTGCCCCAGCTCTGGTGACCATTGCTCAAGGTTTTGTACCAGTACCGTCCATTGTTCGGGCACACTATCAAAATCAGCTTCAGTCAACGGGCTTTTTTTGAGTTGCCACTGTGCTTGGCCTTCGGTCTTGGTTGCTGCTTGAGTCAGCAGACGCGCGCTAGCATCTTCTTCAAGCGCAAGACCAATCATATCATCTGGCTCAAACATATCGATTAGCTGTGGCAAACCTTGTTTGATAAGGAGTGGTTTTTTTTGCCAGTATTCAGTCAAGAACTGCTCAGGCGTGATAGAGTCGGGTAAACAAAGAGGGATAGAAGTCATTGATAAATCCATGTTTTAAATAGGTACGAGATTAATAAAAGGGATGCTTTAAAGGAAGGGTTTAATAGTTTATGATAATCACCTATCTGATGACTGCCATTTGTGCGATGACGTTTATACAATCATGGCTATCAAAATAATAGTGGTTATCAGAGCATTCACTCAATCGTAGGAACGTTATGAAAAAGCTGCATTTTATTGTCATCATTGCTAGCGTGTTTTTGCTACAAGCCTGTGTTCATAAACTCGTCACAGTACCCGCCAAAATCGCTTACAAAACCACTAAAGGCGTGGTTAAAGGCACGGTTGCTGTGGGTAAAGCCATCATACCAGGCGACAGTGATGATGATAAAGACGATAAAAAATAAAACCTTACTTCTCGACTATGGATTTTGAATTAAAATCAATCATAGTGCTCAAAGTAAGGTTGTTTATTTAGCAAGACAACAATTTTATAAGATAAAACACTAGCAAGGTAGGAGCGCGTAAGTAATTTTATGCGCTCCTACCTTTTTAATTTGACCTTATCAGCGATTAAAGCTTGGCAATCCAATCTTTAATCGTAAGGGCTTGCTCAGTAGCATTACCAATATAAGTCGCTGGTGTCATGTCACGTAGGCGTGCTTTATCAGCGTCGCTCACGGCAGACAACTCATCACTTTCGACAAACGTTAGCATGGCTTCGCGTGTCATAGCGTTACCACGGGTCAATGCTTTAAGCTTTTCATATGGGTTCTCCACACGGTAGCGACGCATCACGGTTTGAATCGGCTCAGCCAATACTTCTTGTGCATTGTTCAAATCATCATTCAAACGCTGCGCATTTAATTCAAGTTTACCAACGCCTTTTAAACAAGCGTCAAAAGCAATCATGCTTTGTGCCAGACCAACACCGATATTACGCAATACGGTAGAATCTGATAAGTCACGCTGCATACGTGAGATAGGCAGTTTTTCGCCCAAATGTGCAAGCATCGCATTCGCAACGCCCAAGTTGCCTTCTGAGTTTTCAAAGTCAATCGGGTTGACTTTATGCGGCATGGTAGAAGAACCTACTTCGCCGTCTTTTAGACGCTGTTTGAAATAGCCTAAGCTGATATATTGCCAAATATCACGGTTAAAATCGATCAAGATAGTATTGAAGCGTTTGACGGCATCAAATAGCTCAGCGATATAATCATGTGGCTCAATCTGAGTGGTGTAAGGGTTAAACGTTAGCTCAAGACGCTCACCGATGAAGGTTTCGGCGTGTGTCTGCCAGTCTACATCAGGATAGGCTGAAAAATGAGCGTTATAGTTACCAACCGCGCCATTGATTTTACCCAATAGCTCAACTTGACCAATTTGTTTGATTTGGCGGGCTAGGCGATAGGCCACGTTTGCCATTTCTTTACCAAGGGTCGTTGGGCTAGCGGTCTGGCCATGTGTACGCGACAACATAGGCTGCTCGGCGTGAGTGATGGCCAAATCAACGATGCTATCGGTCACTTGCTGCATTTTAGCAACCACAATCTCACGGCTGTCTTTGAGCATCAAGGCATATGATAGGTTGTTGATATCTTCACTAGTACAGGCAAAGTGAATGAACTCAAGAGAGTCAACCAAAGCATCCTGACCACGGAATTTGTCTTTGATGAAGTACTCAACTGCTTTTACATCATGATTGGTCGTGGCTTCGATGTCTTTGATGGCTTGCGCATCTGCTTCGCTAAAGTCATCAACAATTGCATTCAAGAAAGCATTGGTCTGGTCATCAAATGCTGCTAATTCACCAATTGCGCTGTTGTCAGCTAGAGATTGTAACCAGCGGATTTCGACTGTCACGCGGGCTTTGATTAGACCGAATTCAGACAAATAAGGACGTAAACTGTCAGCCTTTGATGCGTAACGACCATCAATTGGAGAGAGAGCGGTAAGTGGGGTCATGGTATCGCCTTTGAATTAACAGGAAGTGAATGAATACTACAGCAGGAAAATTTTGGTCGCGTAATTATAGCAAAAGTTGACATAAAAAAGGGCGTGTTAGCATACTGTAGACGGATTATTAGTGATTTAAAAAGCCGTTATAGGAAAAAAATGAGTCATTTGTTAGCTGGTTGAACGGGTAAGAACGGAATGATAAATGATTGAGTATTATTGATAACTATTAAGTAGTTCTGTGACTATTAAACCTATAACTAAAAAAGCAAACTAAAGTTTGAATTATATTGTTTTTTAGATATAGAAATGATTTAATAAGCTTTTTTTGGCAGTCAATAGTTTACTAAATGAGAATCAGGGTATGAATAAATTTCTTAGCGTTTTAGTGTTAGGCTCAGCATTGGCGCTTAGCGCTTGCGGTGGTGACAGTGATAGCAGTGGTAGTGATAACAATACGCCAGCCAAGCCAACCACCCCTACAGCTCCAGCTACTCCTACAAAGCCAACATCAGCTACCTGTATTTCTACAGGTACAAGCCCAGCGACTGTTAATGTGACTGTTCCTAATAATGGAAGCTGTACTTATTCAGCATCAGTCGTTAATAGTGGTGCTAAAGTGACGTACAGTTGTAGTAATGGCACCCTTAATTCAGGTGGTGTAACCTCTGGAGGCGGTATCAATATAAATAACTATCAATTCCGTTGTGCTAAATAAGATTAATCATTTAAAGTCGAAAAGGTATCTACTTGAATAGTGGATACCTTTTTTGTATTAAATTAATAAGTTTATAAATTATTAACTAAAGAATACTAATTCGCTTATGAAAGACAAAACCCTATACTTAGCATCCATAATTATTGCCTTTATTTTCGGTAGTTTAGGCACTTATTTGCTTATGACCAAGCAGCAGATGGATCAGGTTATGCAAGGGAGGCATCAGGACAACTCATCAATGCAGGATAATGCTGCGCCTAGTCTGGATCAAAAAGATACCAGTCTACCCGTAAAGCTACAAGCGCTTGAGCATCAGAATGGTAACAACATGCCAGCGGCAGGGTCGCAGAAGGTAGGCTCTATGCATGATTACTCGCAAGAGCAAGCTTTAGATATCGTCAATAAAATGCCTGACTATATGCTAGGACAGTACATTGATCGGTTTATGTCACAAGGGGCAGGTGAAGCGCTCTCTGACAAACGTCAATTTGCGCAGCGTGCGGTTGAAGAGTTGTATAAAGAAAATGACAATCAGCCACTGGTCGGTGAGGTTAAGTTATCACTCACGTCTTCAATGCCATCATCATCCATGGATACCTCAAACATCGACAAAAATGCTACTGTGTTTGCGCATCTTGACACAGGGGGGAAAGTACCTCCCAGCCCATTCGTATTTGTCAAATGGGTAAATAATCAGACAGGACAAGTATTACTGTTTGAGAAAAAAGACATTGTGACCAACAGTAATCAAAATTGGGTCAGTTTTAAGCCTGATGATGGCTGGCTGCAAGGCAGCTATGACATTCGCTTTTATCAATTTACCTCAGAGCTACAGCCAATCGCACAATTGACCTATCAGATATATAACGTCGAAGATAGTAAGCTAAGTACAAACAATAGCGGGGCAGTAACAGCGACCGCCCAAAACTAAGTTATATTATATTTAGAATCCACAAGGCGCATCAATCGTGGCAATCACGCCGCCACCTAGACATACTTCATTGATATAAAAAACGGCTGACTGACCTGGAGTGACGGCACGTTGAGGCTCGTCAAACACCACGCGGACATCGTTTCCGTCAGCACTTGTTGCAAATACATGACACGCTTGGTCTGGCTGACGATAGCGAGACTTTGCCATACAGAGTAGACCTTCTGTCGTAAACACTTCTGCAGGTGGCAGGCCGTCGACCCAATCCATTTTATAAGCCGTCAGCTCATTGCTAAGCATCATTGGATGTTCATGCCCTTGACCGACGATCAAACGGTTTTTGCCCAAATCTTTTGCCAATACAAACCAAGGTGCCTCTACGCGGTCTTTGACACCGCCAATACCGATACCGCCGCGCTGCCCCAAGGTGTAATACATCAAGCCATCATGAGTGCCGATAGTATGCCCATCGTCAGTCACGATATCGCCTTTTTGGGCAGGCAAGTACTGCTGTAAAAAGTCTTTGAAACGGCGCTCACCAATAAAGCAGATACCCGTAGAGTCTTTCTTTTTGGCCGTCGCTAAGTCATGCTCTTCTGCAATCTGACGTACGACAGGTTTTTCGAGCTCACCGACTGGGAATAATGTCTTGGCAATTTTGTCGCCACCGACAGCATGTAAAAAGTAGCTTTGATCTTTATTGTTATCTAGACCACGTAAGAGCTGAGCAACTTCATCACCATTGGCGTTGGTGTAATTCATACTGCGCCGAGTATAGTGACCAGTAGCGATGTAGTCAGCACCAAGGGTCAAGGCATAGTCTAAGAATGCTTTAAATTTAATTTCTTTATTACACAAGATATCAGGGTTTGGGGTGCGTCCCGCTTTATATTCCGCCAAAAAATGCTCAAAAACACGATCCCAATATTCCATGGCAAAATTGGCCGTGTGCAGCTTCATACCGATTTTGTCACAGACGGCTTGCGCGTCTGCCAAATCATCCATCGCCGTACAGTATTCGGTGCCATCATCTTCTTCCCAGTTCTTCATAAACAGGCCTTCGACCTTAAAGCCTGCCTGCTGAAGTAGAACGGCTGATACAGACGAATCCACGCCACCTGACATCCCAACAATCACATGTTTGCTGCTAGGATTTTCGACATCGGTAAGTGTTAAGGGGCGATGAGTATTGAAAGACTCAGAAATGATTGTGCTTGAGGTATCTTGTATGGCTGACATAAAACGGCTCAACTATTTATACGTTATCCAAAGCAAACAGTGACGCCAAAAATTATGCGTTTACTACAATACGTAGTCTTAACACAACAACGTCAGCTTGTCTTTTGGATCTGGTATTATGATAAAATAAACGACATATTATACCAGTTAATTGAAACGGGTGGCGACCGATGGCGTCTTGCTGATGGTAAAACCCCTTTGAAAATACATATAGTGGTTTTGAATTATTTTAATCATGTTTAACTCATCTTGGAACAACAATGATAAAAATTGGTCAAGGTATCGACGTTCATGCTTTTCATAATAATGGTCAGCAGCAGCAATACGTCATACTAGCAGGCGTGCCTATTGAGCATAGCCATAGTTTGCTGGCACACTCTGATGGGGATGTGGTGTTGCATGCACTCGCTGACGCGCTGCTTGGTGCCTTAGCACTTGGCGATATTGGTCAGCATTTCCCTGATACCGATGCGGCACATGCGGGCTTGGATTCACGAGTCTTGCTACGTTATGTCTATGGTAAAGTACAAGAGGCAGGGTACCGGTTAGGCAATGCGGATATCACCGTCATGTGCGAACGTCCGAAGCTTGCACCGCACAGCCAAGCCATGCGCGATAATATCGCCAGTGATTTGCAAACGGACATTAGCAATATCAGTGTGAAAGCCACCACAACTGAAAAATTGGGATTTACTGGTCGTCAAGAGGGCATCATGGCCAATGCCGTGGTATTATTAGTCCCTAATGCTGTCGAACCTATATAGGTCGAAATTCGTGCTTGCAATACAGGGGCAACCGCCCCATGTATCAGCCACGTATTTACACAATTATTTTTATATAAATAATCATTTCAATGAACCGCTTTATCAATAGGAGCTTTTATGACTGAGCAAACCCCAAACACTGCTGCAAACGACGTTGAACAATTGATCCGTGATCAAATCCGTGACAATAAAGTTATTCTTTATATGAAAGGCACACCGCAGTTTCCACAATGTGGCTTTTCTGCTAAATCGATTGAAGTTCTTACTCAGATCGGTCGCCCATTTGCGTTTGTCAATATTTTAGAAAACCCAGAAATCCGTGCAACGTTGCCAAAAATTGCTAATTGGCCAACGTTCCCGCAATTATGGGTTGATGGCGAGTTGATGGGTGGATCAGACATCATCTTGCAGATGTATCAATCAGGTGAGCTAAAGCCATTGGTTGAAGCAAACAGCCCAGCGGCTTAATGCTAGAAACACTTATCTAAGCTTTTTTATTATAGCCATTCCACTATAAAAGTATGACAGCGTTAACCTCGCTTGAAGTATCACCTATACATCTACACTTGGTTGCCTTGTACTACTTTTAAATTGAATCGACTATATCAAGCGGATAAGTTTTAACGATAAAAGCTCGAGTCAGTCCTTAATTGGTCGCTCGGGCTTTTGTTGTTTTTGTCAATGTTGACCCCATATATGGCTCAACAGTAAGCATTATAAAAATACAAATGATAAGAGAGCATTATGAGCAATCAACCAATAGAACAACAAACGCCCGAACCAGTATCTGCTGAGCAAGCGGCAATTGAGAAACGCCGCGAGCATTTAAAAAACGAATCGACGCGCATCATCGAGATTGCCAATAGTGAGTCCAACTCAGCTCTGAAATGTATTCATCAGCTTAGTGTGGCAGGCGGCGCGACAGAAGCGACGTATATTGCTATTGAACAGCGCATAGTCGCCGATCAAGATACGGCAGGTGCTTATCACTTGGCATTACTGGCACAAAACACACCAGATCTACCAATTGACGCGCGCCAGTTGATTGAGCTTGTGGCCAATAAAGGGGACAACCAACAGCGCTTGGCATTGCTCAAAAACTTACTGTTACCGCCTGTTGAGTTAATCAAAGCGCAGATTTTAGCGAGCGATGACGGTGATGCGATTGGTCAGATGAATGCATATCTACAGATCAATCCAGAAGGCTATGGTAGCCATCATATACTGTCTAGTGGTCAATTCGATCAAATCGTACCGCTAAGTCCTGGTAACTAGAGGTTAGTGACTAAATTGTTAGTTGCTAGGTGACCAATCGCTAAGCTTATAGTTATTAATTTCAATAATGCTTAATTTTAATAGTTTTTGTCGTAACGTTTTTTAAGCGTCAAAAAATTGTTATAATGATAGGTTATCTACCCAATTACCAACGACTTATCTGAGTCGTTGTCTTTTTTATAAATTCGACTGACGTTTATTTGCCGATTGCCATACTGTTTTATAATCACACGGTTTGATAATAGAATAGGGCCGTCGGCAGCGTTATGAGTCAAGTGAGGCACACATGCAATACCCAAAACATTACGACGTGATAGTGATCGGTGGTGGTCATGCTGGCACAGAAGCTGCTTTGGCAGCCGCACGTATGGGCGCGCAGACCTTATTGTTGACGCATAATATTGAGACGCTCGGGCAAATGAGTTGTAACCCTGCGATTGGTGGTATCGGTAAGTCGCACTTGGTGCGTGAGATTGATGCATTGGGCGGTGCGATGGCGCTAGCTACAGACAAAGCAGGTATCCAGTTTCGCGTGCTAAACAGCCGTAAAGGTGCTGCTGTTCGTGCCACACGCGCGCAAGCGGATCGTATTCTTTATAAGGCCTCTATTCGCCATACATTAGAGAACCAGCCAAACCTAGACTTATTCCAGCAAGCTGCTGATGATATCTTGGTCGAAAATGGCCGCGCGACAGCAGTGGTAACCTCGACAGGCATTATCTTTAAGACTGAAACAGTGGTACTGACCTCAGGGACTTTCTTGGGCGGTGTGATCCATATCGGTTTAGAGAACTCAAATGGTGGACGCGCAGGGGATCAGCCTTCTATCAAGTTGGCAGATCGTTTGCGTGAGCTTAAATTGCCAGTCGGTCGTCTAAAAACAGGTACACCAGCGCGTATCGATGCTCGTAGCGTTGACTTTAGTGTGATGACCGTACAGCCGGGTGATACACCGCTACCAGTCATGAGTTACATGGGTGATGTGTCTATGCATCCAGAGCAGGTCAATTGCTATATCACGCACACCAATGCGCGTACTCATGACATCATCCGTGAGAATTTAGACCGTTCTCCGATGTTCTCTGGAAAAATCGAAGGCGTGGGTCCACGTTATTGCCCATCTATCGAAGACAAGATTCACCGCTTTGCGGATAAAGACAGCCATCAGATATTTATTGAGCCAGAAGGTCTGACCACGCATGAGCTATATCCAAACGGTATCTCAACCAGTTTGCCATTTGATGTGCAGTTAGAGTTTATTCATAGTATGAAAGGGTTAGAAAATGCCCATATTACCCGTCCAGGTTATGCGATTGAGTATGATTACTTTGATCCGCAAAACCTAAAGCCAACGCTAGAGACTAAGTCTATCGATCGTCTTTACTTCGCAGGTCAGATTAACGGTACAACTGGCTATGAAGAAGCAGGCGTGCAGGGGTTGCTAGCAGGTACTAATGCGGCACTCGTGACCACTAATAACAGTGAGTTTGATGTGTGGACACCGCGCCGCGATGAAGCGTATCTTGGCGTGCTCGTCGATGATTTGATTACGCACGGTACTACTGAACCGTATCGTATGTTTACGAGCCGTGCAGAATATCGTCTATTGCTACGTGAAGACAATGCCGATCAGCGCTTGACTGAAACAGGTCGCAAGCTTGGTCTAGTTGACGATGTGCGCTGGCAAGCCTATCAAGAAAAAATGGAAGCCATCGCCACAGAAACCTCACGCCTAAAAGACATGTGGGCAACCCCTGCTAACGCACTGGGTAAGCAAGTCGCTGAGCAAACGGGCGAGGTGCTCTCCAAAGAGTCGACTGTCTTTGATTTGCTAAAGCGTCCGCAGATTCATTTTGCGGATATCGCTGCCATTACTGACTCAACAGTGGATACACAAGTTGGGGAGCAGATAGAGATTTCTGTCAAATATGCAGGTTACATCGATCGTCAGCAAGAAGAGATCGATCAGATGAAACGTCTAGAGAACACCGCATTACCGCTAGATTTTGATTATAGTATCGTCTCTGGTCTCTCAAACGAGATAGTGCAGAAGCTCACACATATTCGTCCGGCTACGCTAGCGCAAGCGGGTCGTGTGAGCGGTGTCACACCTGCTGCGATACAGCTATTAGCGATGACGATTAAAAAGCACAAAAAAGTAAAAGCTGCTTTGAACTCATGATAGCAATACAGTAAAGCCTTTACAACAAAGTACTCATAGTATAAAAAGCCCGTAACGAGATATCATTACGGGCTTTTGTTTGTCAAAAATACAGTCTTCCTTGAAAGAAAGGAGCAGGTGACCTTGTCTTATTGTCTACTTTGTCTCTATACTAGGTCAAAAAACCTTACTACTATCTATTAACTTATCTCGTTGATGCTCATCTCATGATGGGCAGGTCATCGAATTGAGCCCATTTATGATTGATGCTATTGTCTTTGCGATTACTATTGTCCTACCCAACCTTGCCTTGATGTGGTTGGGTTTTTTTATGCAAAGGCGTGGTGAGGCAAGCCAGACATTTATCGATCAGTCATCAAGTTTTGTCTTTAACTATTGCCTGCCATGTTTGCTGTTCTTTAGTGTGGTCGATAGTGACGTCGATTATGCCAAGCAAATCACGCTAATTTTAGTGGGTATCTTAGTGACGTTTATATTGTTTATTGGGGCAGAGATCTACGCCAAACGCTTCGTCAAGCGTCCTGAAGACCAAGGTGTGTTTGTACAAGGGGTATTCCGTAGCAATATGGCCATCATTGGCCTTGCAACCGTGGCTAACGCTTATGGCACGCAAGGTCTAAGTATCGGCGCTGTCTATATGGGTGTGGTGACAATACTGTTTAATATTTTAGCGGTCATTACCCTAAGCCGCGTATCCAAAAGCATAGATGATACATGGGTCAGCCGTAGCACTATGATTGTCAAAAAGCTATTTACCAATCCACTGATTTTGGCATTGGTTGGCGCATTTGTATATAAAGCACTGCCATTACCGCCACTCACAGGGGTGATTCATACCACAGGTGATTTGTTAGCCGCCGTTGCATTACCACTAGCACTCATTTGCGCTGGTGCTAGTATCAATTTGAAATCTATGTTGCATCCCTCAGGCTTATCCATGCAGGCCAGCATTGGTCGAATCGTCATTGCGCCATTAATCGCTATCGCCGTTGGCTTGGCATTTGGCCTATCTAGCGTACACATGGGCGTGCTGTTTTTGATGGTGGCATCGCCAACTGCTGCAGCCAGCTATGTTATGGCAAAAGCAATGGGTGGCAATGACATACTCGCAGCCAATATTTTAGCGTTTACCACAGTCGTCGGTATGTTTGGCATGGCAATTGGCGCGGCAACTTTACGTGGATTGGGTATGATGTAAGCTCTATTTTGGCGATCTAAGAGAAGACAAGAGTTAAATAATAAATTTATAAGTAGGAGCATTAATCTTGCAATTGTTAAATAAAGCAGTCGTGACGGAACACCTTAATATGCAGGCAGCCATTGATGCGATTGAGACATTGTTACATCAGCAAGCAGCACATCCTAATTGGATTAAATCCCCTGAGCGTTTGGTGATAAGCACCTTTACTGATTCTGATAGTCATCGTTCAGGATCACATCTATCTATGCCAGCCACGATGTATGATGGCGATAATGAATACACGGTCGTAAAATTAGTGACTATTTGCCCTGATAATCCCAGTCGTGATATGCCAACGACCACGGCTATTGTTACCGTATCAAATAACGATACTGGCGCTATACTAGCAGTTATGGACGGCATCTATATTACGCAGGTACGTACCGCCGCATTGTCAGGTATCGCGACCAAGTATATGGCAAAAGCCAATTGCCAGAGTGTCGCAGTGGTTGGTTGTGGCGGCATGGCTTATGAGCAATTGCATGCGGTGCTAACGGTACATCCAGAGATTGAGACGGTGTATTTATGGAATAGAAATCATGAAGGCGCACAGCAATTTAAAACGCGTTTTGCCCGTGATTATGCCCAATGGAATGTAGATATTCAGGTCTGCAAAGCGTTAGACGACGCCGTCCGTGACGCAGATATTATTAATGTAGCAACTCGTGCCACTGAAGGTTTATTTAGCATTGATCAAATCAAATCTGAAGTACATATCAATGCAGTCGGGCCCTATCAGCCTTCAATGAAAGAGATCAGTAATGATGTGATTGCCAAGAGTAAGATGGTCATCGTGGATGATTTGGCTGGCAGCCATCACGAAGCGGGTGACTTAATTCAGGCGCATGATAGCGATGATTGTACGTGGGTATGGGATGATCTGAGCGGGGATTTGCAAGCGTTGGTTACCGGCACATTAAAAGAAGGCATTGCTAAGAGCGATAAAGGTATTACGCTATTTAAATCGGTCGGTGCGGCCAGTTTCGATGCAGCAGTTGCATTATATGTGGCAAAACAAGCCCAACAACAGAGTCTAGGTTCTTCAATAGATTGGTAAAACTGCTTATCATTGAAAATAATAAATTATTCTGTGACGGATAGTAAAATTAAATAAGCCCCCTTTTCAAATAAGAAAAGAGGGCTTTTAGTTTGATTTAGCGTTCGCTGTTACGCTTGTCTTCGCGGCGCTGCTTCTGCTTTGGACTAGTACGATAGGTCAGATAACCACCGACAGCCATCACCGCAAGAAAGGCCATAATATATATAAATATTGATGAGCCAATGAGTAATGAGGCACCGATAATGGGAGTTGCTTCCATGTCAAAAATCCAGTTAAGGTTCAACAATAATTATGCAAGTGTCTCATTTCATTGTAAAGTAAATAAGTTTAGCGCCGGTGTAAGTTCAAGTGAACGGATACGGGCGGCTTGGTCATAGATATTAGCCGTCACAATCAGCTCATCTGGCTGATAAGTTGCCAAAAATGCTTCGAGTCTTGGTTTGACGGTTTCGACAGAGCCAATAAATGATACTGACAGAGCATTATCTACCATCATTTTTTCTGCTTGACTCCAGATACTGTCCATATCGTGAGTAGGCTTGGGCATTTGACCTGTCTCACCACGGCGCAAACGTACAAAGCTCTGCTGCGCTGAGGTAAAGTGATACTTAGCCGTCGCATCATCATCAGCCAGTAACAAGTTTGCAGCCAGCATTACATAAGGCTTATCTAGGTAGACAGATGGTTTAAACTGCTCACGATAGGCATTGATTGCTTGTCCAAGCATTTGCGGTGCAAAGTGAGAGGCAAATACATAGGGTAGTCCTAAATGTGCAGCTAAGGTCGCGCCAAACAGAGAAGAGCCTAATATCCAAATAGGTATGCCTGATTTTGCACCAGGAAATGCCTGTACAGGGCTGCCATCTGTATCATTGCCTAAAAAGTACATGAGCTCTTGTACATCTTGTGGAAAGCGTTCTGCATCTTTCATTTGACGACGTAGTGCCTGAAACGTTGCACCATCAGTACCAGGTGCACGGCCTAAACCTAAGTCTACACGGTCGCCATAAAGCGCCTGCAAGGTGCCAAACTGCTCGGCAATGACTAGAGGGGCATGGTTGGGTAGCATGACGCCGCCAGCACCGATACGTATGCGCTTGGTTTGGCTACCGATATGCGATAGTAGTACTGACGTGGCTGCACTGGCGATACCCGGCATATTGTGATGTTCTGCCATCCAATAACGGTTTAAGCCTGATTTTTCTGCTTGCTGCGCGGTTTCGACTGTTTGCGCGATGCCTTCAGCGATGGTTTTGCCTTGAGGGACAGGTGCGAGATCTAGGAAAGACAAAGGGATTTTATTACTCATAAATGTTCCAGTAGTGTATTAATTATTTTCTACTGATATGCTTATGGTCGGTGACAGTTTCAAGTACCTCTAGCCACTGTTAATCAATCATAACAAAGTAGACTAACTCTGTATTTAAGCTCACTTAACAATTATTAATATGTATTTATAAAAGTTGTCGTTTGTCAAAATAAGCTATAAATAAACCATAAGTAAGGTCATAAGAGGCCTTAACGGCATTATGTTTTGGCATTAAAAAAAGCAGGCAACCTAAGTTACCTGCTTTTTTGATTGGCTAGTGATAAAGCAACAATGAATCAAATCATTAGCGCTTTATCAATATCATGTTATTCAACTTAGGTGCTATCTAATATAGTGCTATTTAGATTGATCACCAAGCTTATAAGCCAAGACGTAATCCCCAATTGTTGTACCAACTGAACCATGTCCACCAGCAACCAAGAGCACCATTTGCTCACCTTTCGAGTTCAAATAAGTCATTGGTGTGGCTTGACCGCCTGCTGGAATACGAACATTCCATAGCACATCGCCATTTTTCAGATCATAAGCTCGGAAGTTATTTTCCGTCGCCGCTGATAAGAACGCTACGCCGCCCTTAGTGATGATAGGACCACCGATACCAGGGACACCCAATTCCAGTTTGATTGGAATAGGAGACAAGTCTTGTACGGTACCGTTTTTACGCTGATAAGCAATCTCACCTGTGGCCAGATCAGCACCTGCTATCGTGCCCCATGGTGGCTGCTGACAAGGGACACCAAGCGGTGATAAGAAAGGCCCAAGCTCGACTGCATAATCGGCGCCTTCATTAGCATTGACTCCTTGCTCACCTTTGTTGGTTTCCGCATCACCCAACGTCTCTCTAGGAATGAGTTTTGAGGTAAATGCCAAATAGGTCGGCATACCGAACATCACGCCATTTTCAGGATCGACAGCGATGCCGCCCCAGTTAAAGGTGCCGAAGTTACCAGGATAGACCAAGCTACCATTAGTTGATGGTGGCGTATAACGGCCATCATAATTGAGCTGATTGAACTCAATACGGCACATCATTTGATCAATGAGGCTAGCACCCCACATGTCTTTTTCAGTCAGTGGTGCAGGCTCAAAGCTCAAGCCAGAGTAAGGCTGAGTAGGTGCCGCATGTTCTCCTGCTACCAGATATCCTTGCGGCGCATCGCGCTCTTTGATCGGTACAATAGGCTCACCTGTTGCGCGGTTCAAGACATATACATCACCTTGTTTAGTCGGTACGACCAACGCAGGCTGGACACCATCAGCAGTATCTAGGTCAAGCAATGTTGGCTGAGCAGGGGTATCCATATCCCAAAGGTCATGATGGACAAACTGCTGAACCCAGCGCGCTTCACCCGTCTTGATATCTAACGCGACCACAGACGTTGCATATTTTTCTTCAGCGGCATTTCGATAACTGCCTAGCTGATCAGGCGTACGATTGCCCATTGGGAAGTAGGCCAATCCAAGCTCTTCATCGGCACTGGCGATCGCCCATGAATTTGGCGAGCTGGTTTTGTAAGTTTGGGTTGGATCATTGACATCGAAAGGCGCTGTGTTTTCAGGATCGCCTGAGTCCCAGTTCCAAAGTAGCTCACCAGTATTGACATTATAAGCACGGATCACACCAGAAGGTGAGTTGACATCATAGTTATCGTTGACAGCACCAGCTACGATGATGGTATCACCGGCGATTACTGGTGGTGACGTCGAATAATAATACCCTGCTTGATTAAATGGCATGTTATGCATCAAATCTAGTGCACCATCATCACCAAAATCTTGGCAGCGTTGTCCAGTATTTGGATCAAGTGCATATAGTTTAGCATCAGAGGTTGGAATAAATATCTTGGCATCGCACTGTTTAGAGGCGTTTTCAAAAGTATTACCAGCGATTTTTTCAACCATCACATTGCTGGTTGCAGCAGCTTTATTAGTAATGGCGCTGTTATTGCTTGTCTCTTCATTAGTAAGGGCAGGCGTCGTATTAGAGCCAGATTGACCAGCATAATAAGACACACCTCGGCAAGTTTGATGCTGACGTTGTAGGTTTTTCTCTACTTTTGGATCAAACGTCCATAGTGATTCACCAGAGTCAGCATCTAGTGCCATTACCCAGTTGTGAGGCGTACATAAGTACAGCGCATTACCAATTTTTAACGGCGTTGCTTGATAAGTGGTCTCGCCGACATCGTCAGGACCTTTGACATCACCTGTTTGGATTTGCCAAGCCAGCTCTAAATCTTTGACATTATCAGTGTTGATTTGAGTCAAAGGAGAGTAGCGTTGTCCATAGTCAGTACGACCATACGCGCTCCATTCACCATCTGGCGTTTGCTGACCGTTTGATAGAGGATCACCAAGATTTGCAGCAGTATCGGTTGATGTTGCGTTTTGCTCGCCATCATCTGTAGCAGATAAATCAAGTTCGCCTAATTTATCAGTGGCATTGTTTGCCAAACTCCCAAAGGAGAGCAGCGCGCCTACGCCGACACTGGCAAGCAGTCCCCAATAGTACAGAGGGCTTTTCTTAGTCGTGTCTGTGGTCGTTGGCGTGCTAGCAGCGCTCGTCGATATTGGCGTCTTGTGTCCACGCATCTTATTCGATACCCATGGCAATAGCATGAGCAAACCAAATATGAGCGGGAAACCAACTCGAGGTGCTAGCGCCCACCAATAGAAGCCAGATTCCCAAAGTGCCCAGACAATGGTCGCGACTATAAAGAGAGCGTATAGCCCGTAAGCACTCCAATGTTTTTTGAACAATAAAAATGCTGTCGTTAGCATGATAACGCCAGCAAAGAGATAGTAAGGACTACCGCCTAAAGAGAGCAGATAAGCGCCGCCGATAAGTAGAGGGGCGGCGAAAATTGCCATAATGATCGCTACGAATTTTTCCATGAGCGGTATCACCTGTTACATAGAAGCAAATGGACATGCAGTGGTCGACACCCAGTAGTCATCAAATGTTTAAGTCATTGAATGTTTAAGTCATTGAATGTTTAAGTCATTGAATGTCTAAGCGTCCAGCAATACATGCATAAAGAAAAAATAAATCAAACGCTGGATGACGTTCTAGACTCTATTTTATCATTTATGCATAAGTTCGGTAAAGGTAGGGTAAGCTAGGAGTAACGGTTTGGTAGGGTGGTTTTAGTTGTTAAATTGTTTCTGACATAGCTCCATAAAGGCGCGACCATACTGACGGATTTCTGCATCATCACGTACTGCCATCCAACTGGTAAAACGTCCGAAGTGATCCACTGGGATAGCAGTTAAGTTTTGATAATGGCTTGGCTCAAAGGCCATTTCTGCGATAATCCCAATGCCTAGGCCAAGTCCAACATAGGTACTAATCACGTCAGCATCGAGCGCTGCTAGTACGATATCCGGCTCTAGACCTGCGTCTTCAAAGGTCTTATCGATTGCGCCGCGTCCAGTAAAGCCGCCGTGATAGGTCACAATTGGATAGCTGGCAAGGGTAGGCAAATCGATAGACTCTAGGCTAGCAAGCTCATGATCGCTAGGTACGATGACGCGATGCGTCCAATCATAATAGCGATAACAGCGTAGATAGTTATTGTGTAGCAAGGACTCAGTAGCGATACCGATATCGGCCTGCCCACGAATGACCATCTGTGCGATGGTCTCAGGATCTGCCTGCTGCAAGATTAGATTTACTTTAGGGAAACGATCCTTGAACTCTTTGACCACTTGCGGCAATACATAACGTGCCTGCGTGTGAGTCGTGGCAATCGTTAATGTGCCGATATTTGGATTATTAAAATCTAAACTGAGGTTTTCAATGGTACGGATTTCAGCAAAGATAGACTCAATATGCGGCATGAGCGCTGTGCCCATGGTCGTAAGCCCTGTCAGTCGCTTACCTTGACGAACAAAAACCTCGGTCTTCAGTTGATTTTCGAGTGCGGCAATATGTTTTGATAAGCTCGATTGGCTGGTATGCAGTACGGTCGCTGCTTGACTTAAGTTATAGCCATTGATCACCGTATGCCATACTGTCTCCAACTGCTTGAGCTGAATTTGTAAATGCCGTTGGTTGACCACTACGTCGATTGCCATAACTGAATCCTATTGTATAACTATACAAACCTTATCTGTATTTGAAAGGTCTGTATATGAAAGTAAAAGCGTACAAACATACCGTAAGCGAGTAGTGTAGAACAAAGCTATTATTCTTGTATATAATAAATAGCTATCAATTTATGATAATTATGAATATAGAAACACTATTTGGCAATCCTAGCAATAGTAATTCGTATTAATAAAGCGAAGTAACACGATATATAAGTGTTCATGGTTTCTGTATGTAAAAGATTTGAACACAAAAAAACAGCTACCTTCTAAAAGATAGCTGTTTTTTATTTATATAGTATCGATAAACTCAATAAATAACGATTATTGAGCGACATCAAAGCGATCTGCATTCATAACCTTGCTCCAAGCATGAATGAAGTCACGAACGAATTTCTCTAAGTTGTCATCCTGTGCGTATAGTTCAGCATAAGCGCGCAAGATAGAGTTTGAGCCAAAGACCAGATCTACACGGCTGGCTTGCCATTTTACAGTGCCCGTACCGCGCTCACGCAGCTCATATAATGCAGGGGCATCATTGTTATCGGTCTTAACAGGATTCCATGTGTAGTTCATGTCAGTCAAGTTAACAAAGAAGTCATTACTTAGAGTGCCTGCACGCTCAGTAAAGACGCCTTGTGGGCTCTGACCATGGTTGGTATCGAGAACTCGCATACCACCAATCAATACCACCATTTCAGGAGCTGTTAAACCCATTAGCTGCGTACGGTCTAATAGCATCTCTTCAGGAGAGACCACGTAGCTGCCTCTGATCCAGTTGCGATAGCCATCATGTAACGGTTCAAGATCAGAGAAGCTTTCTGCTTCAGTCATCTCATCGCTAGCATCACCGCGACCGGCATTGAATGGTACGGCAATCTCAACACCTGCGTTAGCTGCGGCTTTCTCAATGGCAGTATTACCAGCCAATACGATTAGATCCGCTATGCTTACTTCTTTATCGAAGTTCGTTTGGATAGTCGTAAGCGCTGCAAGTACGCGATTTAATTGCTCAGGCTCATTACCCGCCCAGTCTTTTTGTGGGGCTAAACGGATACGAGCACCATTGGCACCGCCGCGATAGTCTGAAGCACGGAAGGTACGAGCGCTATCCCATGCGGTAATAATAAGCTCGCGATGATCAATACCACTGTCCAATATCTGTGCTTTTAGGCGATCGATATCATCAGCACTCAGATCAGCGTTACCTTCTGGAATTGGATCCTGCCATGTGAAGTCTTCTGATGGTACGTCTGCACCTAAATAGCGAGATTTTGGTCCCAAATCACGATGGGTTAGCTTAAACCAAGCTCTTGCAAACACCTCGTCAAAGTACTCTGGGTTGTTGTGGAAATTCTCCGAAATTTCACGATAAATAGGATCTTTAATCATCGCCATATCAGCATCAGTCATGATTGGGTTACGGCGTACACTTGGGTCATGCGCATCTAAAGGACGGTCTTCTTCTTTGATGTCGACAGGCTCCCATTGCCACGCACCTGCTGGGCTTTTCGTTAATGCCCACTCATGATTGAGCAGTAGGTCAAAGTACTCATAGTTCCATTCGGTTGGATTCGTGGTCCATGCGCCCTCGATACCACTTGAAACCGTATCACCTGCATTACCTGTGCCGTTAGGGTTGCGCCAGCCTAGGCCTTGCTCTTTGATGTCAGCGCCTTCTGGCTCATCTTCTAGTATCGTTGCATCACCATTACCGTGACATTTACCAACGGTGTGACCACCAGCTGTCAAAGCAACCGTCTCTTCATCATTCATCGACATACGACCAAACGTAGTACGGATATCTTGTGCCGTTTTGATTGGGTCAGGGTTACCATCGACACCTTCAGGGTTGACGTAGATCAAGCCCATTTGCACAGCGGCTAAAGGATTCTCTAATGATTCACGTTCTTCATCATTGTCGTAACGGTTTTTGGTAGCGGCAAGCCACTCACGCTCAGAACCCCAATAGATATCTTTTTCTGGATGCCAGATATCAGCGCGTCCACCAGCGAAACCTAAGGTCTTAAAGCCCATAGACTCATAAGCCATGTTACCCGCTAATATCATAAGGTCAGCCCAAGACAGTTTGTTGCCGTATTTTTTCTTGACTGGCCACAACAGACGACGTGCTTTGTCCAAGTTAACGTTGTCCGGCCAGCTGTTTAGAGGGGCAAAGCGTTGATTACCAGTGTTAGAACCACCACGGCCATCAGCACGGCGATACGTACCAGCCGAATGCCAAGCCATACGAATCATCAATCCACCATAGTGTCCCCAATCTGCTGGCCACCACTCTTGTGATTCTGTCATTAGGTTTTTCAGATCAGTTTTGACTGCTTCTAAGTCTAGTTGTTTAAATGCTTCAGCGTAATCAAAATCTTCACCCATTGGGTCAGTCTTTTTATCTTGCTGATGCAATATGTCTAAGTTTAGAGCATTTGGCCACCAATCTGTCGCAGCAGAAGCACTTGTGGTATGCGCTTGGTGCATGACAGGACAGCCGCCCATGCTAGGACGCTGCGGTGCATGCGTATGATCGACGTTTTCACTATGAATCGTTGGGCCTTTATCATCACCTTGGTTATAAGTTGTATTAGTGGGCGCATTGTTATCTCCGTGGTTTACGGGACAACCGGCAGTAGTCTGCGCTGTGTTTCTGTCAGCTGGGGTGTTGGTAGAGTCAGACATAATGGAGCTCCTAGGCTGTGATAATAAAAAGAAAAAATAGTTAATCGAGATAATCATTGTTTATACATAGAGCATAGCGAAGGTCTATGTATTTATAAAACTAATATATAAGAATTATAAGTTTTAAATTACCAATCATAAAAAGCTTGATGTTTTGTTTATCTAAACCTTTATTAATGCCTGAGTTCATCATCGCCAGTTAAGGTTAAATCAATAGAGTACGCTCAACTAATTAAGCTTGCGTCAATTTTATTGCTACCTTTATATTACCTATAAATACTGTGATTGTCAGACATCTTTCAAGAGAGCGTTTAGTAAGAAATAAGAGAGCTAAGGTAACCTTGTTGGGACAATGCAATTGTTTGCGTGACTATCAAGAAATATAAGCCATCGCATGACGCATGCTATCAATAAGTTAATGCAAAAATATCTAGTCAAGGTAGAGGTTCTCAAGTACCATAACTGGTTTTGTCGTGGTTCTTATATTTGTGCAACGTTGAGCAATTTTTATCGATCCCTTTATCGATAACCGATTCTAAAGATTGATAAAAATTGTGCGCAGTTGTGTTCTTTGTCTTAAGTATTGGTGAGTTATTATGTCTGCCGTCAAATCTGTGCCACCCCATCAAACCGTTGTCAAAAAATCATGGGGTGAAGCTGCAAAAGCTTATCTAGATCCTCGCGTTATCATTATGTTGTTCTTGGGTTTTTCGGCAGGTATTCCCATCTTACTTATCTTCTCAAGTCTGTCATTATGGCTTCGAGAAGCAGGCATAGACCGAAATGTGGTGACCATGTTTAGTTGGGCAGCATTAGGTTATTCGTTCAAGTTTATTTGGGCACCATTGATTGATGCGCTCCCTGTGCCGTTTTTGACCAAATGGCTTGGGCGTCGCCGCAGTTGGATGGTCGTGTCGCAGCTACTCATTGTGTTGGCGATCATTTTGATGGCAAAAGTGAACCCTGTCAGTGAGGATGTACTGGTATATATGGCAGGCGCTGCCGTGCTGCTTGGCTTCTCTTCTGCCACACAAGATATCGTGATTGACGCTTATCGTATCGAGCTGGCACCGCCCTCTATGCAGTCTATTTTGTCATCTATCTATGTGTCAGGCTACCGTATCGGCATGATTGTGGCTGGGGCGGGCGCTTTGTATTTGGCAGATTATTTCGGCTCAAATGAGACTTTTTATAGTTATGAGGCATGGCGTAATACTTACTACATCATGGCAGGCGTCATGACATTAGGGGTACTAACGACGTTTGCCAGCTATGAGCCAACTGCTGAGACGGTACAAACCCAAAAGCAAAAAAGCAATTTAAAAATATTCCTTGTGTACTCTGGTTTACTGCTCGTACCGGGTTTGCTGTTTGGTGTGATCTATCTAATTAATATTTTGATTAATACAGTATTTAATAGCACAATCGCCTTAATACCATTAATGGCGATGCCAGCCATCAAATTTTACTTTTTGGCATTGGTTGCGTGCGCACCGTTGCTCCTGTTCTACTTCATTATCAATCAGCCTAAAATCATTAATAAAGCGCCATTGGTCACCGAAACTCGTGAAGACTACGTCAGATTAGTAGCATTGTTTGTGTTTTCAGTGATTGCGTTTATTGCCGCTTATATAGTGATGGGACAAGTCCTGCCAGTGTTTGAAGGGGCGTTTGTCAGCTTCCTTGTAGAAACCTTGCATCTGCTCGTGAGCTTAGGTGCGGCAATGGTAGCAGGTTATGTGTTGGTACAAGTGGGTCTGGTCAAAAAAGAAGTGGCCATGGCAACTTGGGTTGAGCCAATTTTAGATTTCTTTCGCCGTTATGGCAAAAAAGCGCTATTACTATTATTATTGATTGGTCTATACCGCATCTCAGATATCGTAGCAGGGGTTATCTCAAACGTCTTTTATCAAGACATGGGCTTTAGCAAAACAGACATCGCCAATGCCGTAAAACTGGTCGGTGTGATCATGGCGATTGCAGGTGGTTTCTTAGGCGGGCTATTGGCTCAGCGTTTCCGTATGATGCATGCCATGATGATTGGCGCGATTTTAGCCTGTGCGACCAACTTACTGTTTGTGCTCCTGACATACAATCCAGGCAGTTTGCCCTTCATGTATTTGGCAGTGATTTTTGATAACTTGGCAGCGGGCCTTGCAAGCGCCGTCTTTATTGCCTTCTTATCCGCGTTGACCTCCATTCGTTTTACCGCCGTACAGTATGCGATTTTTTCCTCACTCATGACCCTGATACCCAAAGTGATGGGCGGCTATTCGGGTGCTATTGTCGATAATATGGGTTATCCATTTTTCTTTATCTTTACCTTTGCGATTGGTATCCCAATTTTGGTGCTGATTTATTTTGTCGATAAGCATATCGTCATTGGTGATAATGATGACATTTATGGCGATGACAATAATGATGGAAACAGTGGTAATGGCATAGGTGATAAGCTGAGCAAAACCAATCCAAACTCGACAGATACTAAAGAATCACCGCGCGCGTCAGAGTAGACTAAGCAGTATTTTTACATTCATTCATCGTTTTCTAAGAGTTATCTATGACCGCATCGACCATTCGTCACATCAAGCAGCACATACAGCAACTGACGAATGATGAGTCAAATAATCAGCTACCGTCGTTTTGGTTTACGGATTGGCTACTGTATGTCATTGATAAGCCTGCGATAGCGTTGATGATGGATGAAGATTATCAGCTAACTGATAGAGAGATGTCGCAGTTCAATGCTGGTGTGGTGAAAATGCAGCAAGGCATACCGCTCGCTTATCTGACTGGACAGCAGGAGTTTTGGTCGCTTAACTTTAGCGTGAATGAGCATACTTTGATTCCTAGGCCTGATACAGAAGTTTTGGTCGAGCAGGTGCTAGATTGGATAAACGCTCAGCCAATACATAACAGTCATAAGCGATTGCTAGATTTGGGGACAGGGTCAGGTTGTATTGCGATCAGTCTCGCTCATGAGTTAAAGCACGCTAATTGGCAAGTCGTGGCAGTTGATTTGTCGTCAGAGGCGCTTAAAGTGGCTCAGCATAATGCCGTGAGCAATAACGTTGCCAATGTTGAATTTATTCAAAGCAGTTGGTATCAGGCACTGCCTATTTGCGATGAGCCACAGTTTGATATAATCGTGTCAAACCCTCCTTATATTGATGAAGCAGACGCACATTTAGCCCATCTAACAGCTGAACCGATCAGCGCCTTGAGTGCACCCAATTATGGTCTGGCTGATATTGAGCATATTGTCTCCTATGCTACGACATACCTATGCGCAGGTGGATTATTGGCTATCGAGCATGGCCATGATCAAGGGGGTGCGGTTCGGCAGCTGTTTCTAGACAATGGGTTTGAGTCAGTACATACCGTAAAAGACTACGGTGGTAATGATCGCGTCACGCTAGGACAAGCTCAGTAGACAAACTTTTTAGTAAACTTATTTGATTATAGGCTTTGAATGATTATGGTAGAGGCGCTGGTACAGCTATCAGATGACGAGCTGCTGCGTTATGCACGGCAAATACTGCTAGACGGTTGGGATATGGATGCTCAGCTGCGACTAAAGTCAGCACGCGTGGTGATGATAGGGGCAGGCGGTCTAGGTTGTCCTGCGTCTGAGACATTGGTACGTGCTGGGGTTGGTTATGTCCATCTGATTGACGACGATGAGATTGAGGCAAGCAACTTACAACGCCAGACGCTGTTTTTACCTGACGATATCGGTAAGCCCAAAGCACTGACCGCAGCAGCCATGTTAGAGCGCATCAATCCTTTGATAAAGACTCGCGGCACAGTTGCGCGGTTAGATGAAGACAATGCCTATGAATTGCTCGATATGGCAACAGGTAAGCCTGACTTGCTACTGGACTGCACGGATAATTTTGCCACACGTGACATTATCAATCGTATCAGCGTGCGCTATCAGATTCCGCTGTTATCTGCCTCAGCGATTGCGATGCAAGGTCAGTTAGCACTGTTCGAACCTCAGCTCGATACTGGTTGCTATCACTGTGTATTTGGCTCAGTGGTGCTTGACGAAGCCGCTGACGAACGTACGTGTGCCAATTCAGGAGTGCTAGCCAGTACTACTGCCGTTGTGGGTAACCTACAAGCTAATGCCGCCTTACAATATTTAGGATTAACCAAAAATCCACTGACAAACAAGCTGCTTATATGGGATGGTAGCCAAATGCAGCAGCGGCTAATGGGCTATAGAAAAGACCCGCAGTGTCCTGTATGTAGCAGTCCTATAGTCAATCCTCTATAAATTGGATACGGTGTCAGGCTTGCTTAGTCTACGACTTATAGTACTTTCACTTGCCTTCCTTGTATCCAAATTATATTGAACCGACTATAACTGAGTAATCTGATTTTAACGTATTTCTATATTGTATTGCCTATCTTCAAACATCCTTCTTATTACCATAGTTGTTTTTTATGAAAATTCATCGTCCGCATTTATTAAAGCATACTTTCAATGTCGTCAATCGTGTTCGCCAAACAGCGAGCGTAGCAGGTCTGTCTGCGCTAAGAGTGGCAAAAGGTGAGAAACCTGACGCGATGCTACTCAAAGAAACCTTTGAGCAGTTAGGCACGACTTATATCAAAATCGGTCAGTTCATCGCCAGTACGCCGTCGCTGTTTCCACGTGATTATGTCAAGGCTTTTCAGAGCTGTTTGGATCAAACCACGCCATTGTCTTATGCTTATATCGAGCAGGTGCTGACAGAGGAGCTGGCGATTGATGGCATGACGCTTGCTGATAAGTTTGCCCATATTGACTCAGAGCCATTAGCATCAGCTTCTATCGCTCAGGTTCATGCAGCACGTTTGCATAATGGCGATGAGGTGGTGCTAAAGGTACAAAAGCCTGGCGTCGAGACTATTATGCAGACTGATTTGGGCGTCTTACATGGCGTGACCAAACTGCTTGAGATCCTGATGCCCTCAATGAAGTTTGCGAGTATTGCGCCAATTATCGATGAGATTCGTCTGCGCATGCTTGCCGAGACTGATTTTATCGCTGAAGCACAGAATATTCGCGATTTTCAGCAGTTTTTAGCCGTATCAGGCAATACTCGTGTCGTTGCACCAACTGTCTATGAAGAGCTGACCACCAAGCGTGTACTAACGATGAGCCGTCTATATGGCGTCTCTATGGTCGATGAGTCGCTCATGCGCCAATACTGCGCTGATCCTGCGCAAGTCATGGCAGACACTTTAAATACATGGTTTGCCAGCCTCATGCTGTGCAACAGTTTCCATGCTGATCTGCATGCGGGTAATTTGATGCTATTGACCGACGGCCGTATTGGCTTTTTAGATTTTGGTATTGTCGGTAAGCTCAAAGCTGAGAGCTGGCGTGCGTGCATGGGCATGATGCAAGCCATGCAAGACAGTGACTATAAGGCTATGGCTCGCCATATGATTGATATGGAGATGACGCATGGTGGCAATAAAGTCGATGTGGCTGCACTGGGGAATGACTTGCAACGAATGATGACAACCATCATGGCAGAAGATAAAACCTTTACCAGTGGTGTACCTTTCAATAGTAAAGAGCAAGCTGATGAGCTCAATAAAATGATGCTGGAGATTGTCGAAGTTGGCAAACGTCATGGTATTCATTTCCCACGCGACTTTGCTCTATTGACCAAACAGATGTTGTATTTCGATCGGTTTATGCGTACGCTAGCTCCAGATATGGATATGTTTAGCGATCAGCGTGTACAGATGCTAGGGCAGGATACAGTAGAGACACCAACGTTAGACGTATCATAGTTTTTGCTGATATTTCATCTCGACCTAACATATCTAATAACTGTTTATTCCTGCTTTTTTACTACTGCTTTTGACTGTCTAACACAAAGGATTGTGTGCTAATTGCCACAAAAATGGCGCTGTCATGATGACTGCTTTTAAAAGCCGTATGGTCCCGACGATTACCAACGAAGCTGCCATTGCCTGTATCGGTATGTACTGCATGGCAGTCGTTATGGGTTATGGCCGCTTCCTCTTTACCGCCACCTTACCTGATATTATGGTGCAATTGTCGCTATCAACGACGATTGCTGGCTGGCTGGCATCAATCAATTATATCGGCTACTTTATAGGTGCACTTATTGCTATGTTTGTGCCTCAGCGCTCAACATGGCAGACCATGACGCTGTGGGCGATTATAAGTGTTGCCACAACGATGCTACTCGTCATACCAAATATGTCGCTCATGCTATGGTATATCATTCGCTTAATCGCAGGTATTGCAAGTGGGGTAGCGATGATATTGAGTTCATCATTTGTCATTCAAAACCTTAGCCCTGAGCGCCGTTCTGTCCTATCAGCAGTCCACTATGCAGGCATCGGTGTCGGCATTAGCGCCTCTGCCATAGTGACGTGGTGGCTATTAAAGTTAGGTTATCACTTCGATGTAATTTGGCTGGTAGCAGGCGTCACCAGTTTACCGCTCGTATGGCTACTGTATGCAGTAAAACCAAGAACAATACAGAGTCTGGACTCGCAACAGATTGATGCAAAACAGCACGTGTCAGTGCATCAGGCCTATTTGAACTTTAAACGCGCCTTATATGAAGCCGTTTCTGGACACCATAAAGCGCTTGCTTTACTTTTTGTCAGCTATGTACTGGCAGGGTTTGGTTATATCAGTTCAGCAACCTTTCTGCCCGTTATGGCCGCGCAGCGCCTAACGACACAGACGTATGCTGGATTAATGATTTGGTTGGTCGTTGGTATTTTTGCAATGTTGTCAAACCCACTATGGGGCGCGCTTGCCAAGCGTATCAGTGAGATAAAAACTTTAATGGGGCTGACAGTATTGCAAGCATTTGGTATGTGCTTGCCGATATGGTTTGATGGTGCGCTTGGGTTATATGGTAATGCTGCAATTTTAGGATTGACCTTCGTCGGTATGGTAGCGATGACACTCACTTTATTTAAAAACATCAACCCTGCCTATTCTAATTTGCTGATTGCCTTGGCAACGCTGGCTTATGCATTAGGGCAGTTCTTGGGACCTTTGGTCACGGTAGCGCTGGCAGGGCAGGATGGTAATTTCAATGCAGGGTTACTTGTTGCTGCTGTTGGGTTGATGATTGGATTGGTGTTATTAATATTGTTTCGTCGACAGTCGCCAACGATCGCTTAGAGCGTCTAAACCACACTACGGCTAAATACTTCTCGTAATTCAAAACTGGTATGAACTTGCGCCACGCCTTCGATACGATTAAGCCGATGCAATAAAAACTCTTCATAGTGCGCCATATCACGTACCCTTACCTTAATAAGATAGTCTTCTGTACGCCCTGTGACAATACTACAGCTAATAACTTCCTCAAAGCTCTGAACTTTGCGTTCAAATTGCTCAAAACGCTCTGCTGTATGATGATCCATGCTAATAGCAATAAACACAGCTAGCGGATAGCCAAGCTTTTGTGCATCGGTCTTGGTCTGGTAGCCGGTGATAATATTCGTATCTTCTAAGCGTTTAATACGGCGTGCGCAAGGGGTAGCAGATAGGTTGACGCGCTCGGCAAGTTCAGTAATACTCATACGCGCTTGCGTTTGCAACAAGCGTAATAATTGTCTATCAATCTCATCTATATCTGCTGCTAATGTATTTTCAACTTGATTATCTGGCATCTTTATGACCTTGATAGTGAATTAACTCGATTATAATGGGTAATTTAGGTTTTTCCACTAAAATAATGACAAATAGAACGAAAGAAAGCAGGTTTCTCTCTGTTAAACTTTGCTATTATTATGGTATAAAAGTTAATCATCATCGTATGATAAACATTGATCTAATAAACAGCTAATCGCCTAGCTAAATATATAAATAACCAAGTCATCTAAGGATTGATTATGTCTGACCAAGCCACGCACACTGCAGCCACAGGGACTGCAAAGATCACACCAAAAAGTGCTGCTTTTGACTTCCGTAAATACCGTCCATTTGCATTTGCGCCATCGCTGCCAGATCGTACTTGGCCAAGCAAGACGATTGAGAAGTCACCGATATGGGCAAGTGTGGATCTGCGTGATGGTAACCAAGCACTGATTGATCCGATGACCATTGAACAAAAAATGCGCTTCTTTAAGACCTTAGTAGATGTTGGTTTTAAAGAGATTGAGATTGGTTTCCCGTCAGCGGCGCAGGTAGAGTTTGACTTTGCGCGTAAGCTTATTGAAGAAAACCACGTACCTGAAGATGTAACGCTACAAGTATTGGTACAAGCGCGCGAGCATTTAATTGCCCGTACTTTTGAATCATTAAAAGGTGCAAAACGTGCGGTTGTCCATGTTTATAACTCAACCAGCCGTGTACAACGCGAAAAAGTCTATGGCAAAGATAAAGCTGAAATCAAAGAGATTGCTATTGCAGGTGCCAAGCTATTACAAGAATATGCAGCAAAGTATCCTGAGACAGATTGGGTATTTCAGTACTCGCCAGAGAGCTTTAGCCAGACAGAAACTGAATATGCCGTAGAGGTTTGCGATGCAGTGTGTGACGTGTGGCAACCACAGCAGGGTCAGGAAGTTATTTTCAACTTGCCAGCGACTGTCGAAGCATCTATGCCCAATGTCTTTGCTGATCAAGTAGAGTACTTCTGCCGCAATCTAGCGCAGCGTGAGCATGTGATTGTGAGCTTGCATACTCATAATGACCGTGGCTGTGCGGTAGCGGCAGCTGAATTGGGTGTGCTTGCAGGTGCAGATCGTATCGAAGGTACATTGCTTGGTAATGGCGAGCGTACAGGTAACATGGATATCATGGTCATGGCCATGAACTTGTTTAGCCAAGGTATCGATCCTGAGCTTGATTTTAGCAATATGAGTGAAATCGTACAGGTGGTGAGCGAATGTAATAACTTACCATTGCACCCGCGTCATCCTTACGTAGGCGAGTTGGTCTTCACAGCATTTAGTGGCTCGCATCAAGATGCTATCAAAAAATCTCTCGACTACAATGAAAGCAATCAGAGCGAGACGGACAATGTCTGGGATGTGGCTTATCTACCCATTGATCCTGCGCACATTGGTCGTAGCTATCAAGACGTGGTACGTATCAATAGTCAATCAGGCAAAGGCGGCGTCGCGTACATCTTGCAGCGTAACTACGGCTTTAACTTGCCACGTTGGATGCAGATTGACTTTAGCCGTGTGGTACAAAAACAAGCTGAAGCGGCTGCTCGCGAGTTGCAAAATGACGAAATCCTACAGACCTTTGAAGACACGTATTTGCAGCAAGGCAAGTTTGAGTTACTAGATTATAGTGTCAGTAATAAAGGCGGCGAGGCTTATTTTAGCGGTCAAGTACAGATGAACAGTGATACGATTAATATCGATGGTACTGGTAATGGGCCGTTGTCATCGTTTATCGATGGATTGGCTCAGCATACGGGCAAATCACTACATATCATTAACTATGCAGAGCATGCGATTAACCCGCATCACAACAGCGGTAATGGTATCGATGATGATACCAATAGTGATAACAAAACCAATGCGAATGCGGCAGCCTACATTCAACTAAATGTCGATGGTGAGGTCTATTCTGGCATCGGTACTTGTAGTAGCACAGTATCAGCCATGCTAAAAGGGGCGTTATCAGCCTTTGCTCAAGCACTAAATACAGAAGCTGCTTAGTGGTTGGTTAAGTAGCAAATAATATTACGCAAAGTTCTGTATGCTAATAACGTCATCGCTTCTTGTCTCTAGCAAGTAAAGCGATGGCGTTTTTTTGCGGTAAAAGCCTATGACGTTCCGATTATGGATTTATGAGCAATAGCATAATGTTACTTGTGTTTTGGGTGTCTAAGACTTACGCTAATGTATATATTAAAATATTATAAATAAAAGGTTAATCATGGAACCTCTCTCATTTGCTTCCTTTTCTCTCGCATCTATCCTAGCATCATTGCCAGTAAATGGTGGGGTCACCACCCAGCCAACCATTACGACTCATATCAGTCCAGCCATTGTCGGACAATGGGAAATTGATTTAGATAGCAATATTACAATGACCAAAGAAGCGAAAGCTCGGCAAGCGGCATTAAGTGATGTGCAAACATCAAAGCTCATAGAGTCGAGTAATGAAGAGCCAGCGATAGAAGCAGGTACAGATGGTGGCATACTCACACAAAGCGAGGCGCGCGTCTTAAATATTCAGCCGACTACGAGCAAAAATCTGATTGCTTCAGTCAATAAGTCTAATCAGTGCCGCGAGTTGTATAATTTTGGCGCTGATAACGAGATGCGAGCTTCTAGTGGTAAAGAGTGGACCTATGGTCGTTACCTAGTCACGCATCGTGAAGAGGGGCTGCCTATTATCGCCATCAAGACGGTTTATGACAATAATGAAATCGATTGCTCAGGCAATCAGATTGACCAAACTGATGAAGCATTGATTGCATTCTTGTACCATGATGGCAATCAAATGCAGTGGTGTGCTGACCCTGATGGCAACGAGTGCTTTATGAGCTTTAATAGAGTTTTGCCATAACAGACAAGGTTTAGATAGTAGTGGGTTAACCTTGGAACCTGCTCTAAACGCCATAAAAAAACCGCTATATTGATAGCGGTTTTTTTATGGGTCTGATTATATGCTGAGCATCTTTATACTATAACGCTTTTTTGTCTTTGTTAGCGACCAACAGCTCTCTTTCGAGATAATGAATATTTTGGGCTTCACGAGTAAAGTCGTCATCTGCCAAAATTACATCACGATGCAATGGTATATTGGTTTTGATCCCTTCAATGATTAACTCATCAAGAGCGTGTACTGTCTTTGCAATGGCTTGCTGACGTGTCTGACCATGACAGATAAGCTTGCCAATCAATGAGTCATAATAGGTCGGTATCTCGTATCCAGGGTACAAATGCGAATCAAATCGAACGCCTGAGCCACTTGGCGCAAACAACTGATTGACCGTACCAGGGCAAGGCATAAAGGTCACTGGATCTTCAGCATTGATACGGCATTCAATCGCATGGCCTTGGATCTCAATCTCGCTTTGACGATAAGACAGACCATAACCGGCCGCGATTTTGAGCTGTTCGACGACGACATCGATACCAGTGATCATCTCAGTCACTGGATGCTCAACCTGTACACGAGTATTCATCTCAATAAAGAAAAATTCATTATTTTCAAATAGAAACTCAAACGTACCAGCACCTCGGTATTTAACAAGCTCACAGGCTTTTACGCAGGCTCTTAAGATGGGCTCACGTATATCATCTGGGATATCAGGGGCAGGGGCTTCTTCTAGTACTTTTTGATGGCGACGCTGCAATGAGCAGTCACGATCATAGAGATGGATAGCGTTACCGTTACCATCACCCAATACTTGTACTTCTACGTGGCGCGGGTTTTGTAAATAGCGTTCCATATAGACGGTATCGTCGCCAAACCACAGCTCAGCTTCTTGCTTGGCTGCTTGAACTTGACCGACAATTTCTTCAAAACGCTCAACGACACGCATACCGCGTCCGCCGCCGCCAGAAGCTGCTTTAATTATTAGCGGAAAACCGATATTGCGGGCTTGTTCTTCGGCATTATGTAGGGTGACAGCACCAACAGAACCAGGTACCGTTGGTACGCCTGCTTTTTTCATGGCATTGATAGCAGAGACTTTGTTGCCCATCAAGCGAATATGATCAGCGTTAGGACCCACAAAGGTCAAACCGGCTTCTTCTACGCGTTCTGCAAATTCTGCATTTTCAGACAAAAAACCATAACCCGGATGGATAGCATCCGCGCCAGTGATTTCAGCGGCTGTCAGGATAGTATTGATATCCAGATAGCTTTGGTTCGCATTGGGTTTGCCAATACAAATTGCCTCATCAACAAAGCGTAGGTGCATCAAGTTGGCATCAGCAGTAGAGTAGACCCCTACGGTTTCGATACCTAAGGCTTTGCAGGCTCGAACGATACGCAGGGCAATCTCACCTCTATTGGCAATGAGCAATTTTTTTATCATGGGTTCATCCTTGTCGAAACATCAGTCATTGACTGACTCTTGAAATATAGTGTTGTATTGGTTAAGCCCAGTACAATATGGCTATCAAAAATCAGTCGTAATGAAGTAAAGTATGGCAAATATCGTTACGCTTTATAGCGTATGACAGGTTGGCCGAACTGTACGACTTCAGAGTTGTCTACCAAGATTTCGTCAACAATACCACTTTGAGTCGCTTCAAGAGGATTCATGATTTTCATGGCTTCGATGATACCTAAGGTATCACCCGCTTGAACTTTTTGTCCGACCTTTACAAACGGTGGATCATTAGGGCTTGACGCTGAATAGAAGACACCAACCATTGGTGAGGACTCAACGTTACCCGCTTTTGCTGCAGGTGTTGCTTCAGCAGCGATAGGAGCCACACCAGCAGTAGGGGCTGCCATCATAGTAGGCGCAGGCGTATCATAGTGACGAGTCAAACTAATATGTTCGTCGTCAGAACTGATCTCTAAATTCACCAGTTCACTTTCTTCCATAAGGGCGATGAGGGTGCGTATTTTTTCAATATCCATAGTTTTTATCTGACCTTATACTAAATTCAAGAAATAGTGTAACTAAATATTGTCTAATTAATTGCTAATGATACCTAGATTCAAGGCAATGAGCAATCAATGTACAGTTGTTAACTGAGGATTTTTACATATTTTGACGTAAGCCATCTCTTTTAGTAAGAAATTCACTGTTATCAACCATCATGTGCGCGAACATTCTCTAATAGAGCAAGGCTACATCTACACGTGTACAGTCCAATCAATGTTAAGTAGCGATGATTGAGTAATGATGAGCGATAACAGTATAAAACAGGCTTAACCTGTTTAGCCCCATAATGCTGTTAAGCGTTTTTGCTGATAGAGCAGGCGCAATGTCAACAAAATCGATGATAAAAACAGACCTGTGATCAATGCCATCCAGAACCCTTGTGCGCCGATATCAGTGAAGCGTACCAAGTAAACACCTAATGGCAATGCTACTAGCCAATAACAAAAAAGCGTGACCCACATCGGGATGGTGGTGTCTTGCATACCGCGCAATATACCAGCGACATTGACCTGCCAACCATCAAACAATTGATAAGCTAGTGCAAATATCAGCAGATGCATAGATTGAGCCCTGACCTCTGGATTGTCAGTAAAGGCAGCTGCGAGCTCTGGCCTAAACAGCCAAATACCAAGCATACACACGATGGCGATAACCACCGTCCAAACAAGTCCAGTGGCTTGTACTTGACGCAACGCCATGAGGTTTTTTTGGCCAAAGCGATTTGAGACCATGATGGTGAGTGCCATGGCAACAGATATCGGTATCATAAACAGCTGTGAGGTGACCGCTAGTGCCACTTGATGCGAGGCGGTTGCGAGCTCACCCAATGGGCTAATCACCAGTGCACCCAAACTGAATAGACTGGCTTCAAAGAAGATAGAGATACCAATAGGAATGCCAAGTTTCAAAAGTTTTTTGATTTGCGCGCGATTGGGACTGGTAAAGCCATAAAAGAAGCGCGTGCTAGCAAACTCACGACGCTTGGTAAAGCTGGTATAAGCCGCCAGTAGTAAGACATTTATCCATAAGACCAGTGCGGTTGCCACACCGCAGCCCGCACCGCCCATCTCAGGCATACCAAACAAACCATGAATAAAAATGTAGTTTAGAGGGATATCTGCAAGCAAGCCAATGATACTAATGACGGTCACAGGCTCAGGACGACCTAGTGCTTCACAATAACTGCGCAATACGGCATAAATAGCCAAGGCCGGAAAACCGAATGAAACACCATGCAAGTACTGTGTGGCGATAGGTTGAATATTCTCAGGAACACCCATAACCCCTAGCACATTGGGTGCCAAGTTTACGATGATAAAACCAATAACCCCAATGACGCTTGCGGTCCACAAGGACTGCTGTGTGATATGTGGCACCTGATTGTGCTGGTCTTGACCGATGGCCTCACCAATAAGCGGGGTGGTGGCGATTAATATACCTGTGGCCAATAAAAAAAGCGGGAGCCAAATGCCAGAGCCAACAGCTACCGCTGCCAAATCAAGCGCAGAAACTTGACCGGCCATAATAGCATCGACCACACCGAGTGCGGCTTGGCAAAACTGAGTAATCAAGATAGGCAGTGCAAGTATGCCTAGGCGTAGGCTGTAGCTTTTGAAGTCTTTAAAAGATAATGGAAAAACCATGGTGAGCAACTTTTTATTCTATGCGGTAATTGTTATTAAAGTAGTGATTGTTAATAAGAAAACACGGCTATCAATCAATGAAGATTGAAGCAGGAAGGACAGGTTAGTGCCGACGATAATACGCCGATAAATAATATGAGCAAGCCTATATCGGCAAAGCGCTAAAATAAAAGCGCAGGCACTAAAACAGGCACTAAAATAAAAATAACCCGTCAATCCAAAAACTAGATTGACAGGTTATATATAGACTAGATGGTAAAGAAGCAAAGATACAATGTCAACGTTCAAGAGACCTTATACACCCTGCAAGCGCACTCTACTTGAAAATAGAGTAGCGCTTGTTCATCTACAATGATTCGGGCAAGTCTTGCACCACGGCTTGATAACCGATTAAGGTATTATTCTCATCAAATGCTTGTACGACAATCGCGTAATTGGTGGAATTGTCTGGAATGATTGGGGCAAACTGCGTTTCAAGATTACTCAATACTAGGTTCTGTACATAACCGTTAGCACCAGACTCGGCTTTATTGACATCGATTTGGCTGACCAGTAGATGTTTAGTATGGACAGGATTTTGCCATGTGACAGTTTTTTGACTGCCATTACCGATGATATCGAGATTCAAGTTGCCAACAGTATAATCAAGTGGATATGTTCTAAAATTAGAGCGATCACTGATGGTGTACGTCACGTTACAATTGTCTTCGCCACTTGACAGTCTCTTGCCGCCTAAACCATCTTGATATTCAAAGCTGCCTTTCCAAGGTGATCCCGCTTCCTTTTCCTCAAAGCTACCCGCAAACGTGGTCAATATATTCGGGGTCTCTAACCCTAAATCACTTACGTATTTAATATCTAAAAACTCTAGAGTATCGAGGCTACCGGTTACTTTACCAGCGATATAATTGTCTACTTTAATGGCTGAATTTATACCCAATACATTGTTTTCTTGACAGGCCTGCTGCTGATAACTAAAGCTACCATCGACACTGCCTGCGCCATCTTTACTGATGTCAAAATAGACAGCACCAATATCTATGTCATTACTGTCGCCATCATCAACCTCAACGAAATGACCAACATAAAGACCACCTCGGCCACCTTCTGGTGTTAATTTATCTAAGAATTTATCCAGTGATTCCTCTGGTAAAAATACGGATTCCAAAATCTCTGCCATAGATTTTTCATCATCGCTGAGCTTGTCTTCGACTTCTTTGTATTTTTCTTTGACTTTATCTTCTATGCGATCGTATTCATCTTTTACCTGATCTTCTATACGGTCGTACTCTTCCTTTACCTTGTCACCGTCACTACCGCAAGCGCTGAGGGTGACACTGAGAATGCTGATCGATAATACAGATAATAATAGCTTGGGTGCGCTCATATATGAGTCCTGATAATGGTTATAAAGAATTAATAAAAAAATAGAGGGGGATGGTTACCTATAGATCAGCACAGCTTTGGGCATTAATATAGTAAGTGTTAAGCAGTGAACGTATCAATAAGCAGCCCTTGATAGCACTGATATTATTCAATTATTACGGTAAAAACTGGGTTTGATCGCCCAATAGGTCAAGGGTCTCTGCCATATCCATAATCGTCCGCCAGTGTTTGGGTGCCAAAGGGATCACAGTCAATTGCTGACAGCCTTTTCTAACCAGTAGTGAATCCTCAAGTGCAGGCAAAAACTTTAGCTCTGACAATGGCAAAACGTCAGTGAATGCTTGCTCAAAAGTAAGGTCAACCATATACCAACGCGGCGTGTCTTCAGTCGCGATAGGGTCATAGTGACGATGCTCAGGGTGAAACTGGGTCGGATCAGGGTAGCCTGCTTTACTGACGCTCATAATACCAGCGACGCCAGAGGGTTTGGCGCTAGAATGATAAAAGAACACTTTATCACCCACTTTCATATCATCACGCATAAAATTACGGGCACGGTAGTTACGGACACCATCCCAGCTGTCTGTGTCTAACCGTTGTAAGTCATCTATACCAAAAAATTTGGGGTTGGATTTCATTAACCAATACGCCATATGTTGTATCCTTTACTTAATTTTTAATATTGCCATGGTCTACTTTTTATTAACCAACTCGCAAGTGTCCTTCTCATAAAGTTTCTATATACTGCCTATTATTTGATACGGTTAATAGAAGCTTTATACGTCATTTTGTTAATGATTTTATGCTATATCAGCTTTTCTTTCAGCCATCTAGCCGTTATCCTAGCGATATTTTCAATGACAATCGTCATTGAATATTACACCATGTTCATCACATAATAAGTTGATTTATGCCCCAAATGAAGGCTGACAGTATGCCAAGCGACCGTGCCACATTGAACCTCACTGAAAAAACCGTAAATGATGGTGTTATAAATGTGATGAATATTCCGTTATCACTTTATATACACATTCCGTGGTGTGTCAAAAAGTGCCCTTATTGTGATTTTAATTCGCATGAGCTGCCCGTAGACAGTCAGACCTCCATGTACGATGAGTATGTGGATACGCTGCTATTAGATGCAAGACTGCAGCAGTCATTGGCACAAGGGCGCACTATCGAATCGATATTTATCGGCGGTGGGACACCTTCACTATTGCCAATCGCGCAGTATCAACGACTATTTACGGCTCTGCGCAATATCTTTAGATTTGCAGATGATATCGAAGTCACGATGGAGGCCAATCCTGGGACGCTTGAGCATGCACCATTTGCGCAGTATCTAGAGGTTGGTATCAATCGATTGTCTATCGGGGTACAGAGTTTCGCCGCTGATAAGCTCACAGTACTCGGCCGTATCCATGACCCTGCTCAAGCATTATCAGCCCTTCAAGCGGCTAGTGCTGCAGGCTTTACACGGATCAATGTCGATCTGATGCATGGTTTACCGCAGCAAACCATGCATGAGGCGCTCGATGACATTCAGATGGCACATGATGCTGGCGCAACCCATATCTCTTGGTATCAGCTCACTATTGAACCCAATACGGTTTTTTATCGCAGTCAGCCCATTTTACCAGATGAAGATAATTTGGCTGATATTGAGCAAGCAGGACAAGCACTATTAGAGCAACTTGGCTATAGCAACTATGAAGTATCCGCATGGTCAGGGGCGTCAGACAAGCCTTGTCGTCATAACGTCAACTATTGGCAATTTGGTGATTACCTTGCGATAGGAGCTGGGGCACATGGCAAAGTCACTGTTGATCATAATGCAGGTAATCCTAGCGTATTAGAGCCAACAGAAAAAGCGTCACAGAATGACTTCCTAGCCGAAACTGGCATTTATCGTTTTAGTAAATCAAGATTGCCAAAAGACTATGTGGGAGAGCCTGATACGGCAAAGCCAATCGATGCATCACCAGTTATCAGTCAAAACGTCCCAAAAATGGTGGGTTGGCAAGCAATTGATAGTGATGAGCTGGTGAGCGAGTTTATGCTAAACGTATTACGCTTGCATGGCGGCGTGGCGTGGTCATTGTTTGAAGATAGAACGGGTCTGAAATATGATCATATCGCTGGACAAGTCGTTAAGCTAATAGAGCAAGGGTTATTGGTAGATAGTGATAAACAGCTACAACCGACAGTCTTAGGTCAGCGTTATCTCAATCAGATATTACGTGCGTTTTTATAAAGTCTTGCAACAGCACGTTTTTTGCTGTGACTTAGAACAAATAACCGAATACAAAAAAGGACTTATCAAATGATAAGTCCTTTTAATAATCTAAAAATACAAACTTAGATTTTGTTTTGTACTTCTTGAGCGCTACCAGAAACAGCATCGCCAGCGCTTGACACGTCTTGGCCAAAACCTTTAAAAGTGTTGCAACCAGTTAGAACAAACATAGCAGTCAAAGATGCGATGATTAATTTTTTCATAATAGTATCCTCAAAGATAAATGGGTGGTTATAAGTAACAACAGTGATACCAAGCAATATACTAAAGCCTCACTGAAGGGGTGCAGGATAAGACAATTAGGTGTAAATACCATCTTGTTACCCGTCACAGACATCATAGTGAAAGTTAAAAACCCTGCACAGTATCAAAATGTAATTATTGGCAGTAAACTGTAACTTTTAATTACCTATCGCTCATAAATTTCAATAATAGAGCGTTGAACGTTTCTGGAGTAAATAAACATGACCATTCATATCGTGCTGGTCGCCCCAAAAATGCCAAGTAATACGGGCAATATTATCCGCTTGTGTGCCAATACGGGGGCACAGTTGCATTTAGTCAGACCATTAGGGTTTGAGCTCGATGACAAAAAGCTTCGCCGTGCAGGCCTTGATTATCATGAGTATGCCAATTTGCAAGTACATGATGATTGGGTAGCAGCCCGCAAAGCGCTACAAGCAGCCGACTGTCACGTTGTCACTGCTTTGACCACCAAGCTAAGCAAGCCGTTCTATGACTACGATTTTGGTAGGCCGTCAGCCACTGAAAACACTGATGCTATTGGTAGCGAACAAGCATTCCATCAATCGCCTCATATCGCGCTAGTATTTGGCTCTGAAACAGCAGGTCTGGCTGATGATATACGTGAAGATATCGGTGCTGATAACTGGCTGAGGTTACCGATGCTAGCAGACTCACGCAGTTTGAATTTATCCAATAGTGTGGCGATATGTCTGTATGAGATATGGCGACAGCAAGGATTTTTAGGTGATGAAGGACGCAGTATTGGTTATGACACCTTGACGGTATATGACCCAAAATAAAATGATTGCTATCAAACATGGCGAGTCGAATATGAATAATTAAAACCAGTCATTATCAATCTTACGTTGTCTATAAGATGTACTCGTAGCAGCACCTTATAGACAGTTTGGCGGCTTTGGTAGGCCTGCGAGTCGGTTTACATGGCGCGCAACCAATCCTGTATTAAACAGCTGCTGTAGTTTCTGATTACTAATGTCTTGCTCCGGTAAGGTCTTTTGCAACCATTTAATCAAGGGGCGCGTCGCTGGCGCATGATTGAATTTCTCAAAAAATGCTCGTACTTGCTGCAAAATCTGTAAATGCTCGTCAGTTAAAACGACATCTAAGGTGTCTGCTAGTCGCTGCGCAACATCAGGTGTCCATATCTCATGGTCACACAAATGGCCGTCTTGATCTAAGGCGATATCAGTTGCTGCTATCGTAGTAGGCATGGTCATAAGGCAATCATCACCACTTTGTCAAATTGGCTGTCTTGAGTGAGAGTCACCCACTCTGCATCTGTCAATATACGGGTCAGCTTGGTCTCCAAACTGAGCTTGTCAGTGGCGCTTGTCGTAAGCTGTGCGACATCGTCGCCCAAGGTATATATACCCGCAATGTGTTCGATATCATGCTCATTTAGATACGCATTGAGCCAGTCGATAAAAGCAGCTGTGGTGCCGAGCAACATAATACTATCGCCTTTGCGCCAAGTGCGAGACATCTCCTCAGTGCTGCGTCTGAGGGTATCCATTGTGCTATGTAATTGATATAAAGTGGCCATAAAGGTATCCAATTGCGTGCTTTATTATTTTATAGGTGAGCTGATATGGGGGTTTCTACCAATAGTCTGGTGGCAGCGCTACCTAAAAAGTCAGAATCTGCTCAAAGTCTTGAGAGTTAATGATCTCTGGAACTAGGGTCAGCTGTGAGGCCAAGTCAGCTGGCAACATGCCAATCACCCAACCACTAAAGACATCATTGGGTAACCAAGCCGCTGGCAAGTCATAAAGCTCAAGTGACTGAATCATACCGTGCAAACGCGACTCAGACTGCATCAGTAGCCCAAAGACAGGAGCATCCAAATACAGCTGCACCTCATGGCCAAAAGTTGCTAGCGTTAGTGCCAGCGCACAGCCTTCATAGCTGGCCGATTCAGTGGGCGTATTCAGCTGAATTAATAATCTCATAATATATTCCTAAACGTATTGACCACTGACAAGCGCCATAACAAACAAGTGATAAATACTTTAATATGATTAAAACTGTATTAAATGACTGTCCTCTTGCATCATCATTGCAAGCTCACTGAGTCCTACCAATGTAAATCCTGTCGCAAGATTGTTCCCTTCAAGCTGATGGCGCGTGCTGTTATCGTCATCACTAATGCCGCGGCTAAGTGCAGTACTGACGCACACGGGCAGCGTTAACTGATACTGTTCAGCCAATGTCTGCCATTTTTTGGTCACATCGCTCTGATCTGCTGGTTGCCAACGCAGACAGTTAGCAGTATTTGCCGCATCACCATAAAAGAACACATTTAATTTTTTATTGTCTGTGTCCTCTCTATTTGAGAGGCTTTGGAGGTAAGCACGTGCATAACGTAACGCTAAGTGAGCTAAGGGATGACTGGGATCAGCAGTAATCAATAATAATTGGGTAGTGGTCGTCATAGGGCGCGGTATCACCTATTATAGATAAGAGTGTAGAGAGCGTAATCAAGTTGCTGCTAATATCAATATCAAGTTACTAGCATTAATAAAAAAAGCCAATGCTATCATTGCTGATACTATCACAAGGCGTATTTTGGATGCCTGTGAAAATAAGTTTGGTAGATGATACAAAATATAGTCGTTCATACTATTATTTTACAACAATATCGTGGTATAAAATTGTGCTTATAATACGTTCAATACACATAAAAACAATGACGCAGGATAAGCTTTTTTGTAGATTCTGTTTATCATTTTTATCAACCGTTTCTACCAAAAGTGTTTATGCTACCATAAAGCGGCTCAAACCAAACAGCGGCATATTCATCAAAATGGTCATCAAACACGATTTTTGAGTATTAATGGCGCTGTGACTGCCTCGTAAGAAAAAATAATAAACTTATGAGCTGGGTTCACGTAGTCTTACCATTCTATGCAAGGAATTTTTTTCACTATGTCATCTGTTATGCCCTCACGTATGAACAACGGTATAGATTATCAGCCTACAATAGAGCAGCTACAAGTCCTGCAAACAGCAAGTGAGTTTGCTTATCAGATTTGGGAGAGTCGGACGGTCTCATGCCAAACGTTTTTGCGTAGCTATCCTCTAAACAGTACGCTAACACGCCAGCAAATCGATGATTTGATCCAAGATTATACGCTAGATGAGGATTACCAACTCGCTGATGAAGTCAAAGTCATGAGCGGCTTACGTAATTTGCGTACGCTACTGATGATGCGCTGGATTTGGCAAGATGCACTACAGATGATCAGCCTTGAGCAGTTGACGGATGAGTTGTCTGAGTTTGCAGGCGGTTGTATCTCCTTTGCAAAAGAATATACCTATAAAAATCTGACGGCTCAATATGGCGAACCGACTTTTATCAATGCCCAAGGCAACGTGCAAATTGATGACATGGCTATTATGGCCATGGGCAAGCTTGGTGCTCATGAGCTGAATTTATCGAGTGATATTGACCTGATCTTTGTGCATCAAGCCCGCGGCGAAACCAATGGCAGTAAAGAAAAAGGCATGCGCAGTATAGACAACAAGCGCTTTATGACTCGATTGGGTCAAGGTATTATCAAACTGCTTGATAATAAGACAGCAGATGGGTTTGTCTTTCGGGTAGATATGCGCCTGCGACCCTGGGGTGATGGTAGCGACTTGGCCATTCACCTCTCAGCGTTGCAGAAGTATTTTGCTTTACATGGGAGAGCTTGGGAGCGCTTTGCTTGGCTAAAAGCGCGCGTGGTAGGTCAAATAGATCAGCCATTTTATGATGAGATACAAGCACTGATTAAACCCTTTGTCTTTCGCTATTACGTGGACTACAGTGCTTTTTCGGCATTGAGGGAGATGAAGTCGCTTATCCAAAACCAAGTGGCACAGCGTGAAGACTTGGATAATATTAAGCTGGGCGCGGGCGGCATCAGAGATATTGAATTCATTGTGCAGGCCTTTCAGTTGATCTATGGCGGCAGGCATCCACAGCTACAAATAAAACCTTGCCTACAAGCCATGCAAGTATTACGTGAGATTGGCTATCTAGAGCAATCAACCTATGAAGGGTTACAAGCCGCGTATCGGTTCTTGCGCCGCTTGGAACACGGTATTCAAGCGATCAATGATCAACAGACTCAGCGACTACCACATGACATTCAGTGGCAGCATAATCTAGCGATAACGTTAGGGTTTGCTGACTGGACTGCTTTACTCAGCCAGCTCAACCACCATCGAAATAACGTCAATGATCCGTTTGAGCGTATGGTGACTGAGCGTCAAGTACCAGATAATGAAGACACTGATCTGGAGCCGGAAGACTTAGATGAACAGATTGCCCGTTTGAATGAAGTGCTCACCGCAGACAACCGTGAGCTATTACAGAATTTTTGGCAATCAAAAATGGTGGCCAATTTAAGTGAGGAAGCTCGCGAGCGCTTGGATGATGCCTATCCTGTCATCGTACATGCGCTACTTGCCCATCAAGAACAGCAAAAACTGGCCAATACTGCCTTGCCACGACTGATTTCATTACTTGAGGCCATTTGTCGTCGTTCTATCTACTTGGTCATGATTGCAGAAAATCCTAATGCCACTATTGAGCTGATTCCGATGCTGTCTGCCAGTCCATGGATTGCAAAAGAGCTGGCACAATATCCTGTATTGTTAGATACCTTTTTGCAGCAGCGCTATCGCCATTTGCCAGACAAGCGTGAGCTACGTGATATTCTGCGTCAGCAGTTACTGCGCGTCGAGCCTGATGATGAAGAAGAGCTGCTAAGCGTCCTACGCCTATTTAAGAAAAACCAAGTGTTGGCCGTCGCTGCCAGTGACGTGTTGGCTGAGCGTCCGATCATGAAAGTATCAGACTCGCTCACGTATATTGCTGAAGTGGTACTAGAGGCTGCGCTGGAGCGTGCTTTTGCGGAGATTGTGAACCGATACGGCTATCCCATTGGCCAAGATGGCGATCCGGTCACTGAAGCAGATTGCGGTTTTGCCATTATCGGTTATGGCAAGCTTGGTGGTCTTGAGCTGTCCTACTCATCTGACCTAGACTTGGTGTTTTTGCATAAGATAAAAGAGCAAGGCATGACCACAGGTGAAAAATCCGTGAGTGGGATGAAGTTTGCCGCACGTCTGGTGCAAAAGCTGATGAACTATCTGAACACGCAAACGCGAGATGGCAGAGCATATGAGATCGACATGCGCCTGCGGCCGTCAGGTAATGCTGGCATGATGGTGGTGTCGTATCACGCCTTTGAAACCTATCAGATGGATAAAGCATGGTCATGGGAGCATCAAGCGCTGGTGCGTGCTCGAGCGATTTGCGGTGACAGGCGAGTGACGGCACGCTTTTGTGATATTCGCCGAGAGGTATTGGCACTGCCGCGCACGTTAGATCAGGTGCGTAGTGAAGTCACTAGCATGCGTATAAAAATGCAAAAGCATTTGGGCACCAATCAATGGCAGCAACAAGCCGGTAAGTTTCATCTTAAGCAAGATGCAGGCGGTATTGTCGATATTGAGTTCCTAGCGCAATTTGCAGTATTGGCTTATTCGCATGAATATCCAAGCTTGACTAAATGGAGTGACAACGTGCGTATTTTTGAGGAAGTTGCCTCACTTGGTATTTGGGAGGCGCAAGTCTGTCAAGATTTGACAGATGCCTACCTCAGGATACGTGCAGCCACTCACCAGCTTGCATTGTCAGAGCAGTCACTACTCGTTGATGAGTCTCTGTGGCAAGAGACACGCGCATTGGTACAATCGCAGTGGCAGCATCTCATGGGTGTAGCACCTACCGAAAAATAATATCCAAAATTTTTTACTGGAGTCTTGCCGACCGTCAAAGAGACGCTTACACTGTAATGCTTTATCATAATTAATAAGCCTATGATAACAAACCAAAAGAGTTCATTTGCCCATACGGCCAGTGATATAATCGGTTGCACATCGCCATTACACCGTCAGTCGTTGGTCATAATAACGCTGTATTTTAGGCAATAAAAAGTGGCGCTGCGGTGTTATCATACGATGTTGATCAATACTGTTAAATACAACCTATCTAAAAAAAGTTAGACGTCAGTGCTAACATAAGGAATATAAAATGAACATGGCAACACAAGATGGTAAGCTTTGGATGAATGGCACGATGATTGAACAGCCAGATGCTAAGGTACATGTGCTCACACATAGCCTGCATTATGGTATGGCGGTTTTTGAAGGGGTGCGCGCGTATCAGACGGCTGACAATCGCACCGCTATTTTTCGCCTAAAAGAACACACCGAGCGTCTACTTGGCTCAGCCAAAATCTTTCAAATGGATGTGCCTTTTGATGCAGCCACTTTAGAGCAAGCACATAAGGATGTGGTCAAGCAAAACAACTTGGCAGAAGCCTATATTCGTCCGCTTATCTGGGTCGGCGCAGAAAAGCTTGGTTTGTCATCACATGACAACAGTATCAACGCGATGGTTGCTGCTTGGCACTGGGGCGCTTATCTGGGTGAAGAGGGTATCAAAAATGGTATCCGTGTAAAAACCTCTTCATTTACCCATCATATGACCAATGTGACCATGTGTAAGGCTAAGGCGTCTAGTAACTATCCTGTGTCTATCATGGCCAACCAAGAAGTGACTCGCAACGGCTATGACGAAGCTATCTTGATGGATCCGCAAGGGTATGTATGCCAAGGGGCTGGTGAAAACTTGTTCTTAGTAAAAGATGGTGTACTACATACCCCAGACCTAGCAGGCGGAGCACTTGATGGTATTACGCGTCGTACTATCATTCAGTTTGCTGATGATTTAGGTATCAAAGTCGTTGAGCGCCGTATCACTCGTGATGAGTTTTACTTAGCAGATGAAATCTTTATGACGGGTACGGCTGCTGAAGTTACACCTATCCGTGAATACGATGATCGCACGGTCGGTAATGGCGGCCGCGGACCTTTGACTGAGAAACTGCAAACCTTGTACTTTGATGTGGTACATGGCCGCAATGAGCAGTATATGGCTTGGTTAAGCTTTATTGACTGATAAAGCGGTTACTTTGAAGGCCAAAAAGGCTGAACATAATTGTTCAGTCTTTTTTTTATGCTAATATAGCCATCATATTTATTCATAATATTAAAGTGAGCAGTCAATGCCAATAGATTCTAGTACAGCAGATACTCAAAATATCAAACAAATCATCTGTATTAAATGGGGCACAAAATATGGTGCTGATTATGCCAATAAACTATATGGCATGGTATCTCGCAACATTACACCACCATTTAGATTTGTCTGCTTTACTGATGATACAACAGATGTCCGTCCAGAAATTGAATGCCAAGCGCTACCACCATTAGATGTCACTATGCCAACCAATACACTCGGTAAGTGGCCAAAGTCTCGCTTGTGGGGTGAAAAGCTAGGTGATTTGACAGGGACAGTGCTGTTTGTAGATTTGGATGTGATTATCGTAGATAGTCTCGATCCTTTCTTTGAATACGGCAAGCCAGACGATGTTATTTTGTCTTATAATCCTAGTAATCCGCTAGAGCGCTTGGGACAGACATCTTGCTTTAGATTTCAGATAGGGGCGCTTGTCTCACTACAAGAAAAATTTAAAGCGGATCCACAAGGCATCGCTGATGAGTACCGTTTTGAGCAGCGTTTTGTCACTCGTAATGCACCAGGCGGTGTAAAACTGTTTCCAAGGGCGTGGGTTGCACATTTTAGACGCAAGTGTCGTCAGCCATTCCCATTTAACTATTTTAAAGAACCAAAGATTCCTAAAGGCGCTCGTCTGGTTATCTTCCCTGGTGATTTGTATCCAACGCATGCGATCGAAGGTAGATATAACAAGAATGCTGCTAATAATGCTAAAGATCATTTGAAGCGACTGGCTGAGCCTAAAAACATGAAGAGACCGCTGCGTCATCTTCGTCATTTTATCTTGCCAGTAGGATGGATTGAAAAGTACTGGAAGGAATAGGCTTAATTCTATATTTAAGTATTGCATAGTAGCAGTGAGTGTTGATGCTTTCTATGCTCATAAATATGAACGTAGAAAGCATGATTTAGTGAATGGATAAAATTATGAAAACAAACGATGCTATTAGAGTCTTTGTTGGTTGTGACCCAAATAACTGTGATCTAGAGCAGATGATGGTTTTAGATTATAGTATTCACAAACACACCAGTGTACCCGTTGAGATAGTATGGATGCAGCTATCGCGCGATCCTAATAGCTATTGGTATTCTAATCCCGAGGCTGGCGAGGGCTGGAATACTACTAAATGGTCGACACCTTTCTCAGGATTCCGTTGGGCAATTCCAGAATACTGCAATTATTCTGGACGAGCCATTTATATGGATGCTGATGTCATTATTTTAGATGATCTAGCAAAGCTATGGCAGCATCCTATTGAAGGGCAGTCCATAGTGGCGGCCAAAACGAATGCTGATATGACTCGTCTATGTACCTGTATATGGGATTGCGATGCTGCAAAAAACGTTGTTTTTCCTATCGAGAAACTTAGAAAAGATCCCAAAAGTCATAAAGAAATGATGGCTTTATTCAAGAAAAACACGCAATTGATTGAGTCTTATCAAGACAGTTATAACTGTATAGATGGTGAAAACTTAGCAGTAGAAGAAATCAAAATTTTGCATTACTCAGATATGGGAACGCAATTCAGTCATAAGTACTCGTTACCTAGAGTGAATGAGGAAGGAATCGAGCATTGGTTTGACGGAGAAGTTCTGCCACATCCAAGACAAGATTTGGTCGACCTTTTCGATGACTATTATAATGAAGCACTTACTGCTGGATATCATCTAGAGAGCTATAGAATTGAGCCTTTTGGTGCTTTTCCAAAGAAATCCCAGCAAGGCTATATTGGTAATAAGGTGACTCGTCCAAAAGCCTCCAAATCTCTATTTGCAAAATTATTCAAGCGTTGATTCATTTAACATAATAATATTTTACACACTAAATGAATAGAAATTCATCCATAGGTTATCGTTTATGAAGCAGCATAAAAAAATAGCGTTGCTCGCTATTAATTGTCTACAAGGTGGAGGGGCAGAGCGAGTTGTTCTTACTTTAGGACAGGGATTTTATGAATTAGGATACGAAGTACATATTGTAAGGTTTAAGCCGCGGGTCGAATACGATCTTAATCCAAACCTTATTTATCATGTGCTCAAATTCAAACCCTATAAGATGATACCAGGAGCACAGCGTCGTGATAAGTTTTTTGCTTATGCGGTAGATCGTTATGTCAAAAAAAATATTGGACAGCCTGATATTATTTTGTCGAACCTTGATCGTTCAGATAGTATCTTTAGCTACAGTAGCCTGCCGAACATCATTTATGTGATTCATAATACTTTGTCACTACTTTATAAGTTTGCAAAAACAGATGTGGGTCATCAGAGAAAAGAAAACTTTACCAGAATTTATTCCAAAAATCCTTGTGCCTGTGTCAGTAATGGCGTAGAAAAGGATTTTGTAGAAAACTTTGGTCATGTTACTTCAACAACGGCAATACATAATCCAATTGATAGAGACGGTATTCAAAAATTAGCTGATGCCTTTATTCCAGAATATCAAAATTATATTATTCACGTTGGCAGTTTTAAAGAAGCAAAACGTCACGATGTGCTGTTGAGAGCTTATGCAAAGACAGATCAGTCTTTGCCGTTGCTTCTGTTGGGTAAAGGCAAGCTTCAAAGTAATATAGAGGAGTTGGTCGTAGAGCTCAAGCTAGAAGATAAGGTTGTTTTCTTAGGCTTCCATGAAAACCCTTTTCCTTATATAAAGCATGCGCAGTTTAAAGTACTAACTTCTGACTGGGAAGGTTTTGCTTTGGTGATTGCAGAGTCTTTAGTTTTAGGAACACCAGTTATCAGTACTGACTGCCAGTCTGGGCCAAGTGAGTTATTGCCTCAGAAAAACCTAATGCCTATGAGAGACATAGATGCTATTGCAGCTAAATTAAGCTTAGCAATGAAGAATCCAGAGCAATTTCAGTCCGAATTTAGTGAAACGCTCCTTCCTGTCACAATAGCAAAGAAATATATTGAATTCGCATCGAATTGTGAGAATACAGATAAGAGATCTTAATCTAACCACCATTTGGACCAATCATCTCTATGCAATTGCCGTAGCGTGGCAAAAGCACTCTGGTTATTCTGTAGTTTTTCGAATACAGCGAGCAGTATAGTAGTAGCTAATTTGTCGACTTTGTGGAATTTGTGATAGCGCTTGCGCATATTTCTCAGACTGTCATCGGTGCCGATACGAAAATAAGTGAGACCATCATATAGAGACAAGTCGCCGGCATACAGTATGTCGGTTTTTTCATCTAATAATGCTATGGGTTCGGCATCAGGAGGGGCTTGTAAAAAGTTTTTGGTCTCATAAGCTCGGACAGTATTCATTAGTGTGATGACATTCATCAAAATAGCGGCTCTATTGACGTTATCTGAGTGATCGATGAAAGTATCGCAGGCTGAAACTATCCAGCGTAGTGACAGGTTTTCTAATAAATAATGGTTCTCTGCCACCCACAGCCTTTCGAATTCTGCAAATATTTTGTCTATTTTGTATTTACGGCGCATCAATATAATGAGTGTATTGTGATAAAAGCAGAGTTCAGACTCACCCAAGGATTGATGCTTTAAGTTATTTAAATGACTTTCTAACGCTTTGCTCTTACGTTCGTCTGTCAGCGTCTCAACATCGCACATTGACTCTGTAATCATTGTTGCTTTCATGTCGTCAAAGCTTTTGCCATCATAGTTTTTGATAACCTTGCCCGCATTCAATCTTTTTTCACTTCGAAAGATTAATAGCAGTTTTCTTTGCCAGTTTGAAGGTGTAGTCATGTCACTAAAATCCTTTGAACAAATATGATGCGATTAGAGCTTAAACGTCTATCTAAAAAATTGATACTAAAGTGGTTTATAAAATATTTTTATTCAAACTGAATAATATCGCTTATACCATTCGACAAATTTTGCGATTCCATCTTCTATATTGGTTTCAGGCTTAAATCCAATATCATCCACCAATTCGTCTATATCTGCATAAGTAATGGGCACATCGCCTGCCTGCATGGGTAGCAGGTTTTCATTGGCTTTTTTGCCGCAAGCATCCTCGATGGCGGTGATGAAACGACGCAGCGTAATAGGTTGGTTATTACCGATATTATAAATTTTATAAGGGGCTGCTGCTGTCGTAATACCAGAGTGTTGGTTAGCCGGTACTTTTTTCATTACTCCTATGATGCCTTTAATAATATCATCAATGTAGGTAAAGTCACGCTGCATATCACCATTGTTAAACACATCAATCGGTTCACCAGCTAGGATTTTTTTGGTAAAAGAAAAATAAGCCATGTCTGGTCTGCCATAAGGGCCGTAAACGGTAAAAAACCGCAGTCCTGTCGTAGGAATGTTATACAAGTGACTATAACTGTGTGCCATGACCTCATTAGACTTTTTGGTAGCAGCGTATAGGCTGATAGGAAAATCAACACAGTCAGCAGTTGTAAATGGCTGCTTGATATTCATACCATAGACAGAGCTAGAGCTGGCATAGATCAGATGCTTGATATTATGGTGGCGACAGCCTTCGAGGATATTTACAAACCCGACCACATTTGAGTCAATGTATGCATTTGGGTTTTCGATAGAGTAGCGCACACCTGCTTGCGCGCCTAGATTGATAACTGTATCGAACTGATAGGCGGAAAAAAGCTCAGCCATCGCATCACGATCAGCCAAATCTAATTGAATGAACGTAAAATTTTCTGGTGTTGAGACGCTATTTAATATCTCTAAACGCTCTGCTTTTAGGCCTATGTCATAATAATCGTTAAGATTATCAATGCCAACGATCAGCAATGCTTCATCAGATAGGTGCGTCTCTAACAATGCTTTGATTAAATGAAAGCCAATAAAGCCCGCTGCGCCAGTTACTAGTACTTTCATCAATCGCTCCCAAACAAGTCTCGAGTAAATACTTTATCCGCCACATCTGCTATATCAGCAGACAAGCGATTTGCCACAATGACATCACTCATTGCTTTAAACGCATCTAAGTCTGTAATCACTCGCGAATTGAAAAAATTATCCTCTTTTAGTACGGGTTCATAAACCACGACTTCGATACCTTTTGCCTTAATACGCTTCATAATGCCTTGTATCGCGGACGCTCTAAAGTTGTCTGATCCACTCTTCATCACCAGTCGGTGTATACCGACGATTTTTGGCTGTCTTTCGATAATTTTATCAGCAATAAAATCTTTACGAGTTCTATTAGAGTCGACAATGGCCCTGATCAAGTTACTGGGCACTTCATCATAGTTTGCCAATAGCTGCTTGGTGTCTTTGGGTAGGCAGTAGCCACCGTAGCCAAATGATGGGTTGTTATAATGATCGCCAATACGCGGATCTAAGCCAATACCTTCTATGATTTGTTTGGTTTCGAGCCCGAATGTCTGAGCATAGGTATCTAGCTCATTAAAATAAGCCACGCGCATCGCTAGATAAGTGTTAGAGAACAGTTTGATCGCTTCAGCTTCGGTCGACTTCACAAACAGTAGCGGCACCTCTTTTTTGATAGCGCCTTCAAGCAATAATTCAGCAAATTGCTGTGCCTGTTCAGACTGTGCGCCCACAATAATTCGAGAGGGGTAAAGGTTGTCGTGTAGGGCTTGGCCCTCTCGCAAAAACTCAGGTGAGAAAATAATGCGATCCGTTTCATATCGCTCTCTGATACTAGCGGTATAGCCAACGGGCACAGTAGATTTTATGATGATGGTTGCCTGTTGATTGACCAATAGTACTTGTTCAATCACGGATTCTACCGTTGAGGTATTAAAGTAATTGGTCTTTGCATCATAATCGGTTGGCGTTGCGACAATGATAAAATCTGCGTTTTGGTAAGCCTGCTCGGCATCGAGTGTGGCAGAAAAATTAAGATCCTTATGTGATAAGAAGTCCTCGATATCTTTGTCTTCGATCGGCGACTGCTTTGCATTTAGCAGGTCAATCTTTCCAGCGATGACATCGACAGCGACCACTTCATTATGCTGTGCCAATAACATGGCATTAGATAATCCCACATAGCCTGTGCCTACTACTGCTATTTTCATAATATATCCAAATAATATTCAAGCATTGATAAAAAGAATTAATTTAAAATTGAGTAATGATAATAGTCATTCAACCATGGCTAACGTGTTTACCTAAGTTTAATCGCTAGTATGGCCTGCGACCGAATTGGGTAGATATTCTGAGAATTTATCTCTCATCGCCTGACTGACTTTTTGGTATAAATCTGGTTCAAGCAAATCCAAACTTTGAATGCAGCCATACTTTATGGTTTTATCTTCTAAGTCAATGACAAAATTTTCTACGCTGTCTTTGTTTTTTAAATAGTTGATAGACGTCTCAGGTTTTAAGTGTGCTTCATCTTTTTGAATTTTCAGATGATTCATCAGTGTTATAGGATTCACTTGCGCCACATCCCTAAATTTATACTTTATCTGCTCTGTTAGTAATTGAGGATGTGTTAGTAAATGGTCTTTTAAAATCGTCTTATCGACAATGTGAGGATAATGATGAATCTCAAAAAACTGATCCATATCAAGTATTTTGGCACTTAACATCTGCGCTATTGTATGCCTTGGCTGTATAGGTGTACCGAATAATTTCAAGCGAGATTTTCGAAAGTTGAGCTTGGCATTTAGAGCCGCATTTTTGCGCCAATGACCATGAATCATCAATTTTTCATTGTCTAAAAAGTCATCTATCACTACTGGCTGATTAAAAAAGAAATCATCGTTCATATAGATAAAATAATCAGACAGGCCTTTTATATTCCATATCATGGTCTCAATTGATCGGGTATTAAAGGTGGGCAAAAACTGCTCATAGCCTGAAAAAATATCTTTGTGATCAACCACTCGTATGGTATCTGCTGAACAGATATTTTGCTTGGCAAACTCATCGATGAATGCTGGCTGCTGCTGGTCTGTGACGATATAGATATGACGCACAAAAGGAACATACTTGATAATCGAGGCAATATTATAATATATCTCATCGTCACTGGCGAAACGTGTTGCCGTTACCGCATCTGAAGCCACTGTTTTGCCTGATTTGTACTGTTCTCTTTTTTGCTTCAGGATAGGGTCTGTACCATCTACCCAAGCAATGACCACATCTAGCGTTTTATCATTAGGCTGTTTCATGACAGATCCTATTATTTTTATTAGCATCTAAATGCTTGTAAGATTAAAAGTGATATCAGTAACGCAAGCGTTTGTGTGGTAGTTATTACTGACTGATATGGCTATAAGTGAGGGTGATTCTACTATGGGCAATTATACCAGTCAGGCTTATACTCTAGCGAATAACTGTATGGGTATAAAAGTAGATGAGACTAGCATATAAAGCCAGAAAGCTGCAATCACTATGACTACCAATGATCATCCGTACTGACAAAAAATTGAGATATGAATGCGCCCCATTATTTTGTTTATTTTAAAAGCACTTGAAGGCCGCGGCGCTGAGCGTATGGTCACCACATTAGCAAGTGCTTATGTGGACATGGGATATCGTGTTCATATCTTATGTTTAGAGCAGACACAGGATATGCCATTAGATGGCCGCGTTCGGTATCATATAGTGCCTTATGATGAGGTTTTTGCTGAGCAGAATCTTGACCCAGCATCTACACAAGCACAAGCCTATGAGGCCGTTGCTAGGCGTATTGATAATTATGTGCTCAGTCAAATAGGCGTGCCAGATTTAATACTGGCCAATATCTATAAAATAAACTGGATCATGGCCTATAGTCAATTACCCAACATCGTGAATGTACTGCACACAGCATTATCCAAGCAGTTTCAACGTCAGCTATTAGAGACACCAACCCAAACGATTCATCATCTAAAAACGGTCTATGGCGCGCATCCTTGTAGCTGTGTGAGTGAAGGGGCGCGGCAAGATTTAATCTCTCTAATCGGGCAGATTACCAAAACTACGACTATTTATAACCCCTGCGATGCGACAGATATTCAGGTTAAATCAATGGAGCCGTCATGTCTCGAACCGTTTGGCTTAGTAGACAAACAGTATATGATTCATGTCGCCTCATTTGACACCATGAAAGGTCATCGAGACTTGCTACAGGCTTATGCCAAAACAGTGCGAAAATTGCCCTTAGTATTGGTAGGCAAGGGCAAGCTTGAAGATGAGATTAAGCAGCTCGCGGCCGAACTTGGTATTAGCGACTGTGTCAGATTTTTAGGGTTTCAAGCCAATCCTTATCCATTGATTGCCTCAACAGCACTGATGGTCGTGACATCCAAGTTTGAAGGTTTTGGCTATGTCATCGTCGAGGCGCAGGCGTTAGGAGTGCCAGTGGTTAGTACAGACTGTCCGTTTGGCCCAAGGGAGCTGTTACCAGCTAAAAACTTGATACCAGTAGGGGATATCACTGGACTGGCCACACTCATCGATCAGGCAATAGACAACCTGACGCACTATATAGTACCGCTGAATCCGCAGCTATTACCTAAGCACATCGCACAGCAGTACTTGGCGTTTGGGTCAGTAATAGAGGGAAAAAGTGACTGATATTAGAGACTGTCAAATAACGTTCTAGAGACAGGAGAGTGATTGATGACAGGTACGCCGTGCGCTTTATAGGTTTCACCCAGTAAATTGAAGGAAGGTACGATACGTTCGCTCATGACTTTACTTAGCGTACTTGGTGCGCTGTTGCTTTTGTTTTCATAAAAACGTGGCTGGTCGCTGTTGAGCAGGTCGATACCATATAGGTGAATAGCCGCTGCCTGACGAGAAAAAGCGAGCTGAGCAGCCACATAGGCGACCGTACCGGCTTCTACAAATCCATGAGTGATGTTCAAAGAGACACCAATCTCGGCAGTGTTATGACGCTTATCAATAATAAAGTTTGGATGATTGATAAAGTATGACAACGGCATTTTTTTATTCAGACGTTTTTTCTTAAAAATCAGTTTATTGAATAACAGCTTATTTGATTTGACACCCCAAGGTCTATCTACTGGATATAACACCCGCATGGCATGATGATGATTGCGCATGATATCAGGATGTGTTGTCGCCATCGCTTCAAAGACGGCTAGCGTGGCATATAGAGGTTGCCCTGTATAATACTGCCGTAAGACTTCAGGATTATGACTGATAAAGCGCGCGTCACTGATGACATAACCGACGATATCCGTAAAGTGATGCTGATCTGCAAGGCTGATACTGCCATTGACAAAAATAGTAGGGGTGTCTAGCAATGTTGATAATGATAGATCATGTACGGATGGGCCTGAGGCAATAACATTGACACTTTTGCCATGCAGGCTTTGTGCTGGGTCATTGGCATTGAAAGCATTGATAACGACAGATTCACCATCAATACTGAACCTGACGGTAGCTGGTAACCTTAAATATAGCGCCATACTATTTTCCAGTAGTTGACTGTCACTGCGCCTATTCTATACCGTTATCGATAGCCTTTAAACTGTTTATAAGCTCGCTAAGTATATAAATATTATTGCTTTTCAGACCGTTACTGCCAATGGTCTTTTAACCATGGGCTTGGTTTGACATGGCGATACCACTTGCCTCCGCTACCAGCAATGGCATCTGGCGGATTGATTTCACCATGAAAAATAACGATTTTTGCGTTGTCTGGCAAACTGGGCGTGCGCACAAAATTGAAGGGAATAGGAGCGATACACTGGTACTTAAAGCTCACGCACCAGGTTTTGTCCCAGTATTCTAAATGATGGTGTTCACGGAGATAATTGGATAAGTAAGCTTGCTCATGACGTACTTGAGTGCGAATGGTTTCAAAGTTACGCTCAAAGTTAGATAACAAATCGGGATAGGTATTCATGCCAATATTGAAACGATAGACGGAGCTGTTACCGATCATGCGCCACGGTTTTTTCCAATCGCGAATGATGACAACACTGTCCTTATGTTCAGCTTTATAAGTAAAAAAAGCGTCGATACTATCGACAATGACAATATCAATATCCAAAAACAGTGCCACGCCTTTTAGACCGTATAGCTCAGGCTTGAATGTTGTGAGCTTTTTCCAGCCGCGCTCAGGACCGGCAGGCAGATCCATGTCTGGTATAGGATGACAGGTAATAGCAGGGTCAACGCCCGTACTGTCATCGGTCAAGCAGACCATTTGAAAGTCTAAGCTTAGATGACGGCTGACCATATTGTATAAACGATTGACGTACTCAGGACCGTACTTAGTACCCCATTTCATACAAATAACATAACGCTGATCGGTAGCATTATCGTCTGTTTTGGTTGCGTCAGTTGTCATAATGCACTCTTATTGAGATAAATGAAGGACTAATAAGAACGATGAGCTTGAATAAAGGCTTTTAAGGTTGCTTCATCGGTTCGATAAGGGTTGCCTAGTGTTGGTATGCGCTTAAAACGTCGATAGCCCCACATATAATGGCTATAGTGGTCGCTAATCATATGCTCCATGGCTTGATTGAGCGCATGCGTTGCCGTTTCGGCATTGCGATCATAAAGTGCGGCATTATCCAGCTTATAGCAGTGGATATCAAAACCTTGTCCATCATCTCGGCGAATACAGGATAAGCCGACCAGTGCACATTTGGTTTTGCTAGCCAGTTTGGACGCGAGCGTACTGGTCAAAGTATGGACACCGAAAAATGGTACTACCACGCCACCTGACGGCTCTGGGACATGATCTGGTAGCACAATACTAAAACCGGCTTGCTTGAGTGTCTTAAACACTGCTTTGACACCGCTGCCATCTGTCGGTACCAAGGTTGCATTGAGACGTGAACGTCCTTGCAGTACAAAGTTATTGGTGATATCACCCTTTACTGGTTTGTACATGATGGTTGGCGCACCAAACTGATTAAGCCAAGCGTTCATCATCTCCCACGTACCCAGATGTGGAACGATCGCCAGCATGCCATTAGGATTGGCAAGCCCCTCTAACAAAATATCTTTGTTGTGGACATCACGAATCTGAGCAATACTCCATTCAGGTGGCATTGCCCAGCTTTTGATAGATTCAATACTGGTCAAACACTGATGATAAATAATGTCTTTGACCAGCTGGCGCTTTTGGTGTTCAGGGAGGGCCTGAGCAATGAGTGCCATATTGATATGCACAGTGCGCATGATGCTAAGGCTCGGTATCTTTATGATCACCCAAGCGACAAAACGTGCCAACGTCTGCAGTACAGACAGTGGCACGAATCTGAAAAGATGGTATGGATTCATAACCACTCGCATGGTGATGAATCACATAACACATACAGCAGATAATAACGTTGCATCATCAAGCTGCTTATTGGGAAGGCTTGTTGGCATCGGCTTGTGCTTTTTCGCGCACACGGATACCAAGATCACGTAGCTGCTTGCTATCGACTTCAGCAGGTGCTTGAGTAAGTGGACATTCAGCAGTTTTGGTTTTTGGGAAGGCGATGACATCACGGATAGAGTCTGCGCCTACCATGAGCATAATCAGGCGATCCAAACCAAATGCTAAGCCACCATGCGGAGGCGCACCGAACTTCAATGCATCGAGTAGGAAACCAAACTTGTCTTCAGCTTCTTGCTCACCGATACCTAGCGCATCAAGTACCGCTTGCTGCATATCGTACGTATTGATACGTAAGCTACCACCGCCAACTTCTGTACCGTTCAATACCATGTCATAAGCGATAGATAGGGCAGCTTCTGGGTTGTTTTTCAGCTCATCGACTGAGCCTTTAGGCTTAGTGAACGGATGATGCATTGAGGTCCAGCGACCATCGTCAGTCTGCTCAAACATTGGGAAGTCAGTGACCCAAAGTGGCGCCCACTGGCAGGTAGTCATTTCAAGGTCTAGACCGATTTTTTGACGTAGTGCACCAATTGCATCGTTCACGACACTGGCTTTATCTGCACCAAAGAAGATAATATCACCATCTTCTGCACCAGTACGCTCGATTAGGCTAACCAGTACATCATCAGTCATGTTTTTGATGATTGGAGACTGTAGGCCAGACTCTTTGTCCACACCGTTGTTGATGCTGCTAGCATCATTGACTTTGATATAAGCCAAACCACGTGCACCATAGATACCAACGAACTTGGTGTAGGCATCGATTTGCTTACGGCTTAATGAAGCGCCACCAGGGATACGTAAGGCAGCCACACGACCTTTAGGATCGTTAGCAGGACCTGCGAACACTTTGAAGTCGACATCTTTCATCAAATCTGCAACGTCGACCAATTTTAGTGGAATACGTAAGTCAGGCTTGTCTGATGCATAGTCACGCATGGCTTCTGCGTAAGTCATACGAGGGAACTGTTCAAACTCAACATCCATCATGGTCTTAAACAAATGCTTGATAAGGCCTTCGTTGATGTTCATGATTTCTTCTTCGTTTAAGAAAGAAGTCTCAATATCCACCTGAGTAAATTCAGGCTGACGATCAGCACGTAAATCTTCATCACGGAAGCATTTAGCGATTTGATAATAACGGTCAAAACCTGAGACCATCAATAGCTGTTTAAATAGCTGTGGTGACTGCGGTAATGCAAAGAAGTTACCTGGACGGGTACGTGATGGTACGAGATAGTCACGCGCACCTTCTGGCGTCGCACGAGTCAAGATAGGAGTTTCAACGTCCAAGAAGCCATGGTCATCCAAATAACGACGAATCGTTGACGTGGCTTTGGCACGGAATACCATACGCTCTTGCATTTGCGGACGACGCATGTCTAGGTAGCGATACTTGAGACGCAAATCTTCTGATACCGTCGTTTTTTCGTCATTTAATGGGAAAGGCGGCGTTTCAGATTTCGCCAGCACTTCAATCTCTTTGCCTAGCAGCTCAATCTGACCACTGGTCATATTATTGTTTTCAGTACCTTCATAACGGCGACGTACACGGCCTGTTATTTTTAGCACATATTCAGGACGTACTGCATCAGCAGTCGCAAATGCTTCTGGCGTATCAGGGTCAACCACCACCTGTAATATACCAGCGCGGTCACGCATGTCTAAGAAAATCACGCCACCGTGATCGCGACGACGATGTACCCAGCCTACGATGCTAATGGTTTGATCGATGAAGCTCTCAGTTACGGCTCCGCAATATTCGTCTCGGTATTCGCTATGCGTCATAATATAATTATCCAGTTATCAGCCCAATTCGAAATACAATAATGCAGCCATAGTTGTGTGTTTCAAGATAATTGTGAAAAACACACAAACAACGCGATTATGACAATGGGTCATCACGTTGGCTACACAAAATTTATTATAAAGGCATATTATGCCTAATCTGCCCTTTTTATACAACCTGCTGAGTCCAATCAACGTAAAGCCATACACAAGTATCTGATGTATGTATCTATCCCTCTTTATATTGAGCAAAAGATAACTGTCTCGCTTGAAAATAGAGCGAGTCGTGCCTATATCAACCGCACGCTAATAAAAACAGCCATACTGATATATCTACTGACTTGAGGATTTGTAATCATGCTATTTCATCCAACCAAAAACCCTGTTGAACTGCGAGTTATCCATCTAAATAAAAATCAAGAGCACCGCCGTGAAGATTTAATGGAAGCCACTCAAGGTAAAGCGGCGCTTAAGCAGTTTAGAAAAACGATGGCTAAGAAAGCCAAACAGGCGCTAAAAGTGAAAACCAAGAATAAGAAAAAACATACTGATGATAAAGCACAAGTCTTTGTCCTTGATTTTGATGGTGATATTAAAGCCACCGCAGTCAAGCACTTGCGTGAGGAAATTAGTACGTTGATCAGTAGCGCGAATAAGGGTGATGAAGTCATTGTACGTCTTGAGTCCGGCGGTGGTGTGGTACATGGTTATGGTTTGGCCGCCGCACAATTGGTTCGCTTAAAAGATGCAGGTCTAAAACTGACTGTCTGTGTGGATAAAGTTGCCGCGAGCGGTGGCTATATGATGGCTTGTGTCGCAGATAAGATAGTGGCAGCACCATTCGCTATTATTGGCTCAATCGGTGTGGTATCACAGTTGCCAAACTTTCATAAATGGCTAAAAAATCATGATGTCGATTATGAGATGTTTACTGCGGGCGACTACAAGCGTACAGTCACTGTGTTCGGTGAGAACGATGCAGCAGATCGTGCCAAGTATCAAGAAGAACTGGAGCAGACACACGAGCTATTCAAACATTTTGTCAATAACTATCGCCCAACACTAGATGTGGCAAAAGTGGCCACTGGAGAGCATTGGTATGGCGAAGATGCGCTAAAACTCAATTTGATTGACAGTTTGCAAACATCAGACAGCTATATTTTAGAGCGCATGGAAGACAGTGAAGTGTATGCACTACATTCACGTCAAAAACCAACACTCGCTGAAAAGCTAGGACTAGCGCAAGCAGCTGAAGCAACATTGAGCATGGCGGTTGATAAACTGCCTGATGCACTGGCGCGTTTTGATTTAAATAGTCGCTTAAATATTCTGAAATAATGTTAGATATCATTGTGATAGTAAGTCTATGATATCGTAGAGTTCAAATGGTCTTCTACACATTGTTTGAGTTTTGTAAAAGGCGTGGCCTAGCTGGTCGCGCCTTTTTGCTGTTTATTGATAATTGCTGTGTTATAAATGTAGCATACGGAAAACAGTATACGTACGTGCACTAAAGCTCTAGTAGAGCTTTTTATTAACACTTGATTTAGACAATCAATAAAGAAAAGGAAGTCATTTATGTCTAACGACAATTTAATGTTTACCGCAACAGAACATGGTCAAGCCATGCATGCCAAAGTCAAAGCGTTCATTGAAACGTACATTGAGCCAATCGAAGCGCAATTCTGGGAAGAGTGTCATAAGAAAAATCCTGACGGTAATTGGGAAAACTGGGAGTGGCCAGAAGCCTACGAAAACCTGCGTAAGCAAGCACGTGAAGAAGGTTTATGGAATTTATTCTTGCCTGATGACACGCTAGGGGCAGGGCTTTCGGTCACTGATTACGCGCCTATCGCAGAATTGACTGGTCGCAGTTTGCTTGCGCCTCATGTATTTAACTGTAATGCACCTGATAGTGGCAATATGGAGCTGTTGTGGCGTTACGGCACTCAAGAGCAGCAAGACAAGTGGCTTACACCAATCTTAGAAGGTAAGACGCGCTCTGTATTTTGTATGACTGAGCCTGATGTAGCATCAAGTGATGCAACCAATATGGAAGCAACCGCTGTAGTCGATGGTGATGAGATTGTCATAAACGGTAGCAAATGGTGGTCATCTGGTCTTGGCGATCCTGCGGTTGATATTCTAATTGTCATGGCATATACCGCTGATGAGAGCGCAGACCGTCATCATCAACATTCAATGGTGCTTGTACCAGTCAAAACGGCGGGTGTGAACATCAAACGTATGCTCAAAGTGTTTGGTGATTATGATGCACCGCACGGACATGGTGAGATTAGCTTTGATAACGTGCGTGTGCCAGTCAGTCACTTCATCGGTGGACCAGGTAAAGGCTTTGAAATTGCACAAGGTCGTTTAGGGCCAGGTCGTATTCATCACTGCATGCGTTGTATTGGCGCTGCCGAAAAGTCTCTTGAATTAGCGGTCAAGCGAGGCATGTCACGTACTGCCTTTGGTAAGCCATTACTACAATTGGGTGGTAACTTTGAGCGTATCGCTGAAGCACGCATCAAGATTGATCAAGCACGTTTGATGACCTTATATGCTGCACAGAAGATGGATGCTCACGGCACCAAAGCAGCATTGACTGAAATCTCTGCTATCAAAGTAGTCGCGCCAACTGTGCTACAAGAAGTGGTGGATATGGCGATTCAGATTCATGGGGGTATGGGCGTCTGCCAAGACACATTACTACCAAACTTCTATGCTCAAGCACGTGTATTGCGTTTGGCAGATGGTCCTGATGAAGTGCATAAAACCATGATTGCCAAGTTAGAATTGAAGCGTCAAGGCTTTAGCCGTTCTGCTAAGTCTGAAAAAGCTTAATATTTATATGGACAATGGGCTAGGCGGAGTGACTACAATTTCGCTGCTTATTCGCCGCCAAAATGCCATCAAAATTAGGATGGTAATGTGGTAACTGAAAATTCACTACTAATCATTTAGTGGTGAATTTTTCATCACTACTGATGTTTTATCACTAGGGTGTGTCTTCATTTTAAAAATGGTGATAAATTGCCGTCAAACAAGAAAAGTAGCGCAGATAATATCGGAATATTAATCAGCTATTTGACGATGTTTGGCTATTTTTAGCCCTTTTAGATGACTATTGAGTGAATTAAAGACCCGCCCTAACACATATTATAAAAATAAATGACCACATGATAAGGACTGTCTCATGGCAATTGATAACCCTGCTGATAATAATCCTGCCGATAATACTGGCAGTAAAGATACCTCAACGAATAATAAAGTACTAGACACAGGCGGCGAAGTACGTGATGGCGAAGAGCTAGATGCCAAAGCCATTAGCGAATGGCTTCGTAGCCAAGGCATTGATGTGGTAGGTGAGCCTACCGTCACGCAGTTTTCAGGTGGTGCATCGAACTGGACGTATCGCTTACAGTACGAGGGCGTAGGCGATGATAAAGGTCAAGATCTGATATTACGCCGTCCACCAAAAGGCACCAAGGCCAAGTCTGCTCATGATATGGTACGTGAACATACGGTCCAAAAAGCCTTAAAAGAAGCCTATCCTTATGTGCCAGAGATGATCGCGCTATGTACGGACGAATCAGTCATTGGCGCGGACTTCTATGTAATGGAGCGCATGGAGGGGATTATTCCTCGTGCTAATCTGCCAAAAGGTGTCGATTTAGAGCCTGAACAAATTCGTTTGCTTTGTACCAATGTTTTAGACGCTTTGGTTGAGCTGCATCAAATAGACTATACCGAGCACCCTGATTTGGTTGATTTGGGTCGCGGTGACGGCTATTGCGCTCGTCAGGTGAGTGGTTGGGATAAGCGCTATGTCAAAGCAAAAACACCTAATGTGCCAAGCTTTGCATTGGTCAGACAGTGGCTTAACAAACATACTCCTGCCGATAGCAAAACCTGTATTATTCATAACGATTGGCGTTTTGATAATGTGATACTCGATGTGGCTGATCCCACCAAAGTCATCGGCGTACTCGACTGGGAAATGGCGACCCTTGGCGATCCATTGATGGATTTGGGTAGTGCATTGGCTTATTGGATTGAAGAAGATGACAATATCGTGATGCAGCAGTTCCGTCGACAGCCAACCCATTTAGAAGGCATGATGACACGCGATGAAGTGGTTGCTTACTATCTTGAGCAATCAGGCTTAGAGATAGACAACTGGACTTTCTATGAGGTATTCGGCTTGTTCCGGTTATCAGGCATCATTCAGCAGATTTACTATCGCTATTATCATAAACAAACCACCAACCCTGCTTTTAAAAATGCGTGGCTTGCCATTCATGTGATGCATGCCAAGTGCCTCAAGCTTATTGCTCAGTACGAGGGTGAAGCACTATTCAGTGCACATGTTCAGCCGCATTTAGAAGACATGGGCATCGACGCTGCTACCATCGAACAGTTACCAAGCCCTGTACAAAAAGTGATTAAAGGTATTTTACCAAAAGGTTATCTTGCCAAATCCTCTCAGTCACCTGACGCGTAAACATCCAAAATAAACACGCTGGAAAATATGATAAAGGGCATTATTTTATGACAACCATACTTTTAGCACGTCATGGTCAAGCATCTTTTGGACAAGAAAATTACGATCAGCTCTCAGAGCTTGGTACGATTCAGGCGCAAATGTTGGGTCAGCATTATGCCACCACACAGCGCCGTATTGATGCAATATTTACTGGTAGCTTGGTGAGGCAACAGGACTCTGCTCACCATTTTTGGAAGCGCTATGAGCCTTCTATGACGGCCAATGGCGACTCTGTTGTACCAGCAATCAATCTGGATGAGCCTGCTGGTTATGTATTACCTCAGTTTGATGAATTTAATCATAAAGACGTGTTTGTAAAGTCTGCAAATGCTGCTGGCAACCGTGCTGAGATATCGACTGATATGGCTAAGTCAGAAATGCCAGCCACTCGTCTGGCAGAGCTATTTGACCAAGCGATGCAGCGTTGGCATGCAGGGGACAACGATCAGGATTATATTGAGAGCTGGCCACAGTTCCATAACCGCACTCAGCAAGCACTTGAACAAATACGTACAAAAATAACCAGTTTGGGTTTGGGTCATGACAGTACCGTCCTGGTCTTTACTTCAGGCGGTGTCATCGCCGCGATTACTGCACAGTTATTAAAACAAGGCAGTCAAACCGCTTATCAGTTAAATAAAAGCTTGGTAAATACTGGCGTGACATCTATTACTCTAAAAGACCAAAGTAGCCGCTTATTATCCTTGAATGAATACAGCCATTTGTTTTCTGAAGGCAAACGCTTTGTGACATGGCGGTAATCTTGAGCATGCTATATTAATAATGCCAGTCGCTAAGGTCTATAATTATTGTTATCGTCAGAATTGATGACAATTATGGGCCACAGGGTAGGCATTACATACGCTTATGTTCTATAAATATGAGCGTCAAAAAGTTGATTCTGCTCAATATCGGTACACCAAGGATTGTCTATGAAAAATAAGCTAATAAGTTTGGTCACAAGCAGCGCTCGTGCGCGCAAAAATAAGATTGCCAGTGCTATTCAGCCATCACGTTATCTAAAAGGCTTACATAAGCAACAAATAGGCAAAGGCAAAACGGTACTAGTCACAGGCGCAAGTTCGGGTCTTGGTGAGGGAATGGCTAAGATTTTTGCTGAGCTCGGTTATAATCTTGCGATATGTGCACGCCGTACTGATCGTTTGGAGCAGCTAAAATCAGAGCTAACCGCCCAGTATCCGAATATTCGTGTTGAGTACCGTGTACTGGATGTCAGTGACTATGACACGATTTTTAAGGTATTTGATGCGTTTGCTGCTGACTTTGGACGTATTGATCGAGTCGTGGTCAATGCTGGCGTTGGTGACAGTCGCCGCATTGGTAAAGGGCGCTTTGATACCAACCGCCATACAGTTGAGATTAATTTCATCTCGGCATTGGCTCAATGTGAAGCGGCCATGAATATTTTTCGAGCGCAGAACAGCGGTCATTTAGTTGTTATCTCTAGCATGTCAGCAATGCGCGGTTTGCCTAAGCATTTGACCGCTTATGGCGCGAGTAAAGCGGGCTTGGCTCATCTGGCAGAAGGCATTCGTTCTGACATGATCTTGACTAAACTGCCGATCAAGGTTTCTACTATCTATCCAGGCTATATTCGTACCGAAATCAATGAAAATGCCAAACCTTTGCCATTTGAAGTAGATACGGATACCGGAACTAGAGCAATTGTCGCGGCGATTGAAGCAGGGGTAGACGAGGCTTGTGTGCCAAGTATGCCATGGTCGGTAGTTGGTCAAGCGATGAAACATTTACCATTACCAGTGATGAGTCGTTTAAGCTAATATAGTCAAGTCCATATAAATCCGCTATATCGTCATCCTCGCTAACCATACTAATGTATCGCTTGCACTCGGCTTCCTTGTATAGGAATTATTTGAACTCAACTATACCGAACTTTAAAAGTCAGATACGCTGTCGATATTCAATTTATAGAGAACTGACTATATATGAAAAAGGCCTTCTACATTGTGATGTAGAAGGCCTTTTCTTTTTTAGATATAGCACATCTTAAAACATAACGTTAAAGCTATAACGTCCTCGGGTTGTCTGATATATGTTGCTCGCGCAGTTTTTGACGCAGCACCTTACCGACATTACTCTTTGGCAGCTCGCTCACAAATTCAATGTGACGTGGGCATTTGTAGCCCGTCAAATTCTCTAAAGCAAACTCTTTGATAGTCTCTTTGGTCACATTATTGTCTGCAGGGACGATATATATTTTAACGGCTTCACCTTGGTTTTCATCAGGGATGCCAATGACCGCACACTCAATGATACCGTTGCAATCGAGCATAACAGATTCAATCTCATTCGGGAACACGTTAAAACCTGATACCAAAATCATGTCTTTTTTGCGATCAAGCAAGGTAAAATAGCCTTTTTCATCCATGCTAACAATATCACCAGTACGGAAGTATCCATCACTAGTAAAGTCATTGGTGATATCTGAATTAAAGTAGCCTGACATGACATTGGGTCCTTTGATACACATCTCACCCGCTTGATTCATACCAACACGCTGGCCGTTGTCATCTATTACGATGATATCGACACTAGGTACTGGTACACCAATAGTCCCGTTGAACTTACGCTCAGTAATAACATTGGCCGTGCCGCCGGCAACCCCTTCTGTCATACCCCAGCCTTCAACCATCGGGCAGCCAGTGATCTCAAGCCATTTGGCAGCGGTCTGTTCGGTGGCCGCCATACCGCCAGCCTGAGTGATACGTAGTGCGCTAAAGTCCAGATTTTTAAAGTTTGGCTGATCGAGCAAGCCTTTAAATAGGGTGTTGACCGCAGGGAATATATGAAAGGGCTGCTTTGACAACGTCTTAATAAACCCAGGCATATCACGTGGATTGGGTATCAATATAAAGGTATAACCTGAGCGCATACCAAGTAGGCTCAGCATAAAAGCAAAAATATGATACAGCGGTAACGCCATGACCATATTGATGTAAACTTCATTGATATCTGAGGTAACAGGACGGTACCAAGCTTCTGACTGCATGGCTGCAGCGACGACATTGCGCTGCGTCAAAACGGCGCCTTTGGATAGACCAGTCGTACCACCGGTATATTGCAAGATAGCCTTTTGTTGCAATGTGGTCTTAGGTGCTTGTATCGGTAAGTTTTTACCTTTTTTGAGCACTTCAGGGAACTTGGTCACATTGTATTTAGGGTCATTCAGATTGTATTTGGGCACCAGACGTTTGACTTGACGGATAACCGTGTTGACCAAAATACCTTTCAAGCCCATCATGTCGCCCATTTTCGATAGGACAATACGCTTGATGTTTGTCTCTTCAATCACTTGCTCGAGCGCTTGAGCGAAGTTATCCACCACAAAAATCACCTGAGCACCTGAATCATTCAATTGATGACGCAGCTCACGGCCTGTATATAGTGGATTGATAGGGGTGCAAACATAGCCTGCACGCAAGATGCCAATCATGATTGGTAGATATTGCGGGACGTTTGGCATCATAAGTGCCACGACACTGCCTTTAGGAAGGCCTTGCGCTTGTAACCATGCTGCTACCGCAAGAGACGCATTATCGACATCACCATAAGTATGAGTCACACCCATACAAATAGTCATCGGATGCATACGAAAACGATTAAAGCATTCTTCATAAAGCTCTATGAGGCTTTCATACTGATCAGGGTTAATCGTTTTAGGTACATTTGCTGGATATTGGGCAAGCCAAGGCTTATCTATTGTCATGAGTGACGTCCTTAAGTATTGATATAATATCAAACCCAAAAATATGAATAGAGATGTCAAACTCGTATAATCTACAATGCAGAACATTTACACGCGTTTTTTCCACTATCCTCATTTTTGAGTGATATAAGTTAAGGCTCGATAAAAAAGTAGTCACATCCATGTCAACTTTTTATTACTAACAACATAATAAAATGTCGAGTGCTATCCCATTTTGTTCACATACTGCTGAAATAAAGAGATCCTTATAAGTTTTAATCTAACCCCTTAATTGGATTAAGAAGCTAATTATTGATCCCATATCGAAAATATTGTCTCTAGCTATACTCCGTCAGTTCACTTGTCTTAAAATCAAACAAATTAACTGGCAGAAACTATAGTGAAATATTTTGACGTTACATTAACATAAAGACAACCGTTCTCGTTATTCTCATAAAAGAACTGCTTAGTTTACAATTAGATTTGATATGTATAAAAATATATGTTGCAAGATAAACAAGACAAATGGTTGATAAAAAAGATAAAGTCGTTCATTAGATAATTCAGCACCCGTTTATATTCGATCAGTATTAAAAGCATCCTATAACTAATATAAGATGCCTTTTAATAAGAGTAAGTCATTATTTAAATTTGATGTTACTCAAGTTCTATAAACATAGGCATTAATAGAAAATAGCGTTTCTTTTGTCAAAAGACTAATAACCGTCTATCGCTGTGGACGATCTGCATCATGCTTTTCACGCAACTTTTGACGCAATACTTTACCGACATTACTTTTTGGCAATTCACTGACAAATTCAATATGACGTGGACACTTATAGCCAGTGAGATTGTCTAGAGCAAATTCTGTCACCACTTCTTTGGTAACGTTATTGTCTTCAGGCACTATGTATATCTTGACAGCTTCACCTTGGCGATCATCCGGAATACCAATCACCGCACAGTCAATAATGCCTGGGCAGTCAAGCATGACAGATTCAATCTCATTCGGGAATACATTGAAACCTGAGACTAAAATCATGTCTTTTTTGCGATCAAGCAAGGTGAAATAGCCTTTTTCATCCATACTGACAATATCACCAGTACGGAAATAGCCATCACTAGTAAAGTCGTCACTACTGTCTCTGTTCAGGTATCCAGAGGTTACGTTAGGGCCTTTAATACACATCTCGCCCGCTTCATTAGTGTCAACCCGCCGGCCTTCATCATCAATCACAATCATATCGACACTAGGCAGTGGTAAACCGATGGTGCCATTGAATTTGTGATCCGTCACGATGTTGGCGGTGCCTGCCGCCACGCCTTCGGTCATACCCCAACCCTCGACCATAGGACAGCCAGTTACCTCAAGCCAGCGTGCAGCTGTCTGCTCAGTCGCTGCCATACCACCAGCTTGGGAGATACGCAGAGAGCTGAAGTCCAGCTGTGTGAAGCTTGGTGTATCAAGCAGTCCTTTGAATAGGGTATTGACGGCAGGAAATATATGGAAAGGCTGTTTTGATAACGTTTTGACAAATCCGGGCATATCGCGCGGATTGGGTACCAATATAAAGGTATAGCCTGAGCGCATGCCCAGTAGGCTTAGCATAAAAGCAAAAATATGATACAGCGGTAGCGCCATGACCATATTGATATATACTTCATTGATCTCTGAGGTGATAGGCCGTGTCCATGCTTCTGATTGCATGGCTGCTGCTACGATATTGCGTTGTGACAAAATAGCACCTTTAGAGAGGCCGGTTGTACCACCGGTATATTGTAAAAATGCTTTTTGATCCAGTAACAGTTTTGGCTTTTGGAAAGGTAGGTTTTTGCCTTTTTTCAATACTTCAGGAAATTTAGTGACATGGTATTTGGGATCGTTAAGATTGTACTTAGGCACCAAACGTTTGACTTGGCGAATGATAGTATTGACCAAGATACCCTTCAAGCCCATCATATCGCCCATCTTTGATAGGATAACGCGTTTGATGGCCGTCTCGTCGATTACTTGCTCTAAGGCTTGGGCAAAGTTATCCACCACAAAAATAGCTTGTGCACCAGAGTCATTTAATTGATGACGCAGCTCACGACCTGTATACAATGGGTTAACAGGGGTGCACACGTAGCCCGCCCGCAAAATCCCAATCATAGTTGGCAGATATTGCGGGACGTTTGGCATCATAAGCGCCACGACGCTACCTTTAGGAAGCCCTTGCGCTTGTAACCATGATGCAACTGCCAGTGAGGCCTTATCAATGTCGCCATAAGTATGAGTCACGCCCATACAAATACTCATCGGGTGTCCACGGAAACGATCGAAGCATTCTTCGTAAAGTTCCATGATGCTGATATATCTATCAGGGTCGATGGTTTTTGGCACACTTGTAGGATATTGGGAGAGCCAAGGTTTGTTCGGCGACATAGTGAGCGTCCTTGCAATGTAATATGGGTTAAGGTTTATAAAAAATCAGCCATACATATGTCAATATTACCAACCAGTATTGATAGAATTTATAGGTTACTGGGTGCAATAACGTCCTTGTATATTGACAGACTGCTAGCGCTTGTTAGTGCGGTACAATACCAATCAGCCAGTACTAAGAAATGTCTTAGATAAATAACCAAATCATTGTATAAACAAATAACACAAACAGTAAATATCCCAATAAGGGTCATCTATTGTTAGCAACTAGAGTATCAAAAAAATGATACATTTCAGCAATACATTAGCATGAATAAAACAGATAGCAATATGGATTTACAAAACTGTTCAGTACATAAACTGAATTAAATCATATTCTTAATAATGAATATAAGGAAGGGAAGCCGAAAAGGTAATCGCTGAGTGAGGTGAGGGCCAGTAAGTATTTTGATCATTCAGGTAGGATGAACTGACTGTTTTTATTGAAAAATCGTCGGTAAATAAGTAAAGCGCTGATGGTGCAGCCAAGTGTGCTACTCACACATATCAAAAACATCGTTATGATCTGATAACGAACGGCTTGGGTAGGATCTGCACCTGCCAGTATTTGCCCTGTCATCATACCGGGTAAGCTCACAATACCTACGACTAACATAGAGTTTAAGGTCGGGGTCATCCCATTAATAATCGCTGCCCGTATTTGCTCATGTACGGCCTCAAATGGCTTGGCAGATAGGCTAAGCATCATCTCGATACGAGATTGCTGCTGATGAAAAGACTCAACCAATTGGTTGCTAGTCAAAGAAATGGCGGTTAAAGAATTGCCCAGTATTAGCCCTAAGATAGGGATAATAAATTGAGGCGTGTACCAAGGAGTGACTCTCAAAATAGCTAAGATGGCTATCGCAGTGACCAATATGGCTGAGGTACTAACGGCCAGTAGTGTGTCTGCCAATAAACCTTTATAACTGCGTTTGACACGGTTTTTTGCAGCACTTGAGGCAATCAAGGTCATGATGGTCAGAATGATCAGTACTTCGTACCATTGCTCGCGTGCGAACACCCATGCCAATATCAGGCCAACAAAACTCAGTTGTACGATGGTTCTGATAGCAGCCGTTAATAGTGTCTTTGTCAGCCTTAAACGCAATTGCCATGATACGACAAGGACGATGAGGATTAGGCTCCCAGCAAGTGCGATATCACCATACGTTAAAAACACTTGCATATCATTTGTCCCGCTCATATGTACTCATTATAAGGGTGTAAAGGGAAGGTTGGCGTACAATCAGAATATTGTATCTTAAGATTTATATCATAGTTTAACAGTCGATTTAGAACACGTTGGTTAATACGCCTGCTTGCATATGCCAGTGTCTATCCGCCAATGGCATGATGTCCTTGGTATCGTGAGTGACCCATAGCAATGTACGCTGCCTATCGGCTTGTAACCAACGAATAAGCAGGCTGACCAACTGCGCGGATGTATCGACATCTAAGGCAGCGGTCGGTTCATCCAGCAATAGTACTCGAGGGTTGAGTTGTAGTAAGCGCAACGTATTGACCAGCTGCCGCTCGCCACCAGATAGATAGTTGGCATTTTGCTGCAAAAACGCTGCGCTTTTACCCAAATGTACAAGCTGAGCAATGTGCCAATCAATATCAAAGGTCTGAGACTCATGTGCTTGCAGATCATAAGGCATTTTTAGGTTGTCAAGGACAGAGCCTTCTATCAGTTGTGGATGCTGCGAGAGTAACGCAACTTGCTGACGCCACTCTATATAGCTTGTTTCGTGAATACTGTAATATACATCACTGTTTGGTTTGGCAGGGTTAAGTAATTCAGCCTTGCTACGTAAACGGACGTCACCAGCACTTATAGGAAGCAATCCAGCCAGCAGTCGTAGTAGTACAGACTTGCCACTGCCAGAGGCACCGGTCAAGACGGTCACTTGCCCTGAAAATAGCATACCACTCACATCGATGATTAATGCTGGCGGGTTAGCTGGCAGCGCCTCGCTAGATGCAGTATCTTTCTCTCGTTTACTTGTCCATTTCTGATAGCGTGTGCTGAGAGCATTACCTTTTTTTTGAGTGCTATCCTGTATTTGAGCGATATTAGTATCTGTATCCTTAGCAGGGCTGGTGGTCGGTCTACTGTAAAACCAAAGATGGTTAAACTCAATGATAGGACTGTCGCTATTAGTGTTCATAGCGTCTATTGATGCTCAATCAGTTGCTGGCTCATAGCTTGTTCAATAGCCTCGCGCAGTTTTTTGGGTACACGTATAGGGCGCATCGGTGCATCAGTAGATACAGTATCAGATTTGTCGTTTTCATCATTTGCCATAGGCTTTGGTTTGACTTGATTTTGTACACAAGCAATGACAATCTTGGCGCTGCTCAAAATCTGACTATTGACAGCTGTATTTACTATCCCATTATTAGGTGCTGTGCGACGAATGCTTTGATAAAATACCATGCTGGCAGGCTTTAGCTCTACTTTATCGACACGTACACTGATGATCTCATCTAAGAGAATGGCGTTGGTATAGCGCAAATCTGCCTGACTGACCACAAAATGCTGCACATCGCCTGCATCGGTCTGCAAAAAATAGCCGTTTAAGCCAAGTTCAGTGAACCAATCACGGCGGCAGTTTTCAAAAAAAACCAAATGATTGGCATGGTAGACTATGCCACCAGCATCAGTATGGTTAATATAGACGTTGTAATCTTTGGCAAATAATGGGGCAACTTCATCGTTGCTAACTTTATTGGTGTTTTTTCGCATCGTTGTTGTCATAGTCATACTCAGTATTTTTTAATAAGTAAGGTTGAGGGTATGCCCTCATGATAAGGATGTGAATCAGCGAATTTATAAGAATAGCGTTTATTATCGTTGTCACAAGCGTTACTCTAGCCGAAGATATAAGACGGCGCAACAGCTAGCTCAGCCTATGTCTGCTATCATAGGTGCTTGCGACTCATTCGCTCGTATCAGCACTGCATTTTATCAATTAGTATAGGATAGTTTATGACCCGTTTTGTCAGTTTTAATATCAATGGTATTCGTGCTCGTCAGCACCAGCTTGAGGCCGTTCGGGAGGTGATTGATCCTGACGTCATGGGTCTACAAGAGACCAAAGTACATGACGATCAGTTCCCGCTAGGGGATGTAGAAGGAATAGGGTATCACGTAGAATACTTTGGACAAAAGGGACATTATGGCGTGGCATTACTGTCTAAAGTTGCCCCTATATTTGTACAAAAGGGCTTTCCTGGTGAAGAGGTAGATGCGCAAAAGCGTTTTATTCATGCACGCTATGAATTTGATGGGCGCGAGGTAGATGTGCTTAATGGTTATTTTCCGCAAGGAGAGAGCCAAGATCACCCGACCAAATTTCCAATGAAACGGGCGTATTATGCAGATTTGATGGCTTATATTGATACATTAAAAGCTGAGGGTCGTTCGATCATTGTCATGGGTGACATGAATATTGCCCCAGAAGATATCGATATCGGTATTGGTGAAGTCAATGCAAAACGTTGGTTAAAAAATAGAAAAACCTCGTTTTTGCCAGAAGAACGTGAATGGTATAGCGATCTGATGTCACGCGAGCTAACTGATACTTATCGTTTGCATTATCCGGAGAGTACGGAGCTTTATAGCTGGTTTGATTATCGCAGTCGCGGCTTTAACGATGAACCTAAGCGCGGAATGCGTATCGATCATATCTTATGCACACCAGATTTGGTTGATGCTTGTGTCGATGCTGGTATCAGCTACGAATTACGTGCGATGGAAAAACCGTCTGACCATGCTCCGATTTGGTCAGCATTCGACTTAAAAAAAGTGTAATACTCAGATAATAAGTATTACCTTGATACTCGGTAAATTTAGCTTCTATTCACTTCTATCTATAAGTAACGATAAATATCACAAATAAGGACTTTATTATGGCAGTTGGCAATGTAGCAGTACCTGATACTATTTATCCCATTGATGGCATTAAGCTCAGTGCAACTGCCGCGGGCGTACGCTATAAAAATCGTGACGATTTGGTCGTGATAGAAATCAATGAGCAGGCAACGACGGCGGTTGTTACGACTAAGAATACGTTTTGTGCGGCGCCTGTACGGGTATTGCGAGAGCACTTTACTAAAGTCAGTCCGCGCTATTTGGTGACCAATACGGGTAATGCCAATGCAGGCACGGGCGCTGATGGCAAGCGCCGTGCTATCGATATCTGTGCTGCATTGGCAGACAAAGCAGGTGTAGATGTCGCCACTGTACTGCCATTCTCAACCGGGGTGATTGGCGAGCCATTAAATAGCGACGCGGTCATCGCAGGTCTGGATGCCGCATTGTCTAATTTAGCTGCTGATAGTTGGCTGGCTGCGGCCAACGGTATCCGGACGACGGACACTATTCCGAAACTTGCCAGCCAAAAAATCGAAGTAGCAGGAACTCATTATCATATTACGGGCATGTCAAAAGGCTCAGGAATGATACGTCCGAATATGGCCACCATGCTCGGCTACGTGGCAACAGATGCCAATATCGCTGCTGACGTATTACAAGAGATGCTCAGCGCCATCAATGAGCAGTCTTTTAATCGCATCACGGTCGATGGCGATACCTCAACCAATGACTGCTGTGTATTGATAGCCACTGGCGCTGCCAGCTCGGATATGATTGATGGTCCAGCGCATCCGCATTATCAAGCAGTGTTCGACGCGTTGAGTGAGGTGTTTATACGTCTGGCACAATTGATTGTACGTGATGGCGAGGGTGCGACCAAGTTTATGACCGTTAAAGTGACGGGTGGTCAAACCACTCAGGAATGCTGTGATGTGGCTTATGCCGTCGCACATTCACCACTGGTAAAGACAGCATTTTTTGCCAGTGATGCAAACTGGGGGCGCATTCTAGCAGCAGTTGGCTATGCGGGTATTGATGACCTAGACACCGAGCAAGTTGATGTTTATCTAGATGACGTTATGATTTGCCAGAACGGCGGTGTCGCCGCCAGCTATACAGAGGAAGCTGGCAAAGCGGTTATGAGCCAGTCTGAGATTACCATTCATATCAGTCTTGCACGCGGTGATGCCCATGACACGGTTTATACCTGCGATTTGTCATATGATTATGTGAAGATAAATGCTGATTATCGCAGTTAGGCAATAGTTTTAAATCATCTTTAGATAGCTTAACCATGAAGCCAGAGTAGAGTCTACTCTGGCTTTTTATTGTCTATAATCTAAGACTTGGCTTGGCCAGTATCAATTTACCTTGTGATTTCATACGATACATTAACATCAGTTGCAAAAGCTGACGTTACTTTACAAAGCAGTCATAGAGGGTAAGACGACGAGCGACCTATACTAAGCTCAGTAAACGGCAAATAGCCTTATTGGGTTTTACTAGGGCAAATTAAGGTGTTCGAAATAATAATTTAGTATAAGCAACAATAAGCCAGCAATAGAAAACTAATAACAACTATCTGAGGATTATATAATGAAAAAATTAGCACTTGCAGCATTGATGACGACTTTTGCTCTTTCTGGTTGTTCTACTATGGGTATGGACAATGAGCGTACCATGGTAGTCGAAGGACAGACCATGAATGTAAAAGTAATCAATATTCCAAGTTTTGAGGTAGAAGTTGCTCCGCGTAAAGCCGTGTGTGACTTGACAGCAACAGATGGTACGATGGTTGAATCGCAGTGCTTGCAATATCGTCAGACTTATCAGAAAAACTATACCACGCTAAATGGTAACATTCAGGGCTTTACCTATGAGCCGAACTACCGTTATGTCTTAGATGTACGTCAAGAAGCAATGACAGCAGAAGGGTCTAACGTGGTTAAGCCGGTTTGGATTCTTAACAAAGTGGTATCCAAAACAGCTGAGTAACATCAATAAATGCGAGCTGACTTCGTTACATTCATCATAAAAAAAGACCTCTAATTTCTTAGAGGTCTTTTTTTGTTTCTACAGTATCTATTTCCATGACGACATATTATTGCTAATCATGTAGTCGATAGGTCAGATTAACATTGGCTATAGTTAACACTGACGCCGCGAGTAGCGGTAGGGATTCTATTATCAGCGTAAACAGCAAGGCCACCACGTGCCGTCTCTTTGTATTTATCAGACATGTCAGCACCTGTTTGCTTCATGGTTTCTATGGCTTTATCCAAAGAAACAAAGTGCTGACCATTACCTCTACAGGCCAGACGTGCCCCATTGATCGCTTTGACCGCGCCCATGGCATTACGCTCGATACAAGGCACTTGGACTAGACCACCAATAGGGTCGCAAGTGAGACCTAGATTGTGCTCAATACCGATTTCTGCTGCATTTAAACATTTAGCGGGTGAGCCATTCATAAGTTCTGCTAGGGCAGATCCTGCCATGGCACAGGCAGATCCTACTTCACCCTGACAGCCTACTTCAGCACCAGAGATCGAGGCATTTTGCTTGATGAGGCTACCGATAGCGGTGGCATTCAACAAAAACTTGCGGACACCGTCTTGGCTATAGTTTGGCAAAAAGTCACGATAGTAATGCAGTACTGCTGGAATGATACCTGCCGCGCCATTGGTTGGTGCTGTGACCACTTTACCGCCATTGGCATTTTCTTCATTGACGGCAAGTGCATATAAGTCAACCCAGTCCATCGCAGCCAGTTTGTCATTCTTAGTGATGGGTTGATCTTTTTCAGCACACAACTGTAGGTACAAGTCCTTTGCACGGCGTTTGACATCTAAACCACCGGGCAAAATGCCGCCGTTTTCACAGCCTTGTGTGACACAGTCTTGCATGACTTCCCAAATATTGTCTAAATAGGCAAACACCTCTTCTTCGCTATGAAAATAAAGCTCATTTGCCAGTACCAATTCGCTGATACTTAAGTCATGCTGACGACATTGCTCTAACAGCTCTGCTGCGTTATTGAAAGGATAAGGAACACGATCAATCGTTGGGCTGGCATGATCCTCATTTGGGTCAGTGGCATCTTCTTCATTGATTACGAACCCACCACCAATCGAATAGTAGGTCTGCTGATAGCGCACGCCTTCCGTTGAGATGGCACGAAGGGTCAATGCATTAGGGTGGTAGGGCAATACAGTGTCATCGTACCAATAGATATCTTGTTCTGTATCAAACGCAATCGTATGGGTGCCTGATACATTTAATACTTTGTCAGAAAAAATAGGAGACAGATAGCTACTGGTCATGCGTGTGTCAATGGTGCTAGGCGTATGACCCAGTAATCCCAATAAGATGGCCGTATCTGTTGCGTGGCCTTTTCCGGTCGCAGCCAAAGAACCATAAAGCTCAATTTCGATATTAGCAACGCCTGTCAATGCCATTTGCTTAGTTAATGAGGCTAAGAACAGATTAGAGGCCACCATCGGACCTACTGTATGTGAGCTTGATGGGCCAATGCCAATTTTAAATAAATCAAAAACACTAATCATAATGAGTTACCGAAAAGTTTAAGAGCCCTAGCAATTGCATGGAGCGCTTTTATTGAAAATATAATAGACAGCCATAGCTTACAGGCACCGTAGTTCGGTGCGTGTGAGGTGCTATCTATGAAAGGATTACTATAAAAGAGTACAAGTGGTGACTGAATAATAACTTTTATTTATTTTGAAACTCCGCTATCATGCTCGGAGTCAACGACTATGTAACATCCTGTAAGTCAATATCGCTATTAAGTAGGCCAGCTTGTAAATGACCAAAGTACTTTGGGTCGCACACATTGTTCTTGTGCCATTAGCCAGAATTGACCATCATACCAAATAATACTTTTGGTTTGTCATATTACAACATAAACGAATGAATTGGGATGACATATTATAGATAGAAACATATAGTGCTCTTTTATCTATATAAGTTAGCCACACAGCGCTATTTATCAGTCTCTCAATTTCGCTCAGTTTTCATTTTAGCAGTTATTTTAGCTTATTACCTTAGTTCAGCTCACATAGGACAAGCGCGCATGCCATCTCAAAAAGACCCTTTATCAGCGTCAGACAACAGCGCTCCAGATCAGTCAGCTCAAAACGCATTAGAGGCTGCAGGTATTGATTCAGCCGCCATCAACTACCCACACAATCCAGACTTTGAAAATGGCCGTTGGTTTCCGACATGGCGACCTTACAAGGGCAACTTGGATCGTGATCCAGTGGGTATCAATGACTATTTGCCACCATCAAAGAGTGTATTACTAGGTATACAGCATACGTTTGCCATGTTTGGTGCGACGGTGCTGGCGCCACTATTGATGGGATTTGACCCTAACTTAGCTATTTTGATGTCTGGTATCTGTACGGTGATGTTTTTCATGATCACTGGTGGACGCATGCCAAGTTACTTGGGATCAAGTTTTGCTTTTATTGGTCCAGTCATTGCGGTGACGGCATATGCAGGCGCAGGGTTCAATGATAATCTAAATGTTGCGCTAGGCGGTATCATGGCCTGCGGTATTATTTATGCGCTGATTGGCTTGCTCGTGATGAAAACGGGAACGGGCTGGATCGAGCGCTTAATGCCGCCTATCGTCACCGGCGCTATCGTGATGATTATCGGTCTTAATTTAGCACCAGTGACCATTCAAGGGGTGTCTGCCAATCAGTTTGATGCTTGGATGGCCACTTTGACCGTACTGCTCATTAGTGGGGTGGCGGTATTTACGCGCGGTATGCTACGTCGTCTATTGCTACTCGTCGGTCTGGTACTGTCATATGTGGCTTATTTTGTGATGACCAATATCTTAGGTTTTGGGACTGCGATTGACTTTAGTACGGTCGCTGCAGCTTCATGGTTTGGGTTACCGAGTATTCATACGCCTCGTTTTGAGCTGAGCGCCATTATTCTCATTGCGCCTGTGGCCTTTATCTTAGTGGCCGAAAACTTGGGTCATTTTAAAGCAGTAGAGGGCATGACCAAGGCTCGCGTGACCCCTTATATGGGACGCGCGTTTTTAGCAGATGGTTTGGCCACGACTTTTTCAGCAGGCTTCGGTGGTACTGGTGTGACCACTTACGCTGAAAACATCGGCGTTATGGCGGTCACCAAAATATATAGCACCACGATATTTGTCGTGGCAGGTGTGGTCGCTATCATATTGGGACTGTCACCCAAGTTTGGTGCGATTATTCAGACGATACCAGCGGCTCTATTGGGCGGTGCTTCTATCGTCGTCTTTGGCCTGATCACGGTGGCTGGGATAAAAATTTGGATAGACAGTCGCATTGATTTTAGCAAAAACAGCAATTTGATTATCGCTGCTGTGACCGTCATTATGGGTACAGGTAACTTTAGCTTGCACCTAGGAGGCTTTGATTTGGGCGGTATTGGTACTGCTACTTTAGCCGCTATCGTGTTAAATGCCTTGTTTAACCAAAGTGCCGAGACGAAAGCGGCGAATAAAGCGTTGGCTAAATAATCAGTCTCTACAATGTTTAAGTTTGCAGTGAATGCAGTAAATAAAAAGCGCCCATGCTATCAATAGCATGGGCGCTTTTTATTGAATAATATTGATTTATATCATCCGAAAAAATCGAACAATAGTGTCGAGCTTACTTATAATCTCGCTTATAGAACTTTGAAAAAAACCGATAACGGCGTAGTGCCCGTGGTTTTGGTTTTAATGATCCCAAATAAATGGCAAACATAGTCAGTAGTGCGCCGCCCCATTGTAAGCTGTTGATGGGTTTGTCCAGCCAGCTATAGTCAATAATGAGGGCGGCAACAGGCTCGGTCAGTAGTAATAATCCTGTCAGTGCCAGTGATAGCTTAGGGATAGAATAGGCAATCAGGCCCCAAGCCAAGCACTGCATCACCGTACCATAAATCAACACCCAACCAAGCTCAGACCAGGTGTTGGGCAAAATGTTACCCATATCGAAAGCCAACATCGGCACAACCATGGCAAGCACACCACCGATACTGATCAATTGCATCAGCATAAATATGGGTACAGGTTCGGTATCGTGTGTCTTACGGATAAAAGTCATTGATGCTGCCAGCATTGCGCCTGACACAATACCTGTGACAAACCCCCAAATGGCAGCGCTGTTGTGAGCAAGCTCAGGACTGCCGATCATGGCCACGCCCAGCATCGCCAAAAATAAACTGATCAGCTGCACGATAGATTGACGTTCATTAAAATATAAAAAGCCAATAGCTGCTAAGAAAAAAATCTGCAAGCTGTTGAGCAAGGTCGAGATACCAGGGCCGACGGCATAAATACTCTCGTGCCAAAGTGCCAAATCCAATCCCAAAAAAGCACCTGACAGTAAGCTATAAACAATCGCTCGCCTTGATCGGGGTAGATGCTGGCCCATGGTCTTTGCTAAGACCGCAAAGACGATACCTGAAATAGCCAATCGCCAAAACGACATGGCCCAGCCGCCGATATCAACGTGAGCCACAATCAAACTGCCCAGACCAAAAATGATACAACCAATGACTAAGCCAATAGGTGCAGAACGTGAAGAAGCGATAGCCATGTCGGGTCCTTATGTTAATATTCTTATTATGATGTCACGCTGTGCATGTGACGTTTCACCAAGGCCATATTGTCGTGGTTTTAGACATAAAATGAAATGATAAAACCAAAATTTATTCTGGTTTTTTAAATAGGCTGTCGCTATAGCTAATCCTACTGTGTGTACAGGCTAGACATAAACGATTAAAGTTACTGTTAGTGCTGACTAATAGTGACAGCAATCTTGGTCGCAGTGTCGCTATGCAATAGTGCCGACATAGTGAGATTTGTCAGTATAAATCGTAGCACAGTACAGCAATGTCTTTATAATCGAGTGACGCTCTTACAGTAATGACATTGGCGCTGGTACAACAATTTGTTAGTCTAAGATCTGTTTGATATTCAAACAGACCCTTATGCTTTACCGTATATTGAATGGTTCGTCCATTATCTTAAACACTCTGTATATTATTTGCCTAGGTTTACTTATGCTTCGATACTTTTTTTCAAACAAACACTCACACCTAGTATCTGGTACATCTAGAACGGTGGCGCGCTATGGTTTGTTTATCAGTGTCTCTTTGGGTTTGCTGTTTATGGTGCCAAGCGCCCAAGCGGCCAGTTGTAAACTGCCCAAAAGCTACTACAAAAATGTCGCTTGTACCGCGAGTAGCAAGTATTTTTTAGCGACCAAGGATTTTGGTGCGCCTGTGGCATTGATTGACAAAAAAGGTAAAAGAGTCGTTGATTTATCACGCTATCAAAAGGTCGATGCCGATAAAATATCGAGCGATCTGCTACCTGTATTGCGTAACAGTCGTGTCGGCTATCTCAATATGCAAGGCCGCGAAGTCGTGCCTGCAATGTATGACATGCTCACAGAAAGTGGAGGATGGGCGCGGCCTGTATCAGATGGACGTATCGTGGTAAAAAAAGACGGTAACTATGGCGTGATTAACACGGCCAATAGCACGGTTGTTTCATTCTCGGCAGCCATTGATGATATTGATAACTACCGTAATGGCGTGGCGCGAGTACGAAAAAATAGTGCGACCAGTTGGGTCGATAAAAATGGGAATACGGCTCGTGACCCCAATGCATCATCCGCCAAAGAGTCTGCACCTGCTACTGTGACCGATAAGCCATCGTCTGTGCCTAAATCATCGTCAGGGCCTAAGCCGCCTATATCTAGCGGTTTTACCACGTTGCAATCACGTCAACAGGATGGCAAATGGGGCTTTGTTGATGACAATAATATCACCATGATTACTTATTCGTTTGATGAGGTACGCCCATTCTCTGAGTCGCTGGCGGGCGTGCGTATCGGCAAAGAATGGGGATTTATCAATCTGGGCGGAGAGTTGGTGATTCCTTTTCGCTTTGCAAGTGATGGGGTGTTGGCTGACGACTATAGAGGTAAGCCGTCATTTACCTTTACCGGTGGTAAGGCATGGATTGGCAATTTAAAGAATGGCAATAAAATGTGTGTTGACAAAGAGGGTACTGGGGTCGCGTGCGATTAGCGCGACTATCAAAACTTAATACGCAATAAAAAAAAGAGTGCCAACCTATTTATCATAGGCTGGCACTCTTTTTTATTGCACACATTTTTTTATCGAGTACATGATACGTGCCTTGTACTGACAGCAGGTATAGACATGGCAGGGAAGTGGCTATTTATCCGATAAATGATGGCTGATTAAATCAACCATATAAGGCTGATAATACTCTGGAATATCATGTGCCATGCCTTCAATCAGGTGAAACTTAGCATTAGGGATGGTTTTGGCAACCACGCGGCCCTGTGAGGCAGGAATTAAGCCATCAGCGCTACCATGTAGTACAATGGTTGGTGCTTTGACTTGCTTACTAAAGCGACTGATAGAACCTGATGCCAAGATAGCATTAAGCTGCTGAACCGTACCTAGCGGATGAAAGTTGCGCTGATAGCGAATCTTGGCAATCTCACGCACCATCCGTACATTGACATGCCCTGGTGTACCAACGGTTTTCATAAACCACACGCTATGACGCACGATATCACGTTCAGAATGACTCTCTGGACGATTAATAAGGGTGTATAGCTGCTTGGGCTTTGGCGGCTTTAAAAAGGCACGATTGGTCGTCGTAAACATCAGCGCCATACGCTGTACCAAGCTGGGATAACGTGCCGCTACGATCTGTGCGATCATGCCGCCCATCGAAGCGCCAAGCAAATGGGTCTTGCCAAGCTTGAGGGCCTTAATCAAACGCGCGGTGTCTTCTGCCATATCTGTTAGATTATAGGCAACCTGCGTGCTTTTATTGGACAGGCCAGTTTGCAATCGTACCATCATTTTGAGCTGGCTAATGCGTGGCAATCCCTCAATCTGCACCTTAGAGGACAGACCAATATCACGATTGTCAAAACGAATCACAAAGAAACCAGCATCAATAAAGCGTTTGATGAAATTGTCAGGCCAAAATATCATCTGTGACCCTAGCCCCATAATCATGAGTAGCGGCGGATGATTAGGGTTACCTCCTGCCTCGACACACAGCTCAATGCCATCACCGATATCGATCATCGCTTGCTGAAGATGCTGACTCAAATCGGAGTCGCGCCATTGATGTGCCCCAAATCGTTGCCATTCAGGCGTGGGGTAGGTGTCTAGATTGTCTAAGGGTTCAGTCAATTTGGCACTATTGATGTCATCTGATTTTATCATGAAGTGTCCTAATTAGAGGGTCATCTACTACAGCTCAAGCATCTCAAAATCAAGCTTGCCGACGCCGCACTCAGGGCAAGTCCAGTCATCAGGGATGTCATCCCATTTTGTGCCAGGGGCAATGCCTTCTTCAGGGCAGCCCAGTGCTTCATCATATATCCAGCCACAGACGATACATTCATAACGTTTCATAAATAAGTCCTATCGATCATTACCAGTGTTACAGTGCGTTATATACGCTTATGTTTAGGATTGCAGTCATTCATTCAGCCACTACCTTTATGACAATGATATGAGACTGCAAAAGCGCACGTAGTTTAGCATATAACCGTGATTTTCATAGTTAAGTTTACACTTGTATATTGAGATAAGTTGTCTTTTATCAAGCCCGTACTTACGCTATATTGCAGTGATTGGCTGCAACAACAGACGCGCATCCGCCATGTGCAGGTCAGTTATGCTATAATAGTCGCCGTTAAATTTATAGTGTTATAGTCGAACCATTCTTAAAGTGTTACGGCGTTAGACTCGCTTAGCCTACTACTGTAGTACTTGCGCTCGTCTGCCTTGTATCATTTTTAACATGGATTGACTATATCTACTATTTGCCGCTGATATGTCATGAGCGATTTATGAGCAGTCGTCATATCGTTCATATCAGTTATTCAAGTCACGCCAGTTATCTCAGTCATATAAGCTAAGGGTTATCATGAGTATCAATGCTGCCACATCCGCGGCCACCGAAAGCGCGTCATCTCCTACACGTAATACTGACCATCCGTTTTGGCAGGTTATTCGCACAGTACCAGACTTTCCAAAAGTCGGCATTGATTTTTATGATATTACCCCGTTACTCCGTAGTCACATCAATGAGGTCATCGATGCACTGCTTGCTGCATTGCCAGCAGGCCTGATGGATGACATCGACTGCTTGGGTGCTGTTGAAGCACGCGGATTTGTGTTTGCCAGTATGCTCGCAGGACGCTTGGGTAAGGGTATGATATTACTACGTAAGCCGGGTAAACTGCCACCACCAGTGGCCAACAAAGCGTACGCGCTAGAGTATGGCAAAGACACGCTTGAGATGCAAAACAACTTACCACCTGAGCGCGTACTACTGGTCGATGATATTTTGGCGACTGGTGGTACATTGACCACAGCTTATGAGCTGTGTCAATCAGCCGATCATACGGTGGTGGGTGCATTGGTGTTATTAGACTTGATTGATTTGCATGGCGAGTTCCCAGTGCCTGTCTATACCGTACTAAAAGCTTAATAGGGTCAATTGATAATCTAGTTGGTCATAAATATAGTTAATCATAAATAAAGCAAAGGTATGATCTAGCTTTCTTTATGTTTGCATTGGTTTGCACTGAATTGACTATAAGCTGTAAAAATACAAAATAAAAAGCGCCCTGAATAATATCAGGGCGCTTTTATTTTATCTGGTTTAGGTTGAATACTATAATAGACTTACACTGACTGCTGTTTGGTCTGCTCATAACTGTCACAAGCGTGCTCAATCAATCGGCGTCCAACGGTTTTTGGGGCAGTCACCTTAAAGTCTTTTGTGGTCAGTATCGGTTTTTCTGATTGCCATGACTTTAGGACTTTATCGTCAGCATCGTAGTTGACGTAGGCTCTCTTATAGTAACTGGCATCTTTGCAGGAAATCAATAATTGCTGATCACTACGCTGAATGCTATTTTCTTTTATATCGATCTTCTCTTTTGCAGCGCCTTTGTCCTTTACGGCAGTCTTCTCTTTCTTGATCTGCTTTTGCGCGGGGTAGGTTCTGAGCATCGACACTGTGATGTTTTCGACGTCTTTTTCGTCTATGATATTGATGTCAGAGCTTTCAATAGAGTCCAAATCTATACTAAAAGTCGATCCAGAACTGCTCTCAGACACCTCTACCCAGTTGACACCATGGGCACTAATCATTAGTGCACTACTGGCCAATAACATTGATAGCCGTTTCATACTTGAGCCTTGCTGCTGGTTGTTTAAAGTAAGTAATGATAGCCAACTTGCCATTAACAGGCAAATATCTTTTGTGAGAGGTCAGTGAGAATCCTGTTGCCCTTGTTACTCGCGCATGGTCGATAGCATCTTAGCAAGCTCGTCACGTGCGCCAATAAAACCATCAATACCTTTAGGTAGTAAGTCTTGTGTGACCTTATCTTGCTGATAGGCGGCGCTGAATTCTTCATGCGTCAAACTTACTTGAGTCATCGCTTTCATATCCAGCGACATACTAGGGGATAACTGACGGGTAACCTCTGTATCCATCGCCGCTAGCTCGTCAATGAGATTGGGAGCTATGGTCAACAGGTCGCACCCTGCTAGTGCCAAGATTTGCTCAACTGAGCGAAAACTTGCGCCCATGACTTGTGTCTGGTAGCCGTGCTGCTTGTAGTATTGATAAATAAGTTTGACGGATTGGACGCCCATGTCGTCAGATGCAGGGACGTTCTGACGGCTTTGTTGGCGTTTTTGCCAATCCAAGATACGGCCAACGAATGGCGATATCAAGGTCACACCAGCGTCTGCACAAGCGATGGCTTGGTGTTGACCGAATAGGAGCGTCAAGTTGCAGTGAACACCTTGGGTTTCAAGATAACGCGCCGCCTCGATGCCTTGCCAAGTCGCTGCCATTTTTATCAGGACGCGTTCTGAGTCAATACCTGCTTTTTGGTAGGCCTCCATAAATGCCAAGGCTTTGTCTATCGTGGCCTGAGTATCATAAGAGAGACGAGCATCTACTTCAGTAGATACGCGGCCTTCGATCAGCGCTAAAATATCGCAGCCAACTTTTATCGTCAGTGTATCAATAACGGCATCGATGTCACCGTTATGACGGCTCATCGTTTCTGATAGGACAGCTTGATTGTCAGAATGGATAAGTGCTTTGGTAATGAGGCTAGGGTTGGTGGTCGCATCGATAGGTTTTAGGCGTGCAATGTCGGTCAAATCGCCGGTATCAGCGACAATGGTGGTCATGGTTTTTAATTGTTGTAATACGCTCATCAGATAGCCTTCTATAGTAATCACATCGATATTAATGACAGGATGCTTTTTTATTTATAATTTGAGTAGGGGTGGAAAGGGAACTGTAACACAGTTTTGAGCGTGTGTTTTTGCATAGTTGAGGCATGCATCGCTGTTATGAGCGCTAACTGTGATAACATTTATAGCCGTTGTGCTGTTTATACGTATTTACGAATGGGCACTGACCCAAGTTTTTGTTATAGTAGAGCCCGCGACCTATTGGTCTGTTATATTGACTCACCAATGTCGTCGCTAATGGCGATGTCAGATAGCGCATGGTCTTTAATCAGAGTACAGTATCTGATCAGAACACAGTATCCAATCGCAATAATAAAACATGCAATCGTAGTAACAAATATAGTCATACTTAACAGTGATAAAATCTAAAAAGGATGGGCGGTAATGAGCGAGCAGTCACCAGATCAAACCATGGATAATCTAAATCAAATCACCGGAAACGCTAGCGATACCGCAAATGAAAAAGATTTTTTAGACAATATTCGTCAAAATATTGATGCAGTAGACTGCGAAATCCAAACGTTGATCAATAACCGTGCCAAATTGGCTCAGCAAGTGGCTACGGTAAAGAAAAACCATATTGCCAATAACCCGGCGGCTGATAATAGCAACCCGATTTTTTATCGTCCTGAGCGCGAAGCACAAGTATTAAAGGCGGTCATGGCGCGTAATACGGGCCCAATCGCTGATGAAAAGATGGCGCGTCTGTTCCGCGAAATCATGTCGGTATGCTTAGACTTAGAAGCGCCGCAGCGCATTGCCTTTTTGGGCCCTGTTGGTACCTTTACGCATGCCGCTGCGCTAAAGCACTTTGGCAAGGCCGCTGATACTGTGCCGATGACGACCATTACGGATGTGTTCCGTGAAGTCGAAGCGGGCACAGCCATGTATGGTGTGGTACCGGTTGAGAACTCTTCAGAAGGTGTGGTCAATCACACATTAGACGGTTTCTTATCTTCTACCCTAAAAATCATTGGCGAAGTTGAGCTGCCTATTCATCAGAACTTTTTGGTCGCAGAACACACCAAACTAGATGGCCTAAGCCGTATTTATTCGCATCAGCAGTCATTGGCTCAGTGTCGTCACTGGCTCGATGTGAACTACCCTAATGTAGAGCGTGTGGCAGTATCGAGCAACGGTGAAGCGGCGCGTCGTCTCAAAAATGAATGGCACTCAGCAGCGATCGCCGGTGATGTTGCTGTAGCAGAGTATGGCTTACACAAGCTTTATTCAAATATCGAAGACAATCCAAGCAATACCACGCGCTTTTTGATCATCGGTCACGAAGCGGTCGCACCATCAGGTCAAGACAAAACCTCTATCGTGGTTTCAGCACACGACAAAGCCGGCGCGTTGATCGAAATTTTGAAGCCATTGTCCTATCATGGCGTGTCGATGACCAGTATCGAGACCCGTCCTGAACGTCCTAATAAATGGGCATATGTATTCTTTATTGACATGGATGGTCATGTTAATGATCCAAATGTCAGTGCAGCCATCAATGATATTCGTCCATTGGTCAAAGACTTACGCGTACTCGGCTCATATCCAAAGGCTGTGCTATAAAGTATACGGCTTCACTCATTGGTATTCATACATAATAGATGGGTCTAAGTATTAAAAGACAGCATGTAAAGACCACATTTAAAGACCGTATCTAAGGATAAACCATGCAGACGACTCAATTAACCGAATCAAGCTTATTGCCACTCGTGCCAGCTTATGACAGTATTTTGGCGTTGGCGCCTTATCAAACGGGCAAGCCAATTGAAGAGTTGACACGCGAATACGGTATCTCAGATGTGGTGAAGCTTGCCAGCAATGAAAACCCAATGGGCTGCTCACCGCAAGTGACACTAGCCGTCACTGAGCAACTGGGTCAGCTATCGCGTTATCCTGATGGCAATGGTTACTATCTCAAGCAAGCATTGGCAGATTTTAATGATGTCAATGTCGAGCAGATTACCTTAGGTAATGGCTCTGATGATTTGCTTGATATTTTGGCGCGCAGTTTTGTGGGTATCGATGACGCTATTGTTTACAGCCAATATGCTTTTGTCGTGTACTCGATGTTCGCAAAAATGCAAGGTGCGATGGATATAGAGGTGCCTGCGCACCGCTTTGGTCACGACTTAAAAGCGATGAGTCAGGCGGTACAAGATAACTCTAATACCAAAGTCGTCTTTATTGCCAATCCCAACAATCCGACTGGTACGCAGCTTGGACATAAAGAACTGCATCAGTTTGTTGCCAGTGTGCCAAGCTCAGTCTTGGTGGTATTGGATGAAGCTTATATCGAATATAGTCCTGAGAGTAATAATCGCGCGCTACTGGATGAGTTTGACAATGTCGTTATCGTGCGTACTTTTTCTAAAGCGTATGGGCTAGCAGGTTTGCGTGTCGGCTATGCCCTAAGCTCAGTGGCAGTGGCCGACTTACTAAACCGTATTCGTCAGCCATTTAATGTCAGTCGTATCGGTCTGGCGGCTGCGGCTGCGGCACTGGCCGATCAGGACTTTATTGAAAAAACCCGTTTGATGAATGATGAGCAAATGCGCTGGCTAGAAAAGCAGTTCGATGCATTGGGATTGGGGTTTGTGAAGTCGCATGCCAATTTTATTATGGTCGAGGTACAAGTTGAGATGGAAGACATATCAGCGGCTTCAATCCATCAAGCACTGCTCGAGCAAGGCGTTATCGTTCGTCCATTAACGGCTTATGGATTGCCGAATTGGCTGCGCATCACAGTAGGACTGGCCGAAGAAAATCTGCGTTTGATTGATACCTTGCGCTCTATTTTGACTGAAGATTAAATGCATCAATAGGTGCGCTTAATCAAATCAGTGACGTTAGGGCATGTCATTAATTAGCACATGAATACATTTAGTGGCCTTAAAATGGCTAAATTTTGCTAAACATCGTCAGTAATTTTGTCAATATGTTCATATTAACGGCAATTTCTTCCTTGTTTATCTACAATTTTTCTCATTTTAAGACTCACAATCTAATTGATGACACGCCCTAGCCATTAAAATTTATAATACTAAGACTGGCTTTATCTATGTCTGAGTGTGTTCAACGAGAAATGCCGTGAGTAGTCAGAAAAATAATAAACTTCAATCGTCTCTAAATACTACGCCACCTATATTTAAACAAGTTTGTGTGATTGGACTTGGGCTGATTGGTGCCAGCTTTGCGCAAGCGATTAAAGATAACGGCTTGAGCGCGCGTCTGGTAGCGGTCGATAGGCATGCACCAAGTATTACAGAAGCGATTGAGCATGGTCTGCTAGACGCTGGTAGTGCAACCCTGCAAGACGTCATCGACGGTAGTGATTTAATCATCATTGCAGTGCCAGTACAGGCTGTCAAAGCCGTGTTTGTTGATATTAAGCAGGCAATGGATGATGGTCGGCTTGCCAGTGATTGTATTATGACGGATGTCTGTAGTACCAAAGTCAATATCATTGATGCCGCTAAAGCGGTGTTCGGCTCGCTGCCGACAGGACTGGTACCCGCGCATCCAATTGCTGGGGCTGAAAATTCAGGGTATCATGCGCGCCGCGCCAGTTTATTTGTCAATCATAGTGTCATTATCTGTGAGCTACCGACGACTAGTAGTGCAGCTATCGCTAAACTGCGACTATTATGGGAGTCAGTGGGCGCAAATGTCATGTCAATGGACGCTGAGCATCATGATCGCATACTGGCGCACACCAGTCATTTGCCACATTTGCTTGCTTTTAATTTGGTTGAGCAATTGGCGAGCCATGATGATAATTTAGATATGTTTCGTTATGCTGCTGGCGGATTCCGTGACTTTAGCCGTATCGCTGCCAGTGACCCTAAAATGTGGCATGATATATTTTTTGCCAATCAAAGCGCGATTGTGAGCGCCCTTGATGAGTATGGTGTCTATCTACAGACCATGCGCCAGCTTATCATTGATAAAGATTCAACCGCCCTGATGGGACTTTTGGGCCGCGCGCAAGCCGCACGGCGACATTTCGGCCATATGTTAGCCAGCACCCCTTATACGGATACTTCTGCCATGTCAGCTTCTTATAATATTACCCCTAGCAATACTGTTTCTGGCACCATTGCCATTCCTGGTGACAAATCTATCTCGCATCGCAGCATTATGCTGGGCAGTCTTGCCACAGGCGTGACAAACGTTACTGGGTTTTTGGAAGGGGAGGATGCGCTAGCAACGCTACAAGCATTCCGTGATATGGGCGTGACTATCGAAGGCCCTGATAATGGTAACTTGATCATTCATGGTGTCGGTATGAATGGTTTAAAACCTAGCAAAACACCACTGTACATGGGTAACTCTGGCACCAGTATGCGTCTGCTGTCTGGTATCTTGGCCGCGCAGTCATTTGATAGCGTATTAACCGGTGATACCAGCCTGAATAAGCGCCCGATGGAGCGAGTGGCTGCGCCATTACGGTCTATGGGTGCTGTAATTCAGAGCACAGGTCATAGTGGTACGGCACCGCTGAGCATCACTGGTCGTGATAATGTTGGTAAGCCACTCCAAGGCGCTGAGTATGACATGCCAGTTGCGTCAGCACAGGTGAAGTCTTGCTTGCTATTGGCAGGACTGTGGGCCGAGGGTACGACAACTGTCGTTCAGCCCGAGATCAGCCGTGATCATACCGAGCGTATGCTATCAGCCTTTGGTTATCCTGTGACCGTAGACGGCAATCGTATCAGCGTCACCGGCGGCGGTACGCTCACCGGCGGTGATATCGCGGTGCCGGCTGATATTTCTTCATCAGCTTTCTTTATGGTGGCTGCAGCCATTAGCCAAGATAGCGAGTTGACCCTAACGCAAGTAGGCATTAATCCTACGCGTACAGGCATCATCGATATCTTAAAATTAATGCAAGCGGATATTAGCCTGAGCAATGAGACACATGTCGGCGGCGAGCCTGTTGCTGATATCACTATTCGCAGCTCAAACTTGGTCGGTATTGAAATACCAGAGCACCTCGTGCCGCTAGCGATTGATGAATTCCCTGTATTATTTATCGCGGCCAGCTGTGCACAAGGTCGCACGGTATTGACGGGTGCTAAAGAGCTACGTGTCAAAGAATCTGACCGTATTGCTGTGATGGCAGAAGGGCTACATACGCTTGGTATTGATTGTACCGTTACTGATGATGGTCTGATTATTGAAGGTAAAGGCGCTGCTACTGAAAATGGCGACATAAATAATAGCCAGCCAGTTTTTGGTGGCGGTCATATCGTCTCGCACCATGACCACCGTATTGCGATGAGCTTTTCTGTGGCCAGTCTACGTGCATCCAAGCAAATCACCATTGAAGGGGTTGAGACGGTTAACACCAGTTTCCCAGGATTTGCAGAGCTTGCCAATCACATTGGTATGTCTATACAAGTGGATACGGGCGCTGAATAAGTCGTTGCGTATAGAATACTGGACTAATGCTTCTCTACGACTTACCGAGTAAAATAGCCTAAGCCAAAAACTGATCCTGATAAATAAAAGTCCTTAATCCTTCAGTTTAAAATCGTTAGCAATGTACTCATGTCACTATTGGCATGAGTACATTGCTTTTTACCTTTTAATCTTACCGTAGTAACCCTGTGCTCTCACCATCAAAATGATAATAATATTCAGAATTGGGTGAGGGCACGCTTTGCTCTAACAAGTTGTCCTATATTATGACTACCCAAAACGTCGTCAAAAAACCTGTGACCCCCATAAAAACTACCAGACGCGGTATCATCACTGCGCTCATTGCCTTTTTTATATGGGGCGGATTTCCATTATATTTCAAGCAGTTATCTGAATATGATGCCACTGAAATTATTGGCCATCGCATTATTTGGACATTTTTATGTTTGCTGGTGCTGCTGGTCGTGACCAAGCGCTGGCAGTGGATTGACACCTTAAAGCAAAATCCAAGATGGATTGTATACACCTTTTTGTCTGGTTTAATTATTGCGACCAATTGGTTGACCTATGTCTGGGCGGTTAACCAAGACCGTATTCTCGAGGCCAGTTTGGGTTACTTTATTGGCCCGCTGGTGGGTGTGGCGCTCTCGATGATACTGTTCAAAGAGCGCTTACGTACCCTGCAATGGGTGGCGATTGGCTTTGCTTTACTGTCGGTGGCCATTCAGGTGATTATGATTGGTAACTTGCCATGGATCTCATTGATACTGGCGTTCAGTTTTAGCACTTATGGTACGATTCAGCGTCAAACACCGTTGACTGCGATTGATGCGATGTTTGTTGAAACGACCATGTTAGTACCGATTTGTCTATGGTGGTTTTGGCAGTCTGATGTGGCAAGCCACCAATTAAGTTTTTGGTTTAGCCCAAACATTTGGCTGTTGATGATAGCGGGGCCAATCACGTTGATACCACTACTGTTATTCAATAAATCGACCAAACTAGTGGCTTATAGTATCTTGAGCTTTATGAACTATTTAACACCGACCTTTATTTTCTTCTTGGCTGTGTTTTATTATAATGAAGCATTTGATGTAAAACGCTTGGCGGTATTTGGCCTGATTTGGTTTGGCCTGCTGCTGTTCAGTATTGATTTGTGGCGACATCGACCAAGCAAAATGCTGAAGGCGGCACGCCTGCGCGAAGAGACATTGCAGCAAGCCAAGTAGTCGTGTCACTTAAACACTGAATTTAACACTCTAATTAAAAATTTAGCAAGCAAGGATGAGAGCATGTTTTATACCGAATCTGATGTGGTGTTTGTCAAAGGCCTAAAAGTAGAAGCAGTGATTGGTGTTTTTGACTGGGAGCGTGCTATCACTCAGCCATTACTCATTGATATTGCGCTTGAGACGGACATTAGCCGTGCTGCTGTGTCAGATGATGTCAGCGATGCACTGAGCTATAAAGAAGTCTGTGATGATGTGAGTGAGTGGTGTATAGAAATCAAAGCAAAACTGCTTGAGCATTTGGCTGGTCAAATCTCTGATAAGCTATTTGCAAAGTATGACTGTCAGAAAATCACACTAAGCATTGCCAAGCCCACAGCCATTACAGCCGCCGATGCGGTTGGGGTGCAAATCACGCGCTATGCGCCAGTGTCAACCAACGAGCTAGTTGATAAAGAAGCTGCTAAAGAAGTTAATGACAGCCAATCTGATGATGCATAAAACGTCAATGGATTTGAATTTAGCAAAGCTAACACAATGTGCACCTGAGACTGTGCAAGCACAGTCTGTGGCAGAGGTTATGCTAGCACTGGGTAGTAACTATCAAGCCGAAAAGTATCTACCGCTTGCCCGAGAGATGTTGGCAACGCTCGGTGAGATACAATTGTCTACAGCATTTCAAAACCCTGATTTTACTGCGACTACCCAATTACTAAAGCCTGACTATACCAATCAATGTGTCCATTTAGCACTGACCACACCGATAAGCTTGCAGCAACTGCAACATACCTTCAAAATGCTCGAAGGCAATTGTAATCGGTGTCGACAGGCTGAGGCCAATCAGGTGCGACTGGTGACAATGGATATTGATATTCTATTGATCAAACTGGCTGAAAAAGAAAATAGCCTAAGCAAAGAATCGATATCTGAATCAACGTCGAATTGGATTGTGATGGCGGATCGTTATCCGTTTAAAGCGCATGAAAATGCAGGGATAGATGAACTAGTAGATGTCAGTTATTAATCATTAACGTTTATTATTAACCATAAAAGCCCTGCTAGGTAAAATAGCAGGGCTTTTATGGTTATGATGTTACCTGACGTTTCATTTGATGAACTTTATAGATTTTGAACTTTTTGCTCATCTATTAGTAAGTGATTTATATGCAGGTGCATGAATGTTATTTCTGCTCGGTATCTACTGCATCTATATCAGCACGTCCAATCACATCCAAATCTTCTAGACATAGCTTGTCATATTTTTTCTTGCAAAAGCTTGGGTCAATATCACACATCGCTGATTGCAGTTGATCTAGGCGATTCTCTGATTGCTGGATATGCTCGAGCATTTTAGCAAACGCTTCTGCAACAGGGTCTTGTGAATAAGGGTCGATACCATAAGCACGGAAAGTATTGGTACGTTTGGCAGTAGGGGTCATATCTTTAGTTTGCTCGTCGCTCTCACCAGCTTGGGCAACTTTTTCTTGTTGCTTAGCATCCTGTACTTTGGTAGTCAGTGGATTGCCTTTTTCATCATGATGATCTGAGATCATACGAGCAGCACTACCGATCATCGTAGCGCCTGCTGGTACTGGTTTGACTACGACTGCATTTGAGCCGATTTTGGCATTTTTGCCAACCGTAAATGGCCCCAAGACTTTCGCACCAGCACCAACAGTCACACCATCTTCTAATGTTGGATGTCGTTTGCCATTGTTCCAAGACACGCCGCCAAGAGTAACGCCGTGATATAGGGTCACATCATTGCCAATTTCAGCGGTTTCTCCAATCACGACGCCCACACCATGATCGATAAAAAAGCGTCTGCCGATCTTGGCAGCAGGGTGAATCTCGATGCCTGTGATAATACGTGAGCCGTATGAGATAACACGAGCCGCCAGTTTCTGTTCATTGTTCCACAGACAGTGCGCACCGCGATGCAAAATGAGCGCATGAATACCGGGATAGGTCAGAATGACTTCCAAGCTATTGCGTGCTGCAGGGTCACGGGTAAATACCGCATCGACATCTTCTTTTAGGTCTTTTTTGATATTGACCAATGATTTAAAAAACTTGGATGGCAATGACATAAGGCGTCCTGTCTATTCGTCAGTAAAGTATGTTGCTAAAGCGACAATACCGCTAAGTTATTATCGTTTTATAATAATCGTATCTACACAAAGCTATTTTAAGTATGGCAACTTTATAGGCTTAAACGTGTCTTAGTCCTTTGAGAGTTTGGCAATCAAAGCACTGAGTAGCTGATATTCTTTTTGATCAAGCTGCAAACGTGATCCAAGTCTAGACAATCGTGATGGCAACGATTTTAGGTGCTCACTATTTGCAAGACCACGGTTCACCATCAGGTCAGTGGTACGCTGAGTAAGCTGTTGTAGCTGCTGCTGGGTAATAGCAGGCTCATCCCATTGCTGACGTAGATGTACATCAAGCGTTGGCTGAACAGGAGCGCTCAAATCAGTATCTAAATTATCTGCTGTCTGAGTATGCGTTTGGGCGTAAGCAAAGATAAAGCTGGCGATTACCTGCACGGCTGATGCGACATTTAACACAGGGTAAGCAGGGTTGGCATCGATTTGAATATGATAATCTGCATAAGCCAATTCTTCATTGGTCAATCCACGATCTTCACGTCCAAATAAAATAGCGATATTTGGTTTGCTAGAAATAGCTATATCTCGACTACTATCATTTGCACCTAAAGCTGACTGTGTGTCGATAAAGTCAAACATGATCTTAGCGGCTTGCGTAGGTGTCACCACAGGGCGAGGTAAGTGACGGCTACGACTGCTAGCGGCAAACACCAACTGACAGTCTGAGATAGCAGATTCTAGAGTCGGTGCTATCAGTGCAGATGACAACAGATCATTACCACCCGCTGCATGAGACACACTGGTCTCATCAATTGGTAATTTAGGATCGACCACAGTCAAACGAGACAAACCCATGGTATGCATCGCGCGTGCCGCTGAGCCGATATTGGCAGGCAAAGTTGTATTGACCATGACTACTTGCAGGCAATCAAAGTAGTCGCTCACCGTGCGGGCAGATGGTGCTACTGCTAATGAAGAATCGTTACTCATTATTGTCCCAGTCTTAGATTGATTTCTTGTTCAGCACGTTGTAATGCGACGGCGATTTCTTCAACCAGATCTGCTTGTTCGCTGATGCGGCGCCCACGGCAGTGCTCTTGCAGCTGACTGCTAAGACGAACTAGCTGAGTGGTGCCCAAATTGGCGCTTGCCCCTTTTAGTGCATGGGCTGTCTCAAACCCATTGGCATTATCATCCGCTTGCTGAGCGACTCGGAGTGTTGCTATTCGCTGTTGACTGTCTTTGAAATACACTTGTATCAGATCGACAAAGTCTTCTTCTAGCAAATCACGCATGTCTTCGAATTGTTCGTGATTGACAATCTCTTCACTGGTCTGAGTATTATTATTTGGCATATCATCCATGGTTTTTATCCAATTGTTAAAAGTTAAAGCAGTAGGGTCTGTTGAGCATTCAAATATTAGGGCTGCTGATTACTAAAATTGCACCAGACTAGGCGAAAACTGATGATAATGTTGAGACCTTAGCTAGGTTTTCAACAACGTTTGGGGTGATTTTAGCATCAGCCTTTCAGGGCAGTACTATTTTTTGCCAATACATGGCGAAATTGTTTAACCTAGAATGACTAGGTGTCAAAAATTTCACTGCATATTGCCTAAAAAATAGTGACTACCAGCACCACATTTGAATATTCAACAGACCCTGATATTACTATAATGAATTTTTTAAAAGTAATGTACGTCTTAGCTGTAATGGAAATGTAAGTTATCTTCACTTACTAGCATTTTTAGCTGTTGTAAATTATCATCGTTTGGATAAACGCGCCAGTGCTCAGACAGTCCCACATTTGCGATGCCGTACATTTCATAGACGCTAAGGCCAAGCGGTAAACAGTTATCATTGATAGAAGTATCAGTATTGCTCAAGGCATTGTTGGCATAATCTTGATTATTAGCGCTGCCATTATCTAATGCCAGTAAATCATTGCCGTTTTCATCATATAAACTACCACCCATCGCAGGGTCGTAAGCGCCATTACCACTGTTGCTACCATTACCTTGCTCGTCTTGATCTTGGTTATAAGCCAGACGCGGCTCAGGAATGATATCTGCCTGTGCTGACTTAAGCAATGGTTGTAGACGTGTGAGCAAATTAACATCACTACCGTGAACCTTGATACTGATTTTTTTGAGCCAACGCAAGCGTGCATCGACCATGCTCATGGCACTATCTAGACGTGCAAATAGGCGTCCATCACGCTCACGGATGCTGCCTTTGATGATGACGACTTCATCTATTTTCAACTGCTCTTTGACTCGATTGAAACGCTCAGCATAGCAGCTAACCTCTAGCCTCGATGTGCCATCATCTAACGTAATCACGTTGCGATTGCCAAAGTTAGCGATGTCTATAATGAGTCCTGAGAAGTAGCAGCTGCCGTTATAGCCCGTATCTGTTAATTTATCGAGGCGTGCACCAGAGGTATAGCGTTTGAGCTCATCTAAATACTCATTGATAGGATGTCCAGTTAAGTACAGTCCTAGGGTATTCTTTTCAGCTTTTAGACGATGTTTGTCACCCCAGATCAGCTCTGGTGTCATCACAAGTGGCGGCGCCGCCACAACACCATCCATTTCACCAAACAAATCCATCATACCTATTTCACGGTTTTGACGGTCTTGCTCAGCGGCTTGTACGGCGCTTGGCAATTGACTCATTAGCGCACCGCGAATCTCATATGCTTCGTCGCTTGGCAAGTCAGGGCGCAGAGTCGCGGCAAAGTCATCAAAACAACCGGCACTGACCAAGGCTTCAAGGGTACGCTTATTGACCTTTTTGATATCAACACGGCGACAAAAGTCATATAAGTCTTTAAACGGCCCTTCGCGGCGACGTGCATCCACGATAGATTCTACCGCACCTTCACCCACGCCTTTAATTGCACCCAAACCATAAATAATATTGGTCGGGGTATCGGCGACGAAATGCCATTCACTGCGATTTACAGACGGATTCACCACGGTCAATTCAAAGTTCTCGCGGCAGTCATTGATAAAGAATACAACGTTGTCCGTGTTGTTCATATCTGAGGTCAATACTGCTGCCATAAACTCGGCAGGGTAGTACTGTTTTAGATAGGCGGTTTGATAGGCCAGTACGCCGTATGCCGCAGAATGCGAGCGGTTAAAACCGTAACCGGCGAACTTTTCCATCAAATCAAAAACGCCGCCTGAAGTGACTTCATCGATACCTTGTGAGGTCGCACCAGTGACAAAGATATCGCGCTGTTTGGCCATCTCTTCAGGTTTTTTCTTACCCATCGCACGGCGTAGCATGTCAGCCCCGCCTAAGCTATAGCCTGCCATCACCTGTGAAATTTGCATCACCTGTTCTTGATAGACAATAACGCCGTTGGTGTTTTCTAAAATTGGTTCAAGATTGGGATGATCGTAGATGACTTCCTCGCGACCATGCTTACGGTCGATATACATCTCTACCATGCCTGCATCGAGCGGACCTGGGCGATACAGCGCACACATAGCGATGACGTCTTCGATGTTGGTCGGCTGTAACTTAGCCAGATATTTTTTCATGCCCATACTTTCTAGCTGAAAGACGGCCGTGGTCTTAGCATCTTGCAGTAGCTTATAGGCTTTACTGTCATCGAGCGGCAAATCTTCTAAGACCAATGCTGGTACGTTTTCTTTCGCACGGCGCAAATTGATGTTTTCAACCGCTGCGTTAATGACGGTTAAGTTACGTAGACCCAAAAAGTCAAACTTTACCAGTCCAACAGCCTCGACGTCGTCTTTATCAAACTGGCTGACACGGTGACCTTCGTCATCACAGTAGATGGCGCTAAAGTCAGTGATTTTATGCGGGGCAATCAGCACACCGCCCGCATGTTTACCGACATTTCGGCAGACGCCTTCAAGCTTAATGGCCATCTCCCAAACTTCAATGGCATCTTCATAATCCATATTGTCAGGATTGGAGATTAAGTCTTTTAGCTGCGGCTCTTGCTCAAGCGCTTGACTCAGTGTGATACCGGGTGTTTTGGGAATCAGTTTGGATATTTTATTGGCTAAAAAGTACGATTTACTTTGTACGCGCGCGACATCGCGCACGACCGCTTTTGCGGCCATCGTACCAAAGGTAATAATCTGCGAGACCGCATCACGACCATAAGTTTGCGCCACATAATCAATGACGCGATCACGACCCTCGATACAAAAGTCAATATCGAAATCGGGCATTGATACACGTTCAGGGTTCAAGAAGCGCTCGAACAGTAGATCGTAATGAATTGGATCAAGGTCGGTAATGTTTAGCGCGTAGGCAACTAGCGAGCCAGCACCAGAACCACGACCTGGGCCAACGGGCACGCCATTGTCTTTTGCCCAGCGGATAAAGTCCATAACGATGAGGAAGTAACCAGGGAAACCCATGGACAGGATGATGCCCAGCTCATATTCTAGACGTTCATCGTATCTTTGACGAAAATCACCCCAGTGGTCAGTACGTGCTTCCACTGGGAATAGTTTGTCTAGGCGCTGTTCAAGACCACGCTGCGACTCTGCACGAAAGAACGATTCGGTCGTCTCACCCTCAGGGACAGGAAAGTCGGGCAATACATTAATACCCAGCGTCAAGGTCACATTACAGCGCGTGGCTAAGCGTAAGGTATTATCGATGACCTGTGGAATATCAGCAAACAGTTGCTCCATTTGCGCCTGTGTCTTTAGATATTGCTCATCTGAGTAGGTTTGTGGGCGGCTTGAGTCTGCAAGCACGTAGGAGCCTGCTATACACACACGGGCTTCATGAGCATCAAAATCATCTTGTGCTAAGAAACGGACGTCATTATGGGCAATGATAGGTATGCTGTATTTGGCTCCTGACTGAATAGCGGCTCTCATAAAGGCATCTTCGCCTGAGCGATTGGTGCGTTTGATGGCAAAATATAGACGATCATCAAAGTGTGCTTGCCACTCAGTGAGTAGCTCATCGGCTTTTTCTGGCATCGAGCCGACCAATGCTTGACCCACATCTGACTTTTCCGTCAACAGTATAATGACACCTGCTGCATGCTCTAGGATATGACTGCGCTTAATGACAGGTGTACCATGATTGACCGGATCAGCACGACCTTCGGTAAACCCAAGCGATACGATACGGGTAATGTTTTGATAGCCTTCGTTATTCATCGCAAGTAAGGTGAGGCGCGTGTCTTCATTATCTACGATGACTTCGCTACCGATGATGGGCTTGATACCAGCACCCAAGCAGGCACGATAAAACTTCACCGTGGCATATAAATTGGACAAATCGGTCAATGCCAACGCGCGCTGATTGTCAGCCGCAGCAGCTTTTACCAGCGGCTTAATACGCACGATAGAATCGGTGATGGAATATTCGCTGTGGATGCCAAGGTGTACAAATGCCATAGAAGACTCTTACTGGTACGATCAAAAAAACAAGCTACCGATAATATAAATGATGTTTATCAAGCATTTATATTAAAATATAGAGGCAAACAATACCTCGATAGCCATCTTGATACGTTTTAAATGGGGTCGTCAATAATAGCATTATTTGCCGCAGACAGCCACTGATTCAAAGGGTTTAATCTGAGTGAGTTAAGTCAGTAAGCAGTTTATATTAGGTGAAAAACAGTATCAAAAAACCCTCAACACAATGAAGTGTAGAGGGCTAAATTATTGATAATTAAAACAGTTTATTTAGTAACCAACCACTGCCGCATCGACAATACGAGGATCAGACGAGCCATAAACACCATTTGGTGTCAGCATGATAGATTGTGTAGAGCCCATTGCTGATTTTGGACTGACGGTATGACCCATTGATTCGAGCTTTTTGACCGTATCAATATTAAGTGCTTTTTCGACTCTGATTTCATCAGGTAGCCATTGATCATGAATACGAGGGGCATGTGTTGCTTCAGCGATATTCATATCATGGTCGATGACGTTGGAGATAATTTGGGTGACAGTCGTGATGATCCGGCTACCACCTGGGCTGCCTGTGACGATATAGGGCTTATTGTCTTTGAACACAAGCGTCGGACTCATAGACGACAGCGGGCGTTTATTGGCCTCCACCGCATTGGCCTCACCGCCTAATAATCCATAACCATTTGGTACACCAGGTTTGGCAGAAAAGTCATCCATTTCATTGTTGAGCAGAATGCCTGTGCCTTCTGCAACCAGCCCAGTACCATAAGAGAAGTTCAACGTATAAGTATTGGCTATCGCATTGCCTTCTTTATCAACGATAGAAAAATGCGTGGTCTGATCACTCTCGTACGGCAGAGGATTGTTTGCTTTAATAGTAGCCGCTGGCGTGGCTTTATTTGGATCAATCAGCGCACGCAGTTTGTCCGCATAGGCTTGTGAGGTGAGACCGCTAGCAGGTACATCGATAAAGTCAGAATCGCCCAAATATTCTGCACGATCTGCATACGCTAACTGCATCGCTTCCGCCATTAAATGGATGGTCTGTGCGCTGTTTTGTCCGTAGTCTTTGAGCGGATAGCCTTCTAAGATGTTTAGAATCTGGATGATGTGAATACCACCAGAGGAGGGCGGCGGCATAGAGACAATCTCATAGCCACGGTAGTCGCCTTTGACAGGTTCGCGAGCAATCGCTTCATAGTCGCTCAAATCCTGCATGCTCATGCTACCGCCTGCTTCATTAACCGCTTTGACCAGTTTTTGAGCGGTCTCACCCTTATAAAACCCATCAGCCCCTTGTATCGCAATCAGCTTTAGCGAACGGGCAAGCTCTGGCTGTTTTAGACGCTCACCCGGTTGATAGGCGCTGCCATCAGATTTAAAAAATACTTTTTTGGTGCTCGGCCATTTCTGCAAACGATCGCTCAATGCGGTGAGTGATTCGGATAAGCCCGCCGTGACTTCTATGCCGTTCTCAGCCAGTGCTATCGCGGGTGCCATGACTTGTCCGCGGTTCATCGTACCGTGATCTTCTAGCGCTTTTAATAGTCCTGCTACTGTCCCTGGCACACCCACTGCCAAGCCATGATAGCGAGATAAATCGCTGACAGCATTGCCTTCTTTGTCAAGGTACATATCGCGTGAGGCGCTACTCGGTGCTTTTTCACGGTAATCAAGCGCCACCGTTTTGCCTTGCTTGGCATCATAAATCATCATAAAACCGCCACCGCCGATGTTACCAGCCCGCGGTAAGGTCACTGCTAGCGCAAAACCAACCGCGACCCCAGCGTCTACCGCATTACCACCATCCTTTAAAATCTGTAAACCAATGTCAGAGGCAAGCGCTTCTTGGGTCGCTACCATGCCGTTTTTTGCCCAGACTGGGTGATGAATGGCATCTTCAGAGTAAATAGCTTGGTCGCTATTGGCTTTGCTAGATGCGGTATTGAGGGTACTGGTTTTTGCCCGTGTGATGCGCTTGGTTTCAGACAGTACCGTTGGATTATCAGCCATGATAGCCAAATTTATCGTACTGGGATTGATTGAAGTGGTATTAATCGTATTGTTATTTGTTGAGGATGTTGGTTCTAATGCCTGTGCAGAGACAGACAGTAGTAATGCACTTGTAATGAGTAAGATACTGGATTTCAGCTTATTGTTCGTTTTTGATGTGTGCTGCTGATCGCTATGATTGTGATGAGAAAATGGCTGAGACATCGCAAAGTCCTTTTTACGCGAGTGGAAATAGTAGGCTATCCGTTAAGTAAGTCTAGGGCGTGTCATCAATTAGCACATGAATGCATTTAGTGGCCTTAAAATGGCTAAATTTTGCTAAACATCGTCAGTAATTTTGTCAATATGTTCATATTAACAGCAATTTCTTCCTCGTTTATCTACCATTTTTCTCATTTTAAGCCTCACAATCTAATTAATGACACGCCCTAGATAGTAACGAAAATATAGAATAGTAGAAAGTTGTTTATTATCTTTTATTGTCCAGTTTGTTATAAGGCTTTGTCATACGGGCTATATTTTTAAAATGAGGCCATGCCTAAGTATCATCATACCTTCATGCAGGCTAGGTTATTTATCAATGAAGTTTTTCTTTAAAAATTTGCGCTAGTATTACTAAAGTGTAAGCTCTTGTGATATAAATAACGGTACTAATGTACACTCGTTATCGACTGTCTATTTATACCAAGGGACTACTATGCCATCAGACCATATGAATAACCGTAATCGACAACGCTACTCTGAGGTGGCGCATCATCATTCGTCTATCCATCACAATAATAATGGTCCTGTCTATCAAACGTGCAAATTGACTTCTATCGCCTTGCTAGTGGGCAGTGCATCGCTTGTACTCGCAGGGTGTCAATCAAGCCCAGCTGTCTCGTCTAATGCGAGTGTATCTAGTACGCTCATTGACTTTAGTGTCGCAGAGTCTGGGCAGAGTCAACATCAGGGCCGTGCTTTTACGGTCAGCCAAAACGCCCAAGCCGAGCGTTACGTGCAACTGTTTGATCAAGATAAATATCCCAGTACTGAAAACCAAGCCAAGTCGCATTTGTTGACAGCGATTCGTCAGCATTTAGCCACAGAGCATGTGGCCGTTACTCAAGCGAATTATCAAGCAGTGCCGTTCATCGACGCAGATAGTATCGATGCAGGAGCGAGTAGCTTACTCAGAACGATTATAGAAACCTATGCCTATCAGCCTGAAAGTGCTTACATTGACGACTACAATGAAAGTGGGTCTAACGACAACGATGAGAGAAATAATAGTAACTATGACAACAGTGATTATGATGAGAGTAACGCAGACGATGTAGAAAGAAGAGCAATCGCTGCGATATTGGCGGAAGCCGGTGAAAATGAGCCGGCAAGGGATAGAGATTATAGTAGTGGCGCTAACGATGACACTATTTTAGATGAAGACGGTTACGATGTTGATGGCTATGATGAATATGGCTATGACCGTGACGGCTATGATCACGACGGTTACAATGAGTACGGCAATGAAAGAGAAGGCCGTGGTGGCCTGCTCTCAGGCATGAATCCTAAGACAATGGCCGCAAAATACGAAGCCATGCAACTGGCAAAACAGCGCGCTGAGACAGAGCTGAGCACTACGGACAACCTGTCAGCTTCCTCTACTGGCTTGATTGGTAACCTCCTGAGTATGTTCCATCGTACCCCCGAACAGATAGAGGCAACCAATGCCTATCAATATCAGAACTTGACATTCAATAGCGTCAGTCAATATCGCCCAAAGCAGCGTCAGCTACAAAGCGTCTATAGCTACGACTATGTCACCCCAACGATTAGCTCATCGATACAGATACCGTTGGCATTTGATTTTAACAACAGCAATGTCACCGTCGACCCATCGGCCATCATGCCAATCGTCGCGCTCGCTAATCCTGAACACACGCCATTGCCTACGCAGATGGCCTCACATACCGTGAGATTTGGGCTGCCTGAAAGCATAACGGCGCAGTTGCCACCATCAGTGCTGTACGATGCGGTACTCAATGCCATACGAAGCAGCATGGCTGAGCTCGCGCCTGAACATTTCAGCGCTGTAGATATTCGTGGTGATGCGTTTGCCAAAGAAGTTGGTGCGACACGCGCGGTAAAAGTTTATTTTGGCAGTCAGCAAAGCGGTGAGATGATCGGCAAGACGCTTAAATATGTGACGCAGTCACTGCAAGAGTATGTCGATGCCAATCCAAAACAATATCCTGATGGTGCTGTGCTAAAAGCCGCGCTTGCCAAGATACAGCTATACAATAGAGGTTATCAAAGCGCAGATGTGGGGTCGCTGTTACAACTTATCGAAGCGATCGGGCCTATCTCGTTTAATCAGATTAATTACTACTATTTAGACAGCTCAGATCGACTGCTGGCCAAGCAGCAGCGTGTCAATATCGGTGGTGACTTAATGGGGTCTACCACGACCATGCTCAATCAAGTGCGTTATGACAAAGCCAGTTTTAATCGCCATGCTTTGACGCCCCTACTGACAGAGTCGTTTGGTGCTAATGCTGTGTCTCCTATCGATGGCAATGCGTGGATTGCAGAACAGCGCCAGCAAAAAGACAGACTACAAGCGGCACGTTATGTGCGTTACGACTATGAGGATGGCAGCTCAATAGGTGATGATAGCAGTGACGAATATGACCGTAATCATAGCGCAGAGGCAGTCGATGAGAGCGATGTTGACGAGGCCACCGATGCGGCTGAGCAATAGTTTTCAGTCACATCCTCTTGTCACATCTACGCTTATGTCTATTAAGGATAAAAAATGAAAACAGTACATCGAAATATTGGCTTACGTCTGCCATCTGGGATTAAAAGCAACCAACTACTAACTAGTGTATTGCTATCAGGGGCATTGTTGTTAACAGGTTGCCAGTCTACTAATCTAGGCCAATCTAACATGGTGGCCGCTAAGCAATCACCTAGCACTGCAAAAAAGACTTTAGCAGCCGCGTTACAAAAACAGCGCCGCCAATCGTTCAGCTATCATAGTAACCTTGAAATTAGTAATGAAATTAGCAACAACCAGCAGATTACGGGCAAGTCTTCCAAGCCACTGGTCGCATCAGACTATGTAAACGAGCACTGCGAAGAGACGCATGATCAAGCATATGCGGCGTTGATCCTGCAAGCAGAAAAGCAGAACAAAGATATTCTAGCCGCTGATTACGATGTCAAACGTGACACCATCAGACAGTCATACTTTGAGTGCGTAGATGCCTATCATGCATGGGATGATCATCAATATGATAGCGATGTGAAAGTAGCAGCAGATTATCAGGCGTTATTTGACAATTATGAAGACAAACCTAAACCGATAGATGCCAAAAAGGCACAATTGCTCGATGCGTATTTGTTAAAGCCATTGTCTATCAATGCTCAAGGTATCTACCAGCCGATGGCGGGTAAGGCCACTATGCTCGCCAGTGTACAGTACCAAGCGCGCAATCATCACAGCAGTATCAATCAGCCGATCTATGTAGATTTTAAAAACGGTGATGTCTATTTATGGGCAGATAACTTTGCGCTGCTTAATTCTGAGCTGCTAGACGATAAGCTTGGTACAACATGGCGAAATAAATGGTTAAAAATAGCCATTGATGATGGTACGCTGCCCAAGGGATTTGGTAGCGAGCTGATAAAAAGCCACTTCGCCGCGTTAGATGCGACTTACGACGCAGCCCCTGTTGGCCAGTTCGATTATGTGGCTCCTACTACGCTGGCATCATTGACACCCAAATTACCAGCGCATCAGCTATCAGCGATGTTACCAGCTGACCAGATAATTCGCCGAGTGCAAAGCTTTGATAGCTATCAAGCCTCTTATCAAAGCTATATGCAGATTTTCTACAGTCGTATTAGTAAGCAATATCCAGAGCTGGTAAAAGAAGCTGAGCCAATGGCAGCGTTCGAGACCATTCAAGGTTCACCAGATCTCACCAGTAAGGCAATGGTAAAAAAAGTACTGGCAATGATAAAAGAGCAAATGGTTGATGATGCAGCCATAGACACAAACGCCATTGCAAACAAAGATGTCCAAGAATTATATGGTTTCGATAAACGCGGTCAGCTGAAATGGCAGCAGATGCATCGCCAGCTGGATAACACCAGTAAACCTAATACAGATAAAAGCCTGACGGTGGATGTCTTGCAGCAGTATTCTGCTATCAATACCACAGCATTGGCGTTTCCGAACCTGCCGAGTAATGTTCAATCACCGAATGCCAGCAATAGTATCGATTTACGGCAATACGGCCCTGAATTGTTGCAATACTACCAAGATGGTAATGGAACGGCGATGGGTAAGATGATGTTCAATATGCTACCGATGGCAAAAGAGCGTTTCGGTGTGATTGAGTAATTGATTAGGTTGTTAATGAGTGAGTAGAAAGCATTATTGGCTTTCAAGCAGGATAATTTTGCATTAAAAAAAGCGCACCTATTAACGGCGCGCTTTTTTATTTTATACGTATACAGCTGGGTAAAATAACACTTTTCCGGAGTGGTTTATTACATACCTTGCTGTGCACGATCACCACGTTGCTCACGATGGTCTGGACCACGACGGCCTTCGTCGTCACCTTTTCTATCTTCTTTCATTTGTGCAAGTTTTGCGCGTTGCTCAGCAGTTAATACTTGAGCAATGGCGTGTTGAGTTTGTACACGCTCAATAAAGCGCTGCTTGGTCTTAGCGGCTTGCTGATCGGCCAAACGGTTTACTGCAGCACTATTCAATGTGCTTGCATTGGTCAAGGCTTGCATCTGTTGATCCATTTGCGCACGCTCTGCTTGATGCTTTGTGCGATCCGCTTTGTTATTGCTATGCTTCGCTTCCATGATGGCTTTGATTTGTGTTTGCTGAGCTGCTGTGAGGTCTAGTTTAGATAGTGGGCCTCTCATCTCACCTTTTTTCATGCCAGCTTTATGCTGCTTTTGCATTTTTGTCGTAGGCGTTGTATCAGTGGTCGCGTTGACGCTGGTACATGCAGTGACAGTAAATACGCTAGACGCTGCTAATACTGAGGCTAATAATAATTTTTTCATAACGATATCCTTGATTGTATTGAGTGTAACTACATTGAATGTGATGGTAATGGGTTGATAGGAGCTATATTACGACAGTTAAAGGTTACGAACATTTATGAAGTATTAAGAAAGGTAACGTTTTTAGCGAATTGCTACGCGCTTGCCTGATAATATGGGTAACTAAACGAATTAAACCAATGAAAGCTATCGAAAATGAAAGGAGATAAGTGTGCCAAATATATTGATAGGCGATGATGACGAAGAGTTAACCCAGTTATTACAAGAGTATTTGCACAATCATGGCATTCAGTGTGATTGTGTCCATGATGGCGCCGCAGTCATACAACGACTCAAGGCAGTGGCACATGAAGATACGGTCTATGATCTGCTCGTGCTCGATATTATGATGCCGAAACTAGATGGATTGAGTGTGCTGCGCCAATTACCACATATCATTGATATCCCTGTCATTATGCTGACCGCAAAAGGGGAGGAAATTGATCGGATTATCGGTTTAGAGTTGGGTGCGGATGATTATATCACCAAGCCTTGTAACCCTCGGGAGCTGCTGGCGCGTATCAATGCAGTGATTAAACGGACTAATACGACGGCCTCTGAACACACGCCGCTACCAGAGAGTCGCTTGCATCTGGATCAGAACCAGCGCATTTGTGAGATAGATGGCGTGGCGCTACAAGTCACTGGTACAGAGTTTGATCTACTCGTGGCTCTGCTCAAACAAAAAGGGGAGGTGGTGAGTAAAGCATGGCTGTCAGAAAATGTCTTGCAACGCGAATTGCAGCCCTTCGACCGTAGTCTCGACGTACATGTATCTCGCTTACGCAAAAAACTTCAACCTTTTCACGATGAGCCAATAAAAGCGGTGCGTGGCAAAGGTTATCAACTGGTGCTGTAATGACGGATATATCGATGAAAGCTTCTGAACAGAATCTCAAAAAGGCACCTAAATTTAAGGTACGCATCACCTTGTTTTGGCGTCTATTTTTGAGCCTATTACTGACAATTTTGATCACTTCTGTACTGTCCATCGTAGTAGAGCGCTGGCTGGCTGAAAAAGAGCTGACCTCTCGTATGGACGTCCAAATCGAGAGTCTATTGATAAAGCGTGAAGAGATGGTCGCTGCGCTACGGATTGGTGATGTAGAGTCTGTCAGGCAGATGTATCGTCAAGATCGACAGTTGATGAATCAAATCAGGGTTTATGATGAGCAGGGGGCTATTATATTTCCGCGTTACCGTGATAAAGACGGTCGGCAAGGGCAGCTTCAAAATGATCGGCAAACAATGGATCGTGCGATACAACCGTTGCAGCAAATACCGTCTAGACCGCCTAGAGTAGATAATAATGCTTATGGTGTAGAAGGTCGTAATGCTGAAGACAGATTGCGTGAACACGACAATGATATACCGAAAAATGAGCCGTCTTTTTGGCAAAAATTCCTAAAGCCAAGAACGGCAAGTAGCGCAGCAGTAGCTGATATTGATACTCGTCCTGAACTGGCCGATATGTCTGTTGAGTTACCTGATGGTCAGTCAATTATCATACAGTTGCGTCCGCATTTGCGTTTTTCAGACGTGGTAGAGATACAGCATGGTAATTTTCCAATACGTTTGCTATTAATCGTTATCTTTAGTGTATTGGTCTGCATATGGCTCAGTCGTACGCTAACCCAGCGAATTGGCCGTGTACAAAATACAGTACACCGTATGATTGATGGTAATTACCAAGCCAACCCAGAACTGTCTAAGATGGGCGATGATGAGTTGGGGCTACTTGCCAAAGACGTCGCCCATCTATCGACGAGACTGGTTGACAGTGAGCTGGCACGCAAGCAAATGCTCAGTGATATCTCACATGAGCTGCGTTCGCCGCTTGCTCGTCTGGATGTAGCGACTGAGCTGACTCGAGATTTTGCGCCCAATGCTAATCGCTATCTAGATCGCATCGATAAAGAGTCTACACGGATGAATGAGCTGATTGAGCAGATCATTCACATTCAATCCCTGCAAATGCAGCAATATACTTTTGATAATTTGGAGAGTGAGGCAGTCGACATATCTGACATTATCAGTAGTATCGGAGAGGATGTCTGCTTTGAATTTCAACATAAAGACGTGCATTGGCAATGGCAACCGCCTGAAGCCTCAGCGCTAGGTAATCCAGAGGGTTTTTGGACAGTACAAGGCAACGCAGAACAGCTGTATAGCGCACTTGAAAATGTCATTCGCAACGCTTTTATGCACACGGCAGCGGGTTCGACAGTGATTGCCCAAATCAAAGCAATACAAATGGAAAATAAGACCACTGCTGTTCAAATTGCCATAACAGACGAAGGTGGCGGTGTGGCAGACAAAGACTTAGAACGTATTTTTCAACCCTTTGTGCGGCTCGACTCTGCTCGACACCGTGATACTGGCGGTTATGGACTTGGACTGGCTATCGTCCATGCCGTAGTGATGGCACACAAAGGATATATCAATGCACATAATCGCCGTGATGACGTTCAAGGCTTGGTTGTAGAGATTGTATTACCTACTAAATAATAAGACTCATTACTGATAAATATTTTATATAAGTGGCATGCGTTTATGATGCAATGATGGTGCATATAAACGTATACCTGACCTATGTAAGATACTGATTTTTTTTAAAAATGGTCATAATTTAATACATATATTCATAAATATAAATAAATATATTCGTTTTTATGAATATATATGCATGAACGGTATTAAAATACAGATGAACGGTATTGTCTCTCTGTATATATTCGGTAATACTAATATATAAAGAGAGTGATACATAACTTACAAAACAAAACGTCCTATTTTTTAAACTTCGATACCAGAAATTTTTGAAAAGACTAAATTATTATAAGTTCATAATTTGTTTTATTTTACTATATCAACTCTCTTGCAAGATGGATTTTATCTCTGATTTTTTAAATCTGACAAGTCTGTAAGGGAGTACGCATCATGAACCGCATCTATAAAGTCATCTGGAATGAAGCCTTAAGTTGTTTTACCGCCGTTGGTGAATATGCGAAGGGACGTGGCAAGTCTTCCAAATCTAGTGTTAGCTCTAACGCGACTATCAACACAACTTCTAATCTGTCTGCTATCAAGACGTTACGCCTGAGCGCAATAGGAATTGGGCTAATAGCGGCTGGTTTTGGCATGCAGGCAAATGCAGTGGGCACCTACTTTGCCGGAGATGATTCAGCGCCTAAAATCTATACAAATCCATTCTACCACCAGACATTAACGGTCCAAGGTGGTGAAACAGTAATGGGCGATTCTAGTACCAAAAATATTAGCGTCATGGCTGATAGACGTGATAAGTCACTGACGATAAAGCTTGATGAAAATGTCGACTTAGGGGCTGATGGCAGTCTGAAAACGGGCGATACCTTGGTCGATAACTCTGGTATGAAGATTACAGTAAGTGATCCGTTAAATAATGTGGTGCTAGGTAATAACGGCCTGAATAATGGTAACAACCAGATTACAGGCGTTGCGGATGGTTTGATTGCTCTTGGTAGTAAGGAAGCGATTAATGGAGGGCAACTATCTAGCCTAGCGACCACGGTTGCCACTAATAAAACCAAGTATTATAGTGCAAATTCTATTGGCGGTGATAATGAGGACAACCTAGGCGCAACTGGACCAAACGCTATCGCCATGGGTAAAAATGCGAAAGCAATAGGTGAACAAGCTATTGCGATTGGTAGTAGTGGCAGTGGACAGGATACTAAAGCACTGGGTGAACAATCTATTGCCATTGGTGCCAATGTGGTATCAACAGGAGGATCATCTATCGCGATCGGTGGTGATGATTTAGATACTGCGTCAGAGGTTGCTGGTATTAACGAGTTATCTAATGCGTATACTAATAGCGACCTTATAGAAGATCCAAATAATCCATATGGACATACTGAGTCAGGAGGCACCGCATCTGTAGCAATTGGGGTCAAAGCACGGTCCGAGGGTAATTTATCTACCGCTGTTGGTGTCCGTTCAAGCTCAGCTGGTGATGCCTCTTCTGCCTTTGGTATGGGTTCTTCTGCAAATGCCAAAGGTTCAGTGGCACTAGGCGCAGGGTCAGCAGCTAATGTGGCAGGCGGCGAGGTAGGGTATATACCAACAGGTGCCAATACAGCCGCTATTACAGCTATCAAGAATACTCAGAGTGGCGTAGATTTCGGTGCTGTATCGGTTGGTACAGGGGAGGATGGTGGGAACCGTCAGATCGTCAATGTCGCAGCAGGTAGTCAAGACAGTGACGCAGTGAACGTATCTCAGTTAAAAGCATTAGACACTATCGTTGCCGGTATTGATTTTCCTATCCGCTCCAGCAGTTCACAGCCATACACCACGTCAGTAACAGGCACTAACGCTCTTGCTGTTGGCTCGAATACCAATGCAAACGGTAGTAACTCAACCGTTGTTGGAGAAAACGCATTTGGGAACTCAAATGCAACCGCCATCGGTGAAGGCGCAAGATCTTCATACAATGGCTTTGCTGGTGGTCAAGATGCAAAAGCAGGTGTTAATTCAGTTGCGATAGGTCAAAGAGCCACAAATGGAACCGCAAGTCGTGCGGTCGCTATAGGCTATGAAGCAAAAGCAACTGCTAAAGACACCGTTGCACTTGGTCTTGATGCAAGAGCTCAGGCTTTAGGTGGTGTTGCACTAGGTAAAGGTTCTAGAGCAAATGCTCTAAACAGTGTCGCTTTAGGTCAAAACTCTATTGCAGCTGTACAAAGCGGTGCATCTTTCTTAACCAATGTTGCTGCTGATGCCAATAATGGCACCGTCTCGGTAGGAGATGTTGGAAGCGAACGTCGTATCATTAACGTTGCAGGCGGTTCAGCAGATACTGATGCAGTGAACGTATCTCAGTTAAAAGCTGTCACAGACATTGCTAATAGAGGCTGGGATATCAGTGCACAAGGCAACAGTGCCACCGCAAGCACTGTAGAACCTGGCGAATCGGTTGATTTTAATAGTACAAACAGCAACATCATCGTCTCCAAAACAGCAAGCAGCAATGATGTATCATTTGAGCTCAATAACAATCTAGACCTAGGTGATAACGGTAGCGTGGAAATGGGTTCGAGTTCTCCTTTCGGACTGGGTAGTACAACGACACTTGATCGTTCTGGACTCACAACGGGTAATGTATTATCTAACACCACTGTGAATGGCTTAGGTATTAGAACGGGTAACGCCCTCTTTAATACTACCGTTACGGGTGTAGGAGTTGCTGTGTCAAGCCCTCTGTCTACCACTCTCCTATCTAGCAATGGCCTGAACATTGTTGGTGGACCGAGTGTTACCAAGAGTGGGGGCATCAATGCTGGCAACAGAAGAGTTATAAATGTTGATAATGGCATACAAGCTAAAGACGCTGTCAATGTCAGTCAGCTCAATAGTTCCTCTGCCGCTGCTAAAACAGAAGTTGCCGCCGGTACTAATGTTGCTGGTGTGGCGAAGTCAACGGGTGGTAACGGTCAAGATGTCTATACCGTTAATGCTGATGGCGTTACTGCTTCAGCAGGGTCTACCGCAGTCACCGTCACTGCAGCTGACAAAGACCTAGCGACTAACACGACCGATTATGCTGTTGACTTAAGTGCCGATAGCAAAACCAGCTTGGTAAAAGCTGACAGCGCTATGCAAACCGTAATCACTCAAATAGATGGGGATGAAGTTAAGACGCTGAATAAAACTGAAAATACCGCCAACTTCCTCAGTGGTAAGAACATCATCTTAACTGACGAAAATGGTGATATTAAAGTGTCTACATTAGATGAAGTTGAATTTACTGAAGTGACTACAGGAAGTACTTTATTGAACACTGGTGGGGTGAGCTTCCTTGGAGGCAGTACAGTCAGTTTGAGTAGTAATGGTCTTGATAATGGTGGCAACAGAATCATCAATGTAGATGATGGTGATGCGCCTATGGATGCTGTCAATGTTAGACAGCTAGAAAGCGTTAAAGTAACAGCCAATAGAGGCTGGGATATCAGTGCACAAGGCAACAGCGGCACCGCAAGCACTGTAGAACCTGGCGAATCGGTTGATTTTAATAGTACAAACAGCAACATCATCGTCTCCAAAACAGCAAACAGTAATGATGTATCATTTGAGCTCAATAACGATCTTGATCTAGGCAATAGTGGTAGCGTCAGTACAGGTAATATCTTCGGTGGCACCCAAGTTAACAGCCTCGGCATGATCACAGGTGGTCTAGTCATGGGTGGTGTTACTACAGTTAGTGGGCTTGGTGTGACGGTAACGGGTACAAACCCACTATCTAATGCAACGTTGACCAGCGATGGTCTAAGTATGATCGGTGGCCCAAGCATTACTAAGTCTAATGGTATTAATGCTGGCAACAAAAAGATTGTCAATGTTGATGATGGCATACAGGCTAAAGACGCTGTCAATGTTAGACAGCTTAATAGTTCATCTGCCGCTGCCAAAACAGAGGTCTCCGCCGGTACCAACGTTGCTGGTGTAGCGAAGTCAACAGGTGGTAACGGTCAAGATATCTATACCGTTAATGCTGATGGCGTTACCGCTTCAGCAGGGTCTACCGCAGTCACCGTCACAGCAAGTGACAAAGACACGGCGACCAATATGACTGACTACGCCATTGACTTAAGTGCCGATAGTAAAGCCAGTCTGGTAAAAGCTGATAGCGCCATGCAGACTGTTGTTGCTCAGATCGATGGTAATGCAGTCAAAACACTGAACCAAACTGATAACACTGCCAACTTTATCACAGGTGATAACATCGTTCTTACCGCTGAGAATGATGGTATTAAAATTGCGACAGCAGAGAATGTTGCCTTCACTAGCGTCACCACAGGCGATACCTTATTGAATACAGGTGGTGTCAGCTTCCTTGGTGGCAGTACGGTCAGTTTGAGTAGTAATGGTCTCAACAATGGTAATAATCAGATCACTAACGTGGCAAGTGGTGTTGGGGATGACTTCAACGCAGCAAACATAGGTGATGTAAACCGAGCTTCTGCCGCTGCCAAAACAGAGGTCGCCGCCGGTACCAACGTTGCTGGTGTGGCGAAGTCAACGGGTGGTAACGGTCAAGATGTCTATACCGTTAATGCTGATGGCACGACCGTATCAAAAGGCTCTGATGCTGTCACCGTCACAGCAGGTGAAAAAGACACGGCGACCAATATGACTGACTACGCCATTGACTTAAGTGCCGATAGCAAAGCCAGTCTGGTAAAAGCTGATAGCGCCATACAGACTATTGTTGCTCAGATCGATGGTAATGCAGTCAAAACACTGAATCAAACCGATAACACTGCCAACTTCATCACAGGTGATAACATCGTTCTTACCGCTGAGAATGATGGTATTAAAATTGCGACAAAGGATGATGTCACTTTTACCAGTGTTAGCTTCACTGACAGTCCAGTTCGTTTAAGTAGCGACGGTCTCAATAATGGTGGCAACAAAATCACCAATGTTGATGATGGTGAGGCAGATACGGATGCCGTCAATGTTAGACAGTTAAATGCAACCAATAGCACCGTTGACTTGGGACTGAATTTCACAGGAGATGATACGGCCGCTATCGTCAATCGCAAATTAGGTCAAACGCTAACGATACAAGGAGGCGCGACGGAGTTAACTGAAAATAATATCGGTGTGATCGCTGATGAAGACGGCAATCTAAATGTTAGATTGGCTGAAGATGTGGTGCTTGGTACAAACGGTAGTGTGAGAATGGAAAACACAGTTCTCAACAATGCAGGCATCACCATTACTGATGGCCCTAAACAGACCGTTACGTTAAGCAATGAAGGTCTAGATAACGGTAATAATAGAATTATCAAGGTTGGTGAAGGGATTGCCCCAAGTGATGCTGTCAACTTTGCACAGCTCACAACCACCAATAACGAGATTGCTAAAGGTATCAGAATTGGTGACGGCAATAGTGCCAATGATCAGCAATTTGCATTAGGTGATACGATCAATGTGACCGGTGATAGAAACCTTACTACGGTTGCTTCGGCGACTGGTGTTCAGGTGAAACTCAATAACCAATTGGATCTGGGAGATGATGGTAGTATACAAATAGGCAATAGCATCATGAGTAATGCAGGCTTTACCTTCGTTGATAATGGCTTTGGTAGAATGCTCTCACAGGCATCACAGGTCTCATTGACTAGCCGTGGTCTAGATAATGGTGGCAACACAATTACGAATATTGGTGCAGGTACACTTGACAGTGATGCGGTCAACGTTGGTCAATTAAAAGAAGTGGCAATCGCATTAGACCAAGGCTGGGGAATTACTGCTCAAGGTGATATTGCTACTATGGTGAAGCAAGGAGATGCTCTCGACTTAAACAGCACAGATGGCAACATCAAGGTCTCTAGAACATCAGTCAACAATGTAGCGACTACCGATGCGAATGATCGCGTACAAGCAGCGGCCATACCTGCTGGTGTCAATGATATCAGCTTTGACCTCAATCCAGACATCAGTTTGAATAGCGTGACCACTGGTGATACCACTATTAATAGCGATGGTCTCACGATTGTCGGAGGACCAAGCATTACCAAAAGTGGCATCAATGCTGCTGGAAACAAGGTCACTAATATCCAAAATGGTGAGGTTACTGTAGACAGTCAAGACGCCATTAACGGCAGCCAATTGCATGCACAAGGCAGCGGTATCAGTAGTATCATCGGTGGTGCCACTGTTTACAATGCTGCTGATGGTACTTTCACCAATAGCAATATCGGTGGGACAGGTGAGGGTAGTATCGACGGTGCCATTGCTTCTATCCGGCAGGGTACTATCGAAATCAATGAAACCGTAAAAATCAATACCACCGCGATTTCAACGAATACCAGCAATATCGCGACCAACACAACCAACATCGCCACTAATACGACCAATATTGCGACCAACACCAGTAATATCACGACTAATACGACAAACATTCAGTCAAATACGGATAAAATTGATGCGGGTCTTAACTTCGGTGCTGACAGTGGTGCTGATATTAACAAGCCAGTCGGAGATGATAGTGTTCTAAGCTTCACAGGTGGTAATAACATCACCACAACAGCAGAGGGCAGTAGTATCAAGTTTGATCTCAACGGCAACATCAACGTTGATAGTGTCACGACTGGCACGACAGTCATCAATAGTAATGGTATCAGTATGCAAGGCGGCCCAAGTATGACCGCTCAAGGAATAAATGCAGGCAGTCAACGTATTACTGGTGTCGCTGATGGTATCGAGGCAACCGATGCCGTCAACTACAGTCAGCTGAGTGCGCTTGATAGTAGACTCAATAGTAATATGAGTGATTTGGGCTATAAGATCAACGAAGTAGAAGATGATGCAAACGCAGGGATCTCAGCTGCGATGGCAATGTCTGCCTTACCTCAAGCCTATATATCAGGCAAGTCATTGATCGGTGGCGGTGTCAGTACCTATAATGGCGAAAGCGCCGTTGCAGTTGGTTTCTCCAAACTGTCTAATGACGGTCGCTGGGTCATCAAAGTAAACGGTACGGCCGATACGCAAGGCAATGTAGGCGGCGCGGTAGGTGCAGGCTTCCATTTTGATTAAAGCGATTTTGTTATAACGATTATGATGAGATAAAAAAAGCAAGACATCAGATGTCTTGCTTTTTTATGCGTGAATACAACATTAGGGCGTGTTTGATATTCAAATGTGGTGCTGTCAATATTTGTGATGCCATTCAGTTGCCAGTGATCATTGTTAATCAAGCATCACTGCCTTTATATTCTGAACATGGCTGCATGAGGTGTTAATCCAACATAAGCCATGCCTGCTTGACTCATCCAGTGCGGCTGAATAATGCCATGTTGTAAGATCGCATGAATGTCTCTATGTGCTCGCTCTATTCTATGTTTTTTGTATAGTGAGGCCGTGCCAGCCACAGCATAAATCTCAGACACCATGGCTCTGGACTCTCTTGCCGCTTCACAAGATGCCGCCCAGACATCTGCAAGCTGTATATCCGTAAAGGTTTGTTTTTGTAGCGCTGCTTCCCACAGTGTCTCTACACTTTGATGAAGCTGTATGCGTCTAGAGGCCAAGAGTGTTTTACTCTTTGCAATGGTGTCTTGCACCGTCGTACGGTCGCGCAGATCTGGGTTTTTACCAGGTGTCACCCTCTCAAGACACATATCGATCAAATCATCCATGGCTGCCTTTAAGACGCCTAGCGACATGGCCGCACAGCCAGCGGCATTCATACAGCCAATAGGTAGACGACTATAGGCACTGTCTATTATGACAGGACTATCAAAATCAACGGCATATTCTGATTTGACAAAGGCATCTTTGACGATAATATCATGACTGCCTGTACCATTTAATCCGCCCACATGCCAAGTATCTATAACCTCTACGTCTTTTTTCGGAATAAAAAACAGCTTTAGATTGGCACCTGGACCTAGTGTAGTTGGAGAGCCTTCAGAAATAACGAGACAACGTAGCACAAACCAGTCTGCCAACTCAGATCCAGAGACCAACGTCCATTGACCAGAGACTAGGTAGCCTCCATCAACTGTGTTAGCAACCCCTTCAGGACGTGCTGAATTGGCATAAACATGAGACGGATTATTATATATCTCATGCATACTTGACTCGTCTAAAAATCTACCAAATGTACAGGCCAAATGGTTGTTCCAAACGATCCACGCCACTGATGCCTCAGCACTGGCCAGTGTCTCATAAACTTTCAACGTTTCTACAGGGTTACCCTCCCATCCTCCTAAAGACGCCGGTAGACCGAGCCTAAATAACAATTGTTCTGCAAGTTTTTTGACGACGTCTGGAGCAATTTTTCTGTCTTTTTCTGTGTCTTCTCTAGATAAGATTGCCGACTCATATATATTATGTGCCGCATCGGAGGGTAAGGTAATAGTTGCCTGTCCTGAAGATATATCATTCATATTGCTCAACCTTATTATTATGAGGAATAAACGGCATCCATATCTTAAGTCGATGAGTTATTGGCTTTAGATGTAGCAATGCCTAGAGTAAGAGTAACCAACTGTTTACAACCATACAACCAATAATTTGAATATATTAAAAATAATATTGATATAAGCGAATAATACCAAAGGATGATGATGTGTTGTGGTCGTTATCAGCAATGCAAATGCTGCATTTAGCTCTCTAATATTTATTAAATAAACCCGTATACAGGGTTGTTTTTAATGAGTATTCTAGTAGCTATCATGATACCAAGCCCTTTTACTCGTCTTATCACTACTTGGGTTACCATTGCAGTCGTCATACTGCATGGGATGACTGTATGGGCGATGATATCTGTAGATAGTTCAAGACCTTTAGAGCCAGTCAATATACCAAAAGCCATTCAGATAGAGTTAATCAAAGAAGCATCACTCTCTAACAAGTCATCTATAGAAACACCAAGTGCAGAGCCTCAACCTAACACGGCACCTCCCAAAACGGTACTTCCCAAAACGGTACTTCCCAAAATTGAGACACCCAAAATTGAGACATCCAAGCAGCAAACAGATGAGACGATAAAAGAGAGTGAGCCTACTACGTCTTCTGAAACTAAATCTCCTGAAACTTTGGCCGTATCAGAGTCAATCAAACCGCTCAAAACGAAAGTAGATAAAAAACTACTATCTGGTAAAACATCATTGAATAAAACGTCTTCTAAAGATAAAGAACCCAAAACAGATGCCACGTCATCAATACAAAGTCTGACAACCGTAGAAACAAGAAAAATCGTCCGCCTATCTGATGAGTTGTCTGAAACAGAGGATGATTCTGAAGTAGATGATGATTTGTCAGCCATGATTCGAGCAGTGACCGCTCAGTTTAATCGTGAGCAAGCGATACAGAAACGATCCGCTGAAAATCAATCCGGTAGAAAGCAAGCTGAAAGGGAGCGGTGGCGAGTGCAAGCTGCTAATGACTCCATTGCAAAAATGCTGGCATTGGCCGCTGATCAGGCCGCACAGCAAGATAGTGACCAAGCTGAATTGGACACTCAGACAGACAAAAACAAAGCAGTACTTTTTGCCGCAGATGATGGTAGGTGGATCGAGGGGAGCGAGCCGACTACGGGTGTGCCATCGCTGGTATGGCGAAACGTCAGTACTGGGTTAGGGGATATCTTTATCGTTATGCTAGAGCTGCATGTCAATAAAGAAGGCTATGTGACAGAAGTGCAGGTACTTGAATCATCAGGCAGTCCGATTATCGATGCTATTGCCACCACTCAAGTCAGAGCAGGGCAACTCAATCCGCTAAAAGACAATGGCATCGTCGTCGATGCCATTGTGCCTATGTCACTGGTTTATGAGCGGTCTTAGTATTTGCTGCTAGCAAAACATACCTCACAAGCTTTTACTGTTTTGAGTAAAGTTGTCCGTCAATGAGCCATTTAAAAGGCTCGCTCAAAAAACCACCACAAAGCTATCAAAATACTAATTAGTGAACCCGTATAAAATATGCCCCATTTATAAAACTGGGTATGGCGCAGCAGTAAGGCGATAGGGAAAACCACAGCGATAAATACCAACTGTCCCAATTCGATACCGACATTGAAGCTGAGTAACGCCAGTACCCGCGCGCTTGTGGCAAGTGGTAAGTCTACTAGCACGTTGGCAAAGCCAAATCCATGAATCAGACCAAAAACGAACGCCAGATAAATGGCTCTCACTCGCAGCATTGGCACTAAATTATTGAGCGCGGCAAAGGCAATAGACAGCGCGATGACCGACTCAATAAAGCGGGCAGGTACGCTGACGATTTGTAGTGCTGCCAAGGTTAAGGTAATGGAATGGGCTAGTGTGAATGAGGTTGCGATCCAAAAGATCTCAAGTAGCGCTGCTTTTGGCTTGGCAACAGCGACCAGTTGTTTTTGTTTGCGCATGTACACAGCAGGTATGAGTAGCACGAATAAAAACAGCAGATGATCGAGGCCAATAAGCAGATGATGAACACCACTTTTGAGAAAGTTGGTGGCGATAGACAGCCATCCCGAGCTTGCCTCTGAGCCTAAAGGCGTTGATCCCACAGCCAATACTTGCAATGCTGCGTCATCACCAGACTCCGTTAGAATCAGACGATGATTGGCATCGATACCGGCCAATATCTGGTAATCAAGATTGTCGATAGACTGCTCACAGCGTAATGCAAAATTGGTATACAGATAGTTAAAACCGCCACGCGTGTTGATAGCCAGTGGTGCAAAGCTTGTTATTTGGCACAATTGATCAGTGCTTGTGAGCTTTATCTTAGACGTTACGAGCTGTTCTATCAGCGATGTCTGCGCTTTCACCTCCGCCCAACTGACCTGCTGGTCTTGGTTTGGATCGATGTTTATGAGCAATGCCAAATCGCGAAGTGATAGCTCGTACTCAGCCTTGTATATTACGCCTGCTGCATTGTTTGAGCCCTCTATCGCTAGGTTTAGATACGCGGTGCTAGATTCGTGCGCTTGTGCGACAGTGCCTATTAGCAATAAGAAAACCAGTGCGATATAACGATAGGTATAATGCCACATGTTTTTGTTTGGTGCGCTCATAAGGGGTTATCCTTGCTCGTTACTGGCGCACCTGATGTTTTGGCGGTTGAGTTAGGCATGTGGTCAGCTTGGCAGTGTAGGCATTCATCAATCTTACCCAAACGTAATGCACGCTCAAGTGCTGGGTATTCAAACTGCGTGTCTGTCATAAACTGACGTAGTATTTTGATGTCCTTTTGGCTGCTAGCTTTGATAGCGGCGGTTGCATATAGCACGATATCGGCTGTTTCACGCTGATTTTTCCAGTTATCAATGGCCAATTGCAGGGCTGAGTCTGTGTCATTTGCGAGCAAAGCATAAGTCGCTTGCTCTCGTATATGAGCGTTTTCTTGACGTATCTGCCAGACATCGATGCGCTCTTTCATTAAAGCTAAGTTTTTCTGAGCATCATTATTTTTCAGCTTTATTTGCGCGCTAATAAGGCGTAACAGCAGCGCATCTTTATCAGTATGCATTTGTAGCAGCGTACGCACGCGTTGGTACTCACCAATGCTCAACAACCAATCTGCCCGAGCCATCAATGCAGGTACAGTCTGATCATCCATTGCATCAAACACTTGATTGGACAGGGCAACATCTTGACTACGCAGTGCCGCATCTGCTTGAATCAAATAGATCCAGCGTGCCGTCGACGCATCTAGGCCGGGCGCTAGGGCAGCCAGTCCAGCGAGGGTTTGTTTTACAGAACTAAGCTGTCCTGTCATGCTCTGTATTTGAGCGGCGCAGGCCAATGCATAAACACGCAGTTCTGGGTCGTTGAGTCTTTTGCAATAGCTCATGGCCTCTGTAAACTGACCTTGAACAACCAGCAGAGATGAGAGTGTCAATAAGGCATCTGGATGAGCGGCATCGCGACTGAGTATTTGTTTTAAGAGGTCTTTTGCTTGATCAAACTTATGATCGGACTGAAGTGCCCTTGCTTGTAACATAAGCGTGTCGGTACTTTGATCGGTGCTCTGATCCAATTGCGCGCGAGCTTGACCCAACGCGCGTGGATCACCTTGCAGATAAGCACGCTCTAATAGCTGACTGGTTTGCTCCAAAGAGTTTTTGCTGGTATCAGAGGCAAAGTCAGCTGAGGTTAGATAACGCGCTTGCGGGGAGTCTTCAGGTAACGATGCGAGAATCTGTTGGTCATCTGTCGGGATAAAGGGGGCCGCATGAATAAGCGGTATGCTGACGAATACTAACAGTAGTAATTTGATAGGAAATTGAATCCAGTGCATAAAATACCTCAGCTCAGAACATAAAGAAACACCCAATCAGTAATCTGATTAGGTGCTGGATTTATCTCACACGACACTATAGCGAGGCGTTGGCGCCTGTCACTACAACAGGCTCTGCCAAATTGGCCTCGGGCAGTACAATCCGATCGATATCCTGAGGTTCATCGGTGTCCACATTGTTGCTGGCATCAATTACGTCTGATGCTCTGTTGACAGCCAATTCAGCTTTGGCTTGGTCTACGGCAACATCGCTCTTGCCCAGATTTGACGAGCTATCATTATCATTGAAACAACCAGAAAGCGCAGCTGATCCAGTGATCAATACGGCTAACATTATATAGCGCATAGTATTTTTCCTTGGGTTAGATTCAGCTTATCGGCTACCTGGGGTTGGGGTGGTTAGATAAGGGAATACTGAGTCAAATTCGGTCGCAGGTTTAAGTGCACCATCAGTGAATAGTGCCTTGCCAGCTTTGGCATCAGCAGGGACGCAAGTGACGGCAGCTGGTAAGCCTGCATGACATAGGGCACCCATTGATACTCTTAGTGCGATATCGGTCACATCATCACCCGGACGTCTACCATTCGGGAAACCTGCGACATCGTTGGCAGTACTTGGACGGCCATCGTTTTGAGCATCAATGATACTAATCAAGCCCAAATCGTTTTGATTGGCAGCAGCGACTGCAGCTATGCTAGTGTTTAGGCGCAGCATGTCTGATGGCACCATATTTTCGTTAGCTGGTTTGTTGACAGTAGGAACGCCTGTCAAAAATGCGGTGACCAAATCTTGACGCGGGAAATTAGTCGGTGCTGGTGCTTGTGGATATAGCGTCTGAATTAGAGCAGGAAGCGTTGGATAAAAGACATAAGGCGCAAATTTTGCGACGTCATCTTTTGGCTCTGAGGCATTGAACTTGTCTTTGTCTTTAAGACCGATGACCACTTCGTTAACGAGTGGCATACCGAGTCTTGATACCTGAGTCCATGCACCACCTTTTTTGGCAGTGGTACTGATGCCAGAAGCAGGATTGCCATTGACCAAGGTCGCTTGACGCACGCTGGCCGTTGTCCAAGCGCCAATCACAGGGTCTTTGCTCGTGCTATTGACGAGACACGCTTTTGGCACTTCCATCGCGATTGAGGTGACGTTTTTGTCTGCTAGAGTATTGGTACCGCCATCACGCGCACCTAGTGGGTTTAGGTTGACCAAGTCAAACACTTTACCTAGATCAATAGCAAAACCTTCAGCACGCTGACCGACAAATACTCGACCTGTACCACAGCTGCCTAGATTTAGTGGCTTAATAAAGCCACGTGCATAGGTAGGATAGTCTGTAAACGATTTAGTACCAATATAGTCAAATGGCTTGTCAAAATTGCCTAACGAGGTGCGCGAGCCACTACGGCGATCGCCTTTAACCATCGTGACGTTGTAGCTTTCATTTGTTTGCACGTTCGTAGGGTTAGATGCATCGCCTGCATTAGACAAAGGAATAGCAACGTTTGGCGTCGATGGATTACCATCTGAATCAATCTCAATGCTGTTTAGTTTTTGCGTAAAATCAAACTGGAACGTGATGTCTTCGACAGCATCGCCATTGTTATCGATATGGATTTCATACAAGGCGTCGTCGTCTAAGGCAAAGTAATTCGGTCCACCGTAAGCGTCCTGTAGCGGTAAATAGTTGGCAATAATCGTGACATAATCTGCTCGATTGGCTTCATAACTATTGAACATGTAAAAGTCAGAGGCATCAACTTTTGGGGTTTTGGTGATAGATGGAGCTTCACGGTGACTTGAGGCCATAGCACTTGCACTCATGCACAGTGTTACCGCTGCTATTAGAGCCTTTGTAGTATATTTCATACGAATCCTTGTAGATAAACTTTGAGTGATAAGGCGTCTGAGGAGGAGTACTTCTCTTAAATATTATTTAACTGAATAATGTCCTTATTAAGTTATTTTTCACTATACACTTGTTTGCTGTATTGTGTCTACGCTTTTTTCAGTATTATCGTATTGATAATTATTGTTTTTTTGGTGCATCAGATTGCATCATAGGATCGGCATCTGCAAAGGCTTTTAGGGTACGGCAATGCGTATCAATATCGACGATATTGGGATAGCCAGTCATGTCTACTTTGAACCGACGTGCGGAGGATACTTGTGGAATGAGGTAGCAATCTGCGAATGTAGGGCTGTCACCATAGCAGAACTGTCCGCGATTTTTATCTGCGGCTAAGCGTGTCTCTAAAGCAGCAAATCCTTCGCTGATCCAGCGGTTGCACCATACAATGACATTTTCCTCGTTTACCGACAGCTCATTACGCAGGTACTGTAAGATGCGGCGATTATTAAGTGGATGGATGTCGCAACCAATCATGGCGCTCAGTGCACGTACATGCATGCGCCCAGCAGCATCGTTGGGCAATAGTGCTTGCTTAGGATAAGCCTCTTCTAACCACTCCAAGATAGCTGGACTTTGGTATAATAGTAAGTCATCGGCTTGTAATACTGGTACCAACCCTTGCGGATTAATGGCTTTAAAGGCAGCTTCTAACTGCTCATCCTGTGCCAAATTGATCGTGATATCATCATAATCCAAGCCTTTTAGATTCATGGCGATACGGGTGCGGTAAGAGGTGCTGCTACGAAAGTAGCCATAAAGTGTCATCATTGTTCATGTCCTTGATATGATATGTTTTATAAGATAAGTATGATTAAGCAGAGATTGCACTCACTGATATTTGGCCGAATAAGCCACCACCCAAAAACTCTCTCAGCACACTAGAAACGAGCAAAACATGCCAGTCGCTAAAAATATTGTAGGTGGTTCCGCCATCAGTAAAAACCAAAGTGGTGTGCAGTCGCTTGAAATTGGGCTGTCGATACTAGATGTTTTGATCGATCATAATGCACCTATGATGCTAAAAGATATCGCAGAAGCCATGCAAATGCATCCGGCAAAGTGTCATCGCTATTTGGTCAGCCTTATTCGTAAAAACTATGCGAGTAAGCTCGATGATGGTCGATATGGAGTGGGTGATAGAGTCAATGCGTTGGCATCATTGGGACATGCTGAACTCAATCAAAACAATCTTTTGGCGCGTCTCACGCAAGTGGCTAATGAAATCAAAGATACCTTAAACTGCGGTGTACAAATCGCCAAATGGTTTAGTGAAGGCCCTATCATTATTCAGTCTGTTGAGCCAGACAGTCCGATTAGTATCATCACTCGAATCGGCTCACGTATGCCCTTAACCACATCGGCCACAGGGCAATTATTTGCCAGCTATCAACCTGATGCCGTTATTCAGCCACTCGTGAAGGCTGAATGGCAACCGACCAATATCGCAGCAGGTATGGTAGAGAAGTGGCAAGATTTTGCTCAGCTGCAAGCCAAAATTCGTACTCAAGGCTATGCAACAGTGACGGGCGATATGCTCATGGGGATTAACGCTATTACGATTCCTGTCGTATTGCCGCAGCTTGCCAATAGTGCTGCTAAACCATCCACGAGTAGTGATAAAACTGCTGGTGAAGATCTACCGCTAGAATATGCCATCACTATCATTGGAACCACAGAGCAATTGCCAATGAGCGAACAACATAACGTGGTGGAGCAAATACTAACGATAGCGAGGCGTTATCAGATTGCCTAGCCAGTATGTGGTGCTATAAGCTAGGGCGTGCCTTCAATTCATGCTTTAAACCATACAGGCGCTACTGGCCGCTTTTGCTTTTTTGTATACATTGTCAGCGTCTAGACCAGTCGCATTCACTTCATCAAGGTAATGTTGAGAGCCTTCCATTAATGGACCTCTCCAATCTGGGTCATTAAGTGGATCAGGGATATCGATCATGATATCGCCTTTTGCTTTGGCGGCGGCCATCGCTTTGGCATTACTCACATCAAACACCTCCGATATATGTGCTGCCAGCGCTGCGCCAGAATTATCATCAATCACTTTTTTGAGGTCGTCAGGCAAACTGTTATATTTCTCTTTATTCATACTGATCACGAAAGTAGAGTTATAAAAAGGAATGTTGGTGTGCGTGTTGATTAACTCATCAAGGCGAAACGCTTGAATAGGTTGCCAAGTAAAACTAAGCCCATCAATGACACCGCGCTGCAGAGAGGTATAGGTATCACTGGCAGGCATGCCGACAGGTGCAGCGCCCGTCGCCTCAATAATGTGGCTAGCAACGGCAGAAGGTTGACGAATACGTAGGCCTTTCATATCGGCTGGCGTGCGAATCGGTTTATCAACGGTATGAAGCGCACCTTGTCCAGTCCCTATCAAAGCTAGCAAATGAGTGTCTTCGTATTCATCTTTAATGACACCGTCATCATATAGCTTATGAAGTATACAGCTCTGCTGCTGTGCGGTATTGGTGATGCCTGGCAACTCTACAATTTGAGTCAAAGGAAAACGTCCTGCTGTATATCCTTGTGCTTGCATACCAATATCCACACTACCTTTAGCCGTAGCGTCATAGGTAGCACCTGGTTTGCTGAGCGTCGCAGAAGGGTAGATCTCAACCTTTAAGCGACCTTTTGAATCTGCTTCAATTTTCTTTGCCCATGGCTCCAATGCTTCGGTGTTTATATTGTCAGTAGCAGTCATGAAATGCGAGAACCGCAATGTCGTCACTTTACCTGCATCTGTAGACGCGCCAGCTGCTTGGTCGTTATTGGAGCAGCCAGTCACTGCCATCGTGGCAGCTAGAAGTATTCCTAGAGGGGTTTTTATTTTCATCATAGAGTCCTTTCATGATGGTTGGGTATTATTTGCTATCTTTTGTGACCTAGGGCGTGTCTTCAATGAAGACACGCCCTAGGTCATTTAGGCTTAAAAGTGATGATTTATTGACCGCAGGGAGAAAAGGTAGCAAACAGAAAGATAGGGAAATTACTCGCCGACAGGCGCGATTTCCCTTGCTTCAGCCAACTCATCACTATGCAAAAACTGCGTATGTGCTGGGGCGCGTTTGGTACGAGACCACTCATCTAGCATATCTTGCTTGATGGCGTCTGTAATCATCGAGACTTTATCTTCTGAGGTCGGGTCATCATAGGTCAGCTCTAAACGATGACCATTGGGATCAAAGAAGTAAATCGAGTGAAAGATGCCATGATTGGTCACGCCAATGACATCGATGCCGCCTTTTTCCAAATGTTCTTTGGCAACGATTAACTCATCGCGGTCTTTGACCTTTAGTGCTAAATGCTGCACCCAGCTTGGGGTGTTTGGATCAAAGCCCATTTCAGGTTGGTTGGGTACTTCAAAGAAAGCCAAAACATTGCCACTGCCAGCGTTTAAGAAGACATGCATATAAGGGTCGAAGGCTTTGGTCGAGGGCACATGGTCTTCTGCGAATGCCAAGATAAAATCCATGTTCAGGTGTTTTTTGTACCATTCGACGGTTTCTTTGGCATCTTTGCAGCGATAAGCCACATGATGGATTTTCTCAATTTGAAAGCTCATATCAATGTCCTTTTGATAAGGCGTGTCACTCATTTGGCTGTATTCACATAACGATGAGTAGGTGAATGCGCTTGTCTTTCTATCAGCCTGCATGAGAATTTTCACGCCTATTTTGCTATTTCTCTATTTATGTTATTTTTAAATACTATTTATTAGTCACTATTTTCCAAATGCTACTTGTCAAAATCAAAGCTAAGCGCTGGTAATACTTTGCCGCGTACTTCACCAAAGCCAACACGTATACCATCTTTTTCGCTATAGCCTTTCATAATGACCGTGTCACCATCTTCGATAAAGCTACGCGTCTCACCACTTTCAAGCGTGACAGGTTTGGTAGCATTCCAAGCAATCTCTAGCATCGAGCCATACGACTCTGGCGTTGGGCCTGAAATCGTACCTGAGCCCATCATGTCACCGACTTCTACCTTACAGCCAGTAATGGTGTGGTGAGTAAGCTGCTGTGCCATTGACCAGTACATGTATTTAAAATTGGTGTCACAAATGACTGTCGCTGTTTCTGCATCTTTAGGTAGTAGCTCAACTGACAGATTGATATCAAAGCTGTTGTCGCTCGATTTTTCATTTAAATAAGCAAGGGGCTTGGGTTCTTGTGCTGGACAAGCTGTTTTAAACGGTGCCAATGCATCCATCGTGACAATCCAAGGGGAAACCTCAGAGGCAAAAGTCTTGGCATTGAATGGACCTAAAGGTACGTATTCCCACTTTTGGATATCTCGTGCTGACCAGTCATTGAGTAACACCATGCCAAAGATATGATCAGAGGCATCATCTACGGCGATTGGTTGACCAATATGATTACCTTTACCCACGACAAATGCAGTCTCTAGCTCAAAATCTAAACGCTTACAGGCTGAGAAGATAGGACGCTCATCAGGGCTAGGCTTTAGCTGACCGGATGGGCGTATTACATCGGTACCGCTGACGATAACCGTGCTGGCGCGTCCGTTGTAACCAACTGGCATTTCGGTCCAGTTAGGCAGTAGGGCGTTGTTTGGGTCACGGAACATGGTACCAACGTTGGTGGCATGCTCTTTAGAAGAGTAAAAATCGGTAAAGCCTGGGACTTGCACTGGCAAATGCATGGTGACGTCTGCTTGCTTAAATAGCGCCTTTTTTTGCAAGTCTACATTGTCACGTAAGGTAGCATTGTCGCTAGACAGCAGCGTTTGAATGGTTGTGCGTGCCTGCGTCCAATTATCTCGACCGGAATCAATAAAAGCATTCAGAGTAGATTGGTCAAAATAAGGGCCACCTTCCAAACTTAATAAGCCTTCAGTCTCTAGTACAGACAAATCAAGCACGTGCTCACCGATAGCAATGCCTGCACGGCGCTTGTTATTAGTAGCAGCGTCTTTGCTTTCGCTAAAAATACCGTAAGGGAGATTGTGGATTGAAAAGTCAGAGTCCGTGGCGATATCGATAAAAGAGGTGAGGGTACTGTCAATCGTTGACATGATTTGCTCCTTGCTAATATAAATTGTGAATTACGTTATAATTAACTACTTACGTATAATGTAATTTATTGATATATCGATTGCAAGTTTTTTGTGCAATGTCTTGTGTGAAAAGGCTATGTTGAAAATTTATTGACGTTTTTTTGATTAAATGCCATGCACAAAAAAAGGCCGAGCAATCGCTCAACCTTTTTCATTCACGTTTATCTCTTATCAAGTTACATATCAAGTAACCTACTAAGTAAGCTGGCTCAATCAGTCTTTTAGGACATCTGCCATGGCATTGGCCACATAGTCGATGTTGCTAGTATTTAGGCCAGCCACACACATACGTGAGTTAGAGACCATATAAACACCAAACTCGCTTTGTAAGCGCTCAACTTGCTCAGGTGTGAGACCAGTGAAGCTAAACATACCGTTTTGACGAGTAATGTAGTCAAAGTTACGATTAGGGATTTTGGCCTCTAACACAGACTTTAGCTTTAGACGCATCGCTTTAATACGATCGCGCATGGCATAAACTTCGCCAACCCATTGCTTATGTAGTGCTTCATCGTTCATGACGATATCGACCACACGTCCACCATGTGATGGCGGGCTTGAGTAGATACGGCGTACGGCCGCATTTAGCTGACCAAATACACGATCGGTTTCGTCTGCGGTTGGGCATACGACAGACAGGCCGCCGACACGCTCGCCATATAGCGATAAGTTTTTAGAGAATGAGTTACTAACAAACAGTGGCAAGCCCATATCAACCGCTTTACGAATGGCATAAGCGTCGCTGTCCATGTCTTCGCCAAAACCTTGATAGGCGATATCCATGAATGGAATCAGCTCACGCGCTTGCACGACGTTTAACACAGTATCCCATTGGGCTTGGGTCAAATCCATACCGGTTGGATTGTGACAGCAAGGGTGCAACAGAACCACGTCATCTTTGTTTAGGGTCTCAAAAAACGCAATCATCTCATCGAATTTGATGCCGCCAGTGGCTTTATCGTAGTACGGGTATTTGCCCACTTCGACATCAGAGCCTTCAAAGATGGCAATGTGATTGCCCCATGTCGGGTCACTTACATAGCATTTGGCGTGCGGAAACCATTCATTGATAAATTCAGCGCCGATTTTTAGTGCGCCAGACCCACCGATGGTCGCGATAGTCGCGACTAGGCCGTCTTTTAATACTTGTGCGTCTTTACCAAATAGTAGCTCCTGACAGCCTTTACGGTGTCCAGGTAAGCCTGCCATCGGTAAGTAGGGACGCGGTGCGATAGGATCAGCAATACGCTCTTCGGCTGTTTTGACACAGTCGAGTACAGGCAATACGCCATTCTCATCATAATAAATACCAATACCTAAATTGACCTTGTTAGGATTGCTATCTGCTGAGTACTTTTCCATAAGACCTAAGATTGGATCACCAGCGTAATAATCGATACGTTCAAACATGCCATTTCCTTATAAAAATATAAATCGAGCAGCCGAAAATCATAGAGCAAATCGCAGCTGAACTCAACACGAGAGTGAGTTATATGAGGCAATTAATAAAATAAATAGCTAAATATATTATTTATCCGTCTATAAAACACATTTGAGATGCTATACGTCATTTAGTAGACAATGATTCAGAGTGATGTAGGTCGTTATAATGAGTCGCAAAATACGTTTGCAGAAACTGTTTAAAGGCAATCGTCGCCGGAGACAAAGCGCGAGATGCTCGCTGATAGATAAAGAACTGCCGCATTTTGACCGGTTGTGTGAGCGGGCGCATAAGTAGACCATTGGCACTGACCCAATCAATGACCTCAGGCATGTAGGGTAGACACAGCGTGATACCAAAGCCTTGCCGCGTCATCTCAAGCGCGGTAGACATAAAGTTCACCTTGTAGCGGGCTTGTTCGATATGAGCGGAGATAGAATCATCGAGCTCTGCGGTTACTTGCTCAAGGAACGGGCCTTGTAAGGTAATCAGCGGCGTCTCTAATAAATCTTGCCAAGTAATTTCATCTCTTTGTGCCAGTATATGATTGTCTGGCATGACCACGCAGAATGGTAGCTGATACAGCAAGTCAGCACCGATATCATCTTCTGTCTCCAAAAATCCAAGCTCAGTGCCAACGCCCAAATCGACTTCGATATCCTGAATATGCTTGAGCAAATTCTCTGCTGAGCAGTCCAGTAGTGAGACGCCAATATTTGGATATTTTTTGGCGAACTGGGCGATGACGGCAGGCAGGGAGGACGCCGCGAACTGAGAAACAGCCAAGCGCACCTGACCTTGGGCTAAGCTGGTCAAGCTACTCGCTTCATTTTCAAACAGCTGCATCTCATTCAAGATACGCCGCGCTTGTGGTAGTAGATGCCGTCCGACTGCGGATAGAGACAACTGACGAGTGGTGCGATCAAACAGCACGATACCGAGGCCAGATTCTAATTCTTTAATCAAACCGCTGACAGCAGATTGAGTCAAATACATCTGTTCGCTGGCACGAGTAAAACTGCCGTTGTCAGCGACTTTGATAAAGGCTGTCAATTGGCGAATGCTGATATTCATAAGTAAACCTGATAAATAAATCATAAAAAACAATTAGTCTTATAAATAAAGCTAATCTAATATAAATACAACGTCAACAATAAAGATCGATTATCAATCGTTTTATGGACTTTTACTACTAACCGATTTTTTACCACCAATTGAAATTAAGGATAATTACAATGGCAGATTTATTTGACAACCCAATGGGATTAAATGGATTTGATTTTGTCGAATTCGCTTCTCCGCAGCCTGATGCAGTCGACGCATTGTTTAAGCAGCTTGGTTTTGCCCATGTCGCCAATCATCGCTCGAAAGACGTTGCGCTATATCGCCAAGGTGATATTAACCTTATCCTAAACCGCGAGCCAAAAAGCCCAGCCAGTTACTTTGTTGAAGAGCATGGCGCTGGTGCTTGTAGCATGGGCTTTCGTGTACACGATGCCAAAAAAGCATATGAGCGTGCTATAGAAATGGGCGCGCAGCCAGTAGATGTGCCAACTGGTGTGATGGAGCTTAGATTGCCAGCGATCAAAGGCATCGGCGGCTCGCTAATCTATTTGATTGACCGTTATAAAGATGGCGAGTCTATCTATGATGTCGACTTTGAGTTTTTTGCTGATGTCGATATAAGCCCTGTCGGGTATGGATTCAAAGTTATCGACCATTTAACCCATAACGTTTATCGTGGACGTATGGCGTACTGGGCAAAATTCTATGAGCGTATCTTTAATTTCCGTGAAATCCGTTTCTTTGATATTAAGGGTGAGTACACAGGATTGACCAGTAAAGCCATGACCGCACCTGATGGCAAAATTCGTATTCCACTAAACGAAGAAGCCAAGCAAGGCGGTGGTCAAATCGAAGAGTACCTAATGCACTTTAATGGTGAAGGTATTCAGCATATTGCTCTAGCCAGTGATAACTTGTTTGCCAGTATCGATAAGCTAAAAGCAGCTGGTATTCCGTTGATGACTGCACCTAGCGAATCGTATTATGAAATGCTGAGCGAGCGCTTGCCGAACCATGGTGAAAATGTGGCTGAATTGCAGATGCGCGGTATCTTATTAGACGGCACAACAGAGGGCGGCGCACCGCGTCTGCTGCTACAAATCTTCTCTGAAACCATTTTGGGTAGCCCAGTGTTCTTTGAGTTTATTCAGCGTAAAGGCGATTATGCAGATGGCTTTGGTGAAGGCAACTTTAAAGCATTGTTTGAATCGATAGAGCGCGACCAAGTACGTCGCGGCACGGTCGGTCAGCCAGAGACTGAAACGCTATAAAACTACCTAACGCTTAGACCACATTTAACAAACGGACAAGACAAAAGGACTTTGTATTGTCCTTAATAAGTGCATTACCTAACAGCACGCATGCAAAGATAATGCTCTCATTGCGATAAAAGGAACACAGGCATGGAACGCCTCTCACAGATAGATTCTCCTAATATAACCATCGGTGCCAATAGCTCTGTAGCCAATCAGCAGGGCAACGATGAATCTACTCATCACAATGCGACCGATAAAAAACAGCCTTACATCTCCCATCAACCTGATGCAAACGGTCATATTCATTATACTGATGATGAAAACGCAATGTGGCAAGCATTATTGGCGCGTCAAGCAGAGCAAACGCCCAATCGTGCGTGTACTGCATATCTAGAAGGTTTGACTAAGTTAAATTTACCGACGACGCATATCCCGCAGCTGCACGATATCGATGAGGTATTGCAAGCGACCACAGGTTGGCAAACTGCCGCTGTGCCTGCATTAATCAGCTTTGGTAAATTCTTTAAGCTACTGGCCAATAAATCTTTTCCAGTTGCGACGTTTATCCGCCGATTCGATGATATGGAATATATTGAAGAGCCTGACATCTTCCATGAAATCGTTGGGCATTGTCCATTATTGACTCATCCAGCATTTGCGGCTTTTAATGAGACCTATGGCAAGCTTGGTTTGAGTGCGACCAAAGAAGAAAGATGGTTTTTGGCAAGGCTTTATTGGTTTACCATTGAGTTTGGATTGGTCGGCAATCGCATAGAAAATCGTAGAATCTATGGCGGTGGAATATTAAGCTCGCCTTCTGAAACGGTCTACGCACTCGATCATACATCGTACGACCAACCAGAAACTCAAAATACAACACAATATCAACCTAAACAGCATTCAGCTAAACCACAGCCTGAACACCGATCATTTGATTTGCTCGATGTATTGCGTACGCCTTATCGTATCGATCAGATACAGCCGATTTACTATGTCATTGATGAATTAGATACCTTATTTGATATCGTCAATAGTGACATCATGGGTACGGTCAAGCAGGCAATATCACTTGGATTATTTAAGCCGACTTATTCAGAGAAAACTCGTTAAAAACGTCAACTCAAAAGTAAATGTGAATACAGTCACTTCAGTACGGAGTATTGAGATAGCAGCAAAGCTATATCAACATGGACGTACGAATATTAGAAAATAGCTATCAGAACAGACATCAAAACAGCCACTATAAAAGGATTTTATTATGACAACATTATCACAATCTAGCTGCGAAGCCTGCCGTATTGGCGCACCAAAGGTCGATGAGTCTGAGGCACGCGAGTTGCTACAGCAAATTCCCGATTGGTCGTTGATCGAGGTGGACGGCATTGAGCAATTACAGCGCCAGTACAAGTTCAAAAACTTCGTTAAAGCCATGGCATTTGCCAATCAACTGGCAGACATCGCTGAAGCAGAAGGGCATCATCCGGGTATCTTGGTAGAGTGGGGCAAGGCCACCGTCACGTGGTGGTCGCATAGTATCAAAGGGTTGCATCGCAATGATTTTGTCATGGCAGCCAAGACCGATAACTTGCTTGATACTTGATTTGGCTGGTTATTATAAGGTCTAGATAAATTGGATAGGGTATCACGCTTGCTCAGACTGCCATCTGTAGTATCATGGCAGGCTTTTTGCTTATCCGGTTTGTCTTGAACTGACCATATTGCCAAACCCGCTTACTCATACTTCCAAATTCAAACCCAATCTGATGCCAGCATCCACTGGTCATCTAAGGACGACTAATGCCCCCAAAACCCCTCACCCAAATCAGTGCAAAACTGGCATTTGTCATATCAGGCATTGTCATCGCTATCATGGGCATTACCATGATTGGCTTTGGCTGGGTGCCTCATCTGTCGTTGATACTCGCCATCTGTGTCTTACTCGCTATTGGTATATCTAAAGGTCTCAGCTTTGATGACATGCAAGCACAAATGGCCTCAGGTGTCATGCGCGGTATTGGTGCCATCTATCTGTTCTTCTTTATCGGACTGATGGTTGCGGCTTTGATGATGTCAGGGGCGATCCCTACTCTCATGTATTTTGGCTTTCAGCTGATATCACCTGAGTATTATTACATCTCCGCCTTTGTGCTGACTTCTATTATCGGTATTGCTTTGGGCAGTAGTTTGACGACTGCTGCGACCTTGGGCGTGGCGTTTATTGGAATGAGTAATGCCTTTGATGCTAATGTGGCGATAGCTGCTGGTGCGGTGGTATCAGGCGCGTTCTTTGGTGATAAGATGTCTCCTCTGTCTGATACTTGTACTATTGCCTCGTCTGTCGTTGGTATCGATCTGTTTGAGCACATTCGCAATATGATGTATACGACAGTGCCTGCGTGGGTACTGACCGTTATATTATTCTGGATGTTTTCAGGACAGACGACCAGCGCTGATCTCAGTCAAGTGACTATATTACAAGGACAGCTGATAGACAGCGGTCTGGTACATGGATATTCAGTACTGCCATTTGTGATACTGGTTGGATTGGCACTGTTTCGGGTCAATGCGATCTATACGATTATCTGTACTATTGCTGCGGCATTAATCATTACTTATGTACACAGTTCACCGAGCGTTGGTCAGCTGGGTGGTTATCTGTTTGCAGGCTATGCACCTGCTGAGTCGTTAGAGCTGGGTGAGGTAGGCGGTATGCTGTCGCGTGGCGGTGTACAGAGTATGCTCTTTACACAGGCGATTGTGATACTGGCACTCAGCCTCGGTGGACTGTTGACCGCACTGGGTATTTTGCCGGCATTGCTATCTGGTATTAAAGACACACTAACGAGCTCAGGACGCGCAATCTTTGCGGCAGCGATGGCTGCGCTAAGCATTAACGTACTGATTGGTGAGCAGTATCTGAGTATTTTATTGTCCGGTACTGCGTTTCGTTCAACGTTTGAGCGCTTACATCTGCATCCTAAAAATCTGTCTCGCACGATTGAGGATGCGGGAACGGTGATTAATCCATTAGTGCCTTGGAGTGTGTGCGGAGTATTTATCAGTCAAGCATTGGGCGTACCCGTACTGGATTATCTGCCTTATGCGTTCTTCTGTTATTTGTCACTGCTGTTGACGCTGTTATTCGGATTTACGGGGCTGACGATTAGTAGAGTAAAAGAGGGAAAAGTGGTCGAGGCATGATAGGTAATGATTGATAAAAAAAGGTGGGGCTAATATTAGCCCCACCTTTTTTTATTTAAAAATACGTAATTAGTGATCTTCCGTTCAAGCTGTTTTCCTTGCTTTAGTTCACATGGGGCACTTGATAAACAAATGTGCTTGTGATGAGAAATGTAAGAGGTATAAGGCAAATTGATTGCCACAGTTTATGGTTTTTTATTGGGGTTTCTCGTATTATGCAGCCGTGACATTAAAGTCGTTGTTTAGCGTAAAGTTTCTTGAGTAGCAAAAACTCATCTAAAGTAACTTTAAAATTCCGCCAAAGCCTCATATTGTTTATCGTTATTGACAGATTTCGGTGGTTCGCTGAATCACCACAGATCGTTAAAGGTCATATCTATGCATAAAGACACACGCCAACCTATCGCCAATCAACGCTATTTTACGGTTTGGCGGTGGCATTTTTACTCTGGCATTATCATTGCACCTTTGCTAATTGCTTTAGCAGTTACCGCGCTCGGTATGCTGTTTATGTCTAATACGGTAGGTCGCGATGCTGAGCGTATGACGGTAGCGCAATCAAGTATGCAGGCACCCCTGTCTGCGCAAGCTCAAAGCGCCGTCGATAGTATGCCTGATAGCAGCTTGATCAAATATATTGCTCCGCGCAGTGATGAGACGGTGGCACTGTTTCGAGTGACCTCCGATACGGCTGACAATATGGTCGCCGTTGATCCTTATACTGCAAGAGTGGTCGATAGCACGCCTAGCAACAGTGGTTTGTACTATACGTTCAATGATATTCACAGTGATCTGCTGCTGGGTAAGGTAGGAGACTATCTGCTTGAAACCGCCGCCTCATTGACGATTTTGATGATATTGACGGGTTGGTATTTGTGGTGGCAAAAACGCAGATCTATCAAGTCGATGCTAGTACCAGATCAGGGTATACAGACCATGCAAAAACGCTCGTTGTTTCGTACGATTCATGCGACATTGGGCAGTTGGATCTCTATTTTACTGCTGTTCTTTTGTATTTCAGGAATGGCGTGGGCGGGCGTCTGGGGTGAGCGCATGGTACAGGCATGGAGCCAGTTTCCTGCTGGTAAATGGGGCGTGGCACCCGTGCCGGTATCGACTGACCATAGCCAACATGCTGGCATGAGTGAGGCTGCACCAGCCCCTCATGTTCATGGCTCGACGCCCACTACTGCGCCTACGCATGGCAGTGTCCTTAATTCAGGCAGTGCTAAAGAGGTTCCCTGGGTGTTAGAGCTGACGCCAATGCCGATCTCAGGTACTGTGGCTGGCAAAGAGGGCATCGCACCCAATATACCGATCATGATTGATACGGTAGATCGGTTCGCTCGTGAAATCGGTTTTGTGGGGCGTTATCAATTGAATTTGCCGCAAGGAAGCACAGGCGTCTGGACCCTTAGCCAAGACTCGATGAGCTACGATATGAAAAGTCCAACGGCAGATCGCACCGTGCATATCGACCGCTATTCAGGCAATGTATTGGCTGATATTCATTTCGATGATTATAATGCGTTTGGCAAATTTATGGCGGCAGGTCTTGCGCTACACATGGGTACGCTTGGGTGGTGGAGCGTACTGGCCAATGTGCTGTTTTGTCTGTCTGTTATCCTGATCTGTGTCAGCGGTTACATCCTGTGGTGGCAGCGTCGTCCGCATCAGGCGGATCAAAGCAGTGGCTTAAATCCACCAGCCCGTGGTCGGAGCTTTTCGGTTTGGTGGCCGCTTGCCATTCCTTTGTTAATTGTGGCTATCATATTCCCAACTGCTATCATTGCGATTATCGCTATTGCATTGTTGGACTTTTTGGTTATTTCTCGAGTTGGATTTTTACAGAAGCTACTAAAGTAGGCAAGTCATTCAGACAAGGATAACTTGCTATATCGTATATTAGAAATGGGCGTCTCGTAAGAGGTCGCCCATTTTTTTGATATTTATTTTTGCAAGAGCTATAGGGTGGTAAGAATAGAAGGTGGTAACCATCTAGCATTTAGTTTTAAGACTAGGAAGTAAAGTGCTTTTGCACTAGTTGTATAATATATCGCTATTAGGGCATGTGCTCAATTCAAATGACAACCATCTGACTGGGTTAACAATGCCTAAATCTTGTCAAACGTAATCAAATAGTTGGTCAATATCTCGATATTATCTGCGCTATTTTCCTTGCTTGGCTGCGACTTATCTCATTTTTATTACCATTTTCAAAATGAGGACACGCCCTAGGGAGTTATGGGTATCTATGACAATAATAAGTCGGTTGATTTAAGTTGTAATGTTTTTAAAAGGGCTTGGTGATACCTATCAAATTAACGCCCAGTACATTTATTTTTATGTAAAATTGGTTGGTTTTGAGCAACAAAACAATTACTATTGAAGTAATAAAAAAATTTCTTATTATTTGTCTACTTTTTATTAGCCTAAGCACATATAGCCTGCTCTATATACGAATATGGGTCAGCTTTTAATGAAGTAACTTAAGCATTATTTTAAATTACGTATAAACATTATGTCGAAAAAAACTATTATTCAGGGAATTATCATGGAAAAGATATTGAAAACTGCTATCGCTACGCTTGTCCTACCTACCATGTTTTTTGGTATAGCAGGCTGTAGTATGACAGGTAACAGTAGTATCGATAATGAAGGTGACAGCCGCCGTGTGAGCAATGTGGTATGGAATAACCAAGTCGATACGGATTTCCGAAAATTACTCTCAGCAGAAGTCAGTGATGACGAAACACGATTGATATTTATACGTAAAAACGATGACGACTTAGAACAAACCAGTGCCAACATCTCTGTTAATAATAGATATCAAGTGAGTCTGCATCCTGGGAATTATACGGCTGTTAACTCGTGTGTTGGCAATAACCAGTTAAGTGCGCATGCGACTGGCTTTAAAGACAACAACTTATTAGCAGACAAGAAAGACTTCCAATTGGTAGGTGGTCAAACCTACTTCTTCTATGTGGACATGGACGATACAGGTAAAAGTACACTCGAGCAAATAACCCCTGAAAGTGCTTTGCCACTACTAGATACGAAACGCTACCAGTCTCATCAAATCAGTCGAGTCGTGCCCAATTGCTCAGTACCTGTTGTAACAACACCTCCAGTTGTGGCACCAGTCATACCTGTATTGGCTGAAAAAGTGACTATCGAACTTGAAGTGCTATTTGACACAGACAAATCTATTGTGAAGCCTGAGTACTACCCTAAAATTTCTGAAGTGGCAGAGTTTATGACGCAATATCCGAATACCCTAGTGACTATTGAAGGGCATACTGATAGCCGCGCCAGTGATAGCTATAACCAAGCTTTATCACAGCGAAGAGTGGACGCCGTAAAAGAGGTGTTGATTACTCAATTTGATGTCGCTCCTGAGCGTCTGAGTGCGATTGGTTATGGTGAAGCGCAGCCAAGAGCAACCAATGATACGGCAGCAGGCCGTCAGCTTAATCGCCGCGTAATCGCTGTTGTCGAAGAGCGTCCAAATAACTGATATCTATTAGATGATGCTATCACCATAATCGTGTCATAAACCATCAAAATTGATACTGCCATTATTAGAGAATGTAGGATAAACACATGAATACTATTATTATAAAGACAAACAATGCTACTCAGACTATAAAAGAGACGGAAGTCGTTACCAAAGATGGTATACCTACCGTTATTAAATCTACAGAAAAAGTAAATTACGAATTTCATGACAATGCGATAAACCGTGCGCCCAATCATATCATTACCAAACGCATCAAGAACGACCTCCATGTGTCATTTGAAGAGGAAGGTGAGAATAGTGACCTTATCATTGAAGGGTTCTATGATCATGCAGATAGTGCTCTGATTGGTATTGCTGAAGATGGTGAGTATTATTATTATATTCCAGATACTGGCGAAACTTATGATTATGTCACGCAGTTAGAAGCAGGTGATGTAGAAGGACAAGCTTTGGGTGGTGAAGAATATGTAGCCGCTGCGATACCCTGGTGGATACCTGCTGCAGCTGGGATTGGACTGGTCGGATTACTGGCTAGTAGAAGTAGTAACAGCAGAGACGATGATAGCAATACGGAAGAGGGTACTGCGCCACTCGTAACAGATGATCGTCAAACCGGCACGCTCGGTCAACCAGTGGTCATCGACGTGCTCAGCAATGACACCGACCTTGAAGGCGACATCGATCCGACCACCGTGAAACTCATCAACCCAGACACAGGTCTTGAAGTCA